>NZ_JBIPKE010000016.1:0-251817 GCF_044005705.1 Marinoscillum luteum | reverse complement strand
TGCATTAAAGATGGATGGTGAAGTTGTGATCTGATACCTTATATACCTCAATCTAGTTGATTGGCCACTTACCCTTCATTTTCTTTGCTTGCCCAAAGAAAACGAAGCAAAAGAAAAGGCACCAACGCAAAAAATCATTTTAACTCATCGTGTTTCAGCCTTTTTTTGGAATTTTATTGGAGTCAAAATGATTCACACTTGCCTTGGATGCCCCACCCTCCTGAGCGTTCCTACTTTTCGAAATTCACAGTCCATTAATTGGGCTTTACAAAATATAACTATATAGAGTTACCACACACCAATATTGCTTGATCCGAGATTGTATTAAAAGTGGATAGTGATCCGTAATCTGGCACCTCATGTGACTCAATCCAACTGATTGGCTACCTATCTTCATTTCTTTGCTTGCCCTAGGCGGCGTGGACAAAGAAAGCATTTAGTGATACTACAGAAGGGCACCAACTTAGCCGGTCGCACGCAAAAAATCATTTTGACTAATCGTGCTAGGGTTTTTAGGAATTGTTAGAGTCAAAATGATTCACGCTTATCCCAGGCGGGCAAGACTTGGATGCCCCGCCCTCATTTGCGTCACTATGTTCTGAATCCGGAGTGAATTAATTCTTCCTTACAAAATATAACTATATAGTGTTACCCCACACGAATATTGCTTGATCCATTAAAACCGTGGTTCAGAAGGTCGCCGGCCAAGGGTTGGCCCCGTCGAGTCCGGGCTTCCACCCTTTGCAAAAGCAGTTACATTTATTTGTAGCTGCTTTTTTTGTTCTGCTTGACCGGCTCTTCTAATATGGCTCTGATTGAGTGGTCACTTGCCTGTACTTTGGTGTTGGTCGCCATTTCTCCCCTCTTGAGAGGGGCTGGGGGTGTATTTCTCTCTATCTAAAATATAATTTTCTATGGTCCTCAACACATTATTAATATCATGCATCACCTCTACATCTGCAAACCTCATCACAGTCAACCCCACTTCTTCCAAAGCCTTTTGCTTAATCTCATCCTTTTCTACCACTTCTTCAAAATTGTGGGTGTAGCCATCCAGCTCAATCACCAGCTCCAGTTCGTAGCAATAGAAATCTGCAATGTATTCCAGCAGTGGCTTCTGTCTATGAAAGTCATAGCCCATCACCTGCTTGCCCTTCAGGTATTGCCAAAGCCTGATCTCACTTTTGGTACTGTTGTTTCGTAGTTGGCGGGCAAGCTCTTTGAGCTTCGGATGATAGGGGATGATTTTTCTTCGCATGGTGGTGATTCTAAATTTATAAAAAACACACCCCTTAATCCCCTCTCAAGAGGGAAACTTTCTCTTAAATCGCCTCTGATTGAGTGGTCGCTTGCCTGTACTTTGGTGTTGGTCCCCATTTCTCCCCTCTTGAGAGGGGCCGGGGGTGTATTTCCCTCTATCTAAAATATAATTTTCTATGGTCCTCAACACATTATTAATATCATGCATCACCTCTACATCTGCAAACCTCATCACAGTCAACTCGACTTCTTCCAGAGCCTTTTGCTTAATCTCATCCTTTTCCACCGCTTCTTCAAAATAGTGGGTGTAGCCATCCAGCTCAATCACCAGCTCCAGTTCGTAGCAATAGAAATCTGCAATGTATTCCAGCAGTGGCTTCTGTCTATGAAAGTCATAGCCCATCATCTGCTTACCCTTCAGGTATTGCCAAAGCCTGATCTCACTTTTGGTACTGTTGTTTCGTAATTGGCGGGCAAGCTCTTTGAGCTTGGGATGATAGGGGATGATTTTTCTTCGCATGGTGGTGATTCTAAATTTATAAAAAACACACCCCTTAATCCCCTCTCAAGAGGGGAAACTTTCTCTTAATAGCTTCTAATTGTGTGATCATTTTCAAGCTGAATTAACCAATCATTAAAAAGTCGCCTGGGAGTCAGCCCATGTTTTTTACTCCTCACTTTGTAGGATCTTTTACCCTTCCCACCAAAAAACCTCCCTCCATTTGATTTTTGACCCGTCGACAGTACCTTGTCGATATGTTGAAAGACCTGATTCAGAACGTGTCCGACCTTTCCTTTCCGGTGGTTCACATCATCATTGGCCTGGTGGCCGGAGTGATCATCAACTGGGTGGTCGCCATCAGCCTTACAATTACCGTAAAAAAGGCCAAATCCAACGACCTGCTCATTTTCAGAAAGTGGTGCAAAACGGCATTCAACACACTCGTGCCTGTAGCCTCCATTTTCATTGTCCTGAACTATGCCGAGGATACTGACACCAGCCGAATCCTGATTAAAACCTTTCTGATTCTGCTCATCATCGCTTCCGTCCACTTCCTGATCCGGGTACTTTACGCCATGGAAGACATCTTCCTCGATCGGTACGATATTGACAAAGAAGACAACCGCAAAGAGCGTAAGATTCTCACTCAGATCAATTTTCTCAAGAAGGTTTTCATAGTGGTCATTGTTCTTATTGGTTTTGCCCTGATCCTCCTGAGCTTTGAAGAAGGTCGTAAATACGGTCAGACCCTCCTCACTACTGCCGGTGTAGCCAGTGTTATCCTTGGGTTTGCAGCACAAAAGTCTATCTCTAATTTTCTGGCGGGAATCCAAATTGCTTTTACTCAGCCCATCAAGATGGATGATGCCGTGGTGGTAGAGGGTGAATGGGGATGGGTAGAAGAGATCAACCTCACCTATGTGGTGGTGCGAATCTGGGACTGGCGCCGGCTCATTCTGCCCATCACTTATTTTGTGGAGAAGCCCTTCCAAAACTGGACAAGAAACAAAGGAGAGATCATAGGATCGGTCATTCTCCATTTGGACTATCGCACCCCAGTAGAAAAACTTCGCAGCAAACTGGAAGAAATTCTGGAAACGGAACCCAACTGGGACGGTCAGGTGAAATCTCTCCAAATCACGGATACCAAAGAATATACCATGACGGTGAGAGCACTCATGTCAGCTAAAAATTCGCCTATGGCCTGGGATCTTCGGTGCAGCGTACGCGAAAAACTCATCGCCTTCCTGCAAAAGGAACACCCGGAAAGTCTTCCTGTCCAGAGACTGGATATTCACGCTACGGAAAAAAGATAAATTCGATTCCCTTCCATTTTATTTTTAGCTTTAGTAAGCTCAATGCCCTCTGAAATGGAAACATGCATCAACTGTAACCAGGAATCTGACGGAAACTACTGCCCCAATTGCGGGCAAAAGCTCCACCTGAAGAAACTCACCATCAGGTATATTTCTTCTGAGTTCACAGACCGCTGGCTCGGACTCGACACCAAGTTTACCCGATCAGCCTGGGGTCTGTTTTTGCACCCCGAGCAGGTGATCACGGCCTACCTCAACAGAAACAATGTGCGATACATCGGGCCCCTCGGGTATTACATAGTGATGACCGCCCTGATGCTCATTGCTTTCGAACTATTGGGTCTGGAAGTTGCAGATTTCATCAAATCGACCAACGAAAACCTGGGGCTGCCTCAAGGCTCCGGCAGTGAGCGACAGCTCGCCTTACAGGAGAACATCTCCGGGTGGATCTCCAGAAATTTTCGATTCGCCTCAGCATTTCTCATCCCGTTTTTGACCGTGGGGGTTCAGTGGCTATACCGAAAGAAAAGGAGCTTCCTGGAAAATCTGGTACTGATCACTTACCTCCAGACCCATACCATTTGGTTTCTTATCGTGGGCCTTTTGGCCTTCAAGTGGACTGGCTTTTGGGTTAGTCAGTATATGACCTTGGTCTCACTTATCTATTTTTGCTGGGCCCTTGGCCGCTTCGATGACGGGAAAATTACTTTCCGAAAGTTCTTCAAGGCATTGCTTACCTGGATCGTGAGTTACCTCCTCTTTATTTTCACCATTTTGCTGGTGGCTATTTTGATCGTCGTATTAGTGGGGGAGATTTAAAAAAATAATCGGTTAAATCTTGCCTATTTCTAACCCATGGCATGGATATTTCGTATTTTTACCTAAATTTCCATGTTCTGAAAAAGCTCGCTTCCATATCACTAACCGTTTTCTGTATGCTTTTGGCAGATTATGCCAGCGCAAGCACTAATGAAGAAGCGAGTAAAACCAAAAAATCCACTGAGGCTACATCCACAAACAATGCCGCCGAAAAGTCGGAGGAAACAACCTCAGCATCCGAGAGCACCAACACTGGTGGGGGGATGTACCTCAATCAAAATCAGGACTCAACCAATCTCAACTCCGTTTGCAAATTCAATTTCATCTTTTACTTTATTTATAAACTAAAGTACGACGAGGAGCCTCCTGGCAATGAATACCTGAATTACGAATTTTAAATTAACTGGTCTGAATAAAGGCCTCGAGTTCTTTTAAAGTAATCCTTCCCTCATAAAACGCCTTCCCGAAAATCACCCCGTAGATTCCCATATCCCGGAGTTTTTTCATATCATCAATATTTCGTACCCCACCACTCGCAAAAATGCATAGCTCCGGAAATTTGGAAGTCAGGTGCGCATACACCTCGAATGAGGGCCCTTCCAAAGCACCATCTTTAGAAATATCGGTGGTCTTAAGGTATTTCAATCCTCGATCATAAAAGTACTCTATGTGGGTATCCAGAGAAATTTGGGTTTCCTCCTGCCAGCCACCTATCCTGATCAATCCATTGAGCGCATCTGCACTCAGGGAGATTTTTTCGCGACCGTAGGACATGATCCAGTTTGCAAATAGTTCCTTATTGTTGGCGGCTATGGTGGCTGCGGCTATGCTCTCCGCACCAAATTCGAAGGCTTTGATGATGTCGCCATCTGTATGAAGCCCTCCGGCAAAGTTTACCTTGAGGTCTGTATGGCCCGAAATCAGCTCCAACGTGGGGTAGTTCACCGGTGAGCCCTTCTTAGCACCTTCCAGGTCTATCAGGTGAATCCGGTCTATCCCATGATCTGCAAACTGCTCTGCTACATCGAGGGGACTTACATCATAAACTTTTTCATTGGTGTAATCACCTTGGGTGAGGCGGGTTGTCCTGCCTTTGATCACAGAGATAGAAGGTACCAGTAGCATATACCAGATGGGGGTTTTGGGTCTAAAAAAGGGTGACTGATGCCGGAGCTCAGCTCACAAATATACAAGATGACCGCTAATTCAAATGCACCATTTTGAATCCTTCCCCATGCACAGTCAGCAACTTGAGCGAATCCTCCTCTTTGAGGTATTTTCGGAGTTTTGTAATGTAAACATCCATGCTCCGGGCATTGAAGTAGGAGTCATCCTTCCAGATTCTTTTGAGAGCCACCGTGCGTGTGACTGTCTGATTCAGATTTTCCAAAAACAGCTTCATGAGCTCATTTTCCTTGGTGGTAAGTTTCACCGCACCAGACGGCAGATGCAGCATGTTGCTCGCATACTGATACCTGAGTGCCCCCACGGTAACCTCCTCCGGCAGCTCCCGGTCTGCATTGCTTTTGAGCGTGCGATGCAGCACAGCCTTTATCCTCATGAGCAACACCTCCATGCTGAATGGCTTGGTAATGTAATCATCCGCACCTATCTTAAAACCTTCCAGAATATCCTCTTTCATGGATTTGGCCGTCAGGAAAATGATGGGAATCTCCGGATCGATCTCCTTGATTTCACCGGCTAGTTGGAATCCATCCTTTTTAGGCATCATCAGGTCCAAAATGCAAAGGTCAAAGCTCCCCGGTTTGAAAATAGCTGTGCCTTCCTCTCCATCCCGGCAAAGGGTGGTTTTAAACCCTTTCAGGTTGAGGTATTCGCTGAGAATCTGACCCAGGTTTTCATCGTCTTCTGCTAAGAGTATTTTAGGTGTTTCCATGTTCGTTTGGTAAGGTGATGGTAAACTTACTGCCCTTCCCGGGCTCACTCTCTACAGAGATGGTGCCGTTATGAAGTTCCACCATATTTTTCACATAAGCCAGGCCAAGGCCAAAACCTTTGACATTGTGAATATTGCCGGTAGGCACCCGATAGAACTTCTGAAATATATGAGTGGTAGCTTCTTTGGTCATGCCTATCCCCCTGTCTTGCACAGCTACAGAGATGTCCCCCGCCTTATTGTACAGGCGAATCATGATTTCTGGTGCTGAGTCCGAATACTTGTTGGCATTGTCCAGCAGGTTCACGAGTATGTTGGTGAGGTGTGTTTTATCACCAAAAACGAGCTTATTGTCGGCATTATCAATCACTTTGATCTGCCCGGACCTGGCTTCTACCTGCAGGGCTGTTTTCTCCACGGCCCGCTCTACCAACTCCAGGAGGTTAAGTGACTCACTTTTGAGCTCGATATCGTTCCTGTCGAGTGCGGCCATCTGGAGCACACGCTCCACCTGCTCACCCAGCCGCTTATTCTCATCGCTGATCATGGCCAGATACCTGTCTTGCATGCCCTTCATCTGATTAATTTCCTTGTCACTAAGGGCTTCACAGGCCAATGAGATCGTGGCGATAGGCGTTTTCAGCTCATGGGTCATGTTATTGATGAAATCATTTTTCATTTCGGAGAGCTTCTTCTGCTGGAGAATGGTGCGTATGGAGTAGCCAAATGAACCCACGATGACCAGGATCAAAAATCCGGAACTTGCCATGGTCAGCCAGATCTTACGTAGCAGAAACTGTTGCTTTTCCGGAAAGTCCACCACCAGCCAGTTTTGTTCCCCTATCAGGTCGTTGGGGAAAAGGCTTGCTTTGAGCTCGCTCTTTTCCAAGGCCCTTTTGGAAGCCCGGCTGTCCACCAGCAGGAATCGCTCGCTCATAGGAGAAACGATGGCATAGTCAAAGCTAATGTCGATTCCCCGCTCCGCAAATTCGCTGGACAGCAGTGAATCCAATTGTTGAGGGTTAAACCTGGCCATAACAGACCGATCCGGAACCAGCATATTCTCCAGCACCTGAAAAACCATCTCAGATTTTCTCGTGGCCCGCTCCAGTCGCTCCTCCAGCAGCAGACGCTCGGCATCCTTCATTTCCTTACTATGCTGCCATGTCTGATGCCCCGGAGCACGTGGCTCTGGCGCTCCCCGCAGCTGCTGCTCGCCCCCTGAGCCCACCTGAAAGTCAAAAATTATGTCAAATCCCATGGCATCGTTTCGCAGGGTATCTTTGATCACTACCACATCGGTGTTCTGAGGTGCAGCGCGAAACTGATAACTCTGGGTGCCTCCATAGGTCCTGGAAAAATAAACCGACTGGTTAAAGGCATATAATGCCTCCTGCTTTTCCAGTTTTTCGGAGACCGTATGCAGGGCCTCTATCACATCCTTTTTGAAGCGCTCCTCGTTGGCCCGGATCACGGAGTCTATCCAGTACCACTGAAAGCCAATGAGCCCAAGCAGTGCCAGACTCATTAAAGTAACTACCCACCGTAACGTCGATCGCTTCATGCCTCAAATTTACGCTAAATGTGCCCGTACAGTTCGCTATTAACTATTTTTAACATTGATTAACCCCCTTTTAACAGTCGCGCATTGGACCGCATCGTACATTAGCCCAGGATCAAACACACAAAGAATTCCATGATGAAACCAATCTTTACAAAACCAATGCTGGGATTTCTGCTGATGGTATTGCTCGGGCTCTACTCTTCGGCACAGGAAAAAAATGACCAGGTGACAGTGAAAATTACCAAAGATATTGACGGTGATACACAGACGTTTGAAAAAACGTATGCCTCTGAGGAGGAAATGAAAGCTGATGCTCTGCTTAAGGAATTTATGGGAAAGGATGACCAAATGCGGGTTTGGTTTTCTGAAGATGCCAAAGGGCCCAAAATCATTGAACTGGAAGAAATGGGTGATGACCCCCACCGCTTCTTCTTTAAGTTTGGAGATGAGGACATGGCCCAAAACTTTCATTTTTTCGAGCCTGGGGACTCCGCCATGTCCTTTGACATTGAAATGGAACGCTTAGGAGATGAGTTCAGGAGTATGGAAAAGACCATTCGCAGACACTTCGAGTCGGAAGATGGGCATCGCTCCATGGCGTTTAGTTTCGGGGATGATGACGATGAGTTTGACTGGCATTTCTCGGATTCACTTTCATCCGAAATTCGCGAAAAGATGGATCGGGCAAGAACTGAAAGCAGGCGCGGGCACAGAGATTTTGAAGTCCGTGTATTGAAGAAAGTAGCGATCAGCGATGATGTGGAAGCCTTCGGTAAAAAAGGAGCGGTGAAAACCAGTGACCAATTGGACCTGAACGACCTGCGCTATTTCCCCAACCCCGCTCCTGACGGTAGATTTCATTTGAAATTTGATACGCCACAGCCCGGTGAACTTTCCATCAAAATTTACAACACCAATGGCAAGGAAGTATTCAACCGGTATTTTGAAAAGTACGGAGGGCGCTATTCTGAGATGATTGACCTCTCGCAGCAAAGCGAGGGCATCTACCTTCTGGAAATTAGCATGGATGGCAAACGACTAACCCGAAAAATTGCGATCGACTAAAGAAAAGCCCACTCCATGGTGGTTTCTGATCTCCAGATCGGGATCTTCCTTCAGATATTTGCGAAGCCTGGATATAAAGACATCCAGGCTTCTTCCTTTGAAGTAATCGTTCTCACCCCATATTTCCACCAGGATGGTTTCACGCTTCACTAGCTGATTTCTATGCTGAAGAAGCAGTTTGAGTAAATCTGCCTCCATTTGGGTGAGTTGAGCGGTGGACTGTGGACCAATCACCAGCAGGTTGAGTTCGTCAAACTGCAGTGCGCCGAGGGCACCTTTCTTTTCTGAAACACCAGAAGTGGTCACGGATCTTCTCAGGAATACCCTGATCCGCTGCGTAAGTTCAGCAATGGAGAACGGCTTGGTGATATAGTCATCGCCTCCGATCTCAAACCCCTTCAGACGGTCCTGCTCCATCGATCGGGCGGTGAGAAATAAGATAGGCACCAGATCGTTCACTTTCCTGATTTCACTGGCCAGTGAGAACCCATCCATCTTGGGCATCATTACATCTATCAGGCACAGATCCACCGCTTGATTGCGAAAATGTCTGAGGGCCTCCTGACCATTGCCTGCTGCCACTACGGTAAACCCCTCTGTGACTAAATGATCTTCAATCACAAAAGAGAGATTGGGGTCATCCTCGGCTAACAATATTCTGGGTTCACTCATGATGCTTTTGGAAAGGTGAGGGTGAAGGTGGTCAGATCCAGACTGCTGACTACAGTAATTTTTCCATGCATGGACCTGGCGCCCTGACGCACAAAATAAAGCCCCAGTCCAAAACCTTTTACATCATGCAGGTCGCCCTGATGGATTCTGTAAAACTTTCTGAAAATTTTGGTTCGTTCCTTTCGGGGAATTTCCCGTCCATCGTTGCTCACCTTCACCTCCAGGAGGCCAGCCTCCTTGCTGGCAGTAAGCCTGATCAGGGATTCGCCATATTTAGCAGCATTGTCCAGCAAATTGAAAACAATGGTCTCGAAAATGGCTGGATCCCCCGAGATCGTGCATTCATCTGTCAGGTTGATTTTTTCATTCCATTGAATCCCTGGCAGAGCACGAAAGGGCTCCACCACACGGTCCAGCACCGCTTTCACCCTTATGGGTACCACCGCTTTCGTCTTGTCATAGTCCAGAACTGAGGTTTCCAGAAGCTGATGTACATGCTTGTCCAGCCTACCCAACTCAGACCGCATGATGCGTGCATACTTCTTTTGCCGCTCACCGCTCGCTTCATTTTCCAGCACCTCGGCAGAAACCTGAAGTGTAGCTAATGGGGTTTTGAACTCATGGGTCATGTTATTAATGAAATCACGCTGGATTTCACTCAACCGCTTTTGTTTTAGAATGACAAACAGTGCGTAGGTGAAAAATATCAGAATCAGCAAAGTAAGCAAAGAAGTCAGCTGCCAAATACCCAGGCTGCTTACAATACCGGCTGTTTTCCCCGGAAAATAGATGCCAAAATAATATTCATCATTGACCAGCTTCGGGAGCTTTCCAGTAGGCTTGGTTTTACCGTTTTGATCCAGCATGGAGACAAAATCTCCATACACCATGCGATCCGTCTGACAATCGTACACTCCATACTCATAGTCCTGGGCTATCCCTCTTTTTTGCAACTCTGCCTTTAGCAAATAGTCCAGTGAAGAGAGGTCAATCTTATAATTAGTACGAGCAATGAAGTAGTTATTGGAAAGTTGATCAATGGGATCGCTAGACGGGATATCGTTGCCGTTCAGCTCACAGAGCGACTCCACCACATTGCGAAGCGCCATTTGTACCGATCTGTTGAACTGTTCCTCCTGTTTATTAATAGCCTCACTTACCCAATACACCTGCACCACCAATATGGCCACCATAGACAGAGTGCCTAAAACCACTAAAAATCGGATCGGGGTGTTCTTCATCACCCTAAAATAACGGGATTCAACTGGCTTTAGGAAATCCTTAACAACTCATTAACAATCATTAGGAATCCATTAACAGCATCTTAAGCCGAGACCACAGACTTTTGATCAAATCAAAAAAAGTAAAAATCATGAGAAAATTTACGTTAACCATTTTGCTGGGAATCGCAGTAGCTGCGGTTGCCTCAGTAAGTCCGCTTACCTGGAAATCAACTTCACTGGATCTGGGGTCCGTGAAAGTCGGCACGTCACAGGCCATTGCCTTTGAGTTTACCAATGAGTCTGATAGTCCCGTGTATATACAGGAAGCCAAGGGTTCATGCGGATGCACCAAAGTGGAATTTCCAAAAGAAGCCATTGCGCCCGGGGCCACGGCATCTATCACAGCCTCCTTTCAGTCCTCCAAGGTTGGGGTGTTCAAGAAGAACATCAAAATCAAAACCTCATCCTCTGAGGCGTACACCTATTTGTACTTTTCAGGAGAGGTGGTACTGTAAGGCCAAATAATTAAAAACCGGGCAGCCACCCGGTTTTTTTATATCAGTTCTTATTCTATTTTTGCCCTCACGGTTCTACCCGGGAAGTTAGCTCAGTTGGTTTAGAGCATCGCCTTGACAGGGCGGGGGTCGCTGGTTCGAATCCAGTACTTCCCACTTTTTCTCCTCAGTTCAGTTGATAATTGAAGGCCTTTCTATCCACTTCTCCATCTGCCAGCATGGCCAACTGTCGGTCTATCTTTTTTTCCAGCTCAACCAACATATGCAATTTGGAAGCGTCTCCATATAACCCCATGATGTTGGCATAGGTGGCCACAGCTCCATAAGAAGCAATTTTGAAATGCATAATATGCTGTAGGCTGATAATAATCGCCGCGTCCTTCACCTCTGGAGTAGCACATCGCTCCAAAATTTCGAGAGTCTGATCCTCCATGAGACGCACAGCGGCATTTTTTTCACCTCGCTTTTGCATAAACAGGTCGTTGAATACCTGCTTGAGTACCCAGTGGTTGTCATCTGTGGTCCGCTGATATTTGGTAATCAGCTTCACGAGCAAATGATTGGTCGCCAGTAGTCGCATCTTCTCCAGAAAAGGGACAAGTTGTATCTCTGCATCGTAAAGCTCTCGGAGTTGCTCTACCATCAGGTCGTTGAGGTCTAGTATCTTCTTCATGATTTCCTTATTTGATAAGGTGAAGGTAGACCCGTGTGCCCGGCAAAAATATGACGGATGTTAGCTCAGGAAATGATTAAGCTTCAAAGTGATACAGCAAAATCATGGTGGCTGTATAGGCCGGTTTTGGATTGCCTTCTATTTCCATTCTTGCTCCTACTTCGGCTTTGGTGATCCCACGCAAGTTGGTCAGGCTCTCTAAATGTGCTTTCAAAATCAACTTGCTCCCTACGGGTACCGGCTGATTAAACTTCAGGTTGTTCAGGCCATAGTTCACCATCATTTTTAAATTCTTGGCCGTAAGAATCTGTGCCCACATGTGAGGTACCAGAGACAGGGTAAGGTAACCATGCGCAATGGTCTGCCCGAAAGGACCTGCCTTTGCTCTTTCTTCATCCACATGGATCCACTGATGATCTAGTGTAGCATCGGCAAATTTATTGATCTGCTCCTGAGTGATCTCCAGCGCCTCTGACTGGCCTAAATCCTTGCCAATGTATTCTGTGAACTCCTCGTAACTTCCAATTTCTATCGCCATATTAAAAAAAGTAGATGATTTCGACGGGTGAAGTTAATAATCTTGGGATTATGTAAAAAATAAGCAGACAAAACATGTGAATTTCGGTTACGTTATAAACATAAAGCGCTTGTACATACTCATCCAATATTTTGGGTTATTGTGCAAGAGCCACTAGATTTATTGATCATCAACCTTTCCCCCTAAAATTATGAAAATCAAGAACATACTCGTCCCTATAGATTTCTCAGAATGTTCCAAAAACGCATTGAAAATTGCCATCGGTCTGGCTAAAGATTTCGGGGCCAAAATACACATGGTCAATGCGGTGCATGTACATCATCCACATCCGGATTTTATTGGAGGGTCTCTGATGGACTCTATTATGGCTGATTATGAAAATCAGGTAAAAGAGAGTTTTGAAGAGTTGGAATCTGAGATCATAGAGCTCAACGACGTGCCCCACGAAGCTGATCGCTTCATTTCTTATCTCACTGATGCCATTTATTCAGAATCTGAGCGAAAAAACATTGACCTGATCGTAATGGGTACCAGGGCGCATCATGATAAAATAGAACACCTCATTGGCACCAGGGCCACAGACATCATCGAATCGTCCAAAGTTCCGGTCATTGTCATCCCTGAGAATGTAAAAACGTTCAAGCTGAAGAAAATTGGTTTTGCCTCCGACCTCTCAGAGGTGAAAAACTTTGAAAAACTAAAGCTCATCGGTACACTCGCCCGTCACTTTGATGCCAGCGTACTGATTTTCTCCATAGTGGAAGACCCGGAAAAACTCACCGCCATGGATCAAAAACTGATGCGTGAAATTTCCGAGCGATTTAAAGATGTCAACTGCTCTGCGCGCACCGTACAGGCAGATTCTATCAAAGAGGGGATTGTTAAATTCGCGGCATTCCATGAGCTGGATTTGTTAGCCATGATCCCCCGGCACAGGTCATTCTTTGAGCGGATTTTCCGAAGTTCTGTGACCAAAAACATTGCCATTGATGCGGACATACCCTTGCTTAGCTTTCACGAATAGCCTTTATGAGTTATGAGTTCAGGGATTTTGATGAGTCCCACTTTATCAAGCTGCATCAGACATTTATAGGAGCCTTTTCAGAATACTTTGTGACATTTCAGCCTCCTCTGGAGCAGTTTAGAAATCGCATTTTCAATAAACTTCACCTTTCTCCTGAGCTAAGCCTGATGGCCTGGCATGAGGATGAGGTGGTAGGCTTCATGCTGCACACGGTCAATGACTACCAGGGAAAAGTAACCGCCTACAATGGGGGTACTGGGGTTATTCCCTCGCATCAAAGAAGCCAGATTGCCACACGGCTCTATGAAATACTTCTTGGTCGCATGAGGGATCAGGGCACCATCTCCAGAGTACTGCTGGAGGTGGTGGAACAAAACACAAAAGCCACACAGTTTTATGAATCATTGGGATTTCAATTCACCCGGGTTCTCAGATGTTTTAGCCTGAAGGGAGAACTTCCGGACCCAGATCCGCACATAAAAGTGAAAAAATCTGATCAGTTCAAATCTGTCTATCAGGAGCACCTTAGTTTTCAGCCCTCCTTTCTCGATAGTACCAATCAGCTTCCTCATAACCTGGCCAATGAAATCAGCCTAGAAGCCTGGGTGAGTGAAACCCTGGCAGGCCATCTCATCTTTCAACCTCAAAATGGGCGAATAAGTCAGGTCGCGGTGCATGAAGATTTTCGCCAACGGGGTGTGGCATCCGCGCTTATGAAAAACGCGCTGCTGCTCTCCAGTGACCCAAACCTCACCGTGATGAATATCCCTGAGGATGAACACCCCACTATAGAAGCACTGAAAGCCATGGGTTTTCACAATGAATTGAACCAATTTGAATTGGAATTGATAATTTAGGGCATGCTGATAAGTGAGGTTGCTTCCATTCTCTCCGCCGAATTCATTAACCCATCCCACGACTTTGAGGTGGATACACTTGTATATGACTCACGAAAAGCGTCCAACAGCACCCGCGAGCTATTCATTGCACTGCCGGGCACCCATCACAATGGGCATGACTATATCCCCTCACTCTACCAGCTAGGCATCAGAAGCTTTCTTATCTCCAAACGGATCAACCCCGGGGACTATCCGGAAGCCGCTTTTCTGTTGGTCAGTGACACATTAGTGGCACTCCAAAACCTGGCCACCTATCACAGGAAACAGTTTGACCTCCCCGTGGTGGGGATCACAGGGAGTAATGGCAAAACAATCGTGAAAGAATGGCTCGCAACCATACTGGAACAACAGTGGAATGTGGTCAAAAGCCCAAAAAGCTACAATTCACAGCTTGGAGTACCCATGTCCGTATGGAACCTGGAAAAGACCCACCAGGTAGCGGTATTTGAAGCCGGAGTATCCAGGACAGGAGAAATGGAAGCCCTGGAAAGAATCATTCAACCCACGCTGGGGATTTTCACCAACATCGGGAATGCCCATGCCTCCGGGTTTGAAAGCCCGGAAGCCAAAATTGCAGAGAAGGCTTTGCTTTTTGCCCACTGTGAAAAACTTATCTGCCGGCTGGACCATACCTCCATCGTAAGGCAGCTTGGAAATCTGAAAGCGACGCTGATCACCTGGGGAATCAGCCAGCCCGAAGCCAGTATCAACATCGTTCCCTCGGGATCGTATTTCAATTTCCATTACCAGGGACAGCAGTCGACTTTCAGCATCCCTTTTAGCAACCCATTCGATCTGGAAAACATTTTCCATACCATCACTGCGGCATTGGTCCTTGGCGAATCCAACACTCACATTCAACAAGCGGTCAACAAGCTGAAGCCCGTGCCTATGCGACTGGAGCTGAAGCGGGGCAATAACAACACTCACATACTGGACGACAGTTACAACAATGATTTTATGGGCCTGAGTATCGCACTGGACTACCTCCGCCAGCAACCTCAGAAGCAACGTAAAACTGTCATCCTTTCGGACATGCTGCAGTCTGGCAAAGACCCCAAGGTGCTCTATAGTGGCATCAATGCCCTTTTGGAAAAGCACAGCATCGATCACCTGATAGGCATAGGCCCAGACATAGTGCAAAACCAGGCGGCCTTCTCCATGCCGTTCGAGGGGTACCTCAGTACCCATGATTTTCTCAGGAGTGCTCCTGCCTTCACCAATGAAACCATTCTGGTGAAGGGTGCCCGCGATTTTGAACTGGAGCGGGTGGTTCATTTTCTGGAAGAAAAGAATCATGGCACTATCCTGGAGGTAAACTATGAGGCCATTACTCATAACCTAAAAGTGTACCGCCAGCAGCTGAAACCTCAAGTGAAACTGATGGTGATGGTGAAAGCTTTTGCCTATGGGGTGGGTGTGGAGGAAATCGCACACCTGCTACAATATCACAAGGTGGATTATCTGGGGGTGGCCTACCTGGATGAGGCGGTGACATTAAGGCGCAAAGGCATCACACTTCCCATCATGATCATGAATGTGGATTGGAGCAGCTTTGACCTTCTGGAAACTTTTCATCTGGAACCCGAAATCTATAGCCTTTCCATGCTCCGTTATTTTCTGGAGGTGACGGACAACCCGCCACCCGTCCACCTGAAGATAGAAACCGGAATGAACCGTCTGGGCTTCCGGTCAGAGGATCTGGATGCCCTGATGACCATACTCCATCAAAATCCACAACTGAAAGTATCGGGCATTTTCACACACTTCTCCAGCTCCGATGCTGCGGATGAAGACGATTTTACACGAAAACAGGCAGCCACGTTTAATCAAGCCTATGAAAAACTGGCTGAGGCCCTGGGCTACTCCCCTATCAAACATGCCCTCAACTCCGCGGGCATTATGCGCTGGCCTGCATTTCAGTTTGACATGGTCCGGCTGGGCATCGGCCTTTATGGGTTTGACAGCTCAGGCACTACCAATCAGTTAAAGTCAATCAGTACACTTAAAACCAAAATCTCGCAGATCAAGCCCGTCAAAGAAGGTGATAGCATCGGCTATTCCCGAATGGGCAGAGCCGATCGCGAGGGAAGCATCGCTATCATAGCCATCGGCTATGCGGATGGTTACAGTCGGTTATTCGGCAATGGCAATGCCTACGTGATGGTAAACGGGCAAAAAGCGCCGACTATTGGCAATATCTGCATGGACATGACCATGATAGATGTGACCGGTCTGGACGCCAGGGAGGGCGATGAGGTGATCATCTTTGGAGCGCAACCTAACATCCGGGAACTGGCCCAATGGGCACAGACCATCCCCTATGAAATCTTGACCAATGTCAGTCAGCGGGTGAAAAGGGTGTTCGTGAGTGAGTGAGTGAGGTTTTTAAGGCCTAAGTGCCAGGCTTTATTGGAGAATCATTTTCCAATTCAGTCTACTGCCTCCCTTGGCCATTTCCAGGCTAACCAAACAATTAAAATGGTGATTAAACTTTCCAAAAAGGCAAGAAAGGCGTAAAAGCTGTACCACGGGGTTAATGAATTAGCTCCTATTAATAGCATCATGAGTGTAAATAAGATTCCGAAAAAAACATTCAGAAACCTATTCACTCTCGGGTTGAGTAGAATAGACAATGCAACCATAAGAGAAGGAATTGCCAGGATGATTGAGGCAATTAACAATTTGGACGGGCTATCTAATACGTTGACTCCAGTTATGAGGCTATCCACTTTTTCTGGCACATATAGTTCAAAATAGTCACCATATAAGTAGCAAAACACTACTGAGGTCCACAGTGCTGAAAGTTTTATTTTGATGTTTACTCTTGGGTTGTCTAACATTCTATTTTAGTATGAATTCCTTCATGTAGATGTTGAAATTCGGAAAAGGGTTGCTTAGGGTAAAGTAGTGAAGTGCTAATAGAATGCAACAATCAAAACTCAGAATCCTCTCTCATCGAAACAACCCCCACCGCACGATTGCAATTCAATCCCTCAATTCTTCCATTTCTGCAAGTGCTAAATCCAGTTTCTTTATAATTCGTCCGTAAACAATTTTTACATCTCTCCTATGAATCTGCTTACTAAAAAGGCTCATCAAGAGGGCCATAATGATAACGACAATAGTGGTATAGGTATGAAGGCCAAAGAAAACATTGTTTGAGTTTTCTGCAACCATTTGCCGCTTGTCGGCAAATACATCAGAGAACCAAATCCCAAAGTAGAAAGCAAGGATGAAGAGGGGGTATACTACTTTGTACATTTTTCCATAGCGTTCGATGTTGTTCGAAATCCAATTTTTAAAGGATTTCAAAAAAGCGTAACTGCTTTGCCCCTTATCTATCCTTTCTAAGGCCTTCAGCTCGTGATAGGCTGTATAGGCCACGTATGACATCATGATAAACACCAGACTGCCAGCCAGCAAGGCTCCTACAAAATAGGAACCGATCAGCAGCAATAAAGAGCCTATAATGATTCCCCAAATGTTCATCAGGAACATCCTTTCGAATTTTTCGATAATGTGCATTGACTTCCTATTGTAGATGTCATTCACTCTGGGGGCTATTAATGCTCCGTTTTGTAAAAAACCTTCTTTCCACATGGCTTCAATTGATCTTTCCATCTAATAATTTTTTTAGCCGTTCTTTGATTCGTTTAACGCGAACCCCAATGTTATTGGGGTTGGTACCAATGATCTCTGCGATTTCCTGATAGGACTTTTCCTCCAGATAGAGCAAGATCACCCCCCTGTCCACTTCAGATAGCTGCCGGATGGCACTATATAGCTGTTCCAGAGCATCCTCTGTAAAAGCCCGGGGTTCATCGGATACTTCTGATGGCAAATAGCCTGAATCTAAATGTTGACGATTGTTTTTCTGCTTCTTCAGCAATGTCATACTTACATTCAGCGATAGTCTATAGACCCATGTAGACCATTCGGATTGCCCACGAAAGTTGTTTCTGCTTTTCCAGATTTGCAGGCACACCTCCTGGTAGTAATCTTCGAAATCTTCTTGTGTATTGGTATAGGCCCGGCAGATCTTGATGATCATGGCGGCATAAGGCAAAATCGATGAGGTGTAAAAGTCGTTGCTCACTCTGCTGATTTGGTGGCTAATGTACGATGTATTAAATCACCCTACCTGAAGCCATCGCTCGGGAATCCAGGGTACGCCCTATGATCAGGCCGATTACCATCCCTATGGAAATACCGGATGAAATCCCCAGAGATCGCTCTAAATCCGAAAAAAAGACTACTCCAAAGACAATTCCAAATGATGCTCCTAACCCCATGCCCAGACGAGTGTAGTATCCTTTGGTTGTCAGCGAAAAAGTATCTTTCAAAAATTGCTCAAACTGCCTGAATACTTTATTCCAATGTCTATTAGAGTGCGTGGTGGTTGAGTTCAGGTCAAAGGCATCAAGCGCCTCCTCGATGGATTGAACTTCGTCATCTGACATGTCTCTGTCTTTCAAACGGGTTAAAACTTGGATGAACTTCTGGTAAATCCTGACTTCAGATTTTTTCGTCGCTTCAGATTCCAGATTTCTGAAATGGTTAAGTGCGTCCTTTAACAGCATAATTTTAATCTTTTCTTGTTTAGTGGCTGAAGTCTAAGATTATTACACCCTGTTGGAATATTTTTTTAATTCATACACTCTAGAGGGCCTACTAACAGGATATAGGAGTAAGCTATAATGAATTCAAGGACCAGAGTCATGTCCAAGGATTATACTTGAGGAGCAGCTAGGTAAGCTCACCCCCCACAGCCAAGATTCTTTCTGAAAGCTTCGCGAGGTACCTCCTCTTTGTCCACCTCCTTGTGCTCCGAATTTTCCTCTTCCTGCTGAGCCTTCTTCTTCAGCTCCTCAAGTCGTTTTTTAGCTTTCTCTTCCTTTTCCTTATCCATATGCTTTTTAAAACCCACCATTGTATGATCCGGTTTCCTCCTTCACGGAATTTAAAGCAAAATCTTCACATCTTTGCGGCATGAAGCGAGACATAACAGACCTCAGAATCGGTGTTTTGGGTGGCGGCCAGCTGGGCCGAATGATGCTCCAGTCAGCCACAGATTTCAACCTGGAGATCCATATGATCGACCCTGACCCCAGCGCTCCTTGTGCCAAAATCGCCCATAGCTTCGTGCAGGGTGACCTGCAGGATTATGATGCCGTGATGGCGTTTGGGAAACAAATGGACCTCATCACCATCGAAATAGAGGCCGTGAATACAGACGCTCTCAAGGCGCTGCAAGCTCAGGGCAAAAAAGTTTTTCCTCAGCCCGAAATCATCGAACTGATTCAGGACAAGCGCAAACAAAAAACCTTTTATAAAGCCAACAGGATTCCCACGGCAGATTTCATCCTGACAGAAAACAAAGCAGATGTGGCTCAGCACAGAGACTTCCTTCCGGCAGTGAATAAACTGGGCAAAGGCGGTTATGACGGCCGTGGGGTACAAGTACTCCGAAGCGAAAAGGACCTTGACAAAGCTTTCGAAGTGCCCTCACTACTGGAGAAGCTTATTGACTTCAAAAAGGAGCTGAGTGTGATCGTGGCCCGCAGTGCGTCAGGTGAGGTAAAGTGCTTTCCTTTGGTGGAGTTGGTTTTTCACCCACAAGCCAACCTGGTGGAGTTCTTATTCGCCCCGGCAGAAGTGTCCGCAGCCATAGAAGCAGAAGCTCAGCAGCTGGCCGAAGACGTGATCACCAAACTAGACATGGTAGGGCTGCTAGCGGTGGAGATGTTTCTCACCCAAGACGATCAGCTCCTGGTGAATGAGATCGCTCCACGTACGCACAACAGCGGGCACCATACCATTGAAGCGAACATCACCTCACAGTTTGAGCAACACCTCAGAGCTATTCTGGACCTCCCCCTGGGTGCCACAGACCTGATCAAACCTGCGGCCATGGTGAATGTACTGGGTGAAAATGACTACACCGGTGCTGCACGCTACGAGGGTTTGCATGAACTGATGGCTCTGCCGGGTGTGCACCTGCACCTGTACGGAAAAAAGATCACCAAGCCCTTCCGCAAAATGGGACACATTACCATCACAGACGAAAACACCATAACTTTAAAGGAGAAAGTCCTTCAGGTAAAAGAAATTTTAAAAGTAAAAGCATGAGCAATCCACAGGTAGGCATCATCATGGGCAGTCAGTCAGACCTTCCGGTCATGTCTGAGGCCGCAGAAATATTGGAAGAACTGGGTATCGAGGTAGAAGTGACCATTGTCTCGGCACATCGTACGCCACACCGCATGCTGGAGTATGCCGAAAATGCCGCCGCCCGTGGACTGAAAGTGATCGTGGCTGGCGCCGGAGGCGCCGCACATCTGCCTGGCATGGTGGCATCGCTTACCACCCTGCCGGTAATAGGTGTACCGGTAAAATCCAGGAATTCCATAGATGGCTGGGACTCGGTACTCTCCATCCTGCAAATGCCTGGCGGCATTCCGGTAGCCACCGTAGCACTGGATGGCGCCAAAAACGCTGGTATCCTGGCCGCAGAAATCATTGGAGCTTTTGTCCCCGAGGTATCTAAAAAACTCGCAGACTACAAGCGCTCACTCAAAGAGAAAGTGCTCGAATCTGCCCAGACCCTGGAAACCAGAGGCTGGAAATCAAATAAGATCGGATTCTAAAGGCCTGCTTAGTGCTCGCTCTCTACCAACTCCGGCTTCTTAGGGAAGATCAGGGACAGTACGATGGAAGCAAACAGTAAGAAGATAATTACTCCAAAGGACAGGAAGATAGGAATGGTGATATGCTCCACCCCGAAAATCGTACCCAGGGCATCTTGCAAAATCTCCATCTCCAGCATCATTTTGGCTCCTATGAAGATCAAAACGACCGAGAGGCCTTTTTGAAGTAGATAGAACTTGTCCAGTACGTTGGCCAGAAGGAAAAACATCGCCCTCAGCCCCATTACTGCAAAGATGTTGGAAGTATAGATCACAAATTCATTTTGCGAAATCGCAAATGCCGCAGGTATAGAGTCCACCGCGAAAATCAAATCCGTAGACTCAATAAGGATGATCACCAAAAACAATGGTGTGAAAAGCCTTTTCCCATTTTCTTTGACCCAGAACTTTCCATCCGCAGTGTTGGTAGTGAATGGAAATATTTTCTTGGCCCATTTCATTACGGGGTTTTTCTCAGGTTCTATTTCCATATCCCCTTCTTCGCTGAAGATCTTCACCCCTGAGTAGATCAGGAATGCTCCAAAGATGTAAAGTATCCAGTGGAACTGTGCGATGAGGAATGCCCCCACGAATATGAAAATCGCCCGAAATACAATGGCTCCCAGTATCCCCCAAAAAAGGATATTGTGATAATATTCTTCCTTTACATTGAAATACCGGAGAATGAGCAATATCACGAAGATATTGTCAATAGAAAGGGCTTTTTCGGTAACGTACGCCGAGAAAAACTCAAACGAGGCTGTAGGGCCTTCACCGTAGAAGTAGATCACCATGCCATAACACACCGAAACGGCCACCCAGAATAAACTCTGTAGCAGGGCTTCACGTTGTGTTACTTTTTGATGTGCCTTGTGGAAAAATCCCAAATCCACCAAGAGGAACAAGATGATTATGACGCCAAACACTCCAAAGAGCAGGCCTTCATTTTCACCAGAAAATAAGGTTAACAGCATAAGTCACGATATAATATTTTAGGGCGCCCCAAAGCTGGATTTTGGTTTCACAAAGTAAGTAAATATTGCGCAATAAGGCACAATCTCGTTAACAAAGTATCGTTGTCCTCGTTTTTTAGTTAACTTATATAAAATACTCGTTCAATGAAGCCTCTGTAGGTATGATAATAGACATTGTCCTTTGTATACTTCTATATTGTGTATTGCTGGTTTTCATTTTTTGGAAAAACAATCACAACAAAAACAACGATTCGGATGGAGACGATGAGGGTGGCCTGCCAGTAAGTCTCCCGCCTGATATAGATTTGCCTCCGGGAATCTGTCTGCCTGATGACCTACCTAAAAAAAGTATTCCTGAGACCGAAGAAGTTTTTGCATGAACAACCCTTTCAACGACCTGAAGAAATTAAACCCTATCAAATACAGCCCTATCTCTTTCAGCCGAAAAAGACCCAAAACAGGACTGGCTCCAGGTAGTCTCATTTACACAGGAAAGGTACACACCGATCATGTGAATATCCACGTGATCGACTACACCGATGAGCGGATTGATGAAGTAGACATAGAGGACGTCAACGACCTCCAGCAGTACAACAAGCCCAACTCCGTCACCTGGATCAACATACAGGGCCTGCACGATGTAGACATTATTTCCAAAATTGGAGAAATGATGGGACTGCACCCATTAACCCTCGAAGACATCCTGGACACTAACCAGCGACCCAAAGTGGAGGAGTTTGACGAACACCTTTACATCTCTCTGAAAATGATCAACCACCTGGATAACCTCAATAAGATTGACATTGAGCAGGTGAGTCTGGTCATCCACGAAAATTTTGTAATCTGCTTCCAGGAAAAACCCGGTGATGTATTCAATGACATCCGAAGCAGGCTTAAAAACGGAAAGGGCCGCGCCAGAAAGCGTGGAGCTGATTACCTGGCCTATATGCTGTTGGACATCATCATTGACTACTACTATGAAACCCTGGATCAGGTTTGGGCCAGAATAGAGGTATTGGAAAATTTCGTGGTGCGTAGACCTCAGCGCATTCAACTAAAGGATATTCAGCTGCTCAGAAAAGACCTCATCCAACTCCGCAGGTTTATGTATCCGGTGCGCGATGTGGTGCATGCATTATCCAGCAGGAGCTCTTCCTACTTCTCAGACAACACGTTGATGTTCATCCGTGATACTTATGACCATGCCGTGCAGGTGGTAGAAAACCTGGACACCTATCGTGAAATCCTCACCAGTGTAATGGACCTTTATCTTTCTCAGCTCAGCATCAAAATGAACGAGGTAATGAAGGTACTGACCATCATTGCCACCATTTTTATTCCGCTCACCTTCATCGCAGGGATATACGGGATGAACTTTGAGCACATGCCAGAGCTGGGCTGGGCCATCAGCTACCCTGTGGGCTTCTATAGCCTGATAGGTGTGGTCACGCTTGTGATGATCGTCTACATGAAGAGCAGGCGCTGGCTCTAGTTTTGAAGGAGTTGAAGGTCTATAAAATTCTTGTAGGCTCCCTTTTCGGTGAGCAGCTCCGCATGTGTACCTGATTCGATGACCTGCCCATTTTCTAAAACATAGATCTTATCTACTTCACGAATGGTGGCCAGTCGGTGCGCAATGATGATGGTGGTTCGGTCCTTCATCAGGGTATCAAGGGCCTGCTGCACCAGATGCTCAGACTCAGAGTCCAACGAACTGGTTGCCTCATCCAATACAAGGATCGAAGGGTTTTTCAGTACGGCCCGGGCTATGGCAATCCGCTGGCGCTGCCCACCAGACAGCTTGACACCACGCTCTCCTACCAGGGTATCAAAACCCTCCGGAAAAGACTGGGTAAACTCCAGGGCATTCGCCTGACGAGCAGCCTCGGTGATTTCCTGATGGGTGGCCTCAGGTTTACCATATCGGATATTCTCCCCTATGGTGCCCCCAAAAAGAATCACCTCCTGAGGTACGATCCCTATGTGTGCCCGCAGAGCAGTTAAATCTATTTCGTTGATATTTTTACCTGCTATAGAAATGGCTCCCGCAGAAACCCCGTAAAAACGCATGAGTAGCTGCACCATGGTGGACTTACCCGCTCCGCTGTGCCCTACCAGGGCAATTTTCTCCCCTGCTTTGATCTTCAGGTTGATTCCCTTGAGCACCGGTAGCTCATGGCGAGTAGGGTAGCTGAAAGCCACTTCGCTAAATTGGATATCTCCATGCAAATCCACTTCGCTTTTCGGCTGGGATAAGTCCTGCTCCGGATCTTCATTTTGTATTTCCAAAATACGCTCTGAAGCACCCACGGCCTTCTGCACCTGGCCAAACAAATCCCCAATCCCGGCAATGGAAGCACCTATGAATGTGGTGTAGAGCACAAAAGAAAGCAAATCACCCACTGACATATCGCCGGATTGTACCAAGGTGGCACCATACCACATCACCGCCACGATGCCCCCGAAGATCATAAATATGATAAAGGAGATAAACGCAGCTCTGTACCTGGCTACCCGCAAGGCAGTTTTTACTACCCCACCCATAGATTTTCGGTATCTCAGTATTTCAAAAAGCTCTGAAGTAAATGATTTCACCGAACTGATACTTTGGATGGTTTCATCCACGATCACATTGGCTTCTGCCAGCTGATCCTGTGTTTTTTTAGAAAGTTTTCGGATGAATTTTCCAAATACAAAAGCCAGCACCACGATGACTGGGAAAGTAGCCAGCATAAAAATACTGAGCGCTGGAGTGGTGTAAAAAATCAGTCCGATTCCGGCAATCAAAATAATGGTCTGCCTGATGAGTTCGGCCAGGGTGACCGAGAAAGTATTTTGTAACAATGACACATCATTGGAAATCCTACTCACCAACTCTCCTGCCCGGTTCTGATCAAAAAAAGCCATGGGAAGGGTCATCATCCGCTGATACAAGTCCGTGCGAATGTTGGCCATGGCATTTTCCGTCACGATGGCAAACAGGAAAACCCGGAAAAAGGAAACAATGCTTTGAAAGAGCAATACCCCCAACAACAGCAAAGCTGCGGTACCAATATTCTGAATAAACCACTCCTGCTTCCCGGACGCAATATCAATGAGCTTCCCGGCCACAAATGGAAATACCATGAAAAGACTACTGGAAATCACCAGCAGCACCAGCCCCGTAATAAATGGCACCTTGAAGGGCCACATGTAGCTAAATATTCCGCTTAGGTTTTTCAGGCCCTCGCGGTTTAGCTTTTTCCTCTCTTCCTTGCTCATTCGGTTATTTTTCCTGAGATGGTATACTGGATAGTGTCTTTGAGAATCATTTTTTGAAACCCTCTGATCTGATAGGCGCTCAGTTGTCCGTTTTCAAATGTAAGCTCGAGGTTTCTCCTGTGCTGATAGATGGATTTGTCTTCATAGTAGTTGCTCACAATCCGCTCTACCTGCCCGTTGGCCTTGAACACCTCAAAGACTTTCACCGGGGCATCTATGTCGTCCTCCAGCTTGTATTGAATATAGTCAGCATTCGCAGCTGTACCATAGGCACCCACGTAATATGATTTATTCAAATTGAAATCTCTGATGATCACAAACTCCGACTCCCACTCGGCACTGCCAGGCTGTAGTTCCAGAGTTTCCTTCTGATCATCCATGGCTACTTCCTTGCTGAGTAACACCTTTTTTTCAGAAAGCAGCGCCACCTGCCGATCCAATAGGGAGTCCAGATCAAAATAAACCTTTAGTGTCACCGTAGACTGGCGATTTTCACCACAGCCCAATGCCAGGATGAATACTAGTACCGGAAGGAGGAAGTTTCTCATATCAAAGTAATTCCTCACCGGTCATTTCAGCAGGTTTTGGCACACCCATCAACTTCAGAATGGTGGGTGCCAGATCTCCCAGCTTGCCCGGCTTCAAGGTGCCTTTGAAGTCATTGTCTACCAAAATAAAAGGCACCAGATTGGTAGTATGTGCCGTGTTGGGTGATCCGTCCGGGTTGATCATCATGTCCGAATTGCCATGATCCGCGATAATGATACTGGAATACCCGTGCTCAAGCGCCACGTCCACTACTTCACTGGCACAGGCGTCCACCGTTTCGCAGGCTTTCACAGCCGCCTCAAAAACGCCCGTGTGTCCTACCATATCAGGGTTGGCAAAGTTCAAACAAACGAAATCTACCTCCTCCTTCTTCAGCTCAACAATGATTTTATCCTTGATGTCATTGGCGCTCATTTCAGGCTGCAGATCGTACGTGGCCACCTTAGGGGATGGACAGAGCAGTCTGGTCTCGCCTACAAATTCCTTTTCCCGTCCTCCAGAAAAGAAGAAGGTCACGTGCGGGTATTTTTCTGTTTCAGCAATTCGAATCTGCTTTTTTCCATGCGCTTCCAGCACTTCGCCCAGCGTCTGCTTCAGGTTGTCTTTATCAAAAACCACCTTGACACCTTTGAAAGTATCGTCATAGTTTGTCATGGTGAGGTAGTAGAGGTCCAGCGTTTTCATGCCATGATCCGGCAGGTCATTCTGAGTCAATACCTCGGTAATCTCACGTCCTCTGTCAGTTCGGAAATTAAAGCACATGACCACATCGCCATCCGCTATGTGTCCAACAGGCGCACCGTTTTCTGTATGAATAATCGGCTTGATAAACTCATCCGTCACTCCCGCATCATATGACGCCTGAATGGCCGACAGTACATCTTCCGTCTCCACTTCCCCTTTGGCATTCACCATGGCATCATACGCCAGCTTCACCCGTTCCCATCTCTTGTCACGGTCCATGGCAAAATAACGTCCAGTGATGGAAGCGATCTTTCCAGTAGTTTTGGCCATATGCTCTTGCACCTCTTGCATGAAGCCTTTTCCACTTTTGGGGTCACAGTCCCGGCCATCCGTAAAGGCATGTACCAATACGTCCTTGCAACCATTGGCATCCGCTGCCGTCAGGAGCCCTTTGAGGTGGTTGATGTGCGAGTGCACTCCACCGTCAGACACCAACCCTATAAAATGTATTTTCTTTCCTTCTTTCTTAGCATAATCAAAAGCCGCCACCAACTCTTTCTCTTTGGCCAGTGTACCTTCTTCGGCAGCTTTATTGATTTTCACCAGGTCCTGATAGACCACCCTACCAGCACCAATGTTCATATGTCCCACTTCGGAGTTACCCATTTGCCCCTCTGGCAAACCTACAGCCAGGCCTGAAGCCTCCAGCGTGCTGTTTGCGTATTTTCCATATAGACTATCCATAAAAGGAGTCTTGGCTTTGTCAACAGCCGAAACACTCTTATCTGTAGCGATTCCCCAGCCGTCTAGTATAATCAGGATTACTTTTTTATTCATGGCACAAATATAATATCCACAAGCCAAGGGAATCTACCAATTTGGCCTAATCCTGACGGATTAATTAATTGTGGCATAATTTTCGATAACTTTAGGGTATGATAAAAATAGGCTTCTTACTGAGCTCGCTTCTATTTACATTCTTCACCCCCACTCAGGAAGACATTCTGGCGAATATTGCTGTGGCAATGAAAGCTGGTAGTTCGAAAGAGTTGATCAAATTTTGTAATACCAACATTGAGATCAAAGTGGATGGCAAAGCCTCAAACTATAGCATTGCCCAGGCTGAAGTGGTATTGAAGGACTTTTTTCTCAAAAACCCACCGAAAGGGTTTCAGTACATTCATCAAGGATCCTCACCCGAGGGACTGAAGTACACCATCGGCACCTACTCGCTTGAGGAAGGCAGTTATCGTGTGGTGATGGTAGTGAAAAATGTAAAAAATCAGTTCAAAATAGACACCATCAACTTTAGCCGCGAATAATTGGCTTTGAATAGTCGCAGAAAGGGCCAGCTTTCCTAATTTTGCGGTCTTATGTCAGCACCCTATCTCACTGAGCAAAATATTCGGTATTTCATCAAGACGGCTTTGTCTGAAGACATTGGTGATGGGGATCATAGTTCTCTAGGGAGCATCCCTAAAAATCAGGTGAGCCATGCCCGCCTCCTGATCAAGGATCACGGGATCATTGCCGGCCTCACCCTGGCTGAGCGCATCTTTCATTATGTAGACAAGTCCATCAAGATCGATTTCAAGAAAAAAGATGGGGATTTTGTAAGCAATGGGGACATTGGGTTTACTGTGGAGGGCAAGGCGCAGGCCATACTCAGTGCGGAACGGTTGGTACTCAACTGCCTGCAGCGCATGAGTGGCATAGCCACCTACACCCACCGAATGAACCTGCTCATCAGAGGATCACGAGCACGCCTGCTGGACACCCGAAAAACCACTCCCAATTTTCGCCTGCCGGAAAAATGGGCAGTATTAATAGGTGGAGGTGTCAACCATCGGTTTGGTCTGTACGATATGGTGATGCTGAAAGATAACCACATAGACTATGCTGGGGGTGTAAAGGAAGCCATCACGGAAACAGTGGCCTACCTGAAAGCCAACAACCTCGACCTCAAAATAGAAGTGGAGGTACGCAACCTCGAGGAGCTGGAGCAGGTGCTGGAGGTGGGGCACGTTCACCGAGTGCTTCTGGACAACATGCTGCCATCAGCCATTCGTGAGGCTATCCGCATGATCAGAGGCCGGATGGAAACAGAAGCCTCAGGAGGTATTAATGAAAAAAACATTGGAGATATTGCCGAAACCGGGGTGGATTTCATCTCAGTGGGTGCGTTGACTCATTCCTATAAAAGTCTTGACATCAGCTTAAAAGCGATAAAATAATTATGATTGTAAGAACCAAAAAATATCAACTTGCCACAGGCACTTATATAAAAACGGCCCTAGTTTCAGTATTGAAAGAGCAATGGTGGGTAGGGCTCATTTACCTGGCCATCTGTGCAGGCTACCTCTGGATTCCAAACTGGTGGTGGATCATCGGTGCGACCATCGGCCTTGTACTTTATCTGCTTTTCTGGTTGATCCAGTTTGCTGGTGTCACGCAACTGGAGCAGGGCAAGTTCATGTTTCAAAAGCTGTCGTATGAAATCACCAGCCAGCAAATTCTTCTCAAAATCAACCCCAAGCAGGGCATGCCCATGAAATGGGAGCAAATCAAAAGGGTGAAGAAGGGCAAAGATCATTTCGTGTTGTTTGTGAGCAAGGCACAACTCCTCTATTTCCCTTTCAAGATTTTCAACAACGAAAATGAAATCAAGTTCATTGAGACTGTTCTGAAAAGAAAAGGTTTTATCAAATAGGCATGGACCGCAAGGCTTTACTCAAGCAGGCCAAAGCCAAAGCCGCCAAATTCTGCTCCTCCAAAGAGCGTGCGCCCTTTCAGGTATATGAAAAACTCATGGCCTGGGAGCTACGTGAGGACGAAGCGCAGGAGGTTTTGGCAGAACTCACAGAGGAACGTTTCGTAGATGAGCGGCGATTTTGCAAAGCCTTTTGCCATGACAAGTTTGAGTTTAACCATTGGGGGAAAAACCGCATTCAGCAAGAGCTGTATCGCTTCCGCTTGTCTCAGGAGGTGATCACCGAAGGGATGAACTACATAGACCCCGACAGGTACCAAAAGACTCTGGAGGATCTGGCCAGAAAAAAGTGGAACAGTCTGATGGATGAGCTTTGGCCAAAAAAACAAAAAACCATGGCCTATCTGATCGGAAAGGGCTATGAAATAGATCTGGTCATGGAGACGGTTAATCAATTGTCGGTTAGCCAACAATAGGACGTTACACTTTCATTATATTTAATCCTTCCACAGCATGCGGCGTTCTAGTCACTATGATCAAATTTTTTAGCCTCATTACTTTGGTTTTCCTCATGCAGGAGGGCCATCTCAACCTTGACAAACAAGGAGTAGCCATGGAGGGATATGATCCTGTGAGTTATTTTAATGGCAAACCCACAGCCGGTCAAAGTGGATATTCCTATCTGTTTCAGGGAGCCCGGTATTACTTTTCATCCTCAGAAAATCTGGAAATTTTTAAATTAACATCAGAAAAATACGTGCCCCAATATGGCGGCTGGTGTGCGTATGCCATGGGTGAGACCGGAGACAAAGTGAAAATAGACCCAGAAACATTCAGAATCACGGACGGTAAACTCTATCTCTTTTACAACTTCCGGGGTAACAATACCTTGATCCCATGGAAACAAAACGAATTGCCGCTGATGGAAAAAGCCAACAAAAATTGGAACACCAAATACGTTTCTGATTAATTTAGACTTAACATATGCCTATTAATCAATCTGCTATCAACCTGCTGGATCAGGTCAAATACATTGTTCTCCAGATGACCAGCGACCAGTATGTACTACCGATCTCTACCCTGAGCAATGCCACCATTGGTCAGCATGTGCGTCACTTGCTTGAGTTTTTTCTATGCCTTCAGGATGCACAGCTAACCCGCTCCCTAGACTACGATGACCGCAAGCACGATCAGTACCTGCAAACGGATGTGAAGTTGGCACTGGGTGTGACCAATGCACTTCAGAACACTCTTCAACAACAAGACAAGGATTTTCCTATAGCAATGAGGGCCAACTACGACATTGAGGTCGAAAATTCCATTGACATCTCTACCTCATTTTTTCGCGAACTGGCTTACAATATTGAACATGCCATACACCACATGGCGTTGATTAAAATCGGCCTGAGAGAAGCCTTTCCGGAGGTGGATATACCTGAGCATTTTGGCGTGGCCAGTTCTACGGTGCGCTATCAAAAATCTCAAAACACCTGATGCATCGCACGGTCTCTCGATTAAAATCACTCTGGTATAAAGTCACTCATTGGGAATTTTGGCCATTCGCTGTACTCTATTTCCCAGTGAACTTTTACTACCCCTGGCTGGCCTTCAAATGCCGGTCGCTCTTCTTTTTTACAGCCGCCAACCCGAGCATCGATTTTGGGGGAATGCTTGGTGAAAGTAAGTCGGCCATTTTTGACCTCATTCCCGAGAAGTACCTTCCTGCCTATCGGCTCATTGCACCCGGAGATGAGAGCATGGCCAAGGCCTTTGCACATCAAATTGGCTATCCGCTCATTGCCAAACCGGACATAGGGGAGCGTGGCAAACTCGTGGAAAAAATCAATGATGAGCAGGCCCTGGAAAAATACCTGGCCAAATGCCCGGTACCTTTCCTGATGCAAGCATTTGTGTCATTTCCATTAGAGTTGGGGGTATTCTTCGTGAAATACCCCAATACCACAGAGGGGCGCATCACATCGATTGTAGAAAAGGACTTCATGTCAGTGGTGGGAGATGGCCACCATACCGTCAGGCAACTGCTGGACAGTAACCCACGGGCTTTGTTACAGATTGACACAAATCATCCACGCTTTCAGTTGTTGCTGGAGGAGATTCCCGAAAGGGGGAAAGAAGTCACCGTGGAAGGCATCGGCAATCACTGCCGGGGCACCACTTTTTTGAATGCCAATAACCGTATCACGGGTCAACTCAACCGCACTTTTAACACCATTGCCAAAGGCATCAAAGACTTCCATTTTGGGCGATTTGACCTGAGGTGTACCTCGTGGAGTGATCTGGAAGAAGGTAAAAACTTAATGATTCTGGAACTGAACGGCGCAGGCGCAGAACCCGGACACATCTATCAGCCCGGTTACTCCCTATGGAAGGGCTATCGGGCTATATTTTGGCATTTGTCTACCTTGGCAGAAATAAGCCGTGCCAATCGCAAGAAGGGAATCCCCTATTGGACATTTGCGCAAGGCTGGAAAAAAATGAAAACGATCAGAGCGTATAACAGGAAAATAGAAAGCGCATTGTGAGCACTCAGGTCTTCATCATCGCCTTTGTGGTGAGCTATCTCGGGTCCATTCCCCCCGGCACCATCAACATCACCAGCATGCAGCTTTCGGTGCAAAACCACCAGCGTGCGGCTTTCTTTTTTGCTTTAGCCGCGTCCATCACAGAGTTTGCATATGCCGGGGTGACTGTTCGCCTTCAGCTTTTTCTGAGTGAAAAACCCTTCTTTACAGAATACTTCCAGATTATCACAGCACTGGCGATGCTGGCCCTGGGTGTTGCCAATCTCCTCACCAAAACGAATAGTCAATCGCTGCTCTCCAAAACCACAACGCCGAAAGGCCGCAATGGCTTTAAACTCGGGGTTATCCTCGGGGTACTGAATCCGCTAACGATCCCCTTTTGGCTGGCGGTTACCGCCTACCTCCAGAATCATCGACTCATCTCCTTGTCTGGTGTGAACTTCTGGCTGTACCTCAGCGGCATCTCCATCGGTACTTTTGCCCTTCTGCTCACGGTCAACCGGCTAGGTGCCCGATTTACCAACATTGCCGACAATCAGCTCCTGGTACACCGGCTACCAGGCATCATCTTCATCCTGTTAGGATTGTACAACTTTATCGATTGGCTTTTCTGAGCTGCTTCTGAAGGTCTGAATGAATGTAAAATCCTCTGAGCATCATGGTCAGAATCAATGGAATGAGCGCCATATGAAGTGGCTGAGGCAATGCTGACCAGATCACCAGCAAAATCAGATATCCAGCTGAAACCACCAGAAAGTATTTGCTCAAAAATGGCTGAAGTTTCCTGACTCCCAATAAATAGGCAAAAGGAATATGAAGAGGAATGGCCCAAAGTAGGTTGAGATTGTCTTTGGAAAGATGCTCGGTTCCCCACCACAAAAACACCAGCCACCAGCCAATCAAACCTGCCAACGTGAAAACCACCGGATCTAACCATTTCGTGCGCTTCTCCTTCTTAAAATCTCTGTTGGTAATGAAGCCAACTACAAAAAACACAAGCACGAAGAAATTGAAAGGTGTGAAAAACTTGCTCTCCTGCTGCTGCTCCGGAGTGGGTACATACACATTCACCGTTTCGCCGATGAGTGGCACCTCCAAAGAATCCCTCCTGAGGGTAGCGGTAGACAAAGAGGCTTCTATATAATCGGGCAAAAACATATATTCTCGGGGAGTGGCTTCCTTATCAATCTGCATCCCCAGACCAATATCGATGATCCAGTCTCCCCACGGCTGGTCTCCCAGGTAGTCATCCATCAGGTCCCGAATGGTCTTTCCATCTTCCACATAGTCCGCATTGAAAGTGATTTGCTTCGGAAAAACCGCCACCAGCACATCATACATCTTCGTGGCACAGTTGTCGTATACATAGTTGTAATAGTAATCCCTGTTTTCCGGTTTGTAGTTGTTGGTAAGGAAATCCACCATGGCCTGTTTCTCAGCCAGAGTGAGGTTCAGTCGTTGCTCTATGATGTACCGGTTTTCCCTTGCGTAGTGGTTTTTGAAAGGAGTATACCTGGAAAGGCCCAGCTTGTAGAGCATTCTGCCTCGGGCAAAATTCCAATAGAAATTCTCCTGATCGAAATCGAAAACACCATAGTTGAATACCCAGTCGATGTTGCGCTCAGGATCAGAAAAGTGAATGGCACTGTGCCCAAAAGCCGAATACAGTTCTTCCTGGTATGGGCCCAGGGTCATGATGCTGATTTCTGCCTGGTCGGATACTTCTACCTCCCGGCCCTCACTTTTAAAAAAGAACAAAACTAGAATGGAAAAAACCAGGAGTCTCCAATACATATCCGGGGAATGATTCATAAGTTTAAACTATGTATATCAACATCAATGATAGCTTACAATTGGCCTCAAAGCTAACCCTTAAACGGCTAATTAATGCTTTTCATGTGTATACCTCTTTCCGTAAGTCACGGAAAACAGGCACCCCTGACATCAAGGGATTGCCGATCAGCCTCTCTATAGAGCCCACCACGGCGTGCAACCTCCGATGCCCCGAGTGCCCGAGTGGGCTGCGCTCTTTTACACGCCCTACCGGCAAACTTGATCAACAACTCTTCAAAACCATTTTGGACGAAATCGGCGACACACTGGCTTACCTTATCTTCTATTTTCAGGGCGAGCCCTATCTCCATCCTCAGCTTCTGAACATGGTGAAATACGCCACAGACAAAAAAATTTACACCGCCACTTCCACCAACGCTCACTTCCTCACCGACGAGATCGCCAAACAAACCGTGGAATCAGGTCTGGACCGGATGATTATTTCCATAGATGGAGCTACTCAGGAAACCTACGAGGCATACCGCAAAACCGGGGAACTAAATAAGGTACTGGAGGGAACTGAGAACATTCTGAAATGGAAAAAAGCGCTGAAATCCCGTACCCCTTTTGTCGTCTGGCAATTTCTCGTCGTCCGCCCCAATGAACATGAAATTCCGGAAATCAAAAAAATGGGGAAAGCCTATGGCGTGGATCAGGTTGTCTTCAAGACCGCCCAGATCTATGACTATGCCCAGGGGAATGAATTGATCCCTACACAGGACAAATACTCACGATATGCCCCCTTGCCAGATGGTACCTATCGGCTCAAAAACAAACTCCTCAAAGAATGCTGGAAAATGTGGCACTCCTGTGTGATCACATGGGATGGTAAAGTGGTCCCCTGCTGCTTTGATAAGGATGCGCACCATGTATTGGGCAATACCTCTCATCAACCTTTTAAGGATATCTGGCATTCAGATGGCTATGCCTCTTTCAGAAAAACGCTGCTGACTTCAAGGGATGAAATAGAAATTTGCAAGAACTGCACGGAAGGCGGAAAGGTCTGGGCTTAGTCGTTCCAGTGTTTTTGGATCACCCGCAGTAGCTCCCCGTGCACTGGGCCAGCAGCGACCATTTCTCGACCAAATAAGAATTCATTGCCCCCCTGAAAATCAGTAACCGTGCCTCCTGCTTCCTGCACAATGATCACTCCGGCTGCTACATCCCAGGGATTAAGATTGTGTTCAAAAAATGCTTCATACCGCCCGCAGGCCACATAGGCCATGTCCACAGCCGCACTCCCTACCCTTCGGAGACCGTGCGCATTTTTCATGAGCTCGTTCAAGATAGCCAGATAAGCATCCAGCTTTTCAAAATTATGTACTGGAAAGCCCGTGGCAAATAAACTGTCGTCGATGGCGCTGGCCTCTGTGACCGAAATTTTTTGATCATTCAGAAAACAACCACCCTCTTTCCAGGCCACAAAGCACTCATCCCTGTTGATCTCATAAATCACTCCGAGGACCACTTCATGGTCTGCCATCAGTCCTATACTAATGGCGTAGGTTGGCAACCCATGCACGAAATTCGTGGTACCATCCAGGGGATCTATGATCCAGGTATATGCTCTTCTATCCTGAGCGATGGTATTCTCCTCAGTGATGTATCCAGCCTCCGGCAAAATCTCTTTCAGACCCGTAACAAGCTTCCTTTCGGTCTCCTTATCCACATAAGACACCAGATCACTTTTACCCTTCAGCTCCACATGCTCTATGGAGAACGCCGAAGCTTCCTGCCGGATGAATGCGCCCGTATCTCTGGTCAGGCGGGCAACAAGCTGAGCAATATTTTCCAGGTCAATGGTCATTTGGACTTTCCTTCTAATATAAGCACAAACTCCCCTTTGATGGTCTTTGCCTCGAAATAACCGATCACCTCTTCAAGGGTACCGTTGACGGTTTCCTCAAACTTCTTGGTCAGTTCCCTGGATACCGATACTTTCCGATCTGCTCCCATGAATTCAGCAAATTGGCCAAGTGTTTTTATCAATCGATGTGGTGATTCATAGAAGATCATGGAGCGTGGTTCTTCCTTCAGGTATTCCAGGCGGGTTTGTCTACCCTTCTTATGAGGAAGAAACCCCTCAAAAACGAATTTATCAGATGGCAATCCCGACTTGACAAGGGCCGGAACGAAAGCCGTGGCACCTGGCAGGCACTCTACCTTGATTCCCTCATCGGCCGCCGCACGGGCCAGCATGAATCCGGGATCGGAAATTCCAGGGGTACCCGCGTCGGTAATCAACGCAAGAGTTTCTCCAGCCTTTATTCTGGAAATGATTGTTTCTGTTCGCTTGTGCTCATTGAAAGAGTGAAAACTCTCTGTGGGAGTGGTGATACCATAGTGCTTCAGCAGCACCCCGGAAGTACGGGTATCTTCGGCCAGGATTTTATCCACACTCTTTAAAACTTCCACTGCCCTGAAGGTGATGTCCCCGAGGTTTCCGATAGGGGTAGGAACCAGGTATAACCGTGTGGATGACTCCATGTTCAGGCCAGCAAATCGTCAATAGCTTTAGCCAGAGTACGGTCCTTCTCAGTCACCGTATTTCCGGCATCATGGGTGGTGAGCTCAAAAGAAACTTTGTTGTACACATTGGACCAGTTGGGGTGGTGATTCATCTTCTCAGCCACAATAGCCACCTTGGACATGAACCCAAATGCCGACACAAAATCCTTAAACTCGATGGTTCTCGTAAGCTTGTTATCTTGTTCTTTCCACATCTCCTTTTTTGATTTTATAGTGCAAAACAGCCTTCAACCTGATTGGCGGCTATATATACATCCAGTACGGCCTGGCTTGTTTCCAGTTTCGTTTTGGCGGTGATGCTGATGTAATTTTTGCCAGAGCTCTCCTTAAAGGAAACCTCTCCAGGAGGTATCAAATCTAATATCTCGCTCTTCTTGTCCACGGGTACTATAAACTTAAAAGTGTAATACCCTGGGAAATTATGCTGAAGTTCTACTTTCTCTCTGAAAGACTCTACGTCCCAACTCATACCTAAAAGATAAAAAAAAGCCAGTGAATTTCACTGGCTTTAGAAGTCTTTAAAAGAATTTGTATCGATTATCCTCAATCTCCGCGAACTCCTTGATGGCATTGTCAAGTGATTGTGAAACAAACACCGGAGTGAATGAAAGCGGGAAATTGGCAATTACTGTCTTTCTTCCTTGTCTCTCCGTGGCCACCTGAGTTTTGTAAGAAACATACTCATCCAAAGGCTCAGGGGTGCTTTTGGCTGTAGCACTCACTACCAATACTCCATTGGAGGTTTCGAATGGTGCAGTCTTCTCACCCTCATCCAGAGAGAATGCTACGCCCACTGCCTCAGGAGCAAAGCCCACACTTGGGAATGAGTTGCTGTTGAGTGTCAGGTCTGCTGAGCCTGTTCTGGCTTTGTCGCCATATTCAGCTTTCATCCCTTCAAAGTCTGCTGCTGAAAGACCCGCAATTTTATCCTTGATGTATTTGGCCTTTTTCTCATTAAGAACTTTTGTTCTGATTTCATTTTCTACCTGAGCCAAGGTGGCGGTACCTTTTGGCTGTCTGGCGGTCATCACTGCCACCACATACTGGTCATCAAATTCCTTCACATCAGAAACTTTGTTCACAGAAGCCTCATTGTACAACCAAAGCACGATGTTTCGCGCGTCTGTGAGTACTCCCACTCTTGAATCGTTTTTACCAATGGCACTTGCGGAGCGAACACTCAGACCGGCCTCTTTTGCATTTTCTGCTAAAGAAGCTGCATCAGAGCTATTGGCTGACAGTAGGTCCGCCTGTCGGTAAATTTCATTGAGCGTAGCATCACTTTCGAACAGCTCCTTTTCGATGGTAGCCACTTTGTATACCGTCTTGGTTTTAGGCTCGTCTATCTGAATGATGTGATAACCAAAAGAAGTTTCAACCGGATTTGGCAACAGGCCTGTTCCTCTATGAGCAAACACAGCGTCTTTGAACGGTTGCACAAAGTTGCCGTTTTCACCAAACCATCCCAGGTCACCGCCATTGTTGGCGTTGCTCTTATCAGCACTGTTGATGGCAGCCAGCTCCGCAAAGTCAGCTCCCTTTTTCAGTTGACTGATGATGTCATTGGCTTTCCCTCTGGCCTCAGCTTTTGCTGATTCAGAGTTTCCGTCCATCTCTATAAGTATATGTCTCGCTTTCACGAAAGCCTCATCACCTTCTGTAATGTCTGAAAGTTTGCTGATGGCATATTTGTCACCTACCAGCGTTGGCTCGGTTACAGTGCCCACTTCAGCACCTACTAGCCCTACTGGTAGCAAGCCCGGATCGCTGATCGACCTGAACGGACTCAGACCATCAGAATTCATATTGGCAAACGTAGAATCGTTTTGGCTGTTGATCAGACCTTCTCTCAACCTGGTGATTTCTTCCTTTACAAACGCCGAGTCATCAGCTGATGGCTGAATGGGGAATACCACATAATTAAGACTTCTTGACTCTTCGCGCTGGTACTGCTCAGAATTGGCAGACAGGTAGCTTTTCATTTCAGACTCTGAAACGGTAAACAAGCTATCGGCCACACTGAAGAAAGGCACATAGAAGTAATCCACAGACATGTTGGTGCCTTGCGCTTCATACTTACTCTTAGCCTCGGCGGTTGTCACATAGTTGGTGAGCGCCAAAAGGTTTTCATATTTCTTTACCAAACGGTTTGGCTTAAGTCTGTCTTCGAAAGAGAGCCAGGATGCACGCTGCTGAGCAGGTGCGCTGTTGAGCTGCTGTAGGAAGGACACCACGTTCTCCCGGCTAAACTCGCCTGTGTTGGGATCAGAAAAGAACTGCTTGATCTGAGGGTCGATGTTATTTCCCTGAACCATATCCACCACCTCAGAGTTGGTGACGGTGATTCCCAGTTCATCGTACTGTCCTTTGTATGCATAGTCCAAAATCAGCGCATTCCATGCCTGCACGCGGATCGTTTCGATCTCATCCGATGAGGGCTCCCGCTGATTGTTGATTGCAAAAATGTATGAGAGTTCACTAACCTTGGCCTGGAATTGCTCATAAGAAATGTCTTTACCGGCTATTTCTGCAATGGTAGTGTCATTTCCTCCAAGCAAAACGGAGTTGGATTGGAACAGGTCCGTCAGGATGAATGCGAACATAGAGAAAGCCACAAAGCCTACAACGACCTTGCCCATTCTCTTTCTTAAAGTATTAATCAGCGCCATATTTTTCTGTGCGTGTTTTTTTTAAAGACGGCAAAAATAACCACATGTACACTAATTAAAAAATGAATCTAAACCTTTGATTTACAAGGATTCTTCCTTGTCCAGAAGTGTAAGTTTCACTTTGTCAATGCGGTTTTCCTCCATCGTGAAAACTGTGAAATGAAATGGTGGTATTAAAATAGTCTCATTGACTGTGGGGATGTCTTCATGGAATGCCAGGATAAGTCCCCCCAGTGTATCATACTCGCCTACAGGCAGCCCCCATTCGTATTTGTCATTGAGGTAATCTACTTCATGGCGGGCACTTAGAATGAAATTATAATCATCAATTTTTTCCTCAACCAGGTACTCGTCATCATGCTCATCGCGGATTTCTCCAAAAATCTCCTCAATCACATCTTCCATAGTCACTATACCGGAGGTGCCTCCGTATTCGTCCACCACCAGTGCAATGCTCTTTCGCTCCGTGATGAACTGAATGAGTAGCTCATTGGCCAGCATGGTCTCTGGCACGATAATGATGGGGGTAAGTATGTCCTTGATCTTTTCGGGCTTCTTAAACATCTCCACGGAGTGGCAATAGCCAATCACATCATCTATGGACTCCTTATAGACCAAAATCTTGGAATGACCTGTATCAATGAAAGCGCTTCTGAGTTCCTCAATTTTGTCACTCACATCCACGGCCTGAATTTCAGTACGTGGTATCATGCACTCACGTACCCGAATGGTTTTAAACTCTATGGCGTTGTTGAAAATTTTGGCGTCTATCTCGGCATCTTCTTCCTTCTCTATGTTCAGGATGTTTTTCTTCACATAATTATTGAGGTCTGTCAGGCCAAATACCGGCTTGTCCTCAGAATATTCAAACCTCAGGATCTTGGTAATAATGAACCTGGAAATGAAAACGATCAGTAAAACCACCGGATACAGGGCGTAATAAATCAGGGCCATGGGCAGTGCAAACACCGTCAGCATGGTATCCGGATTCAGCATAAACAGGCTTTTCGGAAGGAATTCAGCTGTGATCAGGACAATGAGCGTGGAAATGAGTGACTGCAGGATTAGCACTACTATGTCTTCGGTGAGTGCTTCAGGCAGCACTGTGTACAGCCAGGGCTCAATAAATTTGGCCATCAGAATACCATAGAGGACAATGCTCAGGTTGTTGCCGACCAGCATGGTGGCCAAAAAGGAGGACCTTCTGGTGACAAACTCTGAGAGTACCCGACCAGTGAAGCTTCCTTTCTTGCTCATTACCTCTATGTGCAGCTTGTCCGCTGAAATAAAAGCAATCTCAATACCGGAAAAAAAGGCAGAGAACAAAAGGCATGTTAAAATTCCTAAATAAAGGGAAGGGTCTTCCATTGGTGGTAAAAATACTATTTCTCTTGTTCGCGCCTACTTTTTCTGTAACCGAATAAAAATAACAATCCTAAACTAAGCATAAAAATACCATATGCATGGCCAATTCCTAAAACCATGGTTTCATAGATGCCCATCACGAAAAAAGCCACGGCCAATGAAAACAGAATATAGTCCAGTAGTTTCATTATTCTTCTAGGAGGAGTGTTCCCTGAGGTTTCAAAATCTTATAAGAGGTAAAGTCCTGATCCGCTGTGAGTCCTTCCCCGGTATGAACTTCATCGTCAGATTGAATGGTCACGAATCTGTCGGTGTAAAACTGCTCATCCTTGGGACTCCAGTACAACTCTTCGGTATTCAGCTCATCGCCCTCCTCAATGTTTTTCACTACCACATTACCCTCTGCTCTGTAGAGGTTGTCTTTTGCTGTATAGTAGACATAATCCGCCCGGAAAGTAGAGACCACCTGACCATCATCATCCAGGTACTCAAGGTAGAGCGCCTCGGGCCATTCTCTGTCTCCACCCTCATAGTTGAGTTGCTTGGCAGCCTTAAGTCTTAAAATCACCTTAGCTGAATCGCTCATTTTGGTATTGATGCTGTCCATGATCACCAGTGGGCCATCATACAGTGGCTCATCGATGAGCTCCTTCCGGTTCTGACAAGCGCCCAAAGCCACCAATATCCCTATCAGCGCAATACCCCAAACAAAAAAACGGTCATGGGTTACCACCATGACCGTTTGATCGTATTTTTTAAGTGAATTAATTCGCTGGTCTTCTTTCAATTTGAACTGATTCGTTTATCCAACAATCTACCGTGATCGACTGTCCTTCTTCTTTTCCTTCGCTGAAAATTTCCTCTATAGAAGGAAACTGTGCTTTAGCACTGGTCATTTTCTCACTGTCTCCGGCCTTCTGGTACATCTCATAAGCCGCAATAAAAATCGCTCTGTCTTTTACTTTGCTCTCTCCGGCCTTGCAGTCGTTGAAGCTATTCATATAGAGGTCACCAATGAAAGCATAAGCATCTTTATTGGATGGGTCAAAGGCAAGTGCCTTACGCGCATTGGATCTCGCAGCAGCTTTACCTCCCTGTGAGGCCACTGTTCTTGCCAGGCTCAGGTAAACTTCAGATTTTTTAGTATTATCATCTGTCAGTTCCACAGCCTTTTCATAGTATTTTTTAGCACGGTCCAGATCTCCTTCAGAAGCTGCCTTCACCCCAATGAACTTGGCGATCCCAAAGTTGGGTTCAACTTCATTCACCGCTATGGCTACTTCCATGGCCAAAGGACTGTCTGTACACTTCTGCTGTAGCATCAGACCAAAAATCTTTTTCGCAAGATTGATGTCTTTAGTCTGTTTGAATTTCGGTCCAAGTTTTTCCTGAATGAAATCACAGTCCACATCCACTGTGGCTGTCAGGAGCTTATCCACATAGTCTGCCTGCTTTTCCAGACTGCTGGCTTTGCCGCCTTCTGCTATTTTCACTTCTATGATGTCTTTGATCTTGGTATACTTCTCAAAAACCTCCTCATCGGTGATGGTCCCGCCAGACAATTTGTATCTCCTGATCACATCCATATAGGCCGTGAGGTTGTTGATCAGTACATCATTGCCATTCAGCTCAAAGGCTTTATTAAAAAGGTCGTAAAGTTCTTTGTACTTTGGCTGATCGTCTCTGTAGTATTTGTAAGCCACATAGGCCTTTCGGTTCAGCACATCAGCCTCACTATTGAAATACTTGATTCGCAAGTCGTACATTTCGAGGGCTTTTCCCTGATATTCCAGGGTCTTGGCTTTGTCATCTGTATTGTCAGCAAGCCCTTCATATATTTTGGCCCCGTTGATATAAATGGAAGCATTCAGATCCGGGGTATTCTTCAGTAGCCACGAGTGAGGGCCCAAGGCTGCCTTCCAGTTTTCAGCTCTCACGAAATCTGTGTAGAGCGCATTCTTTTCTTTTGCCTTATCCACTGAGTCGCCCCAGTTCCAGCCTGGTTGAGCGATTGCCATAGTGGCCAACCCAACGATAAATGCTAAACTTAAAAGGTGCTTAGTAATAGAATTCATAAGCTGTTTTTTTAATCGTATCTTCTTTTTACAAACCAGCGGTCATTAATCGTTGCTCCGATCACCACCTGAAAATAATTCTCTTTTATGAGATTGCTATCCGTTGTCCCTCTGGTGCCAAACTTAAAGGCGGCATCCAAACTGGAAAAACCACTCACAGGAAAAGAGGCACCAAAATTAATACCAAAATCATTAATTTCTCTATTATTTACCAGATAAGGTAGCTGCTTCATGTTCATTCCCATGCGATATGTCGTCCGCTTCAGGTAGCTGTTTACACTCTGATAGTCGGGTGTCCATGATACCCCTACAGCCACATTTTGGGTGTTTCTCAGGCTCACGGCCGTTGTTTTTTCATTTGCCGATTTCCAGTTTTGTGTTTTCACATCTACCCCTACCTGAAAAGTATTTAGCAATTCATAAGAAACTCCCAGCCCAAAAGTTTTTGGCAAAGTGAATTCTGTTTTGATGTTTTCTTTTATGATTTGAGTCTGAACCGTGGTGCCGGTGAGTCTCAACCGTTGAAATATCTGGTTTTCTGTGCCCTCCAATGTATTGGAGAGGTCGTAGGTAGCTCCAAAATTGAGAAATTTCTTTTCCTGCAAAATCCACCGGTAAGAAAGGCCAAGTGAAAAGTTGAAATCTGAATAGGCAGTGGACTCCAGGTAGGCAATGGCGTAGTTAGAGCTGAAGTCTTCGCTGAAGATCTGAACTCGTGACTGTCGATCTATTGTGCCAAAAACATAGGATGCCTTCACACCCAGGGCCAGGGATTTGTAGATTCTAAAACCATTGGCCCAAATGAGCTGAGAGAGCCCACCATCTCCCTGAAACTGGGTAATGCCCAAAACACCAGTATCTATGCTATCCTGACTATAAGTATGGTATTTCACAGAGCTCAATGGAAGCAGAGCAAAGCTGGTGGTCCATCGGTTTCTGATCACCGGGAAACTCATGGCCATAAATCGCAGGCTGGCACCACTGTCCTTGTCTTTTCCCACCGTACTTTCATGATTTCTGAAATCCCCGATCAGGCCAACCTGAAAAGAGCTGAAGGTATTGTGAGTGAGCAATGCCGGGTTTTGTAAATTGATGTGCCAGGGTGTAGGCGAACCTATCCCTACCTCGCCCATGCCATAATTATTCGGCATCCCCTGAAAAAGCACCTCTCCCAATCCATTGTTGGAATACGGTGAAGCGATAAATTGTGCCGACGCACCAGCACCTATCAGGAGGGCAAAAACAATGATCCCTGTTTTGTGGAAATTCATTTATTATAGTTCAGTATGGTATTCAAGCCTGTCAGGACCAAATCAAAGTCTGCAAAGATGGGTGCTTTTAGCTTGGATTCAAAGTAGTTAGCATCTCCGCCGGTGAGGATAACGGCCAAATCCTCATATTCTTTCAGGAAAGCTTCAATAAAGCCATCCATTTCATGCACCACTCCGTCAAAAGCTCCCGTGACTAAACACTCCCGAGTGGTTTTTCCCTGAGTTTTTAAAGGAATTTCTTCCCATTCTGCACTCACATCTGGCAGCCGTTTGGTGAAATGTGACATGGCTTTCATCCTCATCTTCAGGCCCGGGGCGATGGCCCCGCCTCGGTATACCCCCGTCTTGTCTACCAAATCATAGGTAATGCAAGTGCCTGCATCAATCACCAGACAGCTTTTCTTGTAAAGATGAAATGCCCCAACTGAAGCTGCTATGCGATCTACTCCGAGTGTTTCGGGAGTTTGGTAATCCAAAGAGATAGGCAGAGGTGTATCTCTGGACAGTATCAGGTGATCCTTCAAAGCGCTTATCCGGCTATGGGCAGAGGGGTCATCCCCTACTGAGCTAAAGATCCAGCGATAGCTGGCTTTGTTATAGTGCTGAAAAACCTCCTCCAGATGATCCGCAGCAAAACGCGAAACCAGCCGCTCCCCTTCGAAAATCGCTGTTTTAATTTTCGAATTTCCAATGTCTACCACTACATTACCTTCGTTTTCCAAAATCCCTGGCTCAAATCAAAAACCCAAAAGTAACTACCCTTGACGGAATATTATGCAATCGGAGTAATGTCGGGTTCGTCTCTGGACGGACTGGATGTATGTTTATGCAGGTTCCTCAGTGAACAGGGCTGGTCATTTGAAATCATTAAGAGTGAAACCATCGGCATTTCTCCGGAAATTACCACACAACTAAAACAGGCAGATCAGTTGACAGGACGGGATCTGGCCCTGCTGGATATCCAATATGGTCGGTGGATTGGAAATGTAATCAACGACTTCCTGAAAGGCCTTTCTCTGCCCATATCTGTGATCGGGGTACATGGACATACTGTATTTCATCTGCCGGGGCAGCAACTTTCGATGCAGATAGGAAATGCTGAGGCCATATGTGTTATCACTCAAGCCCCAACTGCCGGTGGTTTCAGGGGAATGGACGTCTTAATGGGTGGGCAAGGAGCTCCTTTGGTTCCCTTCGGAGAAAATCAACTCCTGCCTGATTATCAGGCCTTCGTAAACCTGGGGGGAATCGCCAATGTCTCTGTGCACACCCACCAAATCAGGGCATGGGATGTAGCCCCCTGCAATCAAATCCTCAATCACTTCGCCAAACAGCTGGGTCATGTGTTTGACAATGGAGGTCACCTGGCCTCCTCAGGACAAATGGATATGCCATATCTAGCATACCTCAGAAGCCTTGAATACTTTCATCTGCCACCGCCAAAGTCGCTAAGTAACCAATGGTCGGCTCAGGTACTTTCAAATGCCCCTGAAAACCCTGCAGATGGGCTGTACACCTATTCTCACTTTCTGGCCGAGCAGCTGGCCAATGACCTGAGTCAGGTTCAGGGCAAAGTGATGCTAACGGGTGGTGGAGCCTACAATGACTTTTTGATTCAACTCCTCAAGGAAAAAGTGTCCCCTGATTTGGAGATTCTCCTGCCCGCTCCCCAGCTCATAGACTTCAAAGAGGCCCTCATTTTTGCCTTTCTGGGACTAATGAGGACCCTTCGCCTACCCAACGTCCTCTCTTCAGTAACTGGCGCTCAGAAAGATACTGTTTCCGGCACCTTACATCTGCCCGGATAGGTACCACGGGTCATTTATTTGTTTAAATTTGGCACCCGATTAAAAACCCCAAAACCCCAAAAATGAAAGATCTACTTAAGAAGTTTGAAAACAAGAAACCCGAAATCGTTTTCGAATGGTCAGACCCCGAAACTGAAGCCGAAGGCTGGGCGGTCATTAATTCCCTCAGAGGTGGAGCCGCTGGTGGTGGCACGCGTATGCGGGTAGGCCTGGATAAGCGCGAAGTGGAGTCGCTGGCTAAAACCATGGAAATTAAGTTTACGGTTTCAGGCCCGCAGATAGGTGGTGCCAAATCGGGCATCAACTTTGACCCCAATGACCCCAGAAAAAATGAAGTCCTGAAAAGGTGGTATAAAGCAGTATACCCACTTCTTAAAAATTACTATGGCACTGGTGGTGACCTTAATGTGGATGAAATCCATGAGGTTATCCCCATCACCGAAGGCTTTGGCCTGTGGCATCCGCAGGAGGGGGTGGTAAACGGCCACTTTAACCCGCCTAAGCCTCAGAAAATTCATATGATCGGCCGCCTGAGACAGGGGGTTTCCAAAATTCTGGAAGATCAAAACTACATTCCTACTTCAGACAAAAAATACACCGTTTCAGATATGATCACCGGGTTTGGAGTAGCTGAATCCGTGCGTCATTACTATCAACTCTGGGGCGGAGACATCACCCAAAAGAAAGCAATCATACAAGGCTGGGGCAACGTAGGCGCCACTGCTGCGTTGTATCTATCTTATTATGGTGCCAAAATTGTGGGCATCATAGACAGAGATGGCGGTATCATCAATGAGAACGGCCTTGGTTTGGAAGAAATCAAGAAGTTATTCTACGACCGCCAGGGTAATAAACTAATTGCTGAGGATCAGCTTTCTTTTGCTGAGTGCAATGAAAAAATCTGGAACATAGGCGGGGAAATTTTCATCCCGGCGGCTGCGTCCAGACTTGTCACTCAGGATCAGGTGGAAGGACTCATTTCACACGGTTTGGAGGTGGTAGCATGCGGAGCAAATGTGCCGTTTAAAGACGATGCCATCTTTTATGGACCCATTGCAGAATATGTAGACGAGCGAGCAGCATTAATTACGGATTTTATATCCAACTGTGGTATGGCCAGAACCTTTGCCTACCTGATGGATCCAAAGAACGATAAAAAAATAACTGATGATGAAATCTTTACTGACATCTCCAAAACAATTGCCACTGCTTTGGATAAAGTTTATCAGCAAAATCCGGGCAAAACAGGTCTTGGGAGAGCAGCATTTGAAATCGCACTGTCCCAACTTATTTAAACCCACGCTTGCTTTTCAGTTGGCAAATGATAATTTTAGGGACGAAGAAAAGACCCAAACGCCTCAATGAATAAATATCTAAAACTTTTCCTATTTGCTTTTGCCATTTCGGGAAGCATAATTGGATATGAGGCGTCAGCATCCGATCTTTCCCAGGATCATCAAGAAGTAAGCAGTGAAGCCACTGACGAGACGGTCAGTGGCGACCATGCGGAAGAAGCTCATCACGGACCGGCAGGCTGGAGTGTGATTCCTTTCGTGGTATTGTTGCTGATGATTGCTACCGGACCCCTGTTTTACGAGCACTTCTGGCATAAAAACTATCCCAAAGTAGCAGTGGCATTAGCTGTGCTAGTGGTGTCGTATTACCTTTTTGGTCTGGGTAACCACCATAGCCCTGTGCATGCGCTGTTTGAGTATGTACAGTTCATTGCGCTGCTCACCGGGCTTTTTGTGGCATCTGGTGGCATCATGATCATTGTGGATAAGAAGGCTGCTCCCCTTACCAATGTTGCGCTGCTGGCCTTTGGAGCCATCATTGCCAACATCATCGGTACTACGGGTGCTTCCATGCTTTTGATCCGTCCTTTCATTCGGCTGAACAAAAACAGAATCAAGTCCTATCACATCATCTTTTTCATCTTTGTCATCAGCAATATTGGTGGTTCACTTACTCCAATTGGTGACCCTCCGCTTTTCCTTGGTTTTTTGAAAGGGATTCCTTTTTTCTGGACGCTCTCTCATAACCTCTTACCTTGGATTTTTGCGGTTATCCTCTTGCTGATTGTATTCTATTTTATGGATAAGGGAAACAAAGCTGATTATTCCTTTGGGGAAGAAATAGCGACACCAACAGGAAAGATTGGCCTTCGGGGATCCCGAAATTTCATCTGGCTGGCGGTTGTTGTGGGGGCAGTTTTTCTGGATCCGAATGTGTTTCCCTGGGTGCCGGGCATTCATTACGAAGGTCAGAAGTTTTCTTACATTCGCGAGATCATCATGCTGGCCGCCGCTTACCTCTCTTACCGATTTGCGGACAAGCAAGCACTTAGCGGTAATGATTTCAGCTTTGAACCCATTCGTGAGGTTGCCTTTATCTTTGTGGGGATTTTCGGCACGATGATGCCTGCTCTGGAGTTGGTGGGCAATTTTGCTAAATCGCCGGAGGGCGCAGCGCTCATTACGCATAACACGCTGTATTGGGGCACCGGTTTACTTTCCGGATTTTTGGATAATGCCCCTACTTATGTCAACTTCCTGACGGCTGGTATGGCGGCTGATGGGGCCAGTATCAACAAAGTGTCTGAGGTCATCGGCTATTCACAGGGTGCGTATGCCAACTCCATCCTGGAGCTCAAGGCGATTTCCATCGCGGCGGTGTTTTTTGGAGCCATGACCTATATCGGCAATGGCCCCAATTTTATGGTAAAATCCATCGCAGAGCAGGTGGGTATCAAAATGCCTTCGTTTTTCGGATACATTCTCCGTTTTTCGATCCCGTTCCTGGTACCTCTGCTGGTAATCGTATGGTTGGTATTCTTTTACTTCGAATGGATCTAACTAAACAACACCGAAGCCTTAAAACAAGGCTTCGTGAAGTTTGATTAGTGCTTCTTTCTTATACTCCTCAGCTACCAGCAGTGAAATATTATTTCGGCTTCCTCCGTATGAGATCATTCTGAGTGGCACTTCATCCAATGCATTGAAAATGGCACTGCCTACCCCTTTGCGTTCAGCAATGAGGTCACCTACAATGCAGATGATCGTCTGATTCTTATCAATCTCTACGGTACCATATTTAGAAATCTCCGCTTTGATCTCTTTGAGAAATTCCGAATTATCAATGGTGAGAGACACGGCTATCTCCGAAGTAGTGATCATGTCTATCGGTGTCTTGTACTTTTCGAAAACCTCGAAGACTTTCTTCAGGAAACCGTAAGCCATCACCATTCGGCTCGATTTGATTTTGATGGCCGTGATGTGGTCCTTGGCGGCAATGGCCTTCACAGCCTCTGGCTCCTGCTCCGCCGAGATCAGCGTGCCATGAGCAGCCGGATCCATGGTGTTTTTAATTCGCACTGGCACCTCGTGCATCTGAGCAGGGACAATACAATGTGGATGCAGCACTTTGGCACCAAAATAAGCCAACTCACTGGCCTCCTCGAAACTTAATCGGGCAATGGGATGAGTGGTCTTGATGATCCGGGGATCATTATTGTGCATCCCGTCGATATCCGTCCAGATCTGGACCTCTTCTGCACCCAAAATGGCACCGATAATGGTTGCAGAATAATCACTACCACCTCTTCTCAGGTTGTCTATTCCACCGGCTGCACTCCGGGCGATATAGCCCTGTGTGATGATGATGTTTTCCTTTTGGCCTGCCAGTAGGTGATCCAACTTGACCTTGGTGGTTTTCAGATCCGGTTCGGCTTCCTTGTCCAGGGTCATAAAATCCTGCGCCATGATCATCTCACAACGCTTACCTGTCATTTTGAGGTAGTCGGTGAAAAACCTTGTGGAAAGTATCTCTCCCTGGGCCACTAACATCTTCGCTACCTGGTCAGAATATTTTTGATGGGCCAGTTGCTCAATGTTGTCAAAAATCTCGTCTACAAAAGCAGTATTTTGGGAAGCAAAGTCTTCCTTTGGAAACAACTTCCTTACAAAATCATAATACTTCTGTCTCAGATCCTGAGCCACGGCGATGGCTTCTTCGCGTTGATCATTGGCACAGAACTCGCCTATGGAAACCAGAATATTGGTAGTACCGGACACCGCAGACAACACCACCATTTTCTTACCAGAAATCCCTGTGATGATCTCCGCAACCTCTTGCATTCTCTCCGGGGAGCCTACTGAGGTCCCGCCAAACTTTAAAACTTTCATCCCTAAAACCTTGATTTATTTAACACTCAACATTTTCACCGCTGTGGCAGCGGCTTCATCTCCTTTATTGCCATGTCGGCCTCCGGCACGGTCCATGGCTTGTTTTTGGGTTTCTGTGGTCAGTACACCGAAGATCACGGGCTTGTCATATTTGAGGCCCACTTCGGTGATACCATTGGCACATGCCTGACAGATAAAATCAAAGTGTCGGGTTTCACCTTGAATGACACAGCCAAGGGTGATCACTGCATCAATATCGTTTCTTTTGGCCATCCACTGAGCTCCCAGACTGAGCTCGAAGCTGCCAGGCACGTTCATACGTTCTATGTGCTCACGGGTAGCGCCCAGTGCTATGAGGGTTTCGAATGCTCCGGAATAGAGGGCCTCGGTGACCTCTTCATTCCACTCCGAAACCACTATACCAAACTTCGCTCCGGAGATATCCCTCATCCCTGAAGTTTTATTGTCGCTGAGATTTTTTAAAGCTGTAGCCATAAAGCAAAAAAAGGGATAAAGCTAGCTGCCTTATCCCTTAGATTTCATGTTTTGAAATTCTAAAATATTAATTGGCAGCCAGTCCCTGTAATCTGGCCTTCTGTTTCTTCGCTTCCTGCACCAATGATGAATTAGGAAACTCATCTACAATCTTGCCATAAGACTTAGCCGCAGCGGCAAAGTCGCCATTGTTTTCCTGTGCGATAGCTGCTTTCTGCAGGTATATCGGAGAATACTGCTCGTTTGATTTATAATTGGCGGCCTTCTGATAAGCGGAGGATGCAGACGAATAATCTTCCAACTCCATATGAGCATCACCCATCAGTGAATACGCTCTGGCCTGTACCAGGTAGTCGCCACTGCTGAAATCCGAAAGATATCGGAGCGCAGAAGAGTAATCTCCCATTTTCAAATAGGTAGCGCCGGCATAAAAGCTGGAAAGATTCGCAGCATCGGTGCCCGAATAGTCTTCGATGATGTCAAGGAAACCGTAGTTGATCCCATCCCCATTGAGCGCTTTGCCCAGGCTATCCGCTTCGAAATAATAAACCGCCTGGAACATTTCTTCCTGAGCTTCCAGATTTTGGTTGGTGATATAGAACCTGTAAATAAGAAATACAGCCACTAAAGCGGCCAACACTCCTCCTACACCAAAAACAAGGGTTTTATTCCTCTTGCTGTTAAAAAATTCTTCAGCCTTGCTCGCCAGTACATCAGGATCTTCCAGGAATTCAATCCCCTCTTCCTTCTTGGTTTTAGTTTTAGCCATTAGTCAATTCGAAATTTTAAGGACGCAAAGATATACTTTTTTATACTTTTTGTATTAATCCATTATAAATGGATAATTATCTTCAGCATACACATCGGTATAAGCCTCAGATGGATCCGGAAATTCGGAGTTTTCTGCAAAATCCACGCATTCCTGCACCCTTTCTTTGATGTTGTTATCGATCTCTTTCAGGTCAGCTTCAGTAGCATATTTCCTTTTGAGGATGACGTCCCGCACTTGCTCGATCGGGTCTTTCTTCTTGTATTCCTCCAGTTCTTCCTTGGTTCGGTACTTGGCAGGATCAGACATGGAGTGTCCTTTATATCGGTAGGTTCTAAACTCGAGGAGCGTTGGGCCATTTCCTTTTCTGGCCCGCTCTGCAGCCTCTGCTACCGCGTGGTGCACAGCTTCTACAGACATAGCGTCCACCGCACTGGATGGCATATCGTAGGCTTCGCCCAGTTTATAGAGTTCGGTTACGTTGGAGGTTCTTTGTACTGAAGTCCCCATGGCGTAGCCATTGTTTTCTATCACAAAAATCACGGGAAGCTTCATGGTCATGGCGATGTTAAGCGCCTCGTGAAACGCTCCCTGACGCACAGCTCCATCTCCCATGAAGGTCATGCAGAGGTTATCTGTACCATTGTATTTTTCAGCAAAAGCGATACCTGCCCCTAGCGGAACCTGAGCACCTACAATACCGTGTCCTCCAAAAAAGCCATTCTCTTTGTCAAACATGTGCATTGAACCGCCCTTCCCTTTGGAAATACCGGTAGCTTTTCCATAAAGCTCAGCCATGATCGTACGGGGGTCACTTCCCAATGCAATGGGGTGAGCATGGTCTCTGTAAGCGGTGATGTATTTGTCCCCTTTTTGCAAAGCAGACACTGCTCCGGCCATACAGGCCTCCTGACCAATGTATAAATGACAGAACCCACGGATTTTTTGCTGCCCGTATAACTGGCCCGACTTCTCTTCGAATCTTCGCATAAACTGCATAGACTCAAACCACTCCATGTATTGTTCCTTACTGAATTCTTCCTTTTTTGACTTTGATTTGGCTGCCATGTCCCTTAAGGTTTGTCTATATGATTAGTTTTGTGCCTTCCGTACCCTTCAAGCTGTGCGAAATTAACCGAAAAAGGCCTTGCTGCAAAATGTATGAAGCTCAATAGCCTCAAACTCTCTCAATTTAAGAATTACCAGGAGGTGAAAATCAGCTTTTCCGCAGGAATTAACTGTATTTTGGGTAAAAATGGGATGGGAAAAACCAATCTGCTGGATGCCATACACTACCTCTCTATGACCCGCAGTGCGCTCAATGGCATTGACCAGCAGAATATTTCGCATGGAGAAAAATACTTTGCCATCAATAGTGAGTTCACCTTACAGGACAAACCGCTGGTGATCAACTGCTACTTTGAGCAAGGAAAGAAAAAGGTCTTCAAAGTAGATGGCAAGGAAATGGAAAAACTCAGCGAGCACATCGGGAATGTGCCAAGTGTACTCATTTTGCCAGACGACACAGAGATCATCAAAGAAGGAAGTGAGGTACGAAGAAAATTTTTTGACAGTGTGATCTCCCAGCACGATCGGGCATACCTGGAGCTGCTCATGAACATGCAGCGATTGCTCAAGCAGCGAAATAGTTTTCTGAAAAGCAATGATGGCAATCTCAAAATCAACCACAACCTCATCAATGTCTACGACGAAGCGCTTCTGCCCATCTTTAGATCAATAGTGGAAAAACGAACTGCTTTCATCGAGCATTTTTCTCCGTTTTTTTCAGAGAATTACGCACTGATCTTCGAAGGTGAAGAAATCCCTGACATCACCTACAAGTCTGAGGTGACTGAGGATCATTTTGAGGAGAGTTATAAAAAGGGCTTGCAGAAAGACATAATCCTGCAACGAACCAATAAAGGTGCCCATAAGGATGATTATGCATTCAAATTGAATGAGCGTCCCATCAAAAAATTTGGCTCTCAGGGTCAGCAAAAGTCATTTATCATTGCCCTGAAACTGGCAGAATACGATTACCTGAAAGCTCAAAAAGGATTTGAGCCCCTGCTCCTCCTGGATGATATTTTTGACAAACTGGACGATGACAGGATAGAGCGTTTGATTACCTTGCTCACTGATTCGGAACGTTTTTCACAAATCTTCATGACGGATGCGCGAGCGGAGCGCTCGCGGGCGTTTTTCAAGGATCATGATGACCGAATTTCATTTTACGACATTTCCAACGGAGCTATTCGATGACCAAAGACAACTCTCATACATTTACCAGTGCCTTCAGGAAATTCCTCACCCATGAGAAACTGGATGTGCGCTATCGGGAGAAACTACTTGTAGAATCCTGGGAAACCATCATGGGTAAGCCCATTGCTTCCCGAACTACCAGCTTGTTTTTAAAGGAGCGGATTTTGTTTGTGAAGTTTTCTTCAGCGCCCCTCAAGCAGGAAATGGTGAACAATAAGGAGCGGGTAAAAAGCCTGATCGAAAAGGATTTTGGTGATCTGGTGGACGATATTCGTTTTCTCTAATCTTCCAGCGCCGCCTCGTCAGGATACTTCTCTCTCAGAGGAATGGCCCAGCCCACATAAAAATTAAACTGTACGCCGGTGTTGTCTTCATACAAACCAAAGCCCGGCACATCATAGGGTGCCATGGTGCCAATATTATCGACCTGCCTCAGCACCTTATACCGGATGGTGTAGCCCAAATAGAGGTTGCTCCAGACATTGGCATTGAGGCCTACGGTCAGTTCCATCCATCGGGCTTTCAGGTCCGGGTTGGCATCTTCCACCTGTAGGTCTCCAAAGAATCCACCAGTTTTAAAATAAGAAAGTTGGTCGCTAAACTGCGCCTGGCCATATCTGAGACCAAAGGTGAGTGAATTGCCTTTGGCATCGTTTTTCAAAAAATTGACCTCCGGACCAAAACTCAAATATGATCCTTCATTTTTGTAGCGGTAGCGCTCTCCTCTGCTGGTCTTCTGGGTGCCATACTCTGCCGCGAAGAAAAATTGATCAAAATCGATGAGTGCCTGATAACCCGAGCCACTTCTATTGGCACCAAAAAGAGAGATCCCTACGGGAACGGCATCCACACTCAGCTTGAGCATGGAAGGCCTCAAATCGCGAGGCTCTTTAGGAAGCTGATTGTTGGTCTTCTGGGTTTTACCCGAAGGCTGCGGGCGCTGACCCCCTGCCGGACCCTGTGCGAACAGAGAGGTAACAGAAAACAAAGTGCACCCAAGGATCACAGCGACCAATTTCAATGTGGGCGCCAAGCGCCATCTACCATTCCTTCTGTGTCTCTCTACCATCACAAATAAATTTCCAGATTGGTGACTACCACTTTGTCTAACACATTATTGACCATGTCCACAGAATCGAAATTGGGACTGTAGGCAGTATCGAGTCTGAAGGAATAAACAGGATCGCACTCATCATAGTATATCCTCAAATGGGGTTTGTATTCCATCGTCAGCTCATAATCGATGGAGTCCGTTTCAAACAGGTAGGTCACTCGGGTATCCGCCGGGTTCAAGAAAAGGCCGATGGCCACCACAGTATCCTCCATGCTAGAGATATAATAACCAGAAACCGGCTCGTAAATTTTGCTGAAAGCCACTTCTTTCACCGTTTTGACCGTGGTATCGGCCCTGTAAAACCTGACTATAGCATAATCAGTACTTGTCTCCAGCGTACAGTCCTTGATCTCATGGCAACTGATCACCAGCCAAACACCCAACATTAGTACAATTCCTGACCTCATATTTTCTTGAAACGCGTAAAGTTATAATAACCAATAGGTAATGAACTTATTATGGGGGCCATTTTGTATTAGCTTTGCAGTTTTATTTGGAAGAGACGTGAAGACTAAAGGACTAAAGAAAGATAAGGTAAACATTGTCACATTGGGATGCTCCAAAAATCTGGTGGATTCAGAGGTGATGCTTACTCAGCTGAAAGGCAACAGTATCAATGCCTCCCATGAGTCGGTGAAGGATGACGCCAACATCGTGATCATCAACACCTGTGGGTTCATAGATAATGCCAAACAGGAATCCATAGACACCATCCTGCGCTATGTAGATGCCAAAGAAGAAGGGATGGTGGAGAAGGTCTATGTGACGGGCTGTCTTTCTCAGCGTTACAGGGATGACCTTCAAAACGAAATTCCCGAGGTAGATGCCTGGTTTGGCACCATGGAGCTACCACTTCTCCTGAAAAAATTCAATGCTGACTATAAGCACGAGCTCATTGGTGAGCGAATCACCACCACAGACCGACACTATGCTTACCTCAAAATTTCTGAGGGGTGTGATCGCCCCTGCAGCTTTTGCGCCATTCCCATCATGCGGGGCAAGCACGTTTCCAAACCCATCGAGCAGATTATCAAGGAAGCTGAGTCGCTGGTGAAAAATGGCACCAAAGAGATCCTCCTCATTGCGCAGGACTCTACTTATTATGGCCTGGACATTTACAAAAAAAGAAACCTGGCCGAGCTACTGGACAAACTCGCTGATGTGGAAGGTCTGGAGTGGATCCGCCTTCACTATGCGTTCCCTACCGGATTTCCGGAAGATGTACTGGACGTAATGGCCAGACGAAGCAACATCTGCAAATACCTGGATATCCCACTGCAACACGGCAGCACCGAAATGCTCAAAATCATGCGACGCGGTACCACCCGTGAGAAAACTGAGCAGCTCCTCAAGACCATTAGGGAAAAAGTACCGGGTATTGCCATCCGGACGACATTAATAGCAGGTCACCCTGGAGAAACCGAAGCAGAATTTGAGGATATGCTGGATTTTGTTGAAAAATCACGATTTGAGCGCCTGGGGATATTCCCTTATTCGCACGAGGACAACACCCATGCATACTCCATGGAAGACAACGTGCCAGAAAATGTAAAACTTGAACGCGCCGAGCGCGTTATGGAGTTACAAGAATCTATTTCTGAGGAGATCAATAGTCAAAAAGTGGGCAAAACGCTCCGGGTACTTATCGACAGAAAAGAAGGTGGCCAGTTTATCGGCCGCACCGAGCATGACTCCCCGGAAGTAGACAATGAAGTGCTGATCGATGCCAGCGAGCATTATCTGAGAATTGGTGATTTTGCCAACATTCTCATCGAAAAAGCTACCGCATTTGATCTCTACGGAAAACCGGTAAACTAACGCATGAAATTAGAGCAAGTCAATCTGGAAGAAACGGAGTGTTTTTCCTCAATCTTTATTGATTACATTCAGCAAAAAGAGGCCCTGAAGCCTTTTTACGACACCTTCCCCACTGTCCCAAACTTCCAATCACTGATAGAAAAGAGGCAACTGCCCATGAGTCATCGCACCACTTTGGTGTCGCTTTTGGCAGAGCAGTATGGACCTCTTCCGCACTCAGAGGCAGTGGAGTTCAACATTCACAGCCTCACCAACCAGAAAACATTTACCGTCACCACAGGCCATCAGCTGAATATCTTCACGGGTCCGCTGTACTTCATTTACAAGATTGTGACGGTAATCAATGCCTGCAAGCAACTAAAAGCAGCCTATCCGGATTATCATTTTGTGCCCGTGTACTGGATGGCCACTGAAGATCACGACCTGGCGGAAATCAATCATTTCAACCTCTTTGGCAAAAAATACGAATGGGACACCCCACAAACGGGCCCGGTGGGTAAAATGAAGCCCCATTCTCTCAATGAACTTATCGACTCCTTGCCTGAGGCCGTTCCGCTCTTCGAAAAGGCCTATCTGGATCACGACCGACTGGCCGATGCTGTACGGTTTTATGTCAATGAACTCTTTGGGGATCAGGGGTTGATCGTGGTGGATGCAGATCACAAAAATTTGAAACACCTTTTTGCGCCTGTGATCAAAAAGGAATTGTTTGAGAACACCTCCAATGAACTGGTGAATGCCACCTCACAAAGGCTGGATGCTGCCGGGTATAAAAACCAGGCCTTTTCCCGTGAAATCAACTTCTTCTACATGGAAAACGGACTCCGGGAACGAATCGTGCGTGAAGGTGAGCAGTTCAAAGTCCTGAATACAGACAAAGTCTTTTCTGAATCGGAAATGATCGAATTGATTGAAAAGCACCCTGAGCATTTCAGTCCTAATGTAATCATGCGTCCCTTGTATCAGGAGGTGATTTTACCCAACCTGGCCTATGTGGGAGGCCCCGCGGAAATCGCCTATTGGCTACAACTCAAAGACTTTTTCGACCATCACGAGGTGTTTTTCCCGGCACTGATGCCGCGTGTGTTCGGTCTCATTGTGAATAAGGCCAACGAGAAAAAAGTACAGAAACTGAAGCTCTCCGGTAAACAGCTGTTTCAGTCGGCTCACAAACTCAAAGAAATGTATCTCCAAAAACATGGGGAAAACGGCTATGAACTGAATGATGAGCGCAAGGTGATGAACATGGTGTTCAACAGAATAAAATCCAAAGCCGAAGAAATAGATGGTTCACTCACCGGCTTCATCGGGGCGGAAGGGGCCAAAACATTCAAAACCCTGGAAAACATAGCCAAACGGCTGAAAAAGGCCGAAGAGCAAAATAACGAAACGGCTATGTCTCAGATAGACAACATCAAGGAGAAGCTCTTCCCCGGCAACGGGCTACAGGAGCGCCATGATAATTTTCTTAATTTTTATCTGAACAATCCCGGATTCATTCCCGAGCTGTTGGAGAAGTTTGATGCGTTCTCCTACCGCTTTCATATACTCCACGATGTATAAATGGCCAATGAGAAAGCACAAATAAGAAGAGGCGTACTGCATAACAGACGCTTGCTGGTTTCGGAGGTTTTTTCCAAAAGAAACATGGAGGTGATCATGGCCGCCTCAGAGCTTATCTCTCAAAAAGGCGCTCGCTGTGTTCATAGCTTTCTGCCCATCACCCGTAATAAAGAGGTCAACACCTGGCCGCTTATTGCACTGCTCTCCAGAGCAAAAACCGAGGTAGTGGTCTCCGCTACAGATTTTGCACGGCAAACAATGAGTCATTTTGTCTATACCCGAGACCTGTTGTTTGAAGACGATCCATTTGGCATTCCCACACCCATAGGTGGTACACCCGCCCACCTGGATAAGATAGAGCTGGTACTGATTCCATTGCTGGCCGCCGACAAGCAGGGCAACAGAATCGGGTACGGAAAAGGGTATTATGACCGCCTGTTAACAGAAATGGCACCCGATGTGTTAAAGGTTGGACTTACTTTGGGGCCACTGTTTGATCGCTTCGATTTTGCGGAAGCACACGACATTCGCCTGGATTACTGCATCACCCCCCAACAAACTTTGAAATGCCATGAGTGAAAACACGGATGTATTGATCATAGGGGCCGGGCCTATTGGGTTGGCCTGCGGGATAGCGGCGCAAGACGCTGGATTGAGTCACACCATTATAGATAAAGGGTGCCTGGTCAACTCTATCTATAACTATCCACACAACATGACCTTCTTTTCTACCTCAGATCGGTTGGAAATCGGTCGTGTGCCCTTCATCTCTCACAACCCTAAGCCCACACGTCCTGAAGCCCTGGAGTATTACCGAAGAGTGGCCACTTCGCGTCAGCTCAACACCCGGCTCTATGAAAATGTCCTGGAAGTGAAAAAGGACCATGAAACTTTCGTTGTGAACACCTCCAAACAGAGCTACTCGGCCAGAGCCATCATCATCGCCACAGGATTTTACGACTTACCCTATTTGCTCAACATTCCCGGCGAGGAGCTCCCCAAAGTAAAACACTATTATGACGAGCCACACCCCTACTTCGACATGCGGGTCGCGGTGGTTGGAGCCGCCAATTCGTCGGTAGACGTAGCATTGGAAACTTTTCGAAAAGGGGCCAAAGAAGTGGTCATGGTGGTGCGTGAAAAAGAAATCAACCCCCGCGTAAAATACTGGGTGCGCCCCGACATTGAGAACCGAATTAATGAAGGGTCCATCAAAGCCTATTTTGAGTCTCAAATCACAAGAATAGAGGAGAAATCCATCGATGTGCGAACTCCGGAAGGAGACATCACCCTGCCCAATGATTTTGTTCTGGCCATGACCGGATATCAGCCTGACTTTACTTTCCTGAAAAAGGTGGGGATCAACATTGGCTCAGATGAATATATGACTCCCGAGTACGATGAGCACACCATGGAAACCAACGTGGAAAACGTCTATCTGGCTGGTGTGATCTGTGGTGGGCTGAAAACCAATGCATGGTTTATAGAAAACTCCCGGGTGCATGCAGACATGATCGTGAATGACCTGCGCACCAAGATTCGCTGAGCCCAAATTAAAGCTCACTCTATGCCCATCCTGGGGCTTCCCGCTGGCCTTCATGGAGATTTCACGATCCTTTTCGGGAAATTTTCATCCCCTTTTTTGAACAAGTTTCCAAACAAACCGTTTCTAACCAAGGTCAAAAAACTCAATCTGCCTTGAAAAAACTAATACTCACCCTCCTGAGCGGCGTCCTACTTTTCTCTGCCTCAGGTCAGGAAAAATTCACCATCAGTGGCTATGTAAAGGATCAGTCGGATGGGGAAACACTCATCGGTGCCACCGTACTCATACGCGAGCTCAGCAGTGGCAATATCACAAACGTCTATGGATTCTATTCCATTACCATCCCTCCGGGAGAGTACTCCGTGGAGTACCGGTATGTTGGCTACCAGCCAATTCAAAAAACCGTTTCTTTAAATCAGAATGTCCGATTAGACGTGGAGCTACTTTCCACAGAACAAAAATTAGAGGAAGTAGTGGTCACCGCTAAGCCAGAGGACGAAAATGTGTCCGGCATGGAGATGAGCACCGCAGAGCTCGACATCACCACCATCCAGAAAATACCCGCCTTTCTGGGTGAGGTAGATGTGGTAAAAAGCTTGCAGCTCCTCCCGGGAGTCACTACGGTAGGCGAAGGAGCGTCCGGCTTCAATGTGCGGGGCGGAAGTGTAGGTCAGAATCTTATCCTTCTGGATGAGGCGCCGGTTTACAATTCCTCACACATGTTTGGTTTCTTTTCGGTGTTCAACCCGGATGCCGTGAAGGATGTAAAACTCTATAAAGGTGGAATCCCTGCAGAGTACGGTGGCCGGCTTTCGTCCATTCTGGATGTGCGGATGAAAGAAGGAAACATCAAAAAATATGAAGTGAATGGTGGAGTTGGTACCATCTTCAGCCGCTTTGCGGTAGAGGGCCCCATAGCCGAAAACAAATCTTCCTTTATCCTGGCAGGTCGCAGGTCTTACATCGATGTACTGGCGCAACCTTTTTTAAAAAATAATGACCTGGACGGTGTAGGGCTTCGCTTTTATGACCTGACGGGAAAAACCAATTACTACATCTCTGACAAGGACAGAATTTACCTTTCGGGTTATCTGGGTCGGGATGTTTTCAAATTTGATGCTAACCAGGGCTTTGACTGGGGGAACAAAACGGCCAGCTTACGCTGGAATCACCTGTTCAATGATCGGATTTTCTCCAACACCACGCTCTTTCTGAGCGACTATGACTATTCCTTTCAAGTGGGTGAAACCAAAGATGACCTTTTCAGCTGGAAGTCAAGAATCCTTACCTACAACTTTAAGGAGCAGTTTTCTTATTTCATCAACACCTCCAACGAGCTCTCCTTTGGGGCAGAAGCCATCCTTTATCGCTTCAAACCAGCAGAAGTACTGGGGGTAAGTGATGGTGAAGAGAGTGATATCAGCCTTGACGAGCGCAAAAGTATTGAAACAGCGATATACCTGGGAAATACCCAAAAGGTAAATGATCGCCTGTCCCTGCAGTATGGTGTTCGTCTTTCAGGATTTCAATACCTGGGAGCCGGGTCCATTTATTACTATGAGGATGCCGAAGTGAAAGGAGAAAGAAGACCCGTTTCGAGTATTGAACAAGCCGACAACTGGGAGACGATTCAGTTCTATTCTAACCTGGAGCCTCGCTTCTCATTCAAATACAGCGTGAATCCTTCCACCTCCATCAAGGGTAGCTACAACAGGATGAGTCAGTACATTCATCTGGTCTCCAACACCACTGCTTCGCTGCCTACCGATGTATGGACGCCAAGTACCAACAACATCAAGCCACAGCTGGCGGATCAGGTGGCTCTGGGAGTCTTCAAAAATTTCCTCAACAATCAACTGGAAACGTCTGTGGAGGTCTACTACAAAGAGTCACAAAATCAGGTGGACTACATAGATGGAGCAGAAATATTGATCAATAGGTTCCTCGAAGGAGATCTTCTGTCAGGAGATGGCCGGGCATATGGTGCGGAATTCTTTGTGAAGAAAAACTCCGGCAAAATCAATGGGTGGGTCAGCTATACACTGGCTCGAACAGAGCTCAAAGTAGAAGGAATCAACGAAGGGGACTGGTACCCTACCCGGTTTGATCAGACGCATAACGTCAAAGTAACGGCCAACTATGACTGGAGTGAAAAATGGTCAGTATCAGCTAATTTCACCTATATCACGGGTACTCCATATACGCTCCCTTCTTACCGATACGAAAATCAGGGCTATACCATCCCTGGTGTGTTGGGCAGAAACAATGGCCGTATTCCTGACTATCACCGGCTGGACCTCTCGGCCACCTGGTATATGCGAACCCTCAAGTCTGATGGTTCGCCCAAAAAACTACAGGATCACTGGGTATTCACAGTCTACAACGTGTACGCCCGGAGAAACCCCTTCTCCATCTACTTTGCCCAGACAGACGACCTGAGCGTGGCGGGGCAGGCCATCACACAGGCCAATCAGGTCTCCATCTTAGGCACATTCGTTCCGGCGGTTTCTTACAATTTTAAATTTTAATCAGGATGAAAAAGCTTTTATTTATACTCATTGTAGCGCTTGGCATATCCTCTTGTGATGACGAAGTGGATATTCCTCTGAAAGACACCACTCCCTTCCTGAATGTAGATGCGTGGCTCACCAACACGGGCGATACGCAGCAAATCGTATTGAACTACACCCGGCCGTATTTTGATAATGGGGCACCGGAACCTGCACTGGCAGCAGAGGTGATGGTGGTAGACATTGAAACGCTGGCATCTTTTGTTTTCTCTGACGAGGATGATGACGGTATCTATGTATGGGTACCCGCACCGGGCGAAGTTTTCGGTGAGGTGGGGCATTCCTACGGCCTTCAGATCTCAGTAGATGGCCAGGTGTACCAGTCATTCTCCACCCTGAATGCTGCACCTTCTGTGGACAGCATCACCTTCGAATACAACAAAAAAGATGCGTTTATAGAAGAGGATTATTACTACGCTGAATTCTGGGCCAGAGATTTTGAAGGTCCGGGCAATACCTACTGGGTAAAGTCTTTTGTGAACGACACCTATTTGGGCAAACCCGAGCAGATCAATATCGCCTATGACGCAGGCTTCTCAGCAGGCGGAGAGGTAGACAGCCTTATTTTCATACAGCCCATCCGTACGGCCATTACGCCCTTCCCTACGGAAACTCCGGCTGTGTCGCCATTCAAGCGGGGTGACAAACTGCGGGTAGAACTACACGCCATTCCTATAGACGCATGGTTTTTCCTCTACAGAGTACAGGACGAAACCGTCCGACAGCCTGGCTTTGCACAGCTGTTTGCCAACCCTCTGGCCAACTCCCCAACCAACATCGTTCCCACGAGCGATGACGTTTCTGTGGTTGGTTTCTTCTCTGTGGCAGGCGTTTCTTCCCTGGAAGTGGTCATGTCTGATGAAAACATCGTAGATCGGGTGCCTGACTGATGAAATCTGTAATTACCCTCTATAAGAACGCATTTGGGGGGCTGTCTCCAGCCGCATGGATGCTCGCGTTGGTGATTCTCATCAATAGAAGCGGAACCATGGTGATCCCGTTTCTGAGCGTTTACCTCACCAGTTCTCTGGGCTTCTCTCTGGTAGAAACCGGCTGGATCATGAGTATGTTTGGCCTGGGTGCCATCGGTGGGTCTTTTCTCGGTGGCTGGCTCACGGATAAAATCGGACCCTTCAAAGTACAGCTCATCAGCCTGCTGGGTGGTGGATTGATGTTTTTGGCGCTTTCGCAGGTCACAAGCTTTTATCCACTTGCGGGCTTTATCTTTTTTGTCAGCCTCGTCTCTGAAATGCTCCGACCTGCCAATCAGATTGCCGTGTCTTATTACGCCAAGCCTAAGAACGTGACCCGAGCCTTTAGTCTGAACCGGATGGCCATCAACCTGGGTTTTTCCTTTGGGCCTGCCCTGGGTGGGCTCCTGGCTGCCGTCTCTTATCAGTGGCTTTTCATTGCTGATGCGATCACCTGCGCAGGTGCCGGTCTGATCTTCTTTCTTTATTTCTATGGGAAACAGGGGAAAGAAAAAGAACCCCTGCCAGATACCAACACCGCATTGATTCCAGACAAGAGTGTCTGGAGTGATGGACTCTTTCTTGGATTCATCCTTCTGGTGATTTGTTTTTCCACCATGTTTTTTCAGTTATTCAGCACCTGGCCGATCTATCACCGTCAGGTATATCAGCTTCCAGAGCAGGAAATAGGCCTTTTACTTGGGTTGAATGGACTCATTGTCTTTCTTTTCGAGATGGTATTGGTTTATAAAATTGGGGATCGCTTCCCCATCCGACGGCTTATTGCCTTTGGTTGCTTCCTGATGGCCCTGGCATTTTTGGCGCTCTTCGGCATGGAATCCAAAGCGGCACTTTATCTGGCTTGTATCTTTATCAGCTTTGCGGAGATCTTTGCCATGCCCTTCATGGCTACCTACACCGTACAAAGAAGTGGAAAGCGCAACAGAGGAGCCTACATGGGCCTATATTCCGTGGCCTTTGCCAGTGCTTTTGTCCTCGCTCCGCTCATTGGCACTAACCTGGTCGATGCCCTCGGGTTTCAAAACTGGTGGCTGATCGCCGGTGTTTTTGCTCTGGCTACGGGGTTCCTTTTTTATTGGATCCTTTCGGAGAAAAGAGGGGTCAACCATTTGGAAGTCAGGAAAAACGCTGCCGCCTGACCCTCTATTAAGAAACATTAATATCCATTAATTTGTATCTTTAAGTAAAGTCTCAATAAATGCGGAATACGTTAGAGCGTCCACCAAAAACAGTCATGGAGGTTTATCAAAGCCTCCCTGAGGGGACTTTGGCCGAATTAATTAACAATGCCCTCTATATGTCCCCTTCGCCTACCTCCGGACATCAAGTAGTCCTGAATGACATTAACTATGAATTAATGTCGCACTTTAGAGAAACCAAAACCGGAATGGTGCTGATCGCTCCATTGGATGTCTATCTCGATGAAAAAAATAATGCCGTCCAACCAGACATTACAGTCATTCTTAACCATAACCTTTCCATCGTCAACGAATCAGGACACATTCATGGGGTTCCTGATATGTTGATCGAAGTACTCTCTCCTGGCAATAGGGATCATGACCTGATTCGAAAAAAAGACCTTTATGAAAGCTTCGGGGTAAAAGAGTATTGGGTCGTGGATCCTGAAAACAAACACACTTTGGGGTATTCCTTTAATAAGTCCAACTATGAACTCATTGGAGATACTATCGGTTCTATCGACTCTCCCTTATTGAAGCTTAAGTTTACTTTCTAGTTTCTCACCCCTCTCACCATTTCCTTCTTTCCCATCGCTCCCTTGAGGGTTTGCACCTCAAAACCGGCCGCTGCCAGGTTGCGCTTAAACTGACCCTGGGCACAGTAGGTAGTGAGAATACCTCCTGGCTGCAACAGATCAAAGCATTTCTTTAGATTGGCCAGCTCCCACACCTCTGCCTGCTTGGAAGGAGCAAATGCATCAAAAAAAATCATGTCAAAATCGCTGGCTGCAGAGAAACCCTCAAGGGTAGTTTCATGCTTGACCAATGAAAAATGGCTTGTGATTGACTGAGGACTTTCCCATGGCGATTCATGCAATCTATGAAGCAGTTGCTGTTCCTCCGGAGTTTGTCCAAAATTTAACTGCTCAAATATTTCCCTGACCACAGGGAAAGGCTCCACCGAGTGAAACTCCAATGCCACTTTATTTTCTTCTGCCAAAGCAGCAGCCAAAAAAGCATTCAGGCCCGTTCCAAAACCCACTTCAAAGATGCGTATCCGCCCTTTTTTGGTCTGCTCCGCATAGTAGCGAAGGCACTGTTCGATGAACACATAAGCCGACTCTGACCGGGCGCCATGGAAAGAATGATAGGTTTCATTGAGGTCTTCCCTGAGCAAACTGTGTGAGCCATCTTCTGTCGTTATCAGCTTTAGTTTGTGATTAGTCATTGCCAGTGATTATTTTTAGATTCAGTAAGGGAATTCAAATTTTGCATTGCTTTCATAAAGTGACCGAACCTAAGTTTAAACATAAAGACCAATCTATGAAAAATCATCTACCACTATTCGCCCTCATCGCCTTGTTATTGGTGGTCTCCTGTAAAGATAAGGAAGAGCCTGCTCCTCCTCATGAAGTAGGAGTATGGGCACTTGATAGTTATCTCTTTATCAATTTTCCTTCGGAGTTTGAGGGCTATGAGGGCCTTGCCTATGACATAGATGAGCTGAGCTTTGGCAATGGCGTGGTATATGATGACTATACCCTGGTGCTGGAGAAGGATGGCACCTATAGTTTAGAAATAGGGGTCACCGGGCCAGACATCAACGATGCAGGCACATGGGAGATAGATGATGATGAGCTCAAGTTGGAATCAACAGAAGACAACGACAATCAGGACTGGACCATAGAAAAAAACGAAGAAGACGACCTTTGGCTCAGCTTCGAAACTCAGAGTGCGTTTATCCCGGATATCTACTTTGATACGGTCACTCAAAAATACATCGACTATCTGAACACCTTGACCGACCAGCAGCTGGATTCGGTAAGCAATGCCATCAGCAGGGTGGTGTCATTTGATTTGGTATACGTTTTCGAGAGAGACTAATACTGAACCACCCAAATGAATGAGGTTTCTTTTTATTCTTTCTGTTCTTTTTAGTGCTGTTTCAGTTCAGGTAAGCGCTCAGTCTATTGCCCTATCGGGGAAAATTCTGGATCAATCTGGCGAAGGCCTCATTGGTGCTACCGTGCAGGTCAAAGGGGAAACTACGGGCACAGTCACCGACCTTGATGGCGCTTTCCGGCTCAGTGTAGCGCAAGGGCAAACCATCGTGATCAGTATGATCGGTATGGAAAGCGAAGAATACCTGGTCAAAAGTAGCCGTCCAATCACCATCCAGCTGAAAGAGGCCACTGCTGTATTGGGCGAGGTGGTCATCACAGGATTTCAGGAGGTAGACCGTAAACTTTTCACCGGAGCCTCTGAGAGTCTGCAAATGGATGACATCAAAGTCAATGGGCTCACGGATGTGAGCCGGGCTTTGGAAGGGCAGGTGGCTGGGGTGAATGTGGACAATGTCTCGGGGACCTTTGGCACCAGCCCAAAAATCAGGATTCGGGGCAATGCCTCCATCAATGGAAACAATCAGCCTCTTTTCGTCATCGACGGGGTGATCCTGGAAGACCTGGCCAATGTCAATACGGATGACTTTATCTCCGGTAATGCCAATACCCTCATCAGCTCCTCTATTGCCAACCTCAACCCGAACGACATAGAATCCTTCCAAATCCTGAAAGACGCCTCAGCTACCGCCATCTACGGTGCCCGTGCTGCCAATGGGGTCATTGTGATCACCACCAAAAGGGGGAAAAGCGGGAAGCTGAGGGTCAACTACTCCGGTAATTACTCCTTCAAGTTAAGACCCACCTACAACCAGTTTAACCTGATGAACTCGGCACAGGAAATGTCTGTATACCGTGAGCTGTATGAAAAAGGGCTGGTGGATATCACCACCTCGGTGAGAGCGCAGAACTATGGCGCCATGGGCAAGATGTTTACCCAGATCGCCAATCATGAACTTGAGTGGGGCCCCGGAGGCACCCTGAATGAAGAGTTCCTGAATACTTACGAAAATGCCAATACGGACTGGTTTGAAGTACTTTTCCGCGAAGCAGCCCTGCAGCAACAGCACTCCGTGAGTTTCACTGCGGGTAGCGAAAAATCCAACAGTTATTACTCCATTAGTTTCCTCAATGACCAGGGTCAGACCATCGCCGACAATGTGCAACGGGTGACCGCCTCCTCCCGAAACACTTATTTCCTTTCTGACATCTTCACTTTCGGACTCAAGCTATCTGCCAGCTATCGGGATCAGCGGGTGCCAGGTACCCGAAACCGTGAATTTGACCCGATCACTGGACGCTTCAGTAGAAACTTTGACATCAATCCGTTCAGCTATGCGCTGAATACCGCCCGATCCATTCGTCCGTATGACGATGACGGGAATCTGGAATATTTCAGAAGAAACTATGCCCCCTTCAATATACTGGAGGAACTGGAGCTCAACTATATTGACATTACAGTATCAGACTTTTCAGCACAAACGGATTTTGAAGTCAACCCAAGTAAAAACCTGTCTTTCAAAGGGGTGCTGCAAGCACGGTACGCCAATACCGTACGTGACCATACGGTTCATGAAAACTCCAACCAGGCAGAAGCCTACAGAGCCAATGGCACCCAGTTTATCCAGGATGCCAATAACCTCCTCTACCGCGACCCGGACAACCCGGGCCTCAATCCTGTAGTGGTGCTCCCCCAGGGTGGTTTCAATTACCTCGATCAAAGTGAGCTGTTAAACTTTTATGCTCGAATCAGCGCCGATTGGAACCGAACTTTTGCAGAAGCTCATGAGATCAATGTGCTTGCAGGGCAGGAAATTCGGTTTTCGAACCGAACCGAATCCAGCACCACCGGCATGGGCGTGATCTATGAGAGTGGTGGCATAGTCATCACAGACCCTAATATTATTGAGTTTTTCAACCTGCAGAATATAGATTATTACAGACTTTCCTCATCAAAAGACAGGTTTCTGGGGCTTTTCGTCAACGGAGGATATGCCTACAAATCAAGGTATATTGCCAACTTCACCGTGCGCTATGACGGCTCCAACCAGCTGGGCGAAAGTAAGGCCGCACGCTATCTACCTACCTGGAATGTGAGTGGCGCCTGGAACGTCACCAACGAGTCTTTTTTCAACATCCCTTTCATTGACAACCTCAAGCTAAGAGGTACCTATGGCATCTCCGGTAACCTGCCCCCGAATGCCAGCGCACTGCTCAACCTGCAGGCCGACGTGACCGTGCGACCCACTGATGTGGAGCCATACCTCTACATTCAGGACCTCACCAACACTGAACTCACCTGGGAAAAACTCAAAGAACTCAATGTGGGCATGGACATTGCCGTTTTGAAAAACCGGGTCAGCGGTTCTTTTAACTACTACAGAAGAAACGCCTACGACCTTATCGGTACAGTGCAAACCAGTGGTATTGGTGGCCAGGGGCTAAAGACCGGAAACTTTGCCGACATGGATGCGGATGGCTTTGAAGCTTCCATTTCTACCGAAAACCTCCAAGGCCGTGACTTCACCTGGCGCACCAACTTCAACGTGGGCTATACCATAGACAAGATCACGCGGCTGGATTTTGGACCCAGGATTGCTGATGCCATTGGTCAGAATGGTGCCGCCGTTTTGGGAGGCCCACGAAGAGGGCTCTTTTCGACCCGGTTTGCCGGACTGAATGAACAGGGGGTGCCTACCTTTTACGATGAAAACAATGAAATTGTATACCAATACGACCTCCAGGATCGTGGGAGCCTGACCTCCACACTCCAATACGAAGGACCCGTAGAGCCTCGCGGGGCGGGAGGTCTGACCAACACCTTAGGGTACAAAGGCTTCTCACTGATGGTATTGTTGTCCTATAAATTTGATTATAAAATTCGCCTGAATGATGCCTTCTTTGCCACCTATACGGACTTTGATGCCCTGCCGGCGGAGTTGATCAATCGCTGGGCGGTGCCCGGAGATGAGGAGCTGACGGACTATCCGGTGATCCTGGACCGGGGCGTAGCCCAAAGCAATGGTAATGTGGTGCTGGCTTATCAGCTATATAATAAAAGTACCGCGCGTGTAGCGAATGGAGACTACCTGCGCCTAAGGACGGTGCGCCTCTCCTACGCCATCCCTCCGGCGCTTATCGGGCGCATGGGACTATCCAGTGCGTCGCTGAGCCTTGAGGGGCAAAACATTGCGCTTTTGTACTCAGATAAAAAACTCAAAGGTCAGGACCCTGAGTTTTTCAGCAGTGGCGGGGTTTCACTACCACAGCCCAAAACCATCACTTTTTCACTTAACGTAGGATTTTGATGAAAAAGCAAAGACGATACCGACTCGAAAAAATGCTGATGGGAGGGCTCCTCATTGGGGGACTCCTTGGCTGCGATGACTTTCTGGACGAAGTACCCGACAATCGCGTCAACCTCAATTCTCTGGACAAAAGTGCCCAGCTCCTGACCAATGCCTATTCCGTGGCCAGTCCGGCATTCACCGAATGGATGACCGATAATGTGGGCTTTACCACAGGCGTCACCATCAGGCAGAGCCAGGAACAGGCCTACCAGTGGGAAGACATCACCAGTGGGCCTACGGAGCAGGACACACCAGATTTCTTTTGGTATGAAACCTACAATGCCATCGCCCATGCCAATGAAGTACTGGCCGTGCTGGATGGTTTTGAGGTAACCTCAGAGGAAGAAGAAATACGAAAAGACGCTATAGAGGCTGAAGCCAAGCTTACAAGAGCGTATGGCCACTTTATGTTGGTCAACTTATTTGGAGAGCATTATACCGTGGAATCTTCCGGTGATGGTGTGCCTTATGTAAAAACGCCTGAAACGGTCTTTATAGAAACCTATGAGCGTGAGTCCGTAAAAAAAGTATACAATGAAGTAGAGGATGACCTGCTGGATGGATTGGAAAAAGTTAATGACAGTTATTTTGGCAATTCGGGGAAATACCATTTCAATACCAATGCGGCACTGGCCTTCGCCTCTCGTTTCTACCTGTATAAAGGAGATGTGACCCGCTGCATTCAGTACAGTACGGAGCTTTTGGGTGCCAATCCCGGCAGCTTTATCCGTGATCTCACCTCTGAAGAGTTTCAGAATGCCAAGTCTTCCATTACGGGGTATCCACAGCTCTACACTTCTCCAGATCTCCCCGGAAATTTTTTACTCATGCGCAAAATCTCGTTGGTCCAGCGACCCGATTTCGCTCATGGGCCTCTTTCGGATTTTTATTCGGACCTCTTTGCGGCTTCCCCTTTTCCGGGCACAACCGACGAGCGTGAAAACCCCGCCTTTGTGAAAGGTGACAATGCACTGTTACCGGTGAGGTTTCAAAATCTTTTTGAGCGCAGCAGTCTCAACTCCAATGTGGGCCTGCCCTACCACATCGCCATTTCCTTTAGCGGAGAGGAAGTCCTATTGAACCGGGCAGAGGCGTATACCATTCAAAATGACCTCAACGGAGCATTGGCAGATCTCAACGTGTTTGTGGCCCGGCGATACAGCGGTGGCAACACCACCCTCACTTTTGAGAACCTGCGGGCATTCTTTGGGGCCAATAATGATCCCACATTTACAGATCAGTTGATATTACTTAACTATATCCTTTTCGAACGACGAAAGGAGTTTATCATTCAAGGTCTTCGCTGGTTTGACATCAAACGATACGGTATCTCCGTGACTCATGAGTTGTCCGATGGCTCCACCATCTCGCTCAGCGGTGATGACCTAAGAAGAGTTTTACAAATCCCACAATCTGCCATTGAGGTGGGTGGGCTTGAACCCAACGAAAGATGAGGAAAGGGCGGAACATATCGAAGCGATGGCTACTGATTGCGCTGGTCGCAAGCCTGTCTGGATGCTATCCCGACGAAAGCCTGAACATCCCGGAGAAGGACAATGATGTAACCCTCACCGAGCTGGATGAATACATAGAAGAGCACTTTACAGAAGAGTATGATATGGCCATCCGCTACCGGTATGTGGATCGGTATGTGGCCACAGGGGAGCGGGTCACTCCTCCCAGACTGGAAGTGGTTCGCCCCATGCTGGATTTTATTGAAAAATACTGGATCGACCCCTACCTGGAAGTCACCAATGGTGAGGTCTTTTTCCGTGGCCATGTGCCGCCGGAAATTATTTTCCTGGGTGGATTTATCTATAATCCGGATGGCACTGTCACACTGGGGTCTGCCGACGCAGGGTCCAGAATCACCTTCACCAATGTGAACGCCATAGACCCTGAAGACCTGGACTGGCGCGAGCTGCAACTCCAAACAGTCTATCACGAGTTTGCTCATACGGTACATCAGCGCTACAAGCTTCCTGCCTCTTTTGAGACCATCACCACGGCTGGTTATACCAGTGCGGGTTCCTGGTATAATCTCACCGATGATGAAGCGCTGATCAGGGGCTTTGTGTCACCCTACGCCACCAGCTCACCCAATGAAGACTTTGCAGAAACGGTGGCATTTTACCTGTTCGACCCGGAATTTGATGCGCACTTCATTACACTGGAAGAAGATTGTGGCACGGCTGAGTGCGAAGCCCAAAACACGGGCAAGGAATTTATTGCTGAAAAACTAGCTGCCATCACTGGTCACTACAAAAAAGTAACGGGAATAGATTTGACTGAACTGAGGAACGTCATTCAGTCCAAACTTTAAACCAATGAGGAAGATTCTACTGAGCCTATTGATCGTGAGTCTGTTCACCGCCTGCCAGGAGGATAAAAAAGGACTGCCCTCTGTGGAAGACCGGGTGTCTACGGCCATCGAAAACCTCCGCGACGATCTCACAGACCCTTCCGAGGGGTGGAAAGTCCTGTATCAGCCCACTTCTGCTTCTGGTGCTTTTTTCATGATCATGAAGTTTAAAACCGATGGCACAGTCACCATCTCCACCGACCTGGCCGCCAACGCCGGGGAATTTCACGAACAGACCATTCCCTACCGGATAGATGCCGGGCAGGGATTGGAGCTTATTTTCGAAACCTATGGCGCGCTCCATTATCTTTTCGAACTGGATCAGGCCAGCTTTGGTGCGGAGTTTGAGTTTGTCTATGAGGAAAAAGACGATGGTGATCTTTACTTCCGTAGTAAATCAGACCTGAATGATCCCAGCTCCATTGTTTTCACTCCAGCCAATGCCACAGACGCGTCAGCCTTTTCGCGAGAGATCGCTGCAAATTTTGATCTGTATGCAGGGCAGTCTCCAAGACTTTTCGGTGGAGCTAACCCTACTCAGCAGCTTTATCTCAGTGACCTGGACATCTCCGTATTCTGGTCGGTAGATCTGGCCAAACGAACGGTGCTCTTCGATCTGGCCGGATCGGGAAGTACCCTGGAGGAAGTTTTGTCCGGAACCCATGTAAGCCTGAATCAATCCAGCGGATATACTTTCATGGGTGGAAAAATCATTTTCAACCAACCTATACAGATCAAGGTGGGGGGCAAAGGCTTTGAGCTCAGTGAACTGACCCTTGGAGACTTTTCTGAAACCGGAGCGCCATTGTGTGAAACCTCCGCTGAGTCCACACCCGTTTACAGCCTCCCCGGAGGTGGAAGCCTCACCAAAAACCTCTTCAACAGCAGTGGGTTGGGCTTTGAGCCACAAGCTGGCAGCCTATACAGTGTGAACATTCCCTTCATTTTTGACGACAGTCTACGCTCGTTGGCAGAAGAAGGCAGTATCAGCCAGAAGCTCCCCAACGCACTCGCCTTTATCATGACTTATGGGTTTGAGTCGGACAGCATCCCCGCAAATTCCGTGGGCTTTTTGGTGGAAGATGATCAAGAGAACAGCGCTTTCTACCTCCGCTCATTCACTCCTACTGCCGTGGGTAACCGGCTGCAAATAGATTGGCTGGATAACTACTATTACTCCTCTGCTCCCACTCCAGAAGAAGAAGCTGCCCTGACAGAAATTTTGGATGAAGTGTTCGATGGCGGCTCGGTATATGCCTATGACCTCCCCATTCGCGGACTCACCGTGTACCAGTTTTACAACCCCTGCAATGGCTATGAGTTTGTGCTGGTGAGGTAATAAAAAAGCGCCTCTGAGTGAACAAAGGCGCTTTCAATATCGAATAATTTGTTTGATCAGCTGGTTGCTTCTCCTTTCTTTTTGCGGTAAGCGATCTTGGTGATCATGACATACAGTACCGGCACCACAAAGATGGCAAGCGAACTGGCCGCAATCATCCCTCCAGCTACAGTCCAGCCAATAGTCTTACGTGCTTCCGCTCCTGCTCCAGATGAAAAGGCCAGTGGCATTACCCCAAGGATAAAGGCCAATGAGGTCATAATAATTGGTCTTAGCCTCAGGCGTACCGCCTCCAGTGTGGACTCCACGATATCCATTCCCTGATCCACGCGTTCCTTGGCAAACTCCACAATCAGAATGGCATTTTTAGCCGCCAGACCTATCAGCGTAATCAAGCCAATCTGTGCGTAGATGTTATTGGTAAGTCCCGGCAGGAGCATGAGGGTGAGAATAGAACCAAAGGCTCCAATAGGTACCGCAAACAATACCGAAAAAGGAACGGACCAGCTTTCATAAAGGGCTGTCAGAAACAAAAAGACAAATAAGATGGAGATGGCGAAAATGATCCCCGTGCTGCTCCCTGCTTTGATTTCCTCACGGCTCATCCCGCTAAACTCATAGCTATAGCCTGCAGGCAATACCTGATCTGCCACTTCACGCAATGCCTCAATGGCCTGGCCACTGCTGTATCCATCACTGGCTGCGCCGAGGATCTCCGCTGACCGATAGATATTGTAGTGTGAAATAACCGCCGGTGTTTCGATCATTTTGGTGGTAATCAGCGCACTCAGGGGCACCATGTCTCCCACACTATTTCGTACGTGATATCGCCCGATATCGCTTATGTCACTTCGATACACCGTATCCGCTTGAGTAACTACCCGAAAGTTTCGTCCATAAATATTGAAGTCATTCACATAGCTACTGGCCAGCAAGGTGGAGATGGTGCTGTAAGCCTCTGACACTGACACCCCCAGTTTCTTGGCTTTTTCCTTGTCCAGGTCTACCTGATAACTCGGTGTGCGGGCGGAGAAGAAAGAATATGCCATCCCTATTTCAGGGCGCTGATTCGCAGCACCAATAAATTGATTCATTACTCCCTCAAACGCTTTGATGTCATCACCACTGGTGGTCTGCAGCAGCTCAAAGGTAAACCCTGAACTCCGGCCCAATCCCGGTATCGCCGGTGGCGCAATGACCAGAATCCTTGCTTCTTTGATATCGGCCGTCATCTGACGGATCTGATTCATAATTTGCGGAACACCCTCGGTCTCAGGGTCACGATCATCCCAGTGTTTTAGGTTTACAAAAAGAGTCCCTGAGTTCGATTTATTCGAAAAGGTCAGAATGTTCAGCCCCGCCAGTCCGCCGACCACATCTACAGCCGGGATGCTCATGACCCTGCGCTGAAGCTCCAGATGAAGCTCAATGTTTCGAGTGGTTGACGTACCCTCTGGCATTTCATAGGCCACATACATGCGTTTCTCATCTTCCGTGGGTACAAATCCCGTAGGTTTGGTTTGGAACATATAGGTAAGCCCTACAAAAAGACAAATCATCATCACCAATACGTATGGCGTTTTTCTGATCCAGGTACTTACACTTTTGGTGTATGATCCAGACACCCTATCAAACCAGCGGTTGAACGCCATAAAAAAGCGATCAAGGAGATTGCGTTTTTCTCCCGTGTTGGAAGGTTTGAGGAGCATCATGCTCAGTGCCGGAGTAAGGGACAAAGCCACAAACGCTGAAATCACAACAGAAATGGCAATGGTAATGGCAAACTGCTGATAAAGCTTGCCCACGATACCAGGCACAAAGCCAACAGGCACAAACACCGCCGCCAGGATCAAAGCAATGGCGATAACCGGACCGGAGATCTCCTTCATGGCCTTTTTAGTGGCTTCTTTGGCAGACATCTTATAGGCATCAATGTTGTGCTGGATGGCCTCCACCACCACGATGGCATCATCTACCACGATACCTATGGCCAATACAAAGGCGAATAGCGTCAGGGTGTTGATGGTAAATCCAAAGGGTACAAAAAAGATGAATGTACCGATCAAAGAAACCGGGATCGCTAAAATTGGAATCAGGGTAGCCCTCCAGTTTTGGAGGAATAAAAACACCACAAATACCACGAGAGCCAGTGCTTCCAGCAGTGTATGGGTCACCTCACTGATCGAAACCTCAACCACAGAAGTGGTTTCCAGGGGAATCAAAAAATCCACATCTTTTGGAAATGATGCCCTTAATTCGGTCAGGGCCTTTTCCACTCCTTTGCCTGTTTCCAGGGCATTGGCTCCCGGCTCCAAATAAAGAAGCATAAAGGCAGCCTCATGTCCCATCACAAATGGGTGGTTTCCATAATTGAACTTAGCCAACTCCACCCGGGCAATGTCAGACAAATAGACCATGCTCCCCGTCTGCGGATTGGTACGTACTACGATGTTCTCAAAATCCTCCACCGTATTGATCCGGCTATTGCTGATCACATTGTACTCAAATGCTTGTGTTTTTGGCTGTGGTGTCCCGCCAATTGTCCCGGCGGACATCTGCAGGTTCTGCTCAGCCAGCGCTGCGTTAACTTCAGCCGGAGTGATCTTCAGGCTCGCCAACTTATCCGGATTCAGCCAAATACGCATTCCAAAATCATCCCCCACAGAGACGATATCGCCCACGCCCTTTACACGGAGCATGGCATCTTTCAGATAGATGTTTGCATAGTTGCCAAGATAGGTGGCATCATGGGTCCCTTCAGGAGAGTAGAGTGCCAGGGCCATGAAAATACTCGGATTTCTCTTTCTCACAGTCAGCCCAAGCCGCTTCACAATTTCTGGCAAAGAAGGCTCCGCTACACTCACCCGGTTTTGTACATCCAGCGTAGCAATGTCAATATCAGTACCCACGTCAAAAGTGACTGTGACACTACTGGCTCCACTAGCGGTACTGTTGCTGGACATGTAGGTCATACCTGGCGTACCATTCACCTGGGTTTCTATGGCTGTGGTGGTGGTTTGCTCCACCGTCTCGGCATCAGCCCCAATGTAATTTCCACTGATGGACACTGTAGGCGGTGTAATGTCCGGGTATTGTGAAACCGGCAGGGTGGTCATGGCTATCAGGCCCACCAGTACGATCACTACGGAAATCACGATGGCCGTTACAGGTCTTTTTATAAAAACGTCTGCAATCATCTTGTATTGATTAGAAAATTTAAGATTTTATGAAAGGGTAAACCGACAGGACTACTGGATACTGATGGTCGAGCCCTCTCTCAATTTTTGAACGCCTTCTACTACAATGGTTTGTCCGGATATCAAGCCACTCTCGATGATCACATCCATTCCGATCTGTCTTCCTTTGGCAACCTTTTGCTGAGATACCTTATCATCCTGTACCACGTAGACCAGAAACTCACCCAGCAGTTCGGTAAGGGACTTAAAAGGTACGGTGATAGCATTTTCGGCGTAACTAGCCACTCTCAATGTAGCGGACATCCCGGGTCGCAAAACGTGCTCCGGATTGGGAAATTCGATTCTCATCTTAATCGTTCCTGTCTGAGGATCCACCGCCCGATCTATAAAGCTCAAAGTACCAAAGTGAGGATAAGTTTCACCTCCCAATACCAGCTGAAAAATAGAATCGGTCTCCGCGGCAGAGGAATTGAGCAGCTGAGAGAACCTCAGGATTTCACGCTGGTCCACCGCAATGTCCACACCAATCGGATCATTGGAGGAAACGGTGTTCAGTAACGTCTGACCCGGAGAAACAGAAGCCCCTAACCGTACCTGCGAAATCCCGATGGTCCCATCAAATGGCGCTACGATCGTTGAATAACGCACATTCGTTTGTGAGCTGGAAACCATTGCCCTGGCTGCCTCCACCTGTTTTACCGCCGCTTCGTAGGTTGCTTCGGCATAGTCCACTTGCTGCTTGGCTATGGCGTCCTTCTTATCCAGCTCGCGGTAGCGTTCTACATCCTTTTCGGCTTTTGCCAAATTGGCCTCCTGTACAGACAAGTTGGCCAATGCCTGCTGGTAGTTGGCTTGCGTTTGTTGCTGATCGATGGTGTAGAGTTTCTGTCCCTTTTTCACCTGATCCCCCTCTTTGAAGTAGATCCCCGTGATGTATCCACTCACCTGAGCTCTCAATTCCACTTCCTGCAGAGCTTTCACGTTGGCAGGAATTTCATCATAATAACTTACCGCCCTGGCCTGCACAGTGGTAACACTAACAGTTGCTGCCGGAGGTGCCTGCATACCTGATGGCTGTGGTTCTCCACATGCCGCCAGCAAAGTGATTCCAGCTATCAGTGAGCATGATTGTATATTTCTAGATAACATAAAATTCAAATTTTGAAATGGTTGGTTTTTAATAGTTGATAGTGCCCAAGGCCCGATTTACATCAATTTTACTGGCCAGTACCTGATACAAAGCATTGAAATAATTGATTCTGGTGGTTCGTAAATCCGTTTCTGCAATGGTCACATCCAGATAGGTTTTCACCCCACTCTGATACTGAAGCTGAATAATGTCATAAACCTCCTGAGCCAGATCCACATTCTGTTTTTGAGCCAGGTAGCTGTACAAATTGCTTTTGTAAGCGGCCAGTGCCCGGTCATACTCTGTATCGAGCTTGTTTTTCAAATCGGCGATCCCAACATCCAGCCTGTCACTCGTCCATTTTTGCTCCTGAATTTTGGATAGTCGCTTGCCCCCCTGAAAGAGTGGCAACGACAAAGTAGCCCCCACATACGAGTAAGGATAACTAGTGTTATACAACTCACCGAAATTATCATTTTGATAGTTGAGGTTATAAGCTCCAAATGCACTCAGGGACGGTAGGAAAGCCCACTGGTTGTATTTCACATTGGCCTCCTGCAGCTCACGCTGGGTTTGCAACAGGCGAAAATCGATGTGATTCACGGGGTTCATCTGCTCGGATGTGTCCAGCAAAATCTCATTCTCCATCATGTCCACATCGTAAGCTATCGGCAATTCCTCCTCCAGAGGATAACCTATCAGGGTTTTCAGATTTTGCTGCTTATATCCCAGCAGCTCCTGGTTTGCTTTGTAGGCCGCCTGGGCATTGCCGAGGGCTATGGTGGCGCGTTGGTAATCCGTTTTATCGGCAACACCCGTCTCATATCGGCTCCTGGCATCCTTCAGACTGCTTTCCAGCCTGATGACAGATTCTTCACTCACCTCTATTTGCTTCTGAGTGGCCAATAAATCATAAAATGCTTTGCTGACATTCACCACCATTTGGATTTTGGCCTGCTGTGTTCCCTGCTCGGCCTGGAGGCGTACAGTGGAAGCCGTGTTGCTTGCCAGGAGCACATCCCGATTGAAAAGGCTCTGTGTGGCAGTGAGCTGCGCAGACGAGGTATTATTGACTCCAAAACGGATTACCTCGCCCCCAATCACACTGGACTGGAGATCGATAAATCGCTGATAGTTGTAGTTAAAACTGATTTGTGGATACCAGTCTGCCAGTTTGCCTTTCACCGCCTGATTCACAATCTCCTGATTGATCTCAGCCTGCTGCACTCCCGGCTGGTGTTTGAGTGCATAGGCCACCACTTCGTCCAGCGTGGCTGATTCTATTTTGTTCGTTTCATCCTGTGCACCACTAATGAGTGGATACACCATGCTCCCCACCAACCAAAAGGTTGTGCGGAGCCAGCTTAAATTAACTTTCATAAATAGTCCTGAGTAGTTCTTCTGTTAACCCTATTTGGATTGCGTTTGGGGAATTCGCTCTCCGAAAAGGGTCATGTAAATAGTTTGTTTGCGTTCATTCAAAAACTCGCGGTAAGTCGTATCTGTCATCCCATAAATGGTTTTCAGCACCGGCTTGGCGAGAATGGGATAATTACAAAGTGCGGCCAGGTTTACCATGAAGTCCTGGGGGGAGATAGGCACCATCCGCCCTGCAGCTATCTCTTCCTCCAGTTGTTCCTGAATCAAATCGGTAGATTTTATACTGTCACGCGAACAAAAGGCCCTTACCTTATCAGGGTACCGAGCTGTTTCACTAATAATGAAGTTGTCCAGATACGGATAGGTTAGCCCATGATCAACCATCGTCTCTATGTAGTTGGCGATTTTCTCACGGAATGGAAGATCCGCTGTTAGAATCTTTCTCACCTTTTCCTTCTTCTCCACAAGGGCCTCATCCAAAAGGGTGTCCATCATTTGTTCCCGTGATCTGAAATAATAATGGATCAGGGCTCGGTTTACACCGGCCTCATCCGCGATTTCCTGAGTGGTGGCATTCAAATAACCCTTTTGGAAAAACAAAACCTTCGCTTTGTCTTTGATCAACTTTTCAGTTTGCACATCTGCACTTCCCATTCACTTTTTTGTTTAACAAATTTGTTAACGACAGTGAAAAGAAAACAGTTTCAAATTATTTGAAGATTATTGACAATATGATCAAAGATTCACCCTCAATACAGAGAATTTGGCAGGTAAAACCACAAAACAAACGGTAAAAACGAAATTGGAGATTCTGTTAGAAATCCGATTTTTTATAGATCAGCACCACCGCATGGGCGGCCACACCTTCCTCCTTGCCTACAAAGCCAAGTTTTTCGGTAGTGGTAGCTTTGACCGAAACATCCTCTACCGGTAGCCCCATCACTTGCGCCAAACAGGCCTTCATCGGTTCTATGTACGGACTGAGTTTGGGCTGCTGCAAACAGACAGTAGTATCCACATTCACTATCCCATAGCCCGCCGCATCCAGCAGCTCTACCACTTTTTTCAACAGTATTTTGCTATCAATCCCTTTGTATTGAGGATCCTTGTCGGAAAAGTGAAACCCGATATCACGCATGTTCGCAGCTCCCAGAAGGGCATCGCAAATGACATGGATGAGCACATCGGCGTCCGAGTGGCCATAGGCACCATGGGTGTGTGGGACTTTGATCCCCCCAATCCAAAAATCTACGCCCTCAGCCAGTGCATGTACGTCATACCCATAACCTATTCTGATATTTGGTTTCATTGTGCTCTTTTTTGATAATACATGGTCGTACAATTATCTTCTCTGAGGATGGTTCTGGCGGATTCCAATAAATCCTCTGCCTCAAGTGACTTGATCTGGCCCAGCTCCTCATTGATCAGATTTGCATCGCCCAGGAAGGCCGCATAAGCCAGACCCATGGCCCTGTTGAGCAAATCCACTTCTGCAAATACAGTGGTCGCCTCTGCCTGGTTCTTTACCTTCTGTAAGAGCTCAGAATCAATATGCTGTTTGACTGGTTCCAAATGCTCCTGAATCGCGAGATCCGCATCCTTCAGCGCTACACCCGGCAACAATCTGCCGGTAATCACCAACAGCCCCGGATCACAACTCCCAGTCACATGAGCTGACAGACTGGAAAACAGCGGCTTTTTCTTTACCAACTCATTGAAAAGAATGGCTGACTTACCCCTCCCGAGGATATCACTTAGCAGGTCTGCGGCATGATACGCCTTACCTAACCGACGGGGCATGTGATATGTTTTATAAATAGCATCAGCCGGCACATTGTCCGCCACCTCCATAAATCGGGGAGCTGTCTGAGGGGGCTCTGCCTCAATCCTGCCATTGCTCATCGGTTTGCCGGGGATTTCCCCAAACCATTTTTGAGTCAATTCGAGTGCTTTTTCCTCCGATATATCTCCGGCAACCACCAGCACGGCATTTCCAGGATGATAATGAGCGTTAAAAAAGCTCTTGACGTCCTCCATGGTCGCCTCCTCTATGTGACTAATTTCCTTCCCAATGGTGGGCCACTGATAGGGATGCTTCTGGTAAGCCAGGGGTCTTAGCTTTAGCCATACGTCACCATACGGCTGATTGAGGTAGCGCTGCTTAAACTCCTCGATCACCACCTTTCGTTGTACCTCCAGCACTTCAGGGTCAAACGAAAGACTCAGCATCCGGTCAGATTCCAGCCAAAAAGCGGTTTCCACATTGGCGGAGGGGATGGTGATGTAGTAATTGGTAATGTCCGTGTTGGTAAAAGCATTGTTGTCACCGCCCACCGCTTGCAGCGGCTCATCAAAATTCTTCACGTTTTTCGAACCCCCAAACATCAGGTGCTCAAAAAGGTGAGCAAACCCCGTTTTATGAGGCAGCTCATTGCGGGAGCCTACTTTGTAAAGGATGTTGAGACAAACCACCGGGCTGCTATGATCTTCATGTACGATCAGTTGTAGTCCGTTGGGGAGGGTGTGTTCTTTGTATGCTACCATGTTGGGCGCCAAAATTAAATAATCCTTGGTGGATTACTTGATAGGATAAATTTTACCTTTGGGCAAATTTTTTAGCCCCATGAAATTTGATCGCAAAACAAGGTCCGATAAACAACTCCTGGCCATCTACTCCGAACTGGTCACTCCCCGATTGATAGAAGAAAAAATGCTCATCCTGCTCCGTCAGGGGAAAATCAGCAAGTGGTTTTCCGGAATCGGACAGGAGGCCATCTCTGTGGGTGCGGCATTGGCACTGGATAAAGATGAGTACATCCTGCCTATGCACCGAAACCTCGGTGTTTTTACTTCCAGAGGAGTAGAGTTAACACAGCTTTTTGAGCAATTTCAAGGCAAAGCGAATGGATTCACCAAAGGACGCGACCGTTCCTTCCACTTTGGATCCAAAGCACATAACATCGTAGGGATGATTTCGCACCTAGGCCCTCAACTGGGAGTGGCTGACGGCATTGCGCTGTCCAGGCTATTGAGGAAAGAACCCAAAGTCACCATTGTCTTTACAGGGGATGGTGGATCTTCGGAAGGGGATTTTCATGAAGCGCTCAATGTCGCATCTGTCTGGAACCTCCCGGTCATTTTCATTATTGAGAATAATGGCTATGGACTCTCCACACCCAGCTCCGAGCAGTTTAATTTCGACTCCTTTGTGGTGAAAGGCCCTGCCTATGGCATAGAGGCCCACAGTGTAGAGGGCAACAATATCCTGGAAGTACTCAATGAATTGGAGCCGCTGGTGGAAAGCATCAGGAAAAACCCAAGACCCATCATTTTTGAAGCCAAGACCTTCCGAATGCGTGGACATGAAGAAGCCTCGGGCACCAAATATGTGCCTAAAGAACTCATGGAGCACTGGGCCAAAAAAGACCCCATTGAAAATTTTGAGCGATACCTCCTGAAAGAAAAAGTGGTAACTGCTGATGAGCTGGAAAAGGTGAAGGCTAAAATACGAACTGAGGTAAACAACTCAGTAAAGAAGGCTTTTGCCCAGCCGGCCATCGAAAGTAATACACAGACAGAAATGGACGACCTTTTCGCTCCGTTTGAGCAGGAAATAGTGGCCGCTGGTTCACACACTTCCGAAAAAAGGTTGGTGGATGCCATCTCTGACGGATTGCGAGAGAGTATGGAAAAATATCCCGAACTGGTGATTATGGGTCAGGACGTGGCTGATTACGGCGGGGTATTCAAAATCACTGAAGGGTTTGTGGAGCAGTTTGGCAAGGCCCGTGTGCGAAACACTCCGCTTTGCGAATCCGCCATTGTAGGAACAGGGCTTGGACTGTCGATTGCCGGAATAAAGAGTGTGGTAGAAATGCAGTTTGCGGATTTTGTGACCTGTGGTTTTAACCAAATCATCAATAACCTGGCAAAGACCCACTATCGGTGGGGACAAAATGCGGATGTGGTGGTGCGCATGCCAACGGGTGCGGGAGTGGGCGCAGGCCCTTTTCATTCCCAGTCCAACGAAGCCTGGTTTGTCCATACGCCCGGCCTGAAAGTGGTGTACCCTTCCAATCCGGCCGATGCCAAAGGCCTGCTCAATGCCGCCATTGAAGATCCTAACCCCTATTTATACTTTGAGCACAAATACCTGTACAGATCTCTGAGTGGAAACGTGCCGGACGGTTACTACACCACGGAGGTGGGCAAAGCCGCTTTGGCCCGTGAAGGAAATGAGCTCTCTATTATCACCTATGGCCTTGGTGTGCACTGGGCACTGGAGGCCATCAATGAGCTAGGCATTGCGGCAGACGTCCTGGACCTGCGTACCCTACTCCCATGGGACAAGGAGGCTGTGGCTGAAACCACCCGAAAAACCAACAGGGTGCTGGTCTTACATGAGGATTGCCTGACTGGTGGTATCGGTGGAGAAATCTCCGCCTGGATAGGCGAGCACTGTTTTGAACACCTGGATGCTCCGGTGATGCGTGAAGCCAGCCTGGATACCCCGGTTCCCTTCGCCAAAGCACTTGAAGAAAATTTCCTGCCCAAATCAAGGTTGAAAACTAAAATACAGGCCCTAATGGCGTATTAATTAGTGATATACGGTTAATTGATTGGGATTGCGCGGGAAAATTCAAATCTTTGGTTAAGTACACGAACAGGTTTTGAAGCGACTAATCTTTATTTTTTCTTTTTCATTATTTCTTTCTGCTTATCTGAGCAATGATGGTCGTGCGCAGCTCATCACCGACTCAGAAAATAGGCTCAAAACGCAAAAACAAAAGAACAAAGGCGAAGGGTTCTCTCTTTTCAAAAAGAAAAAGGGAGCTTCCAGCCACGGGGCCCAGAAACACGAATCACTCGGTGGAGCACCCAGATACTCTTCAGGGTCGCCTTTTGCTTCTTTTAACAAACGAAAATCAGTCACCCCGCGCAGTAGCAGCTCCAGCCGCAGCAGACTGTTCAAAAGCTACGAACACAAGGCACCAAGGTATTCTTCCTCCGGAATCGCCGGAATCATGTCTGGCAAAAAATCGTCGACCAGGTATTCTCCCGGATCCCCATTCACTAAGAAAGACAAGTTTGTCTCCCCCCGGTATTCGGCCGGAGATCCCTTCAAACAACCCTTCTTATCTCAGATTTTTGATCAGCGCTACGGACCGCGATACTCCGCTGGGTCACCATATACAAAAAAAGACAAAATGGCCAGTCCGAGGTACTCGGCGGGTGACCCTTTCCGTAAGCAGTTTTCTCTTTCCGGACTTTTCAGCAAAGATTCAGGGCCCCGGTATTCCGCGGGATCACCTTATACCAAAAAAGACAAAATGGTCAGCCCCCGGTACTCGGCTGGCGATCCATTCCAAAAGCAATTCTCCCTTTCGGGACTTTTTAGTAAAGATTCAGGCCCCCGATACTCTGCAGGATCACCATTTACCAAAAAAGATAAAATGGTCAGCCCAAGATATTCCGCAGGGAATGTCTTCACCACACGAGAGAAAAATGTGAGTCCGCGGTACTCCGCCGGATCGCCTTTCACCGCCAAAGACAAAAGCGTAAATCCGAGGTATTCGGCAGGATCACCTTTCACCAGGAAAGATAAGGGGGTAGACACCAGGTACTCAGAAGGTTCACCTTATGACGGTATGCGATGGGGCTGGATTTCTCCGGCCTATTCCACCAATAAGCACCGTTTTGATGTAAACGAAAAACTGAAAAAATCACGTGTGTACGACTATGCTGCCACCGAGTATAAAGGGACTGACCGTAAAAAGTCAAAGTGGTACTATGATCTTGATAACCTTATCGTATCCGGAGTAACCGGGGCGTTTGAGAGCAGACAAAAAGCAGAACTGTACGATCCGCAGCAAAACAAAGAAGCGGCAGCATACACCGGAACCTACAAGAAAAAATGGATTACAGAAAATAATATGCATCCAAGTGCCAACTACACCAAGGCCAATCAGGACAGCGAAATGATTCGAAATAGTATGAGAAAATGGAATTTATTCTGGACCAGGGTAAACCGGAACAAACAACAGCCTAATGCTGTTACTGATACTACTTTGAAACCAAAGTTTGATCGCAAAGAAGCACAAATCTGGAATGACTGAAATGAATTGGAACCCTCTCACAAGTATTGATCAACTGGAAGAAATCAATACGCTTTCACAAACACAACCTGTTGTCATCTTTAAGCACAGCACCCGGTGCTCCATCAGCGCCGCCTCCCTCAGCCGCCTGGAGCGCAAATGGGACCTTCAAAAAGCCGGAGACGTAAAGACTTACTTTCTCGACCTCATCGCTTACCGGGAGGTTTCAAACAAAATCGCCGAGCTATATGGGGTAGACCATCAATCGCCGCAGGTTCTGATCATACAAAACGGAAAATCCATCTACGACAATTCACATTTTGGCATTTCTTTTGATGAAATCGTGGAGAATATTAAACCCGTATCTGCATAGAATCAGGGGAATCTCTTTTTACATTTGTTATAGTGTCCTAGTATATCTTCATCCTTTATGAAAAAAGTCATTCTGATCATGGTGCTTATTTCTGCCAGCCTGTTGGCCGCAGCTCAGCCTGATCGCAATGAGTATGACACAGAGATCACGTGGGGGGTCAACAAAAACACCCGTGGCGGCCTCATCGGGGGTGTCGTCTTCAAACTGGCCAAACAAAAAAAGGAAGACCTTTTTGCGGTATACGGGATTGAGGTCATGAACGTCAAACACCGCCAGGAGCAGCGTTACCTTTCACCCACATCCGGCACCTCATTTGTTTGGGGCAAACAGAACTTTCTCTACTCCATCAGAGGGCTCTATGGTCGGGAAGCGTTGCTATTTAAAAAGGCCCCGCAGCAGGGAGTGCAGATCAGCGGCATAGTGGCCGGTGGTCCTACCATTGGCGTCATAGCCCCTTATTACATCCTTTACAATGGCAATTATGTTCCCTTTGACTCTGACGTTCACCGAAACTTCAATAGTATTCAGGGATCTGGAAAACTTTTTCAGGGGTTGGGTGAATCCGAACTTACGATTGGACTCAATGCCAAAGCGGGACTTTCATTTGAGTTTGGCACCTTTAAAAACAATGTAGCCGGTGTGGAAATGGGGGTAACGATGGAAGCCTTTCCAAAAGAAATCATCCTGATCCCCACGCAGAAAAACTCGGCGCTTTTTTCCGCCTTATATTTTACCATGTACTGGGGAACAAGGAGGTAAAATCCCTTGTTTGGAACTTTGACCCGCCCAAGCTTTCTTTGCATTACATTTTACAAGCATGATAGAACTACCCACAGTATCTCAGGATAAGGCTCAAAAAATAAAAAAACCCAACTGGCTCCGCGTAAAACTGCCTGTAGGGCGGGAGTATGCCAACGTGCGGAAAATCGTTGATGAGCACAAACTCCACACCATTTGTGAGAGTGGAAACTGCCCCAATATGGGCGAGTGCTGGGGAGCAGGTACGGCCACTTTCATGATTTTGGGAAATGTCTGTACTCGTAGTTGTACTTTCTGTGCCGTGGCCACAGGCCGACCACCGGAATATGACGAAGCAGAACCTCAGCGTGTGGCAGAAGCCATCAAAACCATGGGTGTGAAACATGCGGTAATTACCTCAGTGAACCGAGACGAACTGAAAGACAAAGGCGCTGAAATCTGGTATCAGACGGTGAAACAAGTCAAAGAACTCAGCCCCTCCACCACCATAGAAACCCTCATACCGGATGTGAAAAGCAACTGGGATGCACTCTATAGGATGATCGAGCCGGGCCAGGAAGTAGTCTCTCACAATATGGAAACTGTGGAAAGACTCTACAGAAGGGTGCGTCCACAAGCCAAATATGCCAGAAGTCTGGAGCAAACCCGGCTAACCAAAGAAGCTGGCAAAAGAACCAAATCCGGCATCATGCTGGGCCTGGGTGAAACCATAGATGAAGTGCACAAAGCCATGGATGACCTGGCCGCCAATGGCCTGGACATTCTTACCCTGGGTCAATACCTGCAGCCGACTAAAATGCACATCGAAGTGGCTGAATTCATACACCCTGATCAATTCGAAGCCTATAAAGAAGAAGGCCTCAAAAGAGGACTGAAGTATGTGGAGTCTGGCCCGTTGGTTCGATCGTCCTATCATGCGGAGCGGCACGTAAATGTGCCCATCTAACGGCTCAGTTTTGTACATCACCGGACAGTTTAATGTTCGGTTTTTTTACAGCATTTAGATAAAACACCACCAGAGGGGGCTGAAGGCCCCCTTTTTCAATTGGCACTATATTGGCGCGTCAAAATGCGGCATCTTTTAATGCAGATTGAGCATGTTTAGAAATTACCTCATTACGGCACTCAGAAACCTTAAGCGAAACAAGGTTTACACCCTTCTCAATATGTTTGGACTGGCCCTCGGCATTGGCTGTGCGCTCGTCATCTACAAAGTCATTCAGTTCGAAACCAGCTTTGATAAACATCAGGAGAATTACGAATCCATGTACCGGGTGGTCAATCAGAATATCTATCCCGACCGGGTGGAAAAAGGCATGGGTACCCCCCATCCCCTGGGGCCAGCCCTGAAGGCTGACTTTCCTGAAATCAGTGATGTGGTGCGCACCAATTATCAGTATGGCAGCCAGCTCAACACCTACGATGAAAATGGAGAAATGCACAAATTTCTCATTGATGAGGGCATTGTATTCACAGAACCCTCCTTTTTCGACCTCTTCACAGTAGAGTGGGTAGCTGGCGATCAGGCCAAGGCCCTGACCGCTCCCGGCTCTGTGGTTATTTGCAGGTCCGAGGCTAGAAAACTATTTGGTCTGAAAGAGGGTGAGGAACATCTGGCCCTGGCCAAGCTGATCAACTACGGCAACGTGATGGACTTCAAGGTGGTAGGGATCATAGGAGATCCGCCCTCTACTACTTCATTGCCCTTTTCATACCTGTTTGACTATGAAAGCCAGGGCGGTGAAATCAACCCCTACTTTGGTGAGGGAATCCGATGGAACTCCACCAGCTCCAATACCAACACCTATTTTCTACCCGGCGCAGGCTTTGACCGAGCGGCTTTTGATCAGAAAATGATCGCATTTGTGGAGAAATATCGCGGTGAAGGGGAGTCGGAAGAAACGCGCTATGTTGCGCAGCCCTTTTCGGAAATACATTTTGACAAAGAATACGACTCATACGGAGGAACTTCCTCCATAGAGTTTCTGATTGCCTTAGGGCTCATTGGTGTTTTCCTGGTACTGACCGCCTGCATTAATTTTATCAACCTGGCCACGGCCCAGGCTGCCAACAGGGCAAAGGAGATTGGGATTAGAAAAGCCATTGGTAGCATGAGCAGCCAGCTGGTCTTTCAGTTTCTGGCAGAAATAGCCCTGATCACGGGTTTTGCCCTCATGTTGGCGCTAGCTGTTGCTGAGATTATGTTTAACCTCCTCCGAGAAATCATTGGCCAGGAGCTAACTGTAGGCCTCTTGCAGTCTCCCGACTCCCTGCTTTTCCTTTTAGTTCTTTTTGTAGTTGTCACTTTTCTGTCGGGGCTCTATCCATCCATGCTCCTTTCCAGAATGAACACTGTGGATGCCCTCAAGAAAAAAATCACGAATGGCCAGCATTCGGGGGGGCTCTCCCTCAGAAAAGGCCTGGTAACGCTTCAGTTTGCCATTTCGCAATTCCTGATTATCGGTACGCTCATTGTATCCTCACAAACGGATTTTTTCCTCAACAAAGACCTGGGTTTTCAAACCAAAACCATCCTCTCCTCTTATGTTCCTGAGCGCGATGCGGTGAAGCTGGAGCGTTTCAGACAAATGATGCTAATCTCCCCCGCCATCGAATCAATCACTTTTTCACTGAGTGAGCCCACAGGAAATTCCAATTCGAAAAGCAGCTTCAACTATGCCCCTTTGGAGTCTCCCAAGGCTTATCACGGCAATTTCAAAGCAGTAGACCCTTATTATATTTCATTGTTTGAAATAGAGCTTTTGGCGGGTAGGGATATTCGGGAAGGGGACAGCACCAATGTGGTCATCAACCAGAAGGTGGCAGATCTGATGGGCTTCAAGGACCGATATGATCAGGCCGTGGGGGAGACCCTGAGTACCGGCTGGAACGGCGATAAAAAAGTGGTCGGGGTGGTGAAGGATTTCCATGCCTACTCACTGGAAGAGGACCTGGACTACATTCTATTTATCCATGCACCCCGTTTGTTTTACACGCTTTCATTCAAAACCACCTCACCAGCTGCCATCACAGAGGCAAAAGCTCATTTTGAACAAACCTGGGAGCAGATTTTTCCAAAATATGTAATGGAGTATGATTTTTATGACAAAACCCTGGCCGAGGAGTATCAAGGTGTGATGAAAATCACTGCGTTGATGAAGGTCTTTGCGGTGATCTCCATCCTCATAGGATGTCTGGGACTTTATGGTCTTATCTCCTTTATAGCCATGAATAAAACCAAGGAAATAGGCGTTCGGAAAGTTTTGGGAGCATCGATCTTCAGTATCCTCAGCATGTTTTCCAGAGAAGTGATCATCCTGATGACCATTGCGTTTTCCATTACCACGCCATTGGCGTTCTACTTTCTCAGTCAATGGCTGGATACCTTTGCGTTTAGCATTAGCATTGGTCCGGAATTCTTTCTTCTCTCATTTGCAGTGACCATGCTCATCGCCATTGTGACCATCAGTCACAAAACCATCAGCACAGCACTCATCAACCCGGCGGAGACCCTTAAGGATGATTAATCGTGTAAAATTTCAGAAACGTTTCGCTTGATCTTAAGGGCGATCTCATTCAGCGGCAAGTCATTGATGTCTGTGCCAAAGGGATCTTCTATTTCTTCTGAGATAAGCTCTATGCTCACCAGAAAGTAGAAGGCCAGCATGACGATGAATACTGTCCAATAGCCAAAGTCCCACATAAAGCTAACGGGCAGTGTAATGGCATAAATGAACAGAAATTTCTTGATGAACATGCTGTAAGAATAAGGGATAGGGGTTGACTTGATTCGCTCACAGGCCCCTACAATGTCCGTAAATCCTTTGAGCTCTTTATCTAGTATGAAGAGCTGCTCGGCTGTGATCGTCCCTTCTTTCATGCATTTCATCACCCGATCATAGAGCAGTCGGTTGACCATGTTGGGGCGGTGTTTACTCTTGATGATCCTGTTTTTGATTTCATCATTGATGGTGTCCATCTCCCCAATGAGAATACTGTCTCTCAGGTGCTCTTTGATGGCAAAAGCCGCATTAGGGATCATTCTCCTAAAATATTCCCGATCCTCAGTGGCTTCCTTAGGCAGAAATGCATCTACCTTAATCGCTATTTGACGACTGTCGTTCACCAGCTGTCCCCAGAGCTTACGCCCCTCCCACCATCGGTCATAGGCGGTGTTGGTACGGAGTACCAGAAAAAGGCCCAAAATCACCCCCAGAATGGAGTGAAAGGCAATAGTGCCGCCATAATGAAGATTGAACACATCGATGACCAGAAAGCACAGCAACAAGGTGAAAACGCCCACGAAAAGGAGCAGGGGAAATAATAACTTAATGACATATCGGCTGTAAACATCAAAGATGAGAGAGAACCAGGACCTTGGATTGTATTGAATCATTTACTTATTTGACTTGATGTTTATATCTGTTTTAGTGCTTACTAAGCCCCATTTCTGCTTTCAAAATCATAATTCGCTTGTATGATTTGGCAATTTGCTCCTCACTAATATCTCCATTTTTAACGAATTTCTTAATAATAGCGTGAATTTGCTCTGCTGTCACCAGGTCATAATCGGGGACATTATTGGCGAATAAGAGTATGTCCACACCTGCATTGATAGCCATTTTGATGGCTTCTTCCAGTCCGTACTGAGCACTGATGGCACGCATCTGCATGTCGTCTGAGATGACCACACCTTCATATTCCAAAAATCCCCTGAGCACATCCGATATCACTTTGTCAGACAGGGTGGCTGGAAGTTTTCGGTCGTCCAGGACCTCATTCACAATGTGGGCGGTCATCACCGCGCGTACTTTCCCGGAGTCCAATAAGGCTTTATAGGGCAATAATTCCTCAAACCGCCAGGTATCCGAGACATCCGCCAGACCGAGGTGTGAATCGTCTCGGGAGCTACCATGCCCTGGGAAATGCTTAAGTACTGTAGCTATTCCAAAAAGATCATGTGCTTCCACCACCAGCTGTGCATGTCTGGCCACCACTGCCGGGTCCTGAGAATAAGACCGGCCGATTTTTCCAATAACCGGATTAGAGGGGTTTACATTCACATCAACAGATGGCGCGAAATTCATGTTGATGCCTAGTTGATACAAAATAGAAGCGGTTTGTCTGGCATAGAAACTTGTGGAATCCGGATGGTCAAGATTGCCCAGGTACTGGGCCGTCACCGTCCTCGGAAAACCATATTTTGTTTTGAGCCTGTTTACCCTTCCTCCTTCCTCATCTATGCTCACCAACAAAGGTATCTCCGTCTGGGCCTGAGCATAGCTGAGGATTTCCTGTATATTTTTCTCCGTATTTATACTGTTTAGGTTTTTTTCAAAAAGAATCACTCCCCCCACTTTTCCTGTTCTGATCGCTTCAAAAACGGGTGCTCCTTTGTCCAGCCTATTAAAGTCCCCCAATCCCGTCAGAATCATCTGCCCGATCATCAGGTCCAGAGAGTCTGTAACAGGTAAATTCTCTTGAGCACTGAGGTTTTGGGATGCGCCAAAGAGGAGCATTCCGACAATCAACGCTTTTCTCATAAAGTAGCTTTGTTTAATTTTTCTATTCGCTGGCCGGCCAAAGATACATAGTAACCCTGAAGGTCAGCGGCCATGCAGCTGTGTACAGGCAAAATCCCTACCAGATCCCCAATTCTAACCGAATTAATAAAATCCGACGACCCACGAATGATCCCATGCTCCTGCGAAAGCCGATCCACGGTAGCCAGCGGCGTGGTTTCCCAACTCGTGCCATCTGTAGAAACCACGGTACCAAATACCCTCCGATCACTCACTTGAATGAAATCCTTGGAAAAATGAACACCTCCTCCATACACGACCACCTCCCCCCGGTCTGGATGAATGGATACTACCGGGCAGGCCATACATACAGCTATATCCTCCAGTGTGCAAGATCCAAAATGATGCTGCATGACATCATAAAATGCGAAATTGCCCGGACGGAGCTCCTGCACTGCGGAGAAGTCATCCACGAGCGAGCAAGATGGAGTGTCTCCATACGAATAAATCAAATCTTTCCTGCCGATGGCCTGACTCACCTTGTCAAAGGCAGCCAATGATTGATGGTAGATCTTATTGGCTTCCTCCCGGGTCAATGGTTGATAGGTATGTCCCGCATGAGCCAGCAACCCTTTCAGTTCATGGTGTGGTTGATTGCTTTTTGCCATGGCCTGGATCTCCGTGAAATTATCCGGCATCACCCCCGTCCGATGGGTACCCACATCCAGTTTGATGAAATACCCCACAGGAGCATCCACATGATTGTTCAGGTGCTCCAGAGCCTCCTTAGATACGATCAAAACATTCAGCCGAATTTCACTGGCCAGCTTTTGTATGGCTTCTGCCTCCAACGGGTTATAAGGGAAAGCAATGGTGAGGTCTTTCCACCCTGCATCCGCAAAATACCTGGCCATATCCACCGAAGAAACGGTGGCGCACGTGATCCCCTCCTCAGCAAACCACCGACCTATGGTGGCTGATTGATGTGTTTTAAAATGAGGGCGCAGGATCGGATCACTTTTGCGGGCCTTTTCGGCCATCATCCGGATGTTCTTCCTGACTTTGGTCTCATCTATCAGGAGTGTTGGTTTGGTTATTTTCATCTATGGTACTGATTATTCGATTGATTATTTCCGTAAAGTACTGGCCGGCATACGGGCCATACCAGCTCATGGTACGGGCTTCATATTTGGGAAGATCATACCATTCATCTTTGATTACATAGCCGGCATAGTCGCCGTTGAATGAGGTAATAATGAGCTGGTAACCCAAGGCCCTCGCTTTCTCATAAAGGGGCACCGCCAGCTCACCAGAAAAATCACAAGGCATTCCGATAAGGAGCGTTTCACCCAAAACCATCACCGACACATAATGAGGGTAGTTGCCAAAGGCCCATTTGAACAAGTAAGGCCTTAAGGCCAGGTGTTTTGATATTTTGAAGGCCGGATCCGGCAAGGGTACGCTCAGTCGAAACGACGTGAGGGCAGACACCTGCCGGTGCCCCGCGCCAAGAAGGCTGAAGAGTACGGCTTGCTGCCTCAGTTCTTCAGCTATTTTTTCAACATTGCCTGCTGGGTGGGCTCCAGGCACATCCGGACCCATACTCCCCACGGCACTGGCACCATAAGCAGAGAAGGTGATGGCACTGTCAGCCTCCATCAGGAGGTTGAACCTGGCCGGAAAATCTCCAGACAGCTGGTTGAAATCCGCACCAAAGCAGGTGGCATGGGCGCTGTAAAAAACTAGAAATCCTTTGGACTCCCCTTTGCGAAGCTGTATCACTTTCATCCAGGGATCCTCAATTCCTTTGTCTTTGACCAGTCTGTTCTTCACCAGATCATCTACTGCCAGCTCACCCACTGCTATTTCACCTGGCTCAAGAGCGTCACTCGCTTCCCGAATGGATTGGATGATTTTAGTAGTGAGAAAATCCACCCGGGAGTCATCAAAATCTCCTGCAAATAAACGCCCCACCGTCCCGGGAGCCCACCCACCCTGACCAGAATGGGTGTGCGATGCTGTAAAATAGATTTGATCAGGTGACCAGCCCGCTGGTAGACCTCTCCACACAGCCCTGGACAGCTCCGGATGAATAATGAGCAGATCAGCCGTGACCACTGCTACTTTTTGTGACCCTTTCTGAAAAATCACCGTACGGACAAAACTCGAATCATGAATGCCCGTCATTTCCTTGGGGTCACGAGCGCCATATCCCGCTAACGGGACTTTTTCTGATGGGGTGATATTTACTCTGGACCAACCAATGTGCAAAGAATCCTGATTTAGCTGAAGGGCAAAAACCTCGGCGAGAGAGTCTAGCCTGAGGTCCATTTCCCGATAAAAAGGCCTCTTCTGATAATGGTTTCTATCCACCACAGTCAGGGTGGCAATGGCCAAAGCGCCAATCAGCACGAGTAAAATTGCGAATAGTTTGAGGGTCATCCGGATCATGAACCAATATTAGCTTCAGGAAGTAATGGCCAATTTAAGGAATATCTTAGGACTAACTTATTTAGTTTCGCCTCTCCAAAACGTTTTAACCAATTTCTCACCAACAATAAAAGCTATTGGAAAAGGTCACATTTGAGCTCTTTGGTCTCACGCTCCTGGAGCCGCTCAGCACGCTAATGAACTGGGTCCTGGCTTCCCTTTGCGGAATACTTTATACCCGTCTAAAGGGATCAGAAGATCCCTTCAAAAAATACTGGTCGTGGTTTTTCCTGGCCTATTCGATTTCGCTTGTTTTCGGTGGGTTTTCTCACCTGCTCTTTGAGTATGTGGACATGCCCGGTAAAATCCCCGGATGGTCAATCGCCATTTTGGGAGGGGTAGCGGCGGAGTATGCCATGACTTTGGATGTCTCTGACAGCAAAAAAAGGCAAATGCTCATCAACGTTATCCGAAGCAAGTTTTTTGCCACATTGATCCTGCTGATCATGGACTTTTCATTCAAATGGGTAATGGTGCATACCGCCGGATTTTTTGTCTTTGTGGGAGTGCTCTCCTATCAGCGCATGAAAGCCGGGGCAACGAACTATAAGTATTTTCTGCAGGGAATGGCCTTTCTTTTTGTGATGGCAGGAGTGAAAGTGGCTGGCCTGGATATCCACCCATCGTGGTTTACGCGGGATGATATTGCCCACTTTTTGATGCTGGCGATGTACTGGCTCTTTTACAAAGGGGTGAAAAACTATCAAGCACAGAGTTAAAACAGTCCACGGGATCAATGCCATGGACTGTTTTCTGGTTGTTTACATAGCCATTGCTTCGTGAAGTTCAATGTCGCAACCACTCTGAAGGTGCGGGTGTCCTGCCAAAAGTAATTGAGCAGCCGCAAGGTCCTTTGCCTGAATCATGGAATAGCCCGTCACTTCCTTTTTTGAAGCCTCTGTTGATCCATTAGGCTTGATTTTCACACCCCCTGAAAGGGGTGCTCCCAGGTCGAGCATTTTATCTCCCAGGGCTTCTTTCCAGGCCATCCAGGGTTTCATCGCTTCCGCTCTTTGCTCGGGTGTCGCCTGTGACATTGCGGCCATTGCTTCAGCCGATGCGTGATAGATTACTAAGAACTTTTTCATGTCATTCAAATTTTAAGGTTTCTATGATTTCTGACCTTAAGACGAATGAGGAAGTGAGGAATGGACAAGCTCCATAAAAAAATAAACCGACTCTACCCGGCCCAACCTTCCCGGTCCAGGCTGCGGTACTGAATGGCTTCTGCCAGGTGCTCTATCTTGATGTCTTCGCTGGCCGCCAAGTCGGCAATGGTTCGAGACACTTTCAGAATCCGGTCATAGGCCCGGGCGGAGAGCCCGAGTTTCTCCATAGCCGTTTTCAGCAGTACTTTTCCGCCCTCATTGATTTTGCAAAGCTCCTTGGTGGTGCTAGAGCCCATCATGGCATTGTTGAAAACTTCCGGGGTGTCCTTAAATCTGTCTTTTTGAATCTCTCGCGCCCTGATCACCCGGGCCCTGATCTCCAGGCTGGATTCCGCTTTTCGGTCGGCGGTCATTTGATCAAAAGAAACCGGAGTGACCTCCACATGCAGGTCGATGCGATCCAGCAGGGGTCCGCTTACCTTATTGAGGTAGCGCTGCACCACACCAGGTCCACACACACATTCTTTTTCCGGATGATTATAATACCCGCATGGGCATGGATTCATACTGGCCACCAGCATGAAGTTGGCCGGGTAGTCAATGGAAACCTTGGCTCTGGAAATGGTCACCCGGCGCTCTTCCAGCGGCTGACGCATCACCTCGAGTGCGGTTCTTTTAAATTCGGGAAGCTCATCCAGAAAAAGTACGCCATTATTGGCCAGAGAAATCTCCCCGGGCTGAGGAATGCCACCACCGCCTACCAGTGCCACATCGGAAATGGTGTGGTGAGGTGAGCGAAAGGGCCGGTTGGCAATCAGCTTGCCATTGCCCCCCAGCTTTCCGGCTACAGAATGAATCTTGGTGGTCTCCAGGGCTTCATGTAGCGACAAAGGCGGCAAAATGGAAGAGAGTCTTTTCGCCAGCATGGTCTTACCTGCGCCGGGAGGCCCGATCATGATGACATTGTGTCCTCCGGCAGCCGCTATTTCCATGGCACGCTTAATGTTTTCCTGACCTTGCACATCGGCAAAGTCTGCATCCACCTGATCCAGGTCATAAAAGAAAACGTCACGGGTATCATGATGCAGTGACTCTATTGGCGCGGTGCCATCCAGGTGCTCAATGGCTTCCTTGATGGTCTCTACACCTATTACCTCTATGTCGTCCACGATGGCCGCCTCTGAAGCATTTTCTTTGGGTAGAATAAATCCTTTGAATCCTTTTTTTCGAGCCTCAATCACAATGGGAAGCGCCCCTTTGATGGGACGAAGCATGCCATCCAGTGATAGCTCTCCCATGATCACGTACTTTTCCAGATCGGGGAAGGTGACCTGCTCCGAACCTTGTAGAATTCCCAGGGCAATGGGCAGATCATAAGCGGAACCTTCTTTTTTGATATCCGCAGGAGCCAGATTCACCACCACCTTTTGGCGGGGCATGCGATAGCCATGGTATTTGATCGAGGATTCTACACGTTGTTCACTCTCCTTCACGGCAGAGTCCGGGAGACCCACCATATAAAATCGGGTTCCCTGTCCAACGTTCACTTCTATAGTAATGGTGTAGGCATTGACGCCATATACGGCACTTCCATACGTCTTTGCGAGCATGGTTCTAATATACCGTATTCTCGATTAACTGTGCAAGAGGCACTTTCCTTTTTAATGATTCCGGTCAATCATCATCATCGTCATCATCACCCAGGTCTATTTTGAATGACTCACTTTCTTCTTCGTCATCACCCGCTTCCTGGGATTGATCATACAGTTTAGCCTTGTATTTCAACACCTCTTCTTCGGCTTTTTTCACCCTGCTTTTCAGGTCCAGTATCTGCACATTTTCAGCAATCAGTTCCACAAGCATCAATACCCCCAGTAGGATAAATGCGCTCATCAGGTAGACCGGAAGTTTTCTAAGGGCAAAAGTCATATCAATCTTTTCCTTATAATTATCCATATGGGCCAGGATGTCCATACTGAAGTAAAGCACCAAAAAAATGGCGATCAAATAGACGGGGTAAAAAAACAACTTGAACTTTCTCATCTGGTTTCTTAGAGTGTACCTGAAAATTAGATAAATAATCCGTTACCCCCCACGGTCAATTCGTTGAAATGGGTCAAAAAGACTGCAGTTGGGTGAGTTGTTGGTATAGACCGGATGTCGCCCTCAGCTGATCATGAGTTCCTCGTTCCGTGATCCGCCCTTTGTTAATAACGAGAATCTCGTCAGCATGTTGAATGGTGCTTAGTCTGTGAGCAATCACCAGGGTGGTACGATCTTTCATCAACGTAAACAAAGCTTGCTGAACCTGCTCTTCAGATTGGGCATCCAATGATGAGGTGGCTTCATCCAAAATAAGTATCGGTGGGTCTTGCAGGATGGCCCGGGCTATGGTCAGGCGCTGTCTTTCTCCACCTGAGAGCTTATTGCCCATTTCTCCTATGATGGTCTCATACCCCTGTGGGAGTTTTTCAATAAATGCATCTGCGTTGGCAGCTTTCGCAGCTTTTTGGATTTGGGCGAAGGAGACCTCCGTCCGACCAAACGTGATGTTATTGGCAATGGTGTCATGAAAAAGAAGCGGCTGCTGTGAAACCAGCCCGATTAATCCTCTCCACTGGTTCAGTGCAAGTGATCTCAGGTCCACGCCATCTACTGTGATACTGCCATGAGTAGGGTCATAAAACCGGCACAAAAGATCCGCTATGGTGGATTTACCTCCGCCTGAAGGGCCCACCAATGCAACGATTTTGCCTTTTGGGATGGTCATGTTTAGCTGTGTAATGACTTCTTGCTCTTCATAAGCAAAACTCACGCCCTCAAAAACAATGTCACGCTCGAGCGTCTGGATGGGGCGGGTGTCATCAGATTCAATAATCTCCGGACGACTATCCACCAGATCAAAGACACGGCTTGCTGAAATAATGCCTCTGTTGATCTCACTGAAAACAACCGAAATGGCTTTTGCAGGAACAAGCACCTGGGAGAAAATAACCAAAAACCCAATGAACTCTGCCGGGCTCAACTCCGGAACAGGAGAAAGTACCATCTTTCCCCCGATGATCAACACCACACTGAGCACTGCTACGCCCATCACCTCTGATATGGGAGAGGCCAGGTTAGCCTTCTTAGAAATATTGAAAGACTGGGCGGCATAGGCTTTCACTTCTTTGACAAATCGTTGGCGGATGTATGACTGGGCAGCAAGCGCCTTAATAATTCTGATTCCGGTGATGGTTTCGTCCAGCGTACTATTCATCTGACCCAAAGATTCCTGCGTTTGCCTGGCCCATTTGCGAATTCTACGGGCGACTACCGATACGGCCATTCCGGCCAGAGGCACCAGTGTGAGAGTATATAGGGTAAGTTCGGCTGAAATAGTAAAAAGTACTGCGAAATAGCCAATGATGAGAAAGGGCTCTTTGACCATGATTTTGAGTGCGCTGACCGCAGACTGCTCTACCTCCTGCACATCCGAACTAACCCTTGAAATAAGATCTCCTTTTTTTCGTGACGAGAAAAAGCCCACATCCGAATTGGTGATGGCCAAAAAGGCGGCATTTCTGAGGTTTTGAATCACCCTTACTCTCACCCTGGCCAGAATGAGTTGGGACAGGTACCGAAAAAGGTTGGCCAGCAATACCGAAGCCACCATGAGTAAACAGATGTAATAAAGAGCTGAAAACCTGCCACTGGTGGCTACAGCTTCATGGAGGTGATAATAGAATAGGTTTTTGAGGTAACCAATGGTCCAGGAAAACGATGGCTGGACCACCATCTGGCCGCTCTCCACTTCGTTAAAAAGAACCTGCAATAAAGGAATGAGCGCGGTGAGGTTGATCACACTGAATACCGTAGCCAGTGAGATCAGCACCAGATATTGCGGTACCACCGGCCCCAACGGACGCGCATAACCCAGTATTCTCCAGAAAATACGCATTAGAAAAGGTAACTTCTAGACGGGAAATTCCACCTAAAGGTGGTGGCCACTATGGTAGTCTCCTGCTTATCCATATCTGAAGTCTCTCTGCGCCAGATAAGGTCCAGGTCCAACAGCATGTTGTGATAGATCTGGTACGAAACTTTGGCCTGCCCCATTAATAGTCTGGTATCTACGCCCTGGTACATCTGGTTGTCATAGTCGCCGGGTCTGTTGGCAGGGAGGTAAGTCTTCAGGACATCTCTTCCATAATTCAGGTTTCCCTGATCATCGCCATACCGCGCAGTGAGCAGGTCCCCCTGCACTTTAAGTTTTGGCAAAGGGCGAAAGTTCAGAGAGAATAACACCTCCTGAAAATTGGCGCCCAAGGGATGCGCCAGGGCCATGTTATAATGACTGTACGAAGTAAAGTTGGTCTCGTGACCATATACATACGGCCTCACACGGTTGAGCTCCACCTGTCCATTGAGGTTTTCTATCCCAAACACATCAAAATACTTGGCCCCAAGTTGAAAGCCCTGCTTGTTGCCCCACCAGCCACTTTTGCTGAAAGCTTCACCAAGGATGAGTTCGTCCACCACCAGCTGGCCATACAATGAGATGCACTGCCAAAGGTTCCATTTAAAATCCAGCCCCAATAGCACATTGTCCGAGCTACCATCCTGCTGTTCCAGAGCCCTGTAGAATATGAGCGGGTTTAGGTAATCTATTTTTAGCGTGCCGGATGAGTCTCCATAGATGACCGACTCGAAAAGTCCCACCGTGAGGTTGGGTGCGGCATTGATGCTCAGATGGTGACTGGCCAGGTATTTTTTCGAAAAAGAGCCAATCCCATCCAGCCCATAAGTACCGCCAGTGGTCTCCGCTATGAGCTGTGCAAAAATATTGGTGTATTGGACCTTCCACACTCGGGTGTTAATCCTCAGGTATGGATAGTTGTTGCCCACATCTGAGAGAATGAGTGATCTGCGACCATCCCCTATGAAGTGCTTTCCGTACCCAAACTGGGCGCTTATGTGCTTCGATACATTAAAGTCTATATAAGCCTGAGCCCTCAAAAAATCCACTCCGGTGTTGTTGTAGGCCTTCCAAAACCCTTCATAGGGTACCGCCAGCGTAGAGTCAGTCACCTGCTGTACATAGTTTGGATACCGGGCCTGGTTTTCTGTGAGCAAAGTGTAAAAGCTTACTTTGTTGTCGACTGTCCCTCTGAGTTCCAGTCCACGATAGTTCTCAAAAATCGGCTTATCAAAGCGAGAATCGGTCTCTCTCCCCAATCCCAAGACTACCACGGGGTTTACATGCAGATCAAAATCCTCCTGACCAACCGAGAAGACATCCGCCGGGTATTGGAAAAAGCGACCAAAAAGGGGCTTTTCGTTTTCTTCAACACTGTCTTGATATGCCCTTGTCTCCCGCTGCAGGTATACTTTATCCCAAACATCCGCACGGGAACTCCCCGCGGCCCCTGCTTCAATGCTCTCCGCAAAATATCTCCTCGAAATGGGCTTTATAGTGGTGAAAACGCTCTTTTCAGCCTTCACATCCCACTCGTCCAATATGTGATAGGCAGGTGCATTTAAGGGGATATCGGTACTCTGGGCACCTAAGTAACTGATGCTCAGGGTTAGTAAAACAGAAATGGTATATCTCACGTGGTAAAAATATTAAAAAAGTAGCTTTTGATTCTCGTGGAATTTACTCTATCTTTGCAATCCTTTTTAAGAAAAGCATCAGAAAAGAATTATGAAAAAGGACATCCATCCAGAATACAAAGAAGTAGTCTTTTTAGATACCACTAGTGAATTCAAATTCATCACAAGGTCTACAATGACTAGTAACGAAACCATCAAATGGGAAGACGGAAACGAATACCCATTGGTGAAGATAGAGGTTAGTTCTGCTTCTCACCCGTTTTACACAGGTAAGAAAATCTTCTTGGATACTGCCGGTAGAGTTGAGAAATTCAATAAGAAGTACAAGAAAAGCAAGTAATTTCTTATAGACATAAGTAATTGAAGTCTTCGGGCATTTGTCCTGAAGACTTTTTTATTTTTGCCCCTATGAGCATACTTTTTGCTGAGCACCCGGAAGCCCATCAGCAGCTTCTTCCTCTTACCTATACACGACCCATCGCTGATTTGCGCGTGGGAATCCTTACCATCGCTGAAAAATGGGCCAGAAAACTCGATGCTGCACCCTTTGGGTTTGAAACCCTCCCCTATCTTCAAGAGAAATTCACCACGCTGACCGCTGAGGAGAATACCCTCTGGATTGTTGACGGCCTTTTGCCCGATGACTCCCTCATACAAGCCGTCAAAACATTGAAACCTGGCCAGGTGCTCCGGCACGGAGAGCACCCCCTTGCAGCCCGGGGCAAACACAATCCCCTATTACATACCGACTATCAGCCGGTTTCCTTTGAGGAATCTTATGACCAGATTTCCTATACGTGGCACATCTTTCAGCTCAATGGAGCAGAGATCCGAAAAGATTTTGAACTGATCACCAAAGGAAGAACGAGCCAGCCCATCACAGATGCGCATACCATAACTTACGGGTCAGATATCTTTCTGGAGGAAGGTGCCCAGGTCCGGGCGGCTATTCTCAATGCAGAAAATGGCCCTATTTACCTGGGTCGAAACAGTGAGGTACAGGAAGGGGCTATCATTCGGGGACCTTTTGGAATGGGGGAAGGCAGCATAGTGGCCATGGGCAGCAAACTGCGAGGGGATACCTCCGCCGGACCCCAGTGCAAAATGGGCGGTGAAATTTCCAACAGCGTCTTCTGGGGCCGAAGCAATAAAGGGCATGACGGCTTTCTTGGCAACTCCGTGCTGGGTGAGTGGTGTAATCTGGGAGCTGCCACCAACAACTCCAACCTCAAAAACAACTATGATCCTGTGCGCATGTGGGACTTTGCCTCCGGGCGGTTCGTTCACACTGGCCTCCAGTTTTGTGGGTTGATCATGGGTGACCACAGTAAAACGGCCATTGGCACCCTATTCAACACCGGCACTACAGTAGGTGTGGCGGCCAACATTTTTGGTGAGGGGTTCCCGCGTAACATCATCCCTTCTTTCTCCTGGGGCGGAGCAAAAGGTTTTGTGACCCACCAGCCACGCAAAGCTTTCATCACTGCGCAAGTGGTAATGAAAAGAAGAAATTTAGAACTAACCGAACAGGATAAAAACATCCTAAATCATATCTTTGAGGCCTCTGCTCAGTATCGGGTTTGGGAAAAAAATTAATTGCATATGCGGTTTGCGGATATCCCGGGTTTGGAAAGTTTGAAAGAGTCACTCGTGGCCTCCTACAAAAACAATCACATTGCGCACGCTCAGCTTTTCAATGGTCCGGTGGGCGGTGGTGGCCTCTCCATGGCATTGGCCTTTGCTACCTACCTCCTGTGTGAAAATAAGCAGGAGCAAGATGCCTGTGGAGCATGTCCCAACTGCCACAAAATGGAGCGGCTGATTCACCCGGATGTTCATTATATCTACCCCAAACCTTCGGCATCCAAGGCCACAGAATACGACAAGCTGCAAAGCGACACCCTAAAAAAATGGCGAACCTTTGCGCACGAGCAACCCTACGGGGACATTGAGGACTGGGTCACCTATAATGGGTATGAAAATAAAAACGTCCTCATTTCTAAAGAAGACAGCCGCAATATCATCAAGACAGTAAGCATGAAGTCTTTTGAGGGGGACTTTAAGATCCTGATCATCTGGTATCCGGAATACATGCACCCGGCAGCTGCCAATGGCATCCTGAAGGTACTGGAAGAGCCTCCCACCCAAACGATCTATCTACTGGTGAGCTACGCTTACGATACATTGCTCGCCACCATCAAATCCCGAACGCAGATTTTTAATGTAGCCCCTTTTCAGGAGTCAGTCATTGCTGAGCACCTCATCAGCCAGCGTGGAGCAGACCCGCAGGTGGCCGAGAAGATCGCCCGCCTGGCATCCGGCAGTATGGGCAAGGCTTTCTATGAGCTGGAGCACGCCGGCTCCATCGCCTACGAATCATTCAGAAACTGGATGCAAATCTGCCTGAAAGGAGACTACACAGCCATGGTCCAAAACACGGAATCGTTTCTGCAAAGCTCCAAGCCTCAGCAGCGAAATCAGCTGGAGTTTGCCATCGCACTGATCAGAGATGCCATCCTGTCCAAAGCCGACAATAACCAGCTCCTCCAGCGCGAGGGAGCTGAAGGGGAGTTCATTAAAAAATTTGGCGGCTTTGCCACGCTAGAAGTTTTAGAAAACATCTATATAAACATTAGCAACAGCCTCAACCATTTGCAGAGAAACGCAAGTCCGCGCATTACGTATATGAACCTTTCATTGCAATGCAGTAAACTGCTTAGGTCCTAGTGAAAACAAAAAAAACCATTGGAAGAGCGGATATAGTGGATTTTCCTGATCTTGGTATTGAAGGGGTAAAAGCCAAAATTGATACCGGAGCATTTACTTCCTCTATTCATTGTAAAAAAATTTCGGTGAAGGAGGGTGTACTGAGTTTTCATGTATCCATTGATCAGGATGGCACCACCATCAGCAAGCGGTTCGAAACCACAGACTATACACAAAAGAAGATCAGAAGCTCCAACGGAGTAGCTCAGCTGAGATATGTAATCAAAACAAAAATTGTCCTTTTCGGCAAGGCCTATCCTGCGCAGTTTTCACTCACCGACAGGAGCCGCATGAAAAACCCCGTACTACTCGGAAGAAAGCTTTTGAAAGGTCGCTTTCTGGTAGATGTATCCGAAAAAAACCTTTCCTTTGACTTAAAGAAAACTCAAAAATGAAATTAGCGATACTTTCCAGAAAATCGGATCTGTATTCCACCCGCAGACTGAAGGAAGCTGGAGAAGAAAGAGGTCACGAAGTACACGTCATCGACCATTTGCAGTGTGACATCATGATCGAGCAAAATGCACTGGCCATGTATTATCAGGGGCAGAAGCTCACCGATTATGATGCCGTCATCCCCCGAATTGGAGCGTCAGTCACCTTTTATGGAACCGCCGTGCTCCGTCAGTTCGAAATGATGGATGTCTTCAGTGCGAACCGGTCGATAGCGATCACGCGCTCTAGAGACAAACTCCGGAGCTTGCAAATGCTCGCTGCAGCAGGACTGGACTTGCCAAAAACTGCCTTTACCAACTACTCCAAAGAAGAGAAACAAATCATCCAAAACCTGGGTGGAGCGCCTCTCATCGTCAAGTTGCTGGAAGGCACGCAGGGTCTTGGTGTGGTACTGGCCGAAACCATCAAAGCCGCCAAGTCAGTGATTGAGGCCTTTCATGGTCTCAAAGCTCGTATTATCGTCCAGGAATTTATCAAAGAAGCCAAAGCTTCGGATATCCGGGCATTTATCGTAGATGGGGAGGTTGTAGGGGCCATGAAGCGCACCGGCAAAGAAGGAGAATTCAGATCCAACCTCCACAGAGGAGGGTCGGCAGAGCTCATCCGACTGAAAAGGTCTGAAAAAGCTGCCGCCATCAAAGCTGCGGCTGCCATGGGGCTTCACATAGCCGGAGTAGATATGCTCCAGTCTGATAGAGGGCCGCTTATTCTGGAAGTGAATAGCTCTCCCGGCCTGGAAGGAATTGAAACCGCCACAGAAAAGGACATTGCCGGCAAAATCATAGAGTTTGTGGAGCGCAACTATCAAAACAAACGCGGAAGAAAGAAAAACGCCTAGTGGAAATCATCAGGATAGGAACCCGAAAAAGTAAGCTTGCCCTCTGGCAGGCAGAATATGTGGCCCGACAACTACAGCAGGCCGGGCACCCCACAGAGCTGGTACTTCGAGAAACCAAAGGTGACAAAGTACTGGATGTCTCCATTGCCAAAATAGGGAGCAAGGGTGTTTTTACAGAAGAGCTGGAAGAGCAGCTCGCATCAGGAGAAGTGGACATAGCTGTACACAGTGCGAAGGACATGCAGTCCCGATTGCCGGCAGGATTTGAGATCATCGCGTTCAGTGAGCGCGAAAAGATCAACGACGTGATTGTCTCCGAAAAACCCATTGACCTAAAGAACGAGCAACTCATTTTGGGTACCTCCTCCACCCGCAGGGTAGCCCTTTTCAGGCATTTTTATCCAAATGTGCAAACTGTGGATGTCCGGGGAAATCTCCAGACCCGACTGGAAAAAATGAGAGCAGGGCTCTGTGATGGACTTGTGCTGGCCTATGCCGGAGTGCACAGAATGGGTTACGACCCTATGATCAGGCATGAACTGTCTCAGGATGAATTTATACCGGCAGTGGGTCAGGGCAGCATTGCCATAGAGGCCCATTCATCTCTTTCGGCGGAGAAAAAGGAAGCCATCCGATCTGTCCTCAACCATCAGCCAACTGAAAGCCGGTTGTTGGCAGAACGAGCTTATCTGGCACGACTGGAGGGCGGGTGTAGCATCCCGGTATTCGCGTTGGCCAACTGGGCAGGTGACGAACTGGTCATCTCAGGGGGCATTGTAAGTCTGGATGGCGGTCAGAGAATTGTGAAAACCCTACGCGGGGCCAACCCCACGACTCTGGGCAATCAGCTCGCCGAAGAAATCCTAAAAGCCGGAGGAGATAAAATTCTCGCGGAAATACGTAAACAACTTTGATTTTTTATCTTTGAAACTGATCTAAACACCCGATTATGAAAAAATTACTCCTGGCGTTCGTTGTTCTGGCCATAGCGCTTTCTGCCTGTGACAAAAACAAAGATTACCTCGTTACCATTCATACAGAATATGGCGATATGAAGGCCATTCTCTACGATGAGACGCCCTTGCACAAGAAAAACTTTATTGAACTCGCCAAAGCCGGAAGGTATGACAGCACCATTTGGCACCGGGTCATCGAAGGATTCATGATTCAGGGAGGAGACGTGCAGACCAAAGAGGGCATCAGAGAAACAGAAGATCAGCGGATTCCTGCTGAAATAGTGAAAGGCTTCCAACATACCAAAGGGGCCATAGCAGCGGCTCGCCAGGGAGACCAGGTGAACCCAAAGAAAATGTCCTCCAGCTCGCAGTTTTACATCGTGGATGGTCGCAAATACTCTGAGGCGGAGCTCACCACCGATCAGATGAAACTCAACCAGGGTGTGAGCCAAATGCTTCGCGACGATCAATATGATAGCCTCCGACAGCTGTTTACAGAGCTGCAGCTAAAAGGTGATTTCGAAGGAATGAATCAACTTGCGCTGGACTGCAAAGACTATGTGTCCAAAGAATTAGGGATCAGTATGGACAGAGATGTAGATCCTGAAACAGTCGCCACCTATACTGTCACAGATGGCGCACCACACCTGGACAACGAATACACCATTTTCGGTCGGGTGGTAGAAGGCCTGGAGGTGATAGACAAAATAGCCGCAGTGAAAACCGCCCGTGGCGACAAACCCGAAAAAGACACCTACCTGACCATAGAACTGGAGATGGTGCCCAAAAAAGAGATCACCAAAAAATACGGGTACGAATACCCGAAAGAAAAATAACATGCGCGTGCTCATCACCGGTGCCAATGGACTCCTGGGCCAGAAACTCGTGAGTCTATTATCCGGCATGCATGAAATCACCACGATAGCTACCGGGCGGGGACCAAATAGAAACCCCGCCGGTAGCTATTCTTATTTATCAGCAGACCTCACCCACCCAGAGGAAGTCAATCAACTCATCATAGCATCCCGGCCGGATGTCCTCATTCACTGTGGTGCCATGACCCAGGTGGATGAATGTGAACTCCACCCAGACCAGTGCTGGCAAGCCAATGTGAGCGGCACAGAATACCTCCTGGCCGCTGCCAAAACTCTCAACGCCTATTTCCTATACGTTTCTACGGATTTCGTCTTTGATGGTGAAAATGGCCCTTACGAGGAAAATGACCTTCCCAACCCCATCAGCCACTATGGCCGCAGCAAGCTGGAAGCTGAATCGCTGGTTTTGAACAGTGGTTTGAAGGCTTCAATCGTGCGGACGGTTCTGGTCTATGGTGTGGCACATGACCCGAGCAGGTCCAATATTGTGTTGTGGGTCAAAAACAGCCTTGAACAGCATAAACCCATCCAGGTTGTGAATGACCAGTGGCGCACGCCCACGCTGGCCGAGGATTTGGCTTTCGGTTGCTGGTTAGTAGCCAAAAACCGACATCAGGGAATCTTTCACCTTTCCGGAGAAGAGATGGTCTCTCCCTATTCTCTGGCCATCATGGTGGCTGATTGCTTTCAGCTGGATCGATCGCTGATCAGTGCAGTGGATGCCTCTACTTTTACCCAGCCCGGCAAGCGCCCACCCAGAACAGGCTTTATCATTGAAAAGGCAAAAGGCATGGGCTTTCGTCCCAAATCAATTGCTGAGGGTCTGGCCATTGTCGAAAGTCAGCTTTCCTGACTGCTGATAATACTCACTTTTCGATTCAAAATTCTTACCTTTTGTCCAGTTTAAGCCACGCCACTCGTCAAAACCGAAAACGCTCATGAAAAACCTACTCTTTTCTTCCCTTTTCTTTCTCTCCTTCCTGGCCTATGGCCAAAGCACTCCGGATTTCTCCTGGCTCACTGGTACCTGGACAGGCCCGGGATTTGGTGGCACCTTCGAAGAAGTATGGTCAGACCCTGCCGAGGATGGAACCATGATGGGTATGTTTCGCCATTTCGGGGAGGACGGCACAGTCAGCTTTTATGAGTTTTGGGTACTGGATAGCACCGGCATGAAACTCCGACATTTCAATGAAGATTTTACCGGGTGGGAGACCCGTGAAGAATATGTTTCTTTCGAAAAGGTGGAATTCTCCCCTGGTAAAGTGATCTTGAAGGGGCTGACTTACGAACAAACCGGGCCCAATAAAATGGTCATTTCTCTGAAACTCACGCATGAGGGCGTGACCAGAACGGAAGTTTTCAATATGACGAGAAATCAATAAGATCCGGCGCGGGTAGCGGCGATTGCCGAGAAAGTACACAAAGACCGTGAAGGTATTGCGAACTTTCTTAAATTTGGTAGACGCCATAATCAATCGCCAGTGAAATATTTGAAATTCAGCAATGGAGATGAAATGCCCATGATCGGGCTTGGAACTGCCGGTATACCAGCCGATCAGGCTTACGATGTAATTCGGAAGGCCATTCAAATCGGGTATCGACATTTTGATTGTGCTCCTATCTATAAAAATCAGGCTGAAATAGGTCAGGCACTCCATGACGCCATGTCAGATGGAGAAGTGACCCGCGAAGAGCTCTGGGTTACCTCCAAACTCTGGAATTCGGACCATCGGTACAACGACGTGGAGCCCGCCTGTGAAAAAACACTGGCAGAATTACAACTGGACTATCTGGACCTATACCTGATCCACTGGCCGGTGGCCAGCGAAAGAGGGGTGGAGTACCCACAGGCCGAGGAAGATTATCTGGCTGAAGAAGAAGCCCCCCTGGAAGATACCTGGACAGGGATGGAAGACTGCCAGGATTCTGAGCTCGCCAAGCACATCGGCGTAAGTAATTTCAACATTGAAAAACTCAAGCTGGTACTGGAGGACTGTATGATGCCACCGGAGGTCAATCAGTGCGAACTGCACCCGTACCTCCCCCAGCAGACACTTTATGACTATTGCAGGAGTAATAAAATCCATATGGTGGCCTATGCCCCGCTGGGTTCTCCGGGCAGGCCTGAAAATCAGACCCTGGACAATGAGCCCTTTCTCCTTACTGAGCCGGCCATTACAGAAATTGCGCAAAAACAGGGCTGCACGGAAGCACAAGCACTCCTCGCTTATGGCATCAAACGCAAGACGGCCGTAATACCACGATCCACCAACCCGGACAGACTCAAAGAAAACCTTGAGTCCATCAATTTCTCTGTAGACCGGGAAGACCTTCGATCACTCATCGTACTCACCAAATACCGGTATTTCAAAGGGGATGAATATACCATACACGGCTCGCCATACAAGCTCACGGACATCTGGGAATACTAACAAGCGATGACTGTTGACTTCCATGCATAATACCGTAAAGATTCCAACTGAGGAAAACGCATTCAGGGACCTCTTTGAGGAACATTATGCCCCCTTGGTGCTATTCGCCTTCAATTATGTAAAAGATCAGGATGAAGCCGAAGAAATGGTACAAGAAGTAATGACCAATGTGTGGATCAAAGCCGAAACCATTGCCATCACCAGTTCTGTGAAGTCCTACCTGTATGGCTGTGTCCGAAATGCCTGCCTGAATCACCTCAAACATCAGAAAATAGTCAACCAGTATCAAACTCATCAACTGGCGACTGCACCGGCATCCTTCGATGAGACCCCACTTGAACTGGAAGAATTGCAGGAGAAGCTCCGGACAGCACTGGACAAAATCCCAGCCAGGTGTCGTGAGGTCTTCGAGCTCAACCGGTTTGAGGGCCTCCGGTATAAAGAAATCGCAGCTCAACTGAATCTCTCCCTCAAGACGGTGGAGAATCAAATGGGAAAAGCACTCAAAATCCTACGCGAAGAGCTGGGCGATTATCTGTATTTGATCATTTGGAGTAGCAGTGGCATGGGGGTAATTTTTGAATTAATTGTCAGATAAGCAGACATGGAGAAAAAACAACCATATCATCCCGATCACGAAGCGCTGGCCCGGTACTTCTCTCAGGAAATCAGTGCCGAAGAGCGACGGACCATTGAGGAATGGCGTGACTCCTCTCCTGAACATTTAGACTCCTTTGTGACCTACCAAACCATTTGGGCAGATCTGGGAACACTCTCGGGCGCCAGGGATCTTACCACCGATACCAGTATGGCCTGGCAGAAAGTGCAAGCCAAAAAAGTGGAACATGACAACCATAACAATGTTACCATACAATGGTGGTGGAAGGTGGCCGCCGCACTGGTCCTCATCTCGAGTATGGCATTTCTCTACCAGAGCCTCTTCTCGCAAACCGAAGAAATCACTTACTCTGCCAAACAGATAGAGACCCTTCGACTTCCCGACGGGTCGGACATTACTCTAAATGCCAACGCCACACTCACCTATCCTGAGCACATGGATAAGTCACGAGTATTGACTCTGGAGGGAGAGGCTTATTTTGAGGTAACTCATAACCCCACAAACCCATTTGTGATCAACACCGGTGGTGCCACGATCACGGTATTAGGCACTTCTTTCAATGTAAAATCGATGAGTGATCGGGTAGAAGTGCAGGTAGAGACCGGTCGGGTATCCTTGGCGAGTCCGGGACAGGAGGCGCTCCTCACAGCTGGAATGAAAGGTGTTTACCTAACCAAGGATCAACAAATCTCCAGCGACACCTCTGACCCAACCGGGCAGGGGCTCTTTTGGAAAACCAGAAAACTCACGTTTGAGGGAGAAGCACTCGAAAGTGTGATTCAAACCTTGAAGACGGCCTATGGCATCACCATCACCCTGGAAAATGACCGCCTCAGCACATGTCGGCTAAGTGCCGTTTTTGAAGAAGAGAACCTCCAAACCGTCTTACAGGTCATCTCGCTGAGCCTGAATCTGGAGGTAACCCAAACAGAAGATGGATACTTAATCAAAGGAGCCGGGTGCGACATGTAATTCTTCTGCTTGCCTTCATGCTGGTGTTTTCAGCCAGTGGTCAGTCAAACGATGCTGTGTCATTGAATTTGGAAAATGCCTCCTATCAAAGTGTATTCCAGACATTGACCACCCTTACCGGGAAAAAATTTGCCTACAACAGCGACTTGATCCCCGACAAGCCAGTGAACGTGAAAGCAGAGCAGGAACCTTTGGCCCTGATTTTAAAAAAAATCCTGGGCAGTGAACTCTCTTATGTTGAGCGGGGCCACTATATCATCATCGTTTCGGCAGAAAAGCCTAAAAAACAGGTTTCCGTTACTACTCAGGGAGAAATTCTGGACGCCGATACACATGAGGAGCTCGCAGAAGTAAGCGTGTATGAGGTGAACCGCCTCACTTCAGCCATGACTGACCATTTTGGCAAGTACACGCTGACAGCCACTGTACCCGACGAAGTGGCATTCATCGCCATCAGCAAAGCCAATTATCAGGACACCGTGATCCAGGTGAGTGCAAAAGATCGCTTCTTCACCGTATTGCTCAAGCCCATACAAGAAATCCAGCAGCAGAACCCAACTGACACCTTGAAATTGGTACAGTTCTTTGCGCGCAATAAAGTAAGAAAACACGCCAATAACGTAAGCCTGACAGAACGCAGACTAGCACAGGTCTCTCTGACCCCAGGGCTGAGTACCAATGGTTTTATCTCAGGCAAAATCTCAAATGTGGTTTCGTTCAATATCATTGCCGGATATGCGCACTCGCTGCACGGAGTGGAGCTGGGTGGATTTATCAACATGGAGCGTATGGAAGGTTCCGGCCTCCAGATGGCGGGAGCTATCAACATTGTAGGGAGCCACTTCCACGGCAATCAATGGGCTGGGGCTTCCAACATCACCTTGCAAGACATGGCGGGGTTCCAGGCGGCAGGGTGCTCCAACCATACGAAGAAGGTCGTCGGCTTTCAGCTGGCTGGAGTTCTCAATACAGCATCTGAAACTCGTGGGTTACAGATGTCCGGCTTTGCCAACCATACATCGGGCACCTTGAAGGGCATCCAACTAGCTGGTTTTATCAACCGCACCGGTACTTTGAAAGGCATGCAAATCGGGATTGTCAACCTGGCCAAAGAAGTAGAAAGTGGGTTTTCTATCGGGCTGATCAACCTTTTTAAGGACGAACTCCATCAGCTGGAAGCGAGTGCAAACGACGTTACGCCGTATAATCTCTCTTTCAAATCAGGGCTTCATCATTTCTACAGCATCATTTCTGCGGGCATAGACCCTCACGCCGGGCAGCTATGGAGCTATGGGATGGGTTTTGGCACTCAGCGGGCACTCAATCAAGTGCTGCTAGCCTCCACAGAATTGTCCATAAATACACTCCAGCCGCTAAACAGTGCCTTTATGGATGGGTTCAACAGTGACCTCCGTTGGGCTTTACGCATGGGAGGCCAGCTCACCAAGAAGATCTCAATCCACGGAGGGCCAGTCTTGCATTACTATTTCTTTGGCAGGCATGGCCAAAACCCCGAGTTCTCGGATCGATTTGGGACCAACACCCTCTATCAAAAAACGGATGGAAATGCCCTTACCAAGGCCTGGGTGGGCTATGAAGCTGCCATTCGGTTTTAATTTTTACCCCACGTGGGGGTAAAATCCACTTTGGTTTTCATCAGTGTGTAATCGTCAAAAAACGCACTTATGAAAACTAAATTTTTAATCCTCACTATCCTTTTTCTCATTGTCTCAGCCGCCTATAGCCAAACACAGGTGATCCGGGGTAAACTGATTGACACAGATTCCAAGAGCCCACTGATCGGGGCCACCATCAGAGTCCTGGAAAGTGATCCTGTTTTGGGAAATGTAACCGACATCAATGGAGAGTTCAGAATAGACCGGGTGCCACTTGGCAGAGTAAACCTGATGGTGACCTACATTGGCTACGAAGACCGGGTGATCCCAAACGTGCTGGTCACGGCAGCCAAGGAAGTCATTGTCAATGTATCAATGATCGAGTCGGTGGAAAAGCTGGCAGAAGTAGTGGTCACCGCAGATCGCAACAAAGGAGAAGTTCGCAACGAAATGGCACTGGTCAGTGCACGTTCCTTTTCTGTAGAAGAAACGCAGCGGTATGCAGGGGCCTTTAGTGATCCTGCCCGCATGGTCTCCACCTTCGCTGGTGTGGCCGGTGACGCAGAGGGAGACAATAACATTGTGGTGAGAGGAAACTCCCCAAAAGGGCTACTGTGGAAACTGGAAGGGGTAGAAATCCCAAACCCAAATCATTTTGCAAGCGAAGGCTCTACTGGAGGGCCGGTAAATGCCCTGAATAGCAATATGCTGGACAATTCGGACTTTTACTCCGGAGCATTTGCGCCTGAATATGGCAACGCCCTATCTGGCATCATGGACATTCGCTTCAAAAAGGGTAATAACCAAACAAGAGAATACACGGCAGGAGCCAGCACGCTCGGCCTGGAATTCACAGCTGAGGGCCCTTTCAAAAAAGGCTACAATGGTTCGTACATCGCCAACTATCGATATAGCTCCCTCCAGCTACTTTCAGACCTGGGTATTCTCGATTTTGGGGGAATCCCAAAATACCAGGATGCCTCCTTCAATGTGAACCTGCCCATCAACCGGAAACATACACTGGCGCTATTTGGGCTGGGTGGTAAAAGTAAAATTCAAAGCGAAGAGGAACTGGACAATGGTGATCCGGCATACAAAGGAGAATTCAATTCTGACCTGGGCATTTTGGGTCTCTCCCATGTCTATTTTATATCTGATAAAGCCTACCTGAAAAATATAGCTACTCTCTCCGCTACTAGTCTCTACTCCGTGGATGACCTGGTGGATGATAACAAGGAGTTTTACAATGCTTACAATTCGGATATCTCTAAAACCACCCTAAGAACGGTATCAACCTTCAATTACAAAATCAGTGCTCAACATAAGGTGGAAACAGGAGTAATATTTAGTGATCTGAGCTATGACGCCACGGCCAATGAATATAACTATGACCACCAGGCCCTTGAAAATGTGCTCTCTGACCAGGGAGGGTCTCAAACCATTCAGGCCTTTACCAGCTGGAAATACAGAGTGAATGAAGACTGGACCATCACCTCAGGCATTCACTATCTTTATTTCGACCTCAGCAATGCCCACTCTGTAGAACCACGAGCAGCACTCAAATGGCAAATGACTCCTCGCCAATCACTAAATGCGGGCTACGGTCTTCACAGCAAGGTGGAGAGCATTTCCACCTATCTGGCCAAAACCTCCAATGACCAGAGACAGCTGATACAGCCTAATAAAAACCTGACTCCCTCGAAAGCACACCATTGGGTGTTGGGCTATGACCTCACCGTCAGTCCACAAGCACACCTCAAAGCGGAAGTCTATTATCAGCATCTGTTTGACATTCCAATCGAAGATCTCCCTGGGAGCACTTTTTCATTGTTAAATGCGTCCGACTCCTATATCAACCGCCCGTTAGTCAACGATGGGACAGGAAGGAATTATGGTCTGGAACTCACCTATGAGCGATTCTTTCACCAGGGCCTCTACTACATGGGTACCTTGTCACTGTTCCAGTCGCTCTACACTGCCATGGATGGTGCAGAGCGGTCTACCGCCTACAATGGCAACTACATGGCCAATTTTATTGGAGGAAAAGAGTTCAACATCGGTGGGCCGGAAAAGAACAAAGTATTTTTTGTGAATGCAAAAGTGGCCTTACTGGGAGGTGGCAGATATACTCCTTTGGATCTGGAGCGCTCCCGTGAACAAGGGCATGCGGTGTATCACGAAGACAAACCCTTCTCACAAAAAGGAGATGATGTGTTTTTTGTGAATCTGACCGTGGGAACGAGAAAAAACAAGAAAAACACCACCCGTGAATTCAAAATAGATGTGCAAAATGTGACCAACAACCAGGCGGTGATCAGGGAATACTACCTGGAGCCCACCGGAGAGATAGAGCGAGGCACGCAGCTCTCGCTGATTCCCAACATCGTCTATTCGATCAAGTTCTAACAAAAAAGGGGCTGTGTTGCACAGCCCCTTTAAGTTTCTCCTGGTTTCAGGGATTACCTGCCCCCATCTCCTTTTTTCTTCTTTCCAAAAATATCCTTCACTGCATCCTTGGCCTTATCTTTTACCTCCTCCTTGGTCTCTTCCACTTCTTTCTTTACCTCCTCTTTGGCCGCATCCACTTTTTCTTTTACTTCGGTAGTTACCGAATCCTTTTTGGCTTCCAGCTCCTGCTTGATTTCTTCTTTCTTAGCGTCCACCTTTTCTTTGGCCTGCGCCTGCAAGGCCGCCTTCACACTGGAGCTACCTCCACTGGTTCCTGGCTGTGCACTGAGCAGGTTCACCTTAGGGTCATCATATGTCCCCTTAATTCCCAGGTTCAGGGTGATGTCTTTTCCAATGGCATTATCCAAGCCGGCGAAAGAAGAAATCGCACTATTAAGTGCCTGACCTACCTGCCCTGAAGGCACATCCATGGACATCAGATAATCCAGACTTCCGTCCACACCTGTACTACCCCCAACAGTCGCCTTTCTGCCACCAATGATCAGGTCAAATGGTTCAACATATAAGCGCCCATTTTTTATTTCTGTCGCCAGCAACACATCTTTCAGTGACACTTCCCCGTCCTGCTGATTCAGCTTGCTCACATTGGACACGGCAGACAATAACTTCACATCTTTCAGGGTGGCTTGGGCTATTTCCATCAGCCCGGCGCCTTGCATCTCTTCATAAATCGGCATCATATCAGCGCCAAGGCTTCCCCCGATTTTGAAGTCTGTTGAAAACTTTCCGGTCATTTTTTCAGCGACCGGAGCCAGTTTCTGCACCGTCACAAACGACTCGAAAGCAGAAGCAATGGACAAGTCTTTGATTTTGAAGTCAAAATCATACAGTGGTTTGTCAAGCGCCATTGCAGATTCGTATGCACCATTCAACTCAAAATAACCATCCAGGAGGTTGAATCCGGCTTTTTCCAGTCGAAGTGCACCGTCTCGTATAATCACCTTTCCACCAAAATCCTTTAGTTCCAGATTGTCATACTTAATCAGGTCAATTTTTGAAGTCAGCACGAAATCAATATTTTCAGGAATACGCACCATTTCCATAGCCGCCGTATCCACTGTCTCTTCGGTGGTGGTCTCTTCGGTCATCCACTCGTTGGCATCCACCAGCGCTGAGCTAAAGTTCAGTTTGCCATAAAGTTTGGCACTATCGGCAAGGGTATATTGCAAATAGTTGGTAATCTCACCATCCATATTGAGGTCTGTTTTTCCGGCGTTCCCTTTGAAATTGGTCAGGGCAATACGAGCGGGATCAAAGGTCATTCGGGTATTGGCAATGCCAAAACCCTGTGGCAAATCGGGGCTTTCAAAATAAAAGTTATCCATCCCCAAACTGCCCGAAGTAGGCAAGGAAGCATACCGTCCGGCATCCAGATCAGACATCCGTCCCTTGGTACTCAGGTCTGCACTCACGAGTCCTTTCAGGGTCATATCCTCCAGCTTCACTACTTTGGTTAATTTCTCCAGATCCAGGTTGCCTTTCATGTTAAAATCCCAGAAATAATCCTCCAGGTCCTTAAAATACAGATAGGCTGAAACTTCCTCTCCATCCAGCTTCATGTGAAACTTGTCCATGACAAAACTGGTCTCCCGCAAATCCGCTGACGGATAATCAAATTTGGCACTCACCACAATCTCCTCCATTGGGATGGGATACTCCGCATAAGATATTTTACCCTCTGCGATTGCAAAACTGGCAGTAACCTTGGGCATTGACTCCTCATTGTATACACCCGTAACCGCTCCATTAAAGTTAACAGAGCCGGTTGCAGTTACTCCATCCATATACTCCTGATAAACCCCCGGGATCAGGGATAAGACACTCAGCAGATTGATGTCCTTACCTCCATAGGTGATGTCCATCTCAATGTCATCACCAGGCATACTCACATAGCCATCAAAACCAAACCCAAAATCATTCAGACTGGCTTTGTTTTCCTTGAAGGTAAACTTCATGTTGGCCAGATCCATCGCCATCGCGATATCCGCCACCAATTGTTTGTTGCTGATGTACTCTACCCCATCATAAGTGAGTGAAAATGATTCAACAGTTGTGGAAGTAGACATGTCAAAAACATCCTGAGAAAAATCACCCGAACCACTGTGTTTTAAGCCGCCAATACTGGCCACCATAGGAAGTGTGGCATCATCATAAATCAGCCTGGCGTTGGTAATCTCCCAGCCCTGAATCTGAATACTGATGGGCTCCGATGCTGTCGACTCCTCCTCGGTGGTCTCCTCGGATGGCTTGGCTATGTCATAGTTGGCCGTGCCATCTTCCAGCACAATCACCTTGATGTTAGGATCCACCAGTGACACATTCACAATTTTGATTTGATCCCCACTAATCACTGACATGATGTCCAGGGTAATCCCAAACTCCCCTACAGATACCAGCGTATCCTGCTCGAACGGGGCTAATCCTACGATTCCGAAGTTTCCGACAGTAACGGAAAGGTCCGGAAAACTCTTGAAAAGGGAGAGGCTGAAAGCCTCGGTATCATAAAATATTTTAGCATTTAAGCTATTGTCTAGCTCCTTGTCAATGGCCGCCCGAATGTCATCCTTAAAAATGATGGGAACGGCGATAGCCGTAATCAAAACAAGGCCGATAAGCGCGGCAAGAATGATGAGAACTTTTTTCATAATCCGAAAATTTAAATATCACTACCAAATTACGGATTAAACCAATAGATGCCATAGCTGTTCAGAGAATTAACTAATCCTTCACCTGAAGCTGTGAATCGGTATTGGAAAGGCTTACTTCTCGAGCGTAAGGAAAATGTCCTCCATCAACTGAAGGCGGATGAGATCCGTCGTTTTTTCCTTGATCTGATAGACCATGCCGGGGGTGTCTTCATCATTGATCAGAATAAGGGAATCATTACTCACTCTCCATCTCAAAGAATGATCGAGGGTGTCTTTGCTAAAAACGCAACCCTCAAACCCATAGGCCTTGATATTGACCATCTCCGGTCCAAAAATGACCATGCCAGGCATGGTGTAATCCGAAATACCCTCTATCCCTTCGAAAGATGCCGGGTCTGTTTCCCAGGTAGCTGTCCATTCTCCCTCCCATCCAGAAGGTTTTTCATCTCCACCGGAACAAGCTGCCAAAAATCCTAAAAGTGTAATTGCCAAAACTCTTTTCATAACGCGCTAAAATAATGCTAAAAATACTTAAGCATCAATTCTATGAGTTTCTTTTTGAAAGAAGTATAGGGTGGGTACACGGTACGTGCCACTGTAAAGCCTACTCTTTGCTTCAATACGGCCTTGCCATGGCTGAATGCTAAAAATCCGGCCTTGCCATGAGATTTGCCCAGTCCGCTGTTGTTCACCCCACCCATAGGAAGATGCGGATGCCCAAATTGCAACACACTGTCATTGATCACCACCGACCCTGAGCTGGTATGCTTCAAAACCTTCTCCTTATAGGCCCGGCTCCCACTGTAATGGTAAAGGGCAAGAGGCTTAGGCCGATCGTTGATGTACCGGATCACTTCATCCAGGTCATCATAGGCCATCACGGGTAGTATGGGACCAAAAATCTCCTCTTGCATCAGGTGCATCTGGTCTGTGACCTGAGTCACTATCGTTGGCTGAATGTACAGTCCACCGGCATCCACATTTCCACCAAACTCAAGGAGGGCACCTTGCTCCAAAGCATCTTTTAAAGCACCGGATAATCGTTCGTGATGTCGTGTATTAATAATGGAAGCATAGTTGTGCTTATCCTGATAGCGCTTTTCCGCCTCTGATCGTAACCCCGCCAACAAGGCCTCCAGTCGGGATCTGTGCACAAAAACATAATCCGGAGCCACGCAGGTCTGGCCAGCATTGATCCATTTACCCCAGGTGATTTTTCTTGCAGCATCAGCAATGTTAGCGGTTTCATCTACGATGGTTGGTGACTTCCCTCCCAGCTCCAGTGTCACCGAGGTTAGATTTTTTGCCGCGGCAGTCATCACCACCTTTCCTACAGCGGGGCTTCCTGTAAAGAAAATGTGGTCATAGGGAAGGCTTAGTAGCTCAGAAGCCACCGCAGCATCCCCCTCCAGGATGGCCACCTGGTCACTGGGAAAAAGCGATTCGATCATCTCCCTGATTACGCGGTTGGTTGCCGGAGTAAACTCTGACGGCTTGAGCACTACGGTATTACCAGCCGCAATGGACGAAACAACAGGGCCGATGGCCAATAGAATCGGGTAGTTCCAGGGTGAAATGATCAATGAGGTTCCCTTAGGCTCATACTGAACGTAAGCTGAAGTCCCCAGAAAAGAAAGACTTCCATCTATGGGCTCAGGAGACGTCCATTTCCGGAGGCTACTTATGGCGTGACGACACTCTGACAGGACCGGGTATACCTCGGTAATGTCCACTTCGGAGGCGGGTTTCGCAAGGTCCTTAAACACTGCCTGGTGTATTTGATCGCGATGCTCCAGTATCCATTTTTCCAACTGGCGGAGTTTCCTACGTCGATCTTTCCAATGTCCTGCTCTGTTGAGCAGAGCCGCTTTTTTTTGACTTTCAAAAAGGGCTGTTGCATTCAGGTCACCTGTATTGGGGTTCATGGGCTGTGTTGTTTATTAATAATTTGTTAACATGTTATCATTTTGTTAACTTTCACGTAACATTAAAGTAAACCCAGGCTAACAACTCCAACCACAGGTGCGACATCATAAGGTTACGAATGAAAAGTTTTATCGGCATATTGTTCATCTCATTTCTGGCTTCGGGCACGACCCATGCTCAGGAAGCGCCGCTATTTCATTCCTCTTTTGAAGAACAAGCATTCGCCTCAGGTGATCCCATCCAGATTCTGCTTGCCTCCGACGATCAGGTTGATCACAATAAATATAGCGCTTATAGGGATGAAATAGAGCAGCTGGTACTCAAGCTGAAGAATAAACATCGGGGTGACAAAAGTATCGCCCTGATAGAAAAGGCCTTCTACTACACACACCGAAAAAGTTTAGACTGGTACGAAAACTATGTGACTTTGAGTGACCTGCTCCAGGATGGAAAATACGATTGTCTGACTGGAACCGCTCTTTACGCCATTATTTTATCTGAACTGGGTGTAGACTACTCCATTTATGAGTTTGACTTCCACGTTTTTCTGGTTGCGAGTGTCAATGGGGACAGTGTGCTATTGGAATCCACCGACCCTTACTATGGTTTTGTCAAACGCTCTGACGAAATATCCGAACACATCAACCAGTACCTTACCGGAGAGGTGTCTCCACAAAACTCAAACGTGCCGGTGGGAAGCAATGGCCATCAGTATTCCAGCCATATCAATAACAGAATTACCTTGAATGAACTTGCCGGCCTACAATATTTCAACCTGGCCATCAATGCATTCAATCAGGGTGAGGTTGAGTTGGCTTCCAGCCTGTTGAATAAAGCAAATCTCCTCTACCCAAGTCAAAGGATAAAGGAGATTCAAAAAGTCTTTGCTAATCGTTAGGCTTATTCTGCAATCTTAAATTCCACCCTTCTGTTCTTTTGCCTCCCCGCGCTCGTGTCATTAGTATCTATAGGTTGTGCTTCACCATATCCCATTGTCACGATTCGATCAGCCGTGATCCCATTTTGTCTGAGGTAGTTAGTAACCGCCTGCGCCCTTCGTTGTGACAATCTCTGGTTATAGTCTGCGTCTCCTCTGGAGTCAGTATGCCCAGATACCTCCACCTTCTTGATCTCACCGCTCTGCATGTATTCCAGCAATCTGCTTAGCTCAGGATAAGATGAAGTTTTAAGTACAGCCTGGTCAAAGTCGAAGAAAATGTTCTTAAGCACGATGCTCGCTCCCTTTTTAATCTGCGACAGATAGATATCCACCACGATGGAGTCATTGGAGGCCAGTTTATTCAAATCAAAGTTTTCATTAGTAGAGATATAACCCGGATGTTTGGCCAACAGGCCATAGCGGGCTCCACCACGCACAGTCATCTCAAAAATTCCATTTTCATCAGACCTTACCTGACCAATATCAACACCATCAGGTAAGCGCTCCAACACCATGTGCACGCCCGGCATCAGCATGTTCGTGCCTTGCTCCATCACGCGTCCTTTGATGGTGGCAAAATAAGCATCTGGCTTGTCTGTGGTGAGGTGTCCCACGGTTTCCATAAGAGGACTGCCTTTATCCAAAAAAATATCATCGGCCTTAAACCTGAAGATATCCGTGTCATCATCTATGGTTCCTCTTGAGAAATAGATGTGCTTTCCAGAAGAAGGAATACTAAAATACTGATCATCGCCCTTTGAGTTGACGCTGGATCCCAGGTTTTCCGGGTCAGACCAGCGTTCCCAGGTCTTATCCAATCGAATGGTTACATAAATATCAGACCCTCCATAACCGCTCAGCCCTGAAGTAGAATAATAGAGTGTCTTCTCATCGATACCCAAAAATGGTGAGAAATCATCCGCTGCTGTATTGATCTCATCTCCAAGGTTCTTGGGTTCCGACCAGGTGCCGCCCTGATCGAAAGAAACGTATAGATCGCGTCCACCATAAGAATCATCTCTTTCTGCGGCTATGACCATCGCCTTACCCGAAGCAGAGAGAAAATAGTCCACCTTTGGCGAATAGTTGTAATCATTGGTGACCTCCACTGCTACAGGGTCGTCGAATTTGTCTCCCTTTCGCCTGGACACGGACACTCCAGTGTACATCCGGCCCTTTTTTCCGTATCGGTTGCCCAGCACCAGTACCTCTTCTCCATCCACCATGGTAATAGAAGAAATAAAATTTGGACCTTCCGTATTCAGTGGTGGCCCAATATTCTTGGCAGGTAACCATTCACCCGTTTTCGGGTCAAGATCAGAAACCCAGATATCCTCCACATCATCCACACCTCCTACATTGTCGGGGTGGTACCTTCTACTAAAATAAAGGTGTTTTCCATCTGGGGAGATGATAGGACTATGCTCGATGTACGGACTATTTACGTTTGTCGAGAGTTTATCTGCCTCTTTATTCTGGGCCATACCCGGAACCAAATTAATAAGTACCGAAATCGGCAAATTGGACGCTGAGATACCTATCGCATCGATGGCATTGTAGCCTGGTACCGCTTCTCCATCTATAAATACCTTGATGGCATAGATTTCATAGGGGGTATCGTCAAAGAAAAGGTTCAGCAATCGGCTGTCTATAGGAATAGCACGGGGAGTAAGTTCAAACAGCGTGTACTCATTATATTCATTGTCATATGCGTAGACCCTCGTCACTGCACCCGGATTTTCTGATTCAGCAATGGCCACCTGCTTGGCTCTGATGGGCTTGTCGAATGAAACCATGATGAACTCTTCCCCATTCTCAGACTTTGGTCTCCAGGCATTGGGGTTGTCCCCACCAGAGGGCATCACATTCGGCTTGTGTAGCGCCTGAATAGCAGAATATTCCAATGGCGAATACTCACTTGAGACATCCACCACTTGCGATCCCCAAACCACAGTTTCCTGCGCGAAGGTTGAAAGTGTAACAAAATAGGCAAAAAGGTAAACGGCGACTGATTTTTTCATAAGGCTTGGTATTATCTACTGATGACACGAACTTCTACCCGGCGATTCTTGGTCTTCGCTTCATCGGTCCTTTCAGTATAAAGTGGTTGGCTACCACCAAAGGCTTTGGTTAAAACCCTGTTCTTTTTTACACCCTTGCTCACAAGGTATTCTTTTACAGCCACAACCCTGGCTTCCGAGAGTGACATATTGGCCTCTGGGTTTCCTGCAAAATCGGTATGCCCTTCCAGCTGGATAATGAGGGAAGGTCTACTATCGAGGTACTCTACCAGGTTGTCCAGTTCTTCAAAAGAACTCTCGGTGATCACGTCACTCCCCCTGGCAAAGATCAGGTTATTCAGGGTGATCAGCTCAGGCTCTTCTTCTGGCTCCAGGTAAAAGTCATAATTCATAGACCCGTCGCCATTGGCATTGCTGATTGATAATTCACGGGTAAGTTCTAAGTACCCATTGAGCGTAATTCGAAAATTGTACTTGTCTCCATTGATCAAATAGAATTCATAGTTGCCCTGGGGCCCACTCTTAGCTGTACCCATATCATCATAGTACGGCAGCTTTTCATAATAAATGGACGCTGAGATGCCTGAGGAATCCTTTTGGCTGAGTACTTTCCCATTAAACCTTACATATTTATCAATGGCCTGACCTTGGGATATGAGTGCGGCGGAGATCAAAATCAGACTCAGTAAAGTTCTGTACATGATTTTAGGTTTGGTTTTGAACCAAATTAACGGAAATAAATCTAAATATTAAAATCCTGTACCTGTATTGCTCACTTCTGAGAAAGCGGTATCTGAGCAAGCATTGGCTTTGCAGAGTCTTCCTTGATCTTCATTAATTTGTTGATCATCACATTTTTTACGTGCAGGAAGTCCTTCAATTTTTTAGGGTCAATAGGCTCTGAGGGAGGTAAATCTACTTTCAAGGCATCTACCTGAACCCCATTTTTCCAGAACCTGAAACACAAGTGAGGCCCATTGGCGAGCCCTGTGCTACCAACATAGCCGATAGTCTGACCCTGTTTTACCGTCACTCCCGGCCGTATCCCTTTGGCTATTTTGGACATGTGCAGGTACTGTGTAGTATAGTTACTGTTATGCTTCACTTTGACATAGTTTCCGTTGTACTGACCGTACTTCGCCTCCAAAATCACCCCATCTCCAACACTTCGAATTTCTGTCCCCACAGGTGCAGCATAATCTGTTCCCAGGTGTGCCTTGTAGCGCTTCTGCACAGGGTGGTACCTGCGTGGGCTGTATCGTGAGCTGATCCTGGAGTAATTGAGTGGCGCTCTTAGAAAAGTCTTTCTGAGGCTGTTACCGTCTTCATCAAAATAGTCCTCCTGTCCTTCCTGATTATAGTATACAGCAAAGTACTCTTTATCAAAATGCTTAAAGTAGGCTCCCAATATTCTATCAACGCTCACCACTTCTCCATCTACACTTCTCTGGTCATAAATGACCCTGAACTCATCTCCTTTCTGGATTCGGAAAAAGTCCACCTGCCAGGCAAAAATATCTACCAGTTTATTCACCAAAAGAGGAGAAGCACCTTCAGCCAACACGGCTTCATACACACTCGATTCGATTTTTGCCGTGAGTACACGCTCCTCGCGAACCACGGGCTTGGCTACACTCTGCACATAAATGGAGTCTGAAAGATTAAAAATGACGTACTGAGTAGGATCCGGCTCAAAGATGAACTGACGTGCTGTTTTCAGCTCATCCCGCTCATGAATAATGGTAAATGGATATCCGGCTTTGAGCTTTCGCACATCAAAAACTCCCTTTGAGGCATTTGCCAGGGCGTAGATATCTTCCCTGGATATATTAAAGTTGGAAAGAATTTCAGAGATGTTCTGGCTCCATTTTACTTTGCCTTCAAACACATCAAAAGAGTCAATGGCGATCCCGTATAAGAGGGTTGGCTCTGGAAGGATTTCCTGAAATAAAGAATCGGGCTCCTCTATGGAAATAGTTTCAATCTCAAGGCCTTCATTTGTACTTCCGTAGAAGTAAACCAACATGACGGCCAACACCACACCAATTCCAAATACAATTTTCTTCGACATATCCGCTCAAACGCTCAGTTTCACATTGCAGTCTTTCCCTGCTCCAAAAACGCTACAAAGTTATCAACATTTAAATCATAAGCCTTGGGTTCCGTAAGAATCGTCCCGTCAGGCGAAAGAATGAGATAATAGGGCTGGGCATTGTTGCCATACCTGGTGATCTGAAAATCCGCATTCTGCTTACCAATGGTTTTCTTGACCTTGCCATCATACTCAGACGTATACCACTGGTCTTCTGAAAGCTCTGTCTTGTCATCTACATAAAGGGCCAACAAGACAAAATCCTCTCTGAGTCGATTCAGCACCGCCGGTTCTGACCACACCCTTGCCTCCATTTCACGGCAGTTCACGCACCCATGACCAGTGAAATCTACGAATACGGGCTTATTCACTTTCTGCGCACAGGCTAGCGCCTGATCGTAATCAAAATATCCTCTGAGACCATGAGGCCAATGAAGAAAATCAGCATATAGTGGTTCCTCGCAACCCTTTGGGGTATCCAGTGGCAAACCAGAATCCCTGATCTCGCTAACCAGGTCAAAATCGTGCGTGGACACCGGAGGCAGATAACCTGCAAGCGCTTTCAGGGGTGCGCCAAACATGCCCGGGATAAGATAGGCCACAAACGCAAAAGTGGCCATGCTCAGCATGAGTCTGGACACTGATACGGTCTTTAACTCACTGTCTCCTGGGAGCTTTATTTTTCCTAACAGATAAAACGCCAGCATCGTGAAGATGACAATCCAGATGGCCAGGTAGATCTCTCTGTCCAAAATCCCCCAGTGGTACGCCTGGTCGGCAATGCTCAAAAACTTAAAGGCCAATGCCAGCTCCAGAAATCCCAGCACCACCTTAACGGAATTCAGCCAGCCACCCGACTTGGGGAGCGACTTCAGCCAATTGGGGAAAAGGGCAAATAGTGAAAAAGGAATCGCAAAGGCTGCGGAAAAGGCAAACATCCCAAGTATTGGCTTGAGCGAAAGGCCTCCTGCAGACTCCACCAAAATGCTCCCGACAATAGGACCTGTACAGGAGAAGGAAACCAAAACGAGTGTGAGTGCCATAAAGAATATGCCTATTAACCCTCCTTTGTCTCCCAGCTGATCCACGTTATTCACCCACCGATGCGGCAGGGTGATTTCGAACAAACCAAAAAAGGAAAGCGCAAAAACCACAAACACGATAAAAAACAACACATTGGGTAGCCAGCCTGTGGCCAGGTCGTTGGCAGTCTCGGGCCCCATAAAAGGAGATAAAACCGCCCCAATGAGGGAGTAAATCAATATGATGCAGAATCCATAAAAGAAACTATTGATCAGACGCCCCTTTTTGTGATTGTCCTTGCCGGTGAAGTAGGTGACCGTCATGGGAATCATGGGAAAGACGCAAGGTGTGAGCAAGGCCGCCAACCCGGCCAAAAAGGCCACCAGCATAAACGAAAGCAGCGAATAGGGATCCGTGGAGTCACGCTTCTGGAGCAACCCCGTAGATTCTTTTGCTCCTGCTGTCCCCGCTTTCCTTCCTCGGAATTCAAACTCACCATCGCCGGGAATACATTTGCCAGTAGCATCGGTACACACCTGATACTCATAGCTACCCTTGATCACATAATCGGGATCAAGGATTTTGACCTTTTGCCTAAAGCGCGCTTTTTCATAAAAGATGCTCACTTCTCCCTCCCAAAGAGAGTCATATTTACGCTTCGGATTGATAGGGAGTGTTTCCCCCACCAACTCATAGCCGACATGAGGTTCAAAAACAAACTCCGCCAACATCGGCCCCAGATCAGGGTCGAAATCATTAGAATAGAGGTACCATTTTTCATCAATTTTCACATCGAAAGAAATGATCACCTCCTCTCCTGCATTGGGTGTTGATGGTGAAACTGAGACCTTCCAGGTAGCTGGGTGGAGCACCTGTGCCTGAGAAAAACTCCCCCAGAGCACAGCTGTCAAAAACAATATTTTCCTCATTGAGTAGTCATTTTACAAACCGCTTGGGCCTGTCCTATTTTTCTAGTTCACTGAAAAACCGATAAAAATGCGAAATCGTTTCTATGCCCTTGTAAAAATTGAACAGGCCATAGCTTTCGTTGGGTGAATGGATGGCATCCGAATCCAGTCCAAAACCCATTAATATAGGATCGAGTGCCAGTTCTTTTTGAAATAACGCCACAATCGGGATGCTTCCGCCTTCCCGCGTTGGGATTGGCTTTTTACCCCATGCCTCCTCAAAGGCCCTGCTGGCCGCCTGATAAGCTGGAGAGGTAGTAGAAATGACGGCTGGTTCTCCACCGTGGTGTGGTGTCACTTTCACCTTCACGGATTTTGGAGCTATTGATTCAAAATGTTTGGTGAAAATTTCGGTGATCTCATCACTGTCCTGATGCGGTACCAGCCTCATAGAAATCTTGGCATTGGCCTTGGATGGCAATACAGTCTTTGCGCCTTCACCAATGTATCCTCCCCAAATGCCGTTCACATCCAAAGTAGGTCTGATTCCGGTTCTTTCTATGGTAGAATAGCCCTTTTCTCCTTTCACATCATTGATCTTCAGGTCTTTCTTATAGGCCTCCAGGTCGAAGGGCGCTTTGGCCATTTCGGATCTTTGTTCGGTACTCAGGTCCTCCACCTTATCATAAAAACCAGGAATGGTGATGTGTCCCTCCTTATCCTGCAAGCTGGCGATCATATCACACAGGACATTGATTGGGTTGGCGACTGCTCCACCATATACACCCGAGTGCAAATCTCTGTTGGGGCCTGTCACTTCCACTTCCAGATAGCTAAGGCCACGCAGGCCTACGGTAATGGACGGAGTTTCATTGCTAATAATAGAGGTATCTGAAATCAAAATCACATCTGCAGCCAGCTTCTTTTTATTCTCTTTGACGAAAGTCTCCAGATGCGACGAGCCCACTTCCTCCTCTCCTTCTATCATAAACTTGGCATTGCAGGGCAAGGATCCGGACTTCACCAAAGATTCAAAGGCCTTCACATGCATGTACATCTGGCCTTTGTCATCACAAGCGCCACGTGCATAAATGCGCTCATTTTTGATCACCGGCTCAAAAGGCGGTGAATCCCAAAGCTCATAGGGGTCTGCGGGCTGCACGTCGTAGTGGCCATACACCAACACCGTAGGCAGCTTTGGATCAATGATCTTTTCGGCGTACACAATGGGGTGGCCCGGGGTTTCCACCAGCTCCACTGTATCTGCGCCAGCTTCTTCAAATTTTGTTTTGATAAATTCTGCGGCCTTTCGTACATCGCCCTTAAACTTGGAATCTGCACTCACAGAGGGGATCCTGAGGAGGTCGAGCAGTTCTTCTAGGTATCTTTCTTTATTGGATTGAAAATGTTGGATTGCGTCCATTAGGGTTATCTATTTTGTTGATTATTCGAGCTGCAAATATAGGCCTTGTATCAAAAGCCAAAACCATCGTCATCAGACTCTTCTATGGTATCAAAGGTTTCATCGTCCAGGTTTACTTCGTCTGGAGATACCAGGTCATAAGGATCGGTGATACCGAAATATTTCTCACGGAAATCATTAATGAATGAAAGAGTCTCATTCTCATCTCCCAGCACCAGCACTAACTCACCGGGTTTTGATTTTCCGTAGTTCGACTTGGCCGTCACCTCATCATTAAACTTACTGTTGGAAGAGTACATCAGCAGGTTGTTGGAAGCGTAGCTGATAAAATACCAGGTGCCGGGTGCCGCCTGAATGAAAATGTTCATCGCATCATTGTTAGAATCATCCTTTTTGATCTCAATAAACCCATCCAGTTTGGCGTTCACGTCATTGTCGTAAATATTGGAGATGGCCAACTTGGTAGTATTATAAAAGGACTTGTGCGCCTGAGACCATTTCATTTTCACTCCTGAAATGACCAATGATTTTTCAAGGTTTTCTGCAGAGGTATACAGAGGTTTGTAGTCCTTCAAACTGGCTTTTTCATAAGCCTTAGCCACTCTGTCAGAAGTAAAATTGGCGAGCTTGTAAAGCAGTTCGAGGGAAATATCGTTGGCCAGTGGAGGACCCAGTCTTTCTATGATGTCCAGCAGATCTTCAGACATCAAATCCATAAAAGTCTGCGAATTTTGCAGCGTAATGGCCAGAAACGCATCAATGTTGTACTCGTTGGTGGTTGCATTCCCATTTCCCAACACACTGGCTTCAATCTTCACTTTTTGAGCATATGGACTAAAGAAACTTACCGGGCCTTCAAAAATGATGTTCTTGGTCTTGTCATCATAGATCAGCGTATGTCCATCATAACTTTCTCCCAGGGTCTTTGAGGGTTTCTCAATGCGATAGGTCAACGATGCGGTATCGTAAGTAAGGATCCCCTTCGCCTTGAAGAAGTCTTCATCCGAGTCGTTCTTCTTATCGGCTAAAAAAGTGGTGTACAAACTACCCCTGAGGTCATACTGAAGGCCAGCAACAACCGGGTCTTCATTGTCATACAGTGCTGTTTCTACGTCTATGGCTATTTCGGGGTTGTTATCGTTGCGCTCAAAAAGGATCCAATAGTCATACGCTGGATCAGAAAGCATCAGCTTCACAGCGCCATTGAGTTCCAGGGCTTTTTTGTAAGCAAACATCTTTGCAGCCCCCTTATAATAGAAACCCGGGGCAATGATCAGGTTCTCCTTTGCAAGCACTTCTCCGCCAGATGTTGTCATGAGTTTTGGTTTGCCATCCACAAAAACCTCACTCAGCACAAACTGATCAAACTTGATGGCGAAAGTGTCTGCTCCTGACACCAGGCGGTACATGGCTGACCCTATAAATTTATTTCTCGAGATAATCTTTACCTCTCCATTATAGAGATAGTGATACGCATTCAGGGTGTCAATAATCAACTCCGCATTATTGAAGGATTGCAGCTCAAAATTTTCGAGAATCGTTGTTTCATTATTCTCAGGAATGATTTTGGCATCAGCCACGATGATATATGGGATTCCTTTCACGTTCAGCTCCCTGCTGTTGAAATCATAGGTAGCCTGCTCGGCATTGAATGCCAGTGAATCCAGATCCTTTCTGGTTGTATAGAAGTAAGAGCTTGCTATGGGCACATTCTTAGGCTTGGTCATCGTCACGGTAGAATCATCCAGGTTCCAAACGGCATTGGTAATGGAGGTTCTCATTTGGGCATAAGGAAAAGAGAGTGCTGCCACCCCGGCCTTTTCCGGTTGAATAAGGGCAGTGCCGTTTTTCAGATCAAAGTTGAGGCGGATGTCATCTCCCGCCATGGCGGGCTTGTCTGGGTTGTTGGTCAGAATGGCAAACTTGGCATGTCTGGCACTATAGGAAAATTCCTTGAAGGTGAGTTCCTGAGACACGGCTCTGGATCCCCGGGTCAGCATAGTACCCACACCATATACACCCCTTGAAGTGATGTTTACCGCTCCATCCAGTTCTGCTGTTGCATTGTAAAACTTGAAGGGCTTACGGATATTTCTCAGAAACATACTGTCAATACGGGGCTCCCAGTGCATGCGGTAGGGACCTAGTACAGCTTCAGGATAACTGGCGCCATTGGCCTCTCCCGGACGGATAACCCCTCCTGTGCCATATGCCGCCACAGAATCGGGATAATAGACAAAGTCCTTGGAATAAATGGTGGAGGTAATGAAATCAATCTTTCCCTTTCCTCGCATCCCCTGATTACTCAGCCGGATATTCTCATAGGTACGCGCTGTGGTCCCATAAAGGGTATATCCCTCTGGTGGGATTTGATGGATAAAGCCCAAGGATTGATCCGGTTGCAGGCTCAGTGTCTCTTCAAAATTGGGAAAAATACCACCTGAATTGAATGTCCCATCAAATCGAATCGCTTCCTGGCTACTGAGGCTATCTGAATCAAATGGTGGGATAATAAACTTCACCGACTTGTCATAAGCTCCATTGAGCACCTCGGGCCCATCAAAATATACGATGGCATCAGACTCTGACACAAAATCAGGAAAGGCCGCCGAGGATTTCAATCCTGATTTATTTCTCGGATCATCCAGGTACAGCGTACCAGAGGTCTCGTTGAGGTGGTTTTGTAAAGACACCTTCTCCTGGCCTGCCTGCTTCAGTGAATCCGGCAGCTCTATCTGAATCCGAATGGAATCCACCTGCTGGAGGTTGATCAAAAACTGATCATAGTCAAAGAGATAATCTTTTCCTTTGTATTGAAAATCCCCGGCGTTCACCATGCCGTCCATTTCGATATTGCGCCCTTTCAGAAGGGTCATTACCTGATCCTTTGGTTCGGCATATACCTTAAAATCTGAGGTGTAGTAAAAACGACTGACTCCCGTTACTTTCATATCGCCTGAGTCCAGTCTCCAGGTAGCATTGGGTAAGTTCGGCGATAGAGATGGGATCAGCAGGTTATCGTAGTCCACCTTCTGACCTGAGGCATCGTGGTAATGAAAAGCCTTATCGTTCAATTGCACCAGACCTGTCTCCGGATTGTACTTAGCAAAACCAAATTGCTTCAGCAGCTTCATCGCTCCCCTTACCTGCTTGAGGGGCACATTGAAGTGGTTGGCGATCTCCTGATCCGCAAATTCACGGGTATTAAATTTATTGGCATAAAATACGCTGGTAATCACCGGGTGAAACTGAAAGCCAGCACTGAGTCGACTGAACCGCTCCTGACTGAAAAAGTCCCTGGACTCTATGGTGACGGGAATCAGATCCTTCCCATTGAGAATAGAAAAGTTGATGGAATCGGTTTTCATGTCCCAATTAATGATCTGAGCATTCACATTCACCTGAAAATAGCTGCTCACGAAAGGAGTGACGTTGTATTCCTTAGTTCGGAGCAAAGCTAGTTTTCTTGTTTTGGTATCGTAGAAAACCTCTACAGAAGGGTGAATAAGAGAATCGCTTCCGTGCTTGATGGTGAGTCTGGCACTGGCAGAAGTGATCACACTGTCGGCTCTAAATTCGAACCGCTCACTGCGGAGTATAGCCTGATTACCCTTGCCATCCAATAGGGTCAGTTTTCCGGGCCTTCTGGAAACGGAAGCTCCGGACAATCTGTTTCCGCTGATTTCGATACCTCCACTGTACCTGACATTCGTCATGGGCAGGATCAGGTCAATATTGGATTCATTTGAGGTGAACTTTGGGAAATTACTGAGCTGGTTGGGCTTTCGGGTTTGGCTTTTGAATTCATAAGCCCCACTTACACTACCCTGAAACAGTTTTGGGAACGTTAGTGTGGCGTTGGGCGACCAGAAATCAGCACGATCGGCACGGATGTAAAATTTACCCAGGTTTACCACAGCCCCCTTGAAATTTCTATTGTCTGCCGGCCAGTTAATCACTGCATTCTCTCCTGCGTATACGCGATTTTTCAATAAAAAAGTGCCGTCTGTTTCTTTAATCCTCATAGAATCATAAGGCGTAACGATGAGCATACTGTTGTTCTCCAGTTGAATGGCAGGACCTTCCAGAGCGGGATGCCTGTATTTCGCCTGAAGACCCGCTACATAATCCTGAGCGATGGTTTCCACAAATTGCCGGTCTGCCTTTTCTTCAAATACCTCTCCCGAGTCGTCATAGCCCCAGACGTTTTCGCTATCCACCCAGTTGTCATCATAAGAGGACTTCCCATCATCTGCCCACGGGTCAGCATCATCCGCCCAGGGGTCATCCTTTTGGTCATCCCACGGATCAGCATCATCTGCCCAGGGATCATTCTGTCCGGAATTCCAATCATCATTCTGTGGCCCACTCCACAGACTTCCTTTATTGTCCGGAGGGTTTAGGGGCTCTTTCTCCTCTATCGGCTCTTCGATCTGCTCCACCGGCTCTATGTATTCGTCCAATAACTTGAACTGGAACGTGCCATTGTCCGTGAGTGCTAAAACATTTTTGGATTTGCCTATAATTCTCCTTGCCATAAACATGTTCAGGCCCAGGAGAAAGTTGCGATATTCCTCCCTGTTCATGGTCTTCACCATCTGGTCATTGATCTTGAGAACCTGAGCAATGTCACTGGAAGGAAGGTTGGCCTGAGCATTGGCGAACGCCAGGTAACTAAAATAGTACCAGAAAAAAGGATCGAACCCATAGCCCTTTTTGTCCATTTGAAGGGCAATTGAGTGGATCATGTCCTGATTGGCAGAAGTGAAGGCGCCAGTCCAGGCGTTGTTAAAATCGAAAGCCACTTTTCGGGCTGGCTCTGTATCCAAAGCCCTTAATCGGGTCATTACCTGATTAAAAAATGTGGCCTTATCATCCGAAAACGATCGCTGTGCCTGAACCTCCGACAGGAGGGCCATTCCAATTAAAACAAACAGGCCTAGGCGCTTCATGATGATAAATTTAGAGAAATGCTTAGAGAATTATTCTTTTTTCAATGCCAACATGGCCCATCGGTTTCGCTCCGTCTGCTCCTGATGCACCAATCCAAATTTTCCGGCCTCCGCCATCAGGTCAGCAATGTCTTCTGTGTAAAAACCACTCAACACCAAAGTGCCCTTGTTTTTCAAGCGTTCACTATATGCCCCAATCTGATCGAGAAGTACATTTTTGTTAATATTTGCCAGAATGATGTCAAAAGGGTCATTCTCCTGAACGGTTTCTATTCCGCCGAGAGAGAGCTTCACATGATCGCATCCATTTAACGAGAAATTCTCCTCACTATTTTCAATGCACCACTCATCGATGTCCACCGCGGTAATGTCTGTGGCACCACGTTTATGGGCCATGATGGCCAGAGCTCCCGTACCACAGCCCACATCCAATACCTTTTTTCCCTTGTGATCCAGCTGCAGCTGGTGTTTCAGTACCTGATAAGTCGTGGCATGATGGCCCGTGCCGAAAGACATTTTGGGTGTGATGATTATCTCATATGGAAAGTCCGGTCGTGGCTCATGAAATGTGGCGCGAACGATGCACTGATCTTCAACGATGACGGGATCATAATTTTTTTCCCACTCCTCATTCCAGTTTACCTTCTCCACACGCTCCACCCTGCATTCCACCTCGTACCTCGCTAGTACAGCAAAAACAGGCTCCTCCTCCCAGTCGGCCTCCTCGCAGGAAATCAATAACCCGGTCTCGGTCTCTTCGAAAGCATCAAAAGGAAAAAGAGAGAGCTCTGCAATCAGAAGCTCTCTCTTTTCTTCACTACATGTGATATTGAGTGTAATAAAACTCATTAAAATGATTTAATAATGTCAGTAAAATCTCGCGACTTCAAACTGGCCCCGCCTACAAGTCCTCCATCCACATCTGGCTGAGAGAATAGTTCTTTGGCATTGTCCGGCTTCACACTTCCACCATAGAGAATGGAAATACCATCCGCAGTTTCCTGGTCATACTTTTCAGCAATAAGTCCTCGGATGAACTGGTGCATTTCCTGCGCCTGATCGGATGATGCCGTAACTCCAGTGCCAATGGCCCACACAGGCTCATAAGCGATCACCACTTTCTGGATGTCTGCTTTAGACAGGTCAAATAAACCCTCTTCTATTTGCGCTTTGTTGAGGTCAAAATGCTGATTGGCTTCTCTGGTTTCGAGCTTCTCTCCACAGCAATAAATGGGCTTCAGGCCCTGAGCCAAAACCGCTTTGGTTTTTGCGGCCAGCAAAGCATTGTCTTCTCCAAAGATCTCTCTGCGCTCGCTGTGACCTACCACAACATATTCCACTCCCACTGACTGGAGCATTTCGGTAGAGATTTCGCCTGTAAAAGCGCCACCTTTTTGATCGCTACAGTTCTGTGCTCCCAGGTGCACGCTGGTCGATGACCCAATCAGTTGCTTCACCACCGTGAGGTGGGTAAATGGCGGGATCAAAATCACCTCCGCATCATTCTGAACCTCATCATTGACCATGTTGATGACTTCTGAGGCCAGTTTCTTTCCACTGGCAAGGTCCAAATTCATTTTCCAGTTTCCCGCTGCAATGTTCTTTCTCATTTCAGTTTTAATCTTTTGTTTTTAAATGCTTAAAAAAGTCATCTCTGGGCTGGGGTGCATTTAAGATGTTAGTTTCTCTTTCAGATACCTCGCGGTATGATTTTCGGCTAATTTAACCATATCCTCCGGCAAACCAGCAAAACAGAGATTTCCTCCGTTTTCACCACCCTCCGGTCCCAGGTCTATGATCCAATCAGCATTCTTCACAATTTCCATATTGTGCTCTATGATCAAAACAGAGTTACCATCATTGACCAGCGCATTAAGGGCATCGAGCAGCTTCTTGATATCATGAAAATGCAGGCCGGTAGTAGGCTCATCGAAGATGAACATCACATGGTCTTTTTTGATGTTCCCTCCCTTGCCCAGAAAGGAGGCCAGTTTTACCCGCTGAGCTTCCCCGCCGCTGAGGGAGCTGGAGGACTGTCCAAGTTTCACATAACCCAGACCCACATCAAAAAGGGGCTTTATTTTATTCACGATTGCTGCTTTGTCATCAAAAAATTCAATGGCCTCCTCCACGGTCAGATCGAGTATTTCAGAGATGTCTTTCTCCTTGTACTTTACTTCGAGGATCTCTTTTTTGAATCGCTTTCCTTTACAGTTTTCACATTCCAGGTTGAGGTCCGCCATAAACTGCATTTCTATTTTCACCGTGCCTTCTCCCTCACATACCTCACATCGGCCACCATCCACATTAAAGGAGAAGTGCGCCGGCTTGAAGCCATTGTTTTTGGACTGTGGCAGCTCACTAAACAGCTGACGGATGGCGTCATATGCTTTCACATAAGTGACAGGATTGGATCGGGAGCTCTTGCCTATCGGGTTTTGATCTACAAACTCTATCTGATCTATCCGCTTGTAGTCGCCAGAGATTTTATCATGCTTGCCTGTTGCTTCGCCGGTCACACCAAGCATTTTGCCAATCGCAGGGTATAAAATTTTCTTAACCAGGGTAGACTTTCCTGAACCACTCACCCCGGTGACCACCGTCATCACCCCGAGCGGAATTTCCACATTTATATTGCGGAGGTTGTTTTCACGAGCTTTCTCTATGGTCAGGGACTGATTCCATTTTCTCCTTCTGGTCGGCAGCTCTATTTTCTCATCACCTCGCAGATACTTGGCAGTGTACGAATCGGTCTGCCCATTCATCTGATCTATTCGCCCCTGATAGACCAGCTCGCCTCCATGTACACCTGCCGCAGGGCCGATATCGATGATTTGGTCTGCCGCCTCCATCACCTTCTCCTCATGCTCCACCACTATGACAGAGTTGCCCAGTTTTTTGAGAGAAAGTAAGACCTCTATAAGTCTGTCTGTATCTCTCGGGTGAAGCCCAATGCTTGGTTCATCCAAAATGTACATGGACCCAACAAGCGCACTACCCAGTGAAGTAGCTAGTTTGATCCGCTGAAACTCGCCACCCGATAATGTATTAGTCAGCCTGTTAAGCGAGAGGTAACCCAGCCCCACTTTCTCCAGATAGGAAAGGCGGTTGGTAATTTCACTCAGGATTCTTTTGGCCACCGCTTGTTGATGATCCGTCAGTTGAAGGTTTTGAAAAAAGCCAGACAGTTGATCTACTGGCTTCAGCACCAGGTCTGTGAGGGAAGCACCATTGATTTTCACATAGCCCGCATCTTTGCGCAGGCGAGTACCACGGCAGTCCGGGCACACTGTCCTTCCTCTGTATCGGGAAAGCATGACGCGGTATTGAATCTTGTGGGTTTTTGATTCCAGGTGTTTGAAAAACTCATTGAGCCCTTCGAAATATTCATTCCCTGTCCATAGCAACTCATGTTCGGCCTCCGTCAGCTCATTGACTGCCCTGTGAATAGGAAAATCAAAACGTATGCCGTTCTTCACCAGGGGCTCGTTCCATTTTTGCATGGTCTCTCCACGCCAGGGAGCGATGGCTCCTTCATAAACAGAAAGGTTCGGATCCGGAATCACCATCTCCGGATCGATACCCAAAATTTTCCCAAACCCTTCACACCTTCGGCACGCTCCATACGGGTTGTTAAAGGAAAAAAGATTGATCGTGGGCTCTTCAAACCGAATGCCGTCCAGCTCGAAAATATCAGAAAACTCCCTGGTTTCTTTCCCTACAATGTTCACTTTGCAGCGTCCCTCTCCCTCAAAAAAAGCGGTTTGTACAGAATCAGCCAGTCTAAACTGGTTTTCCTCGTCATTCTTCACCACCGCCCGGTCTATCAAGATCTCAAAAGCATGTTTCTTAGTGACCTTGGTCTGGAGTAAGTCCTCAATGAAGGCCGTTTCGCCATCCAGCAAAATCCTGGTGTAGCCTTTACTGAGCAAAATTTTCAGCTCCTCCTCTACCGTGCGGCCTTTCTTAATATTCATCGGAGCAGAAATGATCAGTTTTTCACCCTCCTCATGGCGGAGCATAAAATCCACCACATCTGTGACACTATCTTTTCTTACTGCCTTACAGCTTACCGGAGAGTAGGTGATCCCGATCCGGGCGAATAGCAGCTTCATGTAGTCATAAATCTCCGTGGTAGTACCCACCGTAGACCGTGGGTTCCGGCTGGACACTTTCTGTTCGATAGCTATGGCCGGAGCCACACCTTTTATGTAATCCACCTCGGGTTTCTCCATACGACCCAGAAACTGGCGGGCATAGGAGCTGAGGCTTTCCACATACTTTCGCTGACCCTCAGCAAAAAGCGTGTCGAAAGCCAGGGAAGATTTGCCTGATCCGGACAGACCGGTAATAACCACCAACTGATCTCTGGGGATGGCCACATCCAGATTTTTAAGGTTGTTTACCCGGGCGCCTTTGATAATGATAAATTTCTTGGGATCGTACTGATCTATAGATTTGGCCATGCTCAATGCTTCGTGTTCGCAGATACAACTAATGTATTTGCGCTTTGATTATAAAAGAATGCAAAATTAGAAATTCGAATGGAGATTTGTTTGTAAAATAATATTCATATAGTTTTGATTCTACACGAGTAAAAAATTTAACCTACACATCAAACCCTGACAATATGTAATAGACCTCTACGTTAACTAAACAGGTGACTTAATGCACAAGACTAAATTGACCGACGGCCAATTGCTGTCTCAGTACAAAAACGGTAACGAAGAGGCGTTTGCAGTTTTACTCGAACGACACAAGGACAGGGTGTTTACCACTATTTATTTGATTGTAAAAGATCGCTATCAGGCAGAAGACCTGATGCAGGATGCTTTTATCAAAGCGATCAAGACGATCAAAGCTGGCAAATACAACGAGGAGGGAAAGTTTCTTCCGTGGATGTTGCGCATTGCTCACAATCTCGCGATTGATCATTTCAGAAAAGCCAAGCGCAATCCTGAAATCGTGATGGAGGATGGTAGCAATGTGTTCAATACGCTGGATTTTTCTGAGGCATCAATCGAGGACGAACATATTAAACGAGATACTTACAATCTGCTAAAGCAGTATATACAGGAGCTCCCTGACGCTCAGAAGGAGGTATTGGTGATGAGGCATTATATGCAAATGAGTTTTCAGGAAATCGCCGATACCACCGGCGTGAGCATCAATACCGCTCTAGGCAGAATGAGGTATGCTTTAATCAATTTGAGGAAAAAGCTACAACATACAAATATTGCCTATGATCAAAACTTTTACAGAAAATGACCTGGTAAGGTTTCTTTATGACGAACTCAATGAAAACGAACGAGAGGTGCTTGAAAAAGCACTTTTGACTGACAGCCACTTGCGCTCCGAACTGGACAAGTTGCAGGCAGTAAAGAAAGATCTTGGTAAGGTGTCTTTCTCTCCTTCGAAAAGCTCCGTTGATAAAATCCTTAATTTCTCTAAGGGATATCACAAACAGTCTGTATAGTTTTAGGTTCGGTTTTTGACTTGCCCGAACTTTAAAATCAAACATGACCAAAAAGGAGCGCTTCGAAGCGTTTGTATCATACTTCAAGGAAGCATTTCCCGAGCCTCAAACAGAGCTCAACTACAACAGCCCTTTCGAATTGGTGGTGGCTGTAGTACTGAGTGCGCAGTGCACGGACGTGCGAATCAATAAAGTAACTCCCGCCCTATTCAAAGCATTTCCCACGCCGGAGCACATGGCCGCTGGCACTTTTGACGAAATCTTTGAGCTCATCAGAAGTGTGTCTTATCCAAATAACAAAAGCAAGCACCTCATGGGGCTCAGTAAGATGATCATGGAGGACTTTGGGGGAGAAGTGCCACACAGACACGAAGATCTTCAAAAACTGCCCGGTGTTGGGCGGAAAACCGCCAATGTCGTGGTGTCGGTGCTTTACAACCAGCCAGCCATGGCGGTAGACACTCATGTATTTCGCGTTTCGAAACGCCTGGGACTGGTTACTCAAACGGCAAAGACTCCACTGGAAGTAGAGAAGCAGCTGGTCAGGCATATACCCAACGAATATGTACATAAAGCCCACCACTGGTTGATTCTACACGGACGATATGTCTGCCTGGCACGTAAGCCCAAGTGCGAGGAATGCAAAATCACTCACTTTTGTAAGTACTGGGAGAAAGAAATCCAACCCAACATAGTTTGACCATAACGGATCGCTGAAAGAAGAAAATAGCCGCTTCAGGCATCATTTGCCCAGACTCGTCGAAGAATTGGCTGGTTTCTCCGAATAATACTATTGTATAACAGATCCATTATATACTGTTGTTTAACCAAACAGCAAAAGTCTATGACAGCATTAGACACATTGATACAAGAAGCGAAGCACTTACCCCTAGACCAAAAGAGCTCGCTCATCAAATATCTCTCACATGCGCTGATCGAAGAGCAAATTTTAGATTTGCAGAAAAGACGCGGAATGGAGCAAATCCGAACAGCGCTGAGGCGAGGATATTCTTTCTAATTTCAAGATTTCTTATAAGTGGTTCATTAAGTATTCCCGACAGATTCTCGTCGGGAATACTTTTTTAGTTTAGGTTAGAACTTGTAGCTGTAGCCCAGACGTACTGCCTGCGTTTCGTAATAGTCTGTACTGGTATAGCTAAAGCCACTGCCTTGTATTTCCTTCCTTATTACCAGTGTATTCAGTAGATCGGTGGCATTCACCACTACTTCCCCTTTGCCTTTTTGGATCAGTTTTTTGACTCCTCCATCTAATGAGAATCGTGCATTCGTTTTTCCTTGAGGAATAATATCGGGTGCCAGATAAACTGCCGTTATCTGAATGTCAAGGTTTCCACCCAGATGAAATACATTATTCAACTTGGCGTTTCCAGACCATATTTCCTGCCTTTCCGCAGAAAACGTATTGGTTTCCGGGTATTCATTTACCACCGCGAACGCATCGATCTGTTTCCGGTAAGTATTGAGGTTAAAGGTTAAGGAGTACTTTTTGCTGATGTCCTGAGCAAACACTAATTCTCCTCCTGTCTGGTAACTTTTATTGGCATTTTGGAATATGGCGTAGATCAGATTACTCTCTGGGATTGTGCTGGCAATTCGTGTGATCGTCCCCTCAGCAAAACGCTGGTACAATGCAGTATAGAGATATCCGCTCTGCCAACCAGACTTATAACCAAGTTCAAAGGAAGTAGTGAACTGAGGACGTAATGCCGGATTTCCAACCTTGATGATTTCGGCATCATCATACTTTGGGAAAATCCGAATATCTACTTCGTTTGGTCGGTCCACGCGCCTGTTGTAAAACAAAGAAAGTTTATTCAACTCATTAATTTTGTAGGCCAGCCTCATATTTGGAAACGGCTGGGTATAGTTATACCCATTGCTCTTATAGGTGCTGTGCTCGGGATTTACATTGTACTGTAAACCAACGTACTCCAACCTAATCCCAATTTCGGCTTCATATTTGTCATTTTCCACTACATAATTTCCATAGACTGCCGGGATCGTCTCCTTGTAAGTAGCCCAGCCCCCTGCAGTGGTGTCCAATGGCGAGTTTTCTCCAGGAATAAAAAGCATGTTGGTAGGTATGGTTCTTCGACGCAGCTTCAGCCCCCCTTCCAGTCTACCATATTTCAAAGGTTTAATATAGTCGACCGTCAGGTCGGCGACTTGTTCGTCCGACAGCAGCTTAAATGCATCCTTTCCCGTGTAATCTGGCGTAATGTTATCGAAGAAATACTTCTCATTCTCCCTATGAAAGGTATAGTTAAAACCAACATCTAGAATGTGACCAGGTTCTGAGAATTTGTGCAGGTAACCACCTGAAGCTATGACGGTGGTTTTCAATTCGTCTTCCAAAAACTGCCATAGCCTGTACCTTTCTGTGTAATCACTATTGAAAAACGGCTCGTCACCTCGATCCAGAATTTTCTCACTTCCAAACATCCCTGAGACCGTCAGGGTATTATGATCATTGATATTCCAGTCTACTCCGGCTTTGGTGGTAACAAAATGAGTATTGCGGTTTCTTTTGGTTTGTTGGTTAATAATAGTGCCGTCATCATACCTCCTCGTCACAAATTCATTTTTGTTGAGTGTTTGTGTGAAGAGGTAATCTCCCTGAAAGAAAAAATTGATGTCCTTCCTTTTGTAATTCAGAGACAGTGATGGGTTCACTTTTGGAGTAAGCTGATACTGTGGTCTGATGGTTGGTAGGTTTTCTTTTCTGACCCATAGGGCACCCAAGCCAGAGGAAAGACCCGCTTTGCCATTGAAGCCCCTTTCCCGATTCTTCTTGTAGATGATATTAATGATCCCGGCATTGCCATTGGCATCATATTTAGCAGATGGATTGTTGATGATTTCAATCTTTTCAATAGCAGAAGCAGGGATATTATCTAGCCCTGTCTGGCTCCCAAAGCCTGTCAGGGCTGTTTGCTTACCGTCTATTAGCACGGTAACGCGATCATTGCCACGAAGCTGCACTTTGCCATCCTGCACGGTCACTCCGGGGAGGTTTTGCATAGCCTGTAGCACAGATCCCCCACTTTGAGCAATATTTTCTGTTAATGAGAAGGTCTTCTTTTCCATCCTGGAGCTGACCTCATCCTGCTTACCTGTTACCACCACTGCATTTAATGTTTGCACATTCTCCCTTATCCAGATGGTGGACAAGTCCAGAAACTCACTGAGGCTTCCAACAAATAGAGGCATCTTAGACGGCAAGTAGCCAACCATTGAAATTTCGAAAACGTATTTGCCCGGGGTTACTCCAGAGAAAGTAAAGCGGCCCTCATCATCAGAGACTGTTCCTGTCACAAAAGTGCTGTCCCTTTCGTTTTTCAAAATAGCATTGGCAAAAGGAAGAGCCACCCCACTAGCCTGATCGGTAATTCTACCTGAAATCGTCACCTGGTTGACCTGAGCTTGTGCATTCAGGATGAAAATAAACATTAGGAACGAAAGCAATGCTTTCGTCCCGTGATTCTGAATGTGCTTGTCTGAAAAATTAACTTTCTCAATCTTCACCATCTTCTAGTTCCTCTGATACCTTGTTGATTACTTTGCCATTGGTGTCAATGGTGACCTCTAACTCTGAATCTTCACCTTCCAATTCAAATTCATAGACCTTTCCATTGTTGGTTTCTGACACCTCAGCTTCTTCTACTTCATATCCCGCAAACTCCTCATCAAGGGTTTTCTGGACAAGAGAAGGAATTTCTGACTTCTTGAGTTCATATTCGGTTTCTACCCAGGATCCATCCGTCAAAAAATTTGCAGAATATTCTTTGCCCCCTTTTTTAAACTCGGCCTCCCATTCGGTTTCATTTTCTTTCTCCCACTTCACATTTTTGGCAGCAGGGAATTTTGATTCAAACGCAGATTGAACCTCGGCCGGAACATTTTTCGCATCCTGTGCACAGGCTACAAAGCCAACAAGCACCAAGGCCAAAAAAGATAATTGTAACGCTTTCATAAGATTATTTTTAGAGATGAATAATTTAATTCATTTCAAAGGTGTAACCGGAATTAGAAAAAATTTGGAATTTTCAGAAGGTGACAGCAAAAGAATGCCTTTGCTCAACAAAAGAATAATGAATCGTCCATCCATACCTGCTGCAAACTTCCTTGACAATGGCGAGGCCCAATCCACTACTAGTCTTTTCAGAAGAAGCCACCACAAACCTTTTGAAAATCATCTGACTGTTGAGTGGAACCTGTCCGGTGTTTTGGATGGTTAGTGTTTGACCATCTAGCTTTATCATAATCTGTCCGTTCTCCTCACTGTGGGCAATGGCATTGATCAACAAATTGTTCAACAACACCTCCACCAGGGTGACGTTGCAGTTGAGCACAAGATGATCAAACCTGGTCCGTTCCAGTGTCAGTTTTTTGTCACTGATATAATCCCGGAGCAACTCAATGCTCTCAACAACCAGAGCCCCGAGATCAATCCATTCATTGGTTTCAAACTGTTTATTTTCAATCTTGGCCAGCAACAGTAAATTCTTATTGATCCTGGAAACTCTGGAAAGGGGGATTTCAATGGCATTCACCAATTGTGACTGTTCGGCCGTTAATTCCGGGGTTTGCAAGAGCATATTTACTTTTGATCTCAGCACCGCCAGCGGGGTTTGGAGTTCGTGAGAGGCATTTTCCAAGAAGGCCTTCTGCTGGTTAAAGACAGCCGTACTTTTATCAATCAAGCGGGTAAGTTCTGCATTCAGATCCTCAAACTCCTCGATGTTCGTTTTGGGGAAGTTCACTTCTTGCTGAGAGTTCAGATCGAAACGCTTCAGCTCTTCCAGGGTTTCCCAAAAGGGTCGCCAGATACTTCCTGCAATCCGTCTATTGAGCAGGATAAATCCGCAGATGAGCAACGCAAAAAAGAGAAAAGTAACCAGGGCAATGGCCAAAAGGGTTTCGTCGGCTTCCTCCACATTGGTCTCCACAACCAAATGATAGGGTTCTCCATTAATGTAAATAAATGAAGACAGCCCTCGGAAGCGGTCCGTCTCCAACAGCCCCTGTTCGAAACCTTCTCTCGAAATGGTATAAAGACTATCTGGGCGAACATTCACAGCCCTTTTCAACTGAGTGCCTGGCTGCAAAACAGCCCAAAGTTCTATGATATCGTTCAACTCTTTATTGCTAAACGCACGATCAGCTAGCCGTTCTTCGATTCTTGTTTTTACAATGTGATTGTGTTCATCTAGTTCTGTCAGCCAGATATGATCTACAACCAGATAATATACTGGCACACTCAGCACCAAAACCAGCAATGCGTAAACGGTAAACGCTCTAAAGGGCCTATTTAGTAGTTTCGTCATGCCTCCCACTTATATCCGGTACCATAAATGGTCTGCAAGTAATTTGAACATCCGGCTTCAAAAAGTTTCTTCTTCAAATTCTTCACATGCGCATAGACAAAATCGTGATTGTCGAACATATCAGCCAAATCTCCAGAAAGGTGCTCGGCCAAGGCACCTTTGGATATTACCCGGTTTTTGTTTCCCAAAAAAAGCAGTAACAACCCAAACTCTTTTTTTGTCAAAGTCACGAGTTGCCCTTTGATTCTCACATCTCTGGAAAGCAAATTGACCTGAAGTTCATTTTGCTCGATCACATTGGCATTGTCAAATTGCTTACGGCGAATAACAGAATAGACCCTTGCCGCCAGCTCGGAATGATGAAAGGGCTTGGCTAAGTAATCGTCCGCACCCATTTGCAGCCCATTAACTTTGTCTTCCAGAGCGTTTTTGGCCGAAATAATAATGATCCCTTCTTGCTTATTCGCTGATTTGAGGTTTTCGAGAATTTTTAACCCGTCACCTCCCGGGAGCATAAGGTCTAGCAAGATACAATCATAGCTATAGGCATGTATCTTTTCTGTTGCCTCTTGAAAAGTTGAAGCCTGCTCGCATAGGTAGCTTTCATTGGACAAGTAACTTTTAATGTCCTGAGCCAACTCCTTTTCATCTTCTATAATGAGGATTTTCATGAAAGTAAATTAACTGTCCAATTCTGTAGAAATTTAGCATGAAGCCAACGCACGAGTACAAATCACCTGATCCGCACGAAGCCTGCAGGCTCCCGCTTGTAGCTAACCCCTTCTATTCTTAGCAGGTCCTTTTGCAGGTCCACAATATCTGTTTGGAGGGTGTGAAGGGTAAACCCATATTTTCTGGCGAGATCAAGGTACTGGGTATTTATGCCTTTCTCCGTATGGCACAATATGATTTTCAGGTGGCCTGTGTATCTGGCCAACAACTGAGCATCTCTCGGAAAAGAATAATTGTCCGCAATCATGACCACCTCACCGCCGGGTTTGGCTACTTTTTCCCCGTATACCAACGCCTCAAAATTATTTTCAGGGAGGTCACCACCTCCTCCTCCACGCATGGCCTCAAACATTTTCTCTTTGGCCACACCAAAATCGCTAGTTTTCACGTGATAGAGCCCACCGGTTTTCCCTATCACTTTCTGATTGGTCGGCAAATCATTACCATCATTGAAAAAAACAAAGTCCGTCTCCTTTTGGAGTGATGAGAGCTTGATCCACTTCAGCAAGTCAGCCGTGTAAGGATACATGCTACCGGTCACATCCACGATCACCAGATCAGGACTCCAGTGATTTCTGAACAGCGCCTTTGAAACGACTTTCTGATCCACTTTAGGAAGGATATCCACATAGCTGGTGTCGGTTTCATAAGCCACGCACTGAGCATACTGCTGCAGCATTTTGTATTTATCGATCAGGTCTTTTGAAATTTCAAAACTGGTAATGTTGACACTTTCCTTTTTGATGGGAAAGCTCACATAGCCCTTAGCACGCACATTATACTGTCTTCTCCCGATCACCAACCCGCGCTTCCATTTCAAAATGTATTTCAGGGCGAATGCCAGCCGCTCCTTACAAGGAAACAAGTTTCCACTCACGGTCACCTCCTGCGGACGCCCGTTATAGTCTAGCTCTACCTCAAAAAAAACCCTCCCTTTGTAGGTCTCCGCACAGTCATAGATTTTCTCCAGCTGCTCCCCGAGGTATTCCGGAGAGTAGACCGACTCTGGATATTCACAATCGATCCGCTGATAGTCTATTTTGAGCAGTTTTCGGAGCTCCCCTATGCGCTGATCCAAAGCCATCAGGTCTGACCTGACACTATCAATCTCTGCCAGGGAGGTCTCTTTGGTGAAATAATCTTCATAGTAGACCACAAAGCCATGAAAAAAATCGAGACATGAAGCAGAAGAAGCACATCCGGCCTGGCCAATGATGTTCCATTCAAAAAACTTATTGACCACTATCTGTGGATTGATCTCGATGAGTTTATCCAGCCGGGCAAGGTCAAGTTGTTTTTGATCAAACTCACTCGACTCGCGAAAAGTGGTATACACCAGGTCTATCTTCAATATTCGACGATCTGTGAAAGGTAGCTTCCTGATATCATCTTTTGAAAAACTGGAGGGCAACACCAAATACTCATACCTGCCATCAAATGAATACTGTGGCACCGTGGAGTGCCGGGCCGTTTCATAGACGTCACGGGCTTCCGGGCTCTGTGAATAGAGCCCATGCACAAGGGCAGCCAAAAGAAAAGTGATGAGATACCTCAAAATCGGGATAATTCTATGAATACGTCGAAAATCATTAACGAAATTATTAAACCTAAAATTCTATTTTCATCTTTATGTAAGAAATGAAGATTCTGTACATCCATCAGTATTTCAAAACACCCGCCGAAGGTGGATGTGTACGGCCCTACCATTTGGCAAAGGGTTTGGTGGATCAGGGGCATGAAGTGACCATGGTCACTACCCATGATGTTTTGTCAGGGCTTCATCAGATAGACGGACTCCAGGTTCACTACCTACAAGTACCTTACGCCAATCGGTTTGGCTTCATGCGGCGCATTTGGTCTTATCTCCGCTATGTGGTACTGGCCAAAAGAAAAATCGCCAGCCTGAAAACCAAATTTGATCTGGCCTATGTAATGACCACTCCACTTACCACCGGGCTAATTGCCCTTCATCTGAAAGAACGATATAACCTCCCTTACTATTTTGAAGTGGGTGATCTATGGCCCGAAGCTCCTATTAAAATGGGAGCCATCAGAAACGGGTTGTTGAAAAACCTGCTTTATCGGTTTGAAAAAAAATGCTACTTCGAAGCACAAAAGGTCATTGCCCTCTCCCCGGCGATTAGAAATTACATAGAAGCCAACTCGCCAGAAACCAAGGTACATGTTGTTCCCAACTTTGCAGATGTCTCTTTTTTTGAAGCACATCACAAAATTCAGCGATTCTCTGCTGAAAACCCCCTTAAGGTTGGTTACATAGGCACGTTCGGAGCGGCCAACCATCTGGACTACCTGTTAGATGCTGCCAGGGTGTGCCAGGAGCAAAAACTGCCAGTGGTATTTAACCTGATGGGAGATGGTGCTCATCTGAAAAAAATAAAAAGCCTGAGTCGGCAATTAGACAACCTGATACTGCATCCTTTTGGCTCTGCCGATGCGGTAAAACATCTTCTGGAAAGCCAGGATGCCGTATATGTCTCTTTCAAAAACCTGGAGATCCTCAATACGGGAAGCCCCAACAAGTTCTTCGATGGCCTTGCTGCAGGTAAGCTCATCATGATCAATTTTGGGGGCTGGATCAGACAGATCGTTGAAGAACAAAAATGCGGTTTCTACCACGACCCTCTGGATCCAACAGAGCTGGCAAGAAAACTCTCCGTTTTTCTCAAAGAACCGGAGATGCTTTATCAGTATCAAAAGAATGCCCGTGCCCTTGCCGAGAAGTATTATAGCAAGGAGCTGCAGGTTCAAAAACTGGGCAAAATTCTAACCAACCAAAAACACCTGAGTGTCAGCGACTCTGAGGTTTATATCCTGACAGCCTGAAGATTTTTTCATTATCCGTGTCCGCCAGCAAGGCTTCTATGCTCACCTCATTGTTTTTCATGTAGCTCTCCACTATTCTCCAGCCTACCCAGGCGCCTATCCTTCCGGGACACTCCTGGCTGATTTCGTAAACATTGGGTCGCTCTCCGAGAAAGCGTCTTTTGGTGATGTGGTTAGTCTCATAGAGCACTTCGTTCTCCAATAGGTTGGCCCAAATCACCGCCTCATTTTCATCAATCACTTCCATATCTCTGGAGGTATACCCCAACCAGACAGAGTCCTGGGTACACGGCACCAGGCTGCTGGCCAGATAATAGGTCTTTCCGAAATCCACCATTTCTGAAAGCAGGCTTGAGCTCTTCCCCTTGTACACCTGATTACCAGCCAGAAATTTCACAATTATGCTGGCAAGATGTTCTTTGTTATACCTCTTAAGTACATAGCCGGGTATTTCCAGCGGCTTATAAGTGGCCTTGGGCCCTATGAAAAAATCCAGTCCAATGAGGATAAGTGAGTCAGAAATGAACAGGTCCTTATAAAGGCCTGAAACAGTTGTCTGAATTTTGGGCACGCGTGTTTCAGGAAACAGTGTGGTCATTTTTCCAATGGCCATTTCCAGATCTTCCCTGATCGGGTCGAAATCTGAATATTCGGAGACCGCTTCATTGTACAGGGTATCAATGGATGGATTTTGTATCAACCTGAAAATCTTTGCCGCCAGAATAGAATCTGTAGGATACTGATCTGAATCAAGAAAGAGACGAGAAAATTCGCGATATTCTTCCAGCAAATTCTCTATGCCCTCCGGAGAGTCTTGACTAAAAAATGCGGCCTCCAACCGCTCTACCTCTATACTGACCGGAGTGGATGCAATGGCATTTTCGTTTTTGCACTCGGGTCCGCAGGCGAAAAATAAAAGAAAAGGAATCGTTATGATAACTGTGCGCATACACCTTAATTTTAAGCTGTTAAATTTAGACATTTAAGTACTCCGCATGAGAAAGATTACCCTAATAGTTATACTCCTTACCCTCACTTCTATGAGCACTTTCGCTCAGTCAAAATTAGGCCTGAAGTTTTCTCCTTCAGTATCTTCTAATAGAATTTCTTTGATCGACAGCCTTTATGATGTAGAGCCAGATGGCTCTGTGTTTAAGTTTTCCATGGGGTTGATTTATGATCATGAACTTACGGAAACCTACTACTTCAGTACGGGGCTGATTTTCGTGCCCAAGCAAGTGGCTTTTATGGTGACTGAGGAGCCCGACCAGCCCACTGCCAACTACACTAAAAAGTCACCATATGAATCCTACCGGCTAAACTATCTTCAAATACCGGTGAGCCTTAAGCTTTTCACCAATGAAGTACAGCCAGATACACGCGTTTTCTTTCAGGTGGGGATGGCTCCAGAAATTAAGGTATTCAGTGAGCCCACAGAGGAAGACTATGATTTGATAGAAGAATTCAAAGGATTTGATGCCACGATACTTTTTGGCGGAGGAGTGGAATACCGGGCCGGTATAAACACAACCCTCTTTGCCAGTGTGACCTACCAAAGAGGGTTGAATAATGTGATCAAAACAGAAACCTGGGGATTTCAGGAGGAATTATACATCCGCAATACCCTGGTCTCGTTTGATTTAGGAATTAAATTTTAAGTCTCTATCGCTTCGCCCCTGTTGTTCAGCACGCTGAACTCGGTGAGGGCCAGTGAAGAATCCTCAATCAGATGCACCCACTTCAGGTATCTCAGGAACCACTTCACTCTTCTGGAGAAAATCCCCCTGGTGAAGTAGGCATGAATATATGGGTGCAAACTTACGGTGATCTTCTTCTCGTTCTGAGCCGTAAGGATGTGATCCAGTGTTTTCTCTATCTGATCGGCAATGGAGATCGCTGCTGTGATCTGACCCGTTCCATTGCACGTAGGGCAAACTTCCCTGGTCGCAATGTTGAGCTCAGGTCGCACACGTTGTCTGGTGATCTGCAATAAACCAAACTTGGACAACGGAAGCACTGTGTGCTTAGAGCGGTCGTCTTTCATCACTTCCTTGATCCGATCATAGACTTTCTTTCTATTCTCAGACTTCCGCATATCGATGAAATCCACCACGATGATACCACCCATGTCTCGCAGCCTGAGCTGACGAGCCACTTCTGAAGCCGCCTCGAGATTGACTTTTAGCGCTGTGGTTTCCTGATTGTCCTCCTGATTGGACTTATTTCCACTGTTCACATCAATGACGTGGAGTGCCTCAGTATGCTCTATGATCAGGTAGCCGCCATTGGCAATGCTAACAGATTTGCCGAAAGAGGTTTTGAGTTGCTTCTCAATGTTGAAAGACTCAAAAACCTTTACACGGTTTTGATAAAGCTTTAAGATTTTCTCTTTGTCCGGAGCAATCTTATTGACATAGCTCCTTACTTCTTCGTAAAGCTCTTTGTCATCTACCACAATGCTATCAAAGGATTCGTTGAGAACATCCCGCAAAATTGAATTTGCGCGGTTCATCTCACCGATCACCTTATCTCTAGTGTTGGCTGTTTTGAGATTTTTTACTCCGTCGATCCAGATTTGAAGAAGGTTTTTGAGGTCTTTGTCAAGCTCCTTTACGTCTTTCCCTTCCGCTACTGTTCTGATGATAACGCCAAAGTTCTCTGGTTTTATTGAGCTTATTAGTCTGCTCAATCTTTTCCTTTCGTTGGCGTCTCCTATACGTTTAGATACATTTACCGCATTTGAAAACGGTACTAATACCAGGTATCTCCCGGCTAATGACAACTCGCAAGAAAGTCGAGGCCCTTTTGTGGATATAGGTTCTTTTACGACCTGAACCAATATTTTTTGGTTCTTGGTCAAAACCTGGCTGATTTTACCAAGCTTATTGATGTCTGGCTCATGTTTGAACCCACTCAATTTGGCACTCATGCTATTTTTAGAGAGTGCGAGCTTGGTAAATTTATTGAGAGACTGAACCTGCGGGCCCAAATCAAGGTAATGTAAAAAAGCATCCTTTTCGTACCCAATGTCGATAAATGCGGCATTGAGTCCCTGAACGACCTTTTTTACAGTACCCAGATAAATATCTCCAACGTTGAACCTATTTCCATCAGACTCCTGATGGAATTCAACCAGTTGTTTGTTCTTAAGAAGGGCAATTCGACATCCATTTTGAGTTGAGTTGATGATTAGTTCATTACTCACTATATACTCAATTTAGATGTGTACTAATTACTTCTTCTTATGTCTGTTTTTTCTAAGTCTCTTCTTCCTTTTGTGAGTAGCGATCTTATGTCTTTTTCTTTTCTTACCGCAAGGCATAATCTTTAATTTTTTAGTTACTTAAATATTCTAAAGTTCTTCTATATAAGAAGATGCGGTGGCTTTTAAGGCCGGATCTGCATCAGCTTTATTCAATAGTTTTCCGAAAACGGCTTTCGCTGCTTCCGTGTCTCCGGACTCTGACAGTACCACACCATAATAAAACAGCGATTCATCATCTGTAGAATCCATTTCCAGGAGCTTTTCAAATCGCTCCTTAGCCCGATCAAACTGGCCAGACCTGATCGCAAGTAAACCAAGATTAAGAATGGTTTCCCGGTTATCAGGTTCTTGTTCCAGCACTTCCCTGAGTAGTTGCACTCCCGCCATAGGCGTTTCTGTAACCATCAGCGTCATTGCCAGTTTGTTTTTCAAAGTACTGTTTTGCGGGTCTGCTACCAGCAATTCTTCAAATATCTCCTGAGCCTTCTGAGCTAAACCTACTGCCTTATCGGGTTCGGTACTCATCTGAAACGCCTGATAATAAATCATGGCGGCTTTCAATCTGGAAGTACCAGCCGTATCCAATGATAGGATGAGTGCAGCATAACTGTCCGCACTATCCACCATCTGGTACTTCAGGTACAGCCTGGCCAAAGAGTCCGCAAAGTTAATACTTTTTTTTATTTCTGAAACAGCGTTAAGTTGCTGTCTGAGAGACATAAGCAGGCTTTGATCTTCAGTGGAGATCGAAAAGTCATGAGGCTTCACTTCCACCCCGGTCTCATTTTCCACCACCACTCTTGGAAGTTGATAAATCAGAACAACAGCCAATACCCCCGCCGCAATCAAAAATATTTGCTGTCGGTTCATTTAGTGTTATTTCAACTTTTTGCTACTCTTGATTTTCTCCGTGAAAATCTTGGAAGGCTTGAAGCTGGGCACATGATGCTCATCGATGACGATGGCTGTGTTTTTGGAAATATTTCTGGCGATCTTCTTCGCCCTTTTCTTATTCACAAAGCTCCCAAAGCCTCTTACGTATATATTTTCCCCTTCTGCCATAGAGTTTTTCACCACGGTGAAAAATGCTTCTACTGTTACCTGAACATCAGCTTTATCAATTCCTGTTTTGTCAGATATTTCGTTTATAACATCGGCTTTAGTCACTATAATTGTCGTTTAATTGATGTTTCGATCATTTTTGAGCGGTCAAATTTAATTTTGGTCCCCGTAAATAAAAAACTAAAATCCATATTTAAACCAAATACTTTATCAACACTCCTCACAGTTTTACCAAATCGCTAATTAGTTGGTACTCAATAGTTAAGCGAGACCTCCCCTGGAGGAGGAGCAATGATCCGTATAAAATTTGGCTATCCGAAATTATCCTTCAACAAACTCGCATAGACCAGGGGCTTCCATACTACAATCGTTTCGTTTCTTTGTTTCCAACAGTGGGTGATCTGGCAGAGGCACCCAGCCAAACGGTCATGAAAACCTGGGAAGGTCTGGGCTACTACTCCCGCGCTCGTAATCTTCACTCCACTGCTCAAGTGATCCATACAGAGCTCGGCGGGATCTTCCCCTCCACCTATGCCGAACTGGTGAAGCTGAAGGGAGTGGGGCCATACACCGCGGCGGCCATTGCCTCCATGGCATTTGGTGAAGCTACCCCGGTCATCGATGGAAATGTCTTCCGCTTTGTTTCCAGATACTTCGGAGTGGAAGCAGACATTGCCGATCAAAAAAACCGTAAGTTTTTCATGGAGATCCTCGAGGATCTGATTCCTCAATCTGATCCTGGCACCTTCAACCAGGCCATGATGGAGTATGGAGCTACTGTATGCAAGCCGAGCCCTGACTGTGTCAGTTGTCTTTTTAGGCTTTCGTGCTATGCCTACAAGCACCAAAAGCAGCAAGTGCTCCCTGTCAAAACCAAAAAAGTAAAATCCAAAGAGGTGTTTTTCTCTTATCTAATCTTCGAACATGAAGGGACCACGCTCATGAGACAGCGAACAGAAAGTATTTGGACCGGCCTTTTTGAGTTTCATAACATCACCCACGAGCAAGGCCTGCAGGAGGAGCAAATCACACACTTCCTCTCTCAGTACCCTCACCTCATCGTTCACCAAAAGTTTGAGCCTGTCCAGCATATTCTTACACACAGAAAGCTGTGGGTCACTTTTTACCACATTGAGGTAACGATGAAAGACACATTCCGTATGCTCAGTAAAGATTTGGGTTTAAATCTGTATAGCTGGGAAGAAGTGTTAACTTTGCCCCGACCAAAAGTGATCGTCAACCACTTGCAACAAGCGGTTTTTTAAGTTATTTTTATTTTATGGCTGGAGTAAATAAAGTAATTCTTGTAGGAAATCTGGGCAAAGACCCTGAGGTAAGACATTTGGAAAGTGGCGCTGTAGTGGCGAGCTTTTCCATAGCTACTTCTGAAACCTACAAGGATCGAACTACAGGAGAAAGACGCGAACAAACCGAATGGCACAACATTGTGCTTTGGAGAGGCTTGGCCGAAGTAGCCGAAAAATACCTGAAAAAAGGTGATCAGGTCTACGTAGAAGGCAAGTTAAGAACCCGATCATGGGAAAAAGACGGGGTGACTCGTTACACCACAGAAGTAGTGGGTGATAATATGACGATGCTGGGTAGCAGGTCTGGTGGATCTCCAGGAGGAGCGGGTAATACGTCTCAACAGTATGAGGAGCCGTCATCAGCATCTACCCAAAGCTCCGACAGCAGCCCCATGGAAGAGGGTGTTACAGATGACCTCCCCTTCTAATGTTTAACTTAAAGACCTCTCCTTGGAGACTGCATTAGACGACCCTTATCCCTCGGCACTTTTTCTGGCAATCACACAGCTCCCTGTTTCCTTCTTTTTGATCAATGGAATCGGGGTATTGCTCCTTCTTTTGCTTTCGGGGCTGATCTCCGGATCTGAGGTGGCATTTTTTTCACTGAGCCACGATCAAATCCAGGATGCCAAGACCTCCGGCAATAAGAACGATAAGTACATTTCCAGCCTGGTACTGGATCCCAAGCGCCTGCTGGCCACTATACTTATCCTGAATAATCTGGCCAACATTTTTATTGTCACCATTTCCACCTTTGCAACCTGGAAGGTAGTGGGTAGTAAAGATGCTGGTGGTATAGTCATCGTGGTACTCACGGTGAGCATCACCGTGATGATCATCTTTTTTGGGGAGATTGTGCCCAAAGTATATGCCAATCACAATAACCTCAGTTTTGCGAGAATGACCGCCCCCATGCTGACATTCGCTGATAAAATACTACGCCCCATTTCCTGGTTTTTAATGGCTTTGAGCAACATTATTGAAAGCCGAATTCAAAAAAAGGGCTATAACCTCTCCGTCGACCAAATCAACCAGGCACTGGAAATCACGGCAGATAAAGAAGTAAGTGATGAGGAGAAGGGTATTCTTAAAGGTATCGTAAACTTCAGTACGCTTTCTGTGCGGCAAATCATGAAGTCCAGAATTGACATCACGGCGCTGGATGTGGACACAGACTTCCATGACCTCATGGATAAGGTGAATAAAACAGGGTATTCGCGGATTCCCGTCTATGCGGAAACCGTGGATAAGATTGAGGGAATTCTTTACATCAAAGACCTGCTTCCTCATTTAGATAAAAAAGAAGAATTCAAATGGCAAACGCTCCTGAGACCCGGCTTCTTTGTGCCCGAGAGCAAAAAAATAGATGACCTGTTCAGGGACTTCCAGGAGAAACAGGTCCATATGGCCATCATCGTAGATGAGTATGGCGGGACCTCCGGGCTCATCACCTTGGAAGATGTGATCGAGGAGATCGTGGGCGAGATCAATGACGAGTTTGATGAGGAGAACGAAATTGCCTACAATAAACTTGATGCCAATACGTACATTTTTGAAGGTAAAACGTCACTAAACGACTTTTGTAAGATTACGGGAGTGGACTCTGACGTGTTTGAGAAAGTGAAACGCGAAAGCGAATCACTCGGAGGGCTTCTCCTCGAGCTCAATACCAAGCTGCCACCCGCCGGGGAAAAAATTACGTTTCAGCAGTTTCTGTTTACTGTAGTAGCGGTGGATCAGAGGCGAATCAAGCGGGTGCGGGTATACATCAATCCCGAGCATTCCGATCAGGTGAAAGATTTTGAGGACTGAGTATGACGATTAGAATTTCTATTTTATTTCTGATTTCTATTTTGGTACTGTCCTGTGGACAAAACCCTTACCTACCCAAACCCAAGGGGTATAACCGCATCGACCTGCCTGCGCATGAGTACACAGCGCTTGCAGATAGTTTTCCTTATCAGTTTGAGTATTCGAAACACGCCAGAATCCTGAAGGACAGCTCGTGGATTACTGAACGCTATTGGATCGATATCTTTTATCCGGCCATGGATGCCAATATCCAGCTCACCTACAAGCCCATTAAAAATAAGGCTGAGCTAATGCAGGAGTATTTTAGCGATTCGTATAAGCTCACCTCTCAGCACAATGTAAAGGCCTACGCCATAGACGAAAAAGTGCTCGAACTTCCCAATGGAGACTTTGCCTCCTTTACCGAACTGGAAGGAGAAGTGCCCACGCAGTTGCAGTTTCACGTTTCTGACAGTACCGCGCACTTCTTACGGGGAGCGCTCTATTTCAAAACGGCCACCAAGAACGATTCCCTGGCTCCTGTCATTCGATATTTGAAGGAAGATGCCCTCCACCTGCTGGAGACGCTGGAGTGGAATGACTAATCCGTACCATTTCTTAGCCCTTCTTTTATAAATTAGCGGAAACCTCTGCCATGACTTCTTTTTTTGAGCGAAGTATTGAATTTCTAAAAGGCGTGGGCCCCCAAAAGGCCGAGCTGCTCAAAAAAGAACTCGAAATTTTCACCTTTGCTGACCTGCTGCAGTACTATCCGTTTCGGTACGAAGACCGCACCCGGTTTTACAAAATCAATCAGGTCCGGGAGGATCAGGCCTACATTCAGATCATTGGTAAGTTCGTTTCTTTTCAAACGGTGGGTGTGGGCAGTAAGCAACGACTCGTAGGTCAGTTTGCTGACGAAACGGGTGTCATTGAGCTGGTTTGGTTTCAAGGGGTGAAATGGGTAAAATCCCGTGTGGCTGTGGGTGTGCCGTATATCGTTTTCGGAAAACCCTCTCGATTCGGAAGCAAATACAATATTGCTCACCCCGAAGTGGAACCTCTGACTGAAAAAAGTAAGCAAGGGAGCTACCTTCATCCTGTGTACACCACCACAGAAAAACTCAAACGCCGGTTCATAGACAGCAAAGCCATCAGCAAAATGATGAAAATGCTGCTCATAGAGGCGGTGAATCACATCAACGAAACGCTGCCTCCGGCGATCACCCAACAGTATCGGCTGATGGATAAAAAATCGGCGCTCGTACAAATACATTTTCCCAGAAATACCCAGGAGCTTCAGAAAGCCCAATACCGGCTGAAGTTTGAGGAACTCTTTTATATCCAGTTGCGACTCCTCAAGCTCAAGATCACCCGAATTGAAAGCTTTCCGGGCATCCGGTTTGACAACAGCGAATTACTCAACGAGTATTATAATAAGCACCTTCCTTTTGAGCTCACCGGCGCCCAGAAGAAAGTGGTGAAAGAAATCTATCAGGATTTTCGCTCCGGAAAACAAATGAACCGACTGGTGCAAGGTGATGTGGGTAGTGGAAAAACCATGGTGGCATTTCTGAGCATCTTGATTGCGATCAGCAATGGCACACAGACAGCTTTCATGGCGCCCACGGAAATCCTGGCAGAGCAGCATTACAACGGACTGAAGGAATATGCCGACCTCTTGGGCATTCACATTGGACGCCTGACTGGCTCCAGCAAAAAATCCGAGCGCCGGGTCATAGATGAAATGCTCCAATCCGGGGATCTGCCCATTGTCGTAGGAACTCACGCCTTGCTGGAAGATAAAGTGAAGTTTAAAAACCTCGGGCTGGCAGTGATCGATGAGCAGCATCGCTTTGGGGTGGCGCAGCGTGCTCAACTCTGGAAAAAGGGTCAAAACGCTTACCCTCATGTGCTGGTAATGACTGCCACACCCATCCCTCGTACACTGGCCATGACCCTATATGGCGATCTGGATATTTCGGTCATCGATGAGCTTCCTGCAGGAAGAAAACCCATCCAGACACACCACATGCGTGATAGTCACCGGCTGAAGATGTTTAGTTTCATGGAAAAAGAAATCCAAAAGGGCCGTCAGGTGTATGTGGTATATCCCCTTATTGAGGAATCCGCCACCCTGGATTATAAAGACCTGATGGACGGATATGAAAGCGTAAGCCGTCGGTTTCCGGACTACCCCATTTCTATCGTGCATGGCAAAATGAAGTCTGACGACAAGGAGTGGGAAATGCAACGCTTCGTAAAAGGAGAAACCAAAATAATGGTGGCCACCACTGTGATCGAAGTAGGTGTAAATGTCCCGAATGCCTCGGTGATGGTGATTGAAAATGCGGAGCGCTTTGGTCTTTCTCAACTTCATCAGCTAAGGGGTCGGGTAGGTCGGGGGGCGGATCAATCCTATTGTATCCTGATGACCGGGAATAAGCTCACCACTGAGGCCAAGCTGCGTGTGCAAACGATGGTGGACACCACCGATGGTTTTAAAATAGCGGAGGTAGATTTAAAAATCCGTGGACCCGGTGACCTGATGGGCACACAACAAAGCGGACTCATGGACCTGATGATTGCCGATTTGGGGAAGGACACGGAGATCTTGAAACTAGCCAGGTCTGTGGCGACTGAAGTTCTCAATGCCGACCCGGACCTGAAAGATCCAAAAAACGTGCTGATCAGAAAACAGGTGGCAGCACAGAGAAAAAGCATGGTAAACTGGAGCAGGATTAGTTAAGGTCCTGCGGTTGCGTGGTTTGCTCAGGAAATCTGTAACTTCCCTATGAAGCCATGAAAGCAAAATACATTCAGTTACTCAAAAGTCAGGTTGAAAAACTGGACGTTTCCGATTTTGATTTGGAAGCATGGAAAAGTTCTGCAGTATCTGCCTTAGAGCGTGTCTTTGGGAAAGCTGACTCCCGAATCACTCATATCGAGGGCCTGAAAATTGACTATAGCAGCTGGGCGCTACGGGACTCCAATTCTCAGTACAAGCCTGTAGAATCCTGTAAGCGCAAAGGCAGGGAAATTTTTAACTCGGCTATTGAAGAGCTTGAACTATTCGGGATGGCTACGGGTAAGGAATCTATACTGGAAGCATACTTTGGGCCGGAGGATCTTAAAATCCTCCTCTCTGAGTCCGCTGAAAAAAAGAATGTCATCAAAAAACTCAAAAAGGAGGAGCTATTACAACTAACACTCAAGCTCATTGAAGCCTACCCTTGAGGTAGCCGAAACATCAGTGCCTCCCCAGTGGGATTTCACTTCTTAAAAATCTCAATATCCCGCTCATAACCGCTGGCGGTTTCGTCCAGAGGTAAATGGATCGAGAGTTCTCCTGCCTGATACTCGGCCATGATTCCGTCAAAGTCTACCTGACTGGTCAGCTTAATGGCTGAAAGTAAATAGGGTAATTCGATATCTGCTGTTGTTTCCTCCGAAATGATATGAAACAAAAACATCTCATAATCGCGAACCTCAATTTTTAGGTGTTCCGCACTTACTCCCGGCACCCTCACTTTCACGATCCATTCGGTTTCCTTCTTATCAATATTGATTACAGGCTCTGTCATCCCACCATTGATGGTATTGACAATCTCCGCCGTATGCGCCAGGTTTTTGATTAACATTCTGTCTTCTACTCGCATAATCTGTCTCCGTTTTGCCCTGGTTTTAGCAATAGCCATACCAAGTGTGTTTCATTCTAATAACTATGTCAGTTTGACTATGTTGTGTATGGAGTGGTCATTTTGTCATCTCTCATGTCAGGGTTCCCTTGAATTTCATCCCCTTTGATTATTTTCCTACTCAAAAAAAGCACTCCTTTGTCTAAACAATTGGCAAAAATGAATTCTCAAAAACGTCCACTTTTCGGGTTGTTCCTGATACTAATCGGGCTGGTTTTATTGCTGAGCAACCTCGGTGTAATCAGTGGCCTCCCTGGTTACATTTTCTCCTGGATCAATATCTTCCTCCTTCTGGCCATTGCCAACCTCTTCTCCGGAAATTATCGTGGCGTACTGCTATTTGCTGCCCTTTGGGGCTTCTTTATACTCCGGCAGTATACAGATATTCAGCTGAGAGACTACTGGCCATTGATCCTGGTGTTTATTGGCCTCTCTATGCTCATGCGCAAACGCCTCCGGTCTCAGGTCACCTCCACTACGGACGATTCCTTTGATGAAATCAACATTTTTGGCGGAAGCACAAAAAAGTATACCAGTACGTCCCTGAAAGGGGGGAAAATCACCAACATTTTTGGTGGATCAGAAATCGATCTGCGGGATTGCCAACCTGAAAAAGTGGTGGTCATCGAAGTTTTAACCCTTTTTGGTGGCTGTGAGCTGATCGTACCCAAAGAATGGAACATTTCGGTAGATACCACGGCCATCTTTGGTGGATTTGACGACAAACGTGAAGCCTCATCACACAAAGATCCTGCGGTGGTCTATATCAAAGGAATTACCATTTTTGGTGGCGGTTCTCTGAAAAGCACCAAGTAAATTACTCCGTCACTTCTACCCCTTTCCAGAAAGCTATGTAGCCTTTGATATGCTTTGCCAGCTCACTGGTTTCCGGATAGTACCAGGCTGCATCCATATTAGTCTTTCCATCTACCTCCAAAGTGTAATAACTGGCAGTGCCTTTCCAGGGGCATACCGTATGAGTGGTGCTTGGCTTGAAATACGCCGACTTAATATCTGATGGTGGGAAGTAGTGATTATTCTCGACTACCACTGTTTCGTTGCTCTCGGCAATGAGCTGTCCGTTCCAAAATGCTTTCATCTTCCGTTTTCTTTCCTCAGTTAACTCCAGACCTTAAAGTAAGGTTTGTCTGACAACCCGAGATGTCGTGTCATTGACCATTGGGCATTTGGAATAAATCGTCATTGGCGCCCATTCCTACGTAGATCTCGTCAAATACCAACTCTCTTTCAAAGTCATCTCCTTTGAAATAAACTGCCGTGGGAACAAGGAGTCCGTTGTATTGCTTATACTTCTCTATAGTTTTCAACACACTTATGGGCGTGCCATCAAACTTCGATTCTATTTTCTCATAGTAGAGTCTGAAGTCTTTCTGATCGATATAAAATGTCCGTCGAAAAGAGGCCTCCTCCATGAGATAAGTATAATAAAGTATGCCCTCCATATCCGAAAGCCCCAAAAAGGTTAGGTGATCCTTGACCGGATAAAGGGGGCTACCCCTCGAAAAACTGTTTTTTATGACGATCTCTTCCGCAGTACTCATCAGCTGAACTTCGTAGCGTGGCTTCCATGGTGCAATGATCCAGGATAGCTGGCCGTCAGTAGCCTCGGCAAAACGTTTGTTTTGATAAGTCCCCTCTAATCGGATTTTTCCAGGGTATTTATAAGTGAGTTTCATCGGATAGGAGTGATAATCCGTATCCACCCATTTGCCATCCACAATTACACTATTCATTTCCTTCCACAAGTCCTGACCGTGTGCCTTGAAATGCTTTCGCAAAATGTCCTTACCCTCTTGAGCCATTAAAGCCTGAGAAGTAAGTACCAGAATAACGATGAAAAACTGTCTGACCATTTTATTGATTCCTGATTAAAACAAAGGGCAGTCAATCTATGACTACCCTTAAGAACGAAATGTTTTTATAATTATTTAAGTGACAGTGGTTCGGGGCTCTCAAAGGCACCCTTCGGCACTGACTTCAAAACTTTAATATTCGTGAGGTCTCTGTCTCCACGCTCGCCCGAAAGTAACAGCCCGTTATAATCTTGATAGTCTGTCCACGGCAGCACAAAGTTGGGTTCATCCTGGGTGGCCTCTTTATAATAGGCCCACTGCTCGATCAGTCGGGTGTCAAAGTCTACCCATACGTCATAGGCATTGTCCGGAGTAACTCCCACGTTCTTGAATGTGAGCCTCAACACATCTGCCCGATTGCCCTGTCGAGTAGTGTCTTCACCCACATAGGTGAGGGTCACACCGGAATCCTTCAATTTGAAAGGCATCACCAACCAATAGGAATCATTGATCCACATTTTTCGTCCCTGCTCCAGGTACTTGCTGACAGAGTCTTCCTGAGTATATTTCACCTGATCCTTCCATACGTTTCCGGTCATATCATTCATGTCCAGCGCAATCACCATTTTGCTGGAGGGGATATCAATACGTACTTTGTTATTGGCCTTGTCCCAAAGCAAAGTTCTCACTCCCAGGAAATTCCAGAAAATCACGTTGGTCTGATCCCACTTCTCCCGACCACCCATGGCGTTCATAATCTGATCAGCCATAACAATGGCATGAGGGGTAGACCCTTCAATGTCGAAACCCTCCGACGGAGGGTTATTATACACTACAATCTCTGTCGGCTCGCCACCAGCGTCATCGGCAAATCCTGTCTTATCCGCAGGTTTGCAGGATGCCATCATGGCCAATCCAATGATGGTGGCATGAAAAAGCCAACGTGATGGTTTTTTTTCTGAATTTCTCAACTCGTTCTGGTGCATGGGTTCAAATGAATGATTTATTGATGGTTTCCACATCTTTTGTTTCTTTAAATGGGTCATACTTCAAGCTAACAACTTTTTTGCCTTTAATAAAGCACAATGAGTCCTCTGTTTAGTTCTTCCTCCAAATTTCGGCTAGAATTACTTCATTCCACCGGTTCCATCCTCAAAGTTCTGTTGCCTGAATCAAGTATTTGCCACGTTAATGGTAGTCTGTGATTGATCATCGAGAAGTGCGCCTATTCAATTATTGGTTTTTTGGGGGGTATCCTACGGTTCAAACTTCCGGCCATGGAAGTATCCAAAATGTCTTCAGGATGCTGGTTATAAATAATTTGATTCGATAATCAGCACAAGAGAGATGCCAGCCACCGCTGCACTAATGACCATTTTCCAATCTCTCCTGCTCACCCCGGCCATACTCACCAGCACAAAGCCGATAACAAGCAGCGAGGCTACGATAATCAATTGACCAACCTCCAAACCAATATTAAATGCAAAAAGTTGGGTGATGATGCTTTCATCCTTTCCCAACAGGGTTTTGAGATAGTTGGAAAAACCCAGGCCATGCACCAGCCCAAAGAAGCCCGCAAAAAAGTAATTTCGAATGCTTACATGTGTATTCTCTGTGCGAGAAAAAAGGTTGAACACTGCCGTAATGAAAATGGTGACCGGAATCAGAAATTCTATAAGATCCGGATCTACCTCCACGATGGAAAATGTGGCTAGCGCAAGTGTAATGGAGTGACCGAGCGTAAAGGATGTCACCAGAGTGAGCACACTCTTCCAATCCTCTGCCTGATAAAGCGCGCATAGGGCAATGACAAAAATGATGTGATCATATCCATTTTTATCTAAAATGTGCTGCAACCCTAAATCGTAATAAATCTGAAATTCTGACATATGAAATGCGAAAATATCGAACACGGCAGATTTCAACTGGTAACTGGTGGAAAATTTGATGAAAAGTCACAGTCCGCCACTTATTGAGTTAATTTGATGATTAGTATTCTGCTTTTAATTGACCGAACGCAAAAATGTATCTCATCCTTTGGCTCTTGCTCCACCCCTATCACGTCAGCGTTTGTGAAATAGTCATCGGTACGGAAGCACCGACCTTACAAATCACGCATCGAATGTTCACCGAAGATTTGGAGCTGGCTTTAAGAAAGCATACGGAAAATCCATCCTTCCACGTGATCGAGGACTCATCGGTGGTGATGAGCGCATTGAAATCCTATTTTCAAAAGAATTTTTCTCTCTGGGTGAATGATGAGAACAAAGACTTTGTGTTTCTTCGATTCGAAATAGAAGATGATCTGACCTGGTGCTTTCTGGAGGTGACCGATGTAGGTGACCTCAAGCTACTGCATGTCCAGAATAGTCTCCTTCTTGACCTGTATGATGATCAAAAAAACCTCCTGCATGTCAAATCTGGTACGCTTAAAAAAAGCTATCTACTGGATAAGGAGACTGTTTCCGCTCAATTTGTTCTGGAGTAATCCTGTATTCTTATTTCTTCACCTAAAAAACTACCTCCTCCAATACCGCCCAGTCTTTGCCTGTATGTTTGAGCAAACAAACAGTACCACATTCCCAATTGGCTTCATAGGATCTTTGTCGATATTCTGGCCATGCCTCCTGAAAGGTTGCTTTTTTCAAATCCCTGAATGCAATGGTCATATGTGGGTGAAACGGCAGGTTTTTATAATCGGCGTTTTGAAGTTTCAGGTTCAACCGCATTTGCTTGACCACATTCTTTTTAAGGTTTTCAAGGGGAGCTGTTTTTTCAACATTGACATAAATCACTCGAGGTTCAAAACACCCAAATCCATCGTGCTTGATCCGAATAGAGGGAGTACCAGTCACAGCCTCCTGCAAACAATGAATGATTTGGTCTTCTCGATCCACCCTAAAGGTGAACGGCATGTGCAGAGTGATATGAGCCGGAGACTTCAATGCTGCTTTTGATCCATATTTGCTCTTCACCTCTTCCTTCATTTGCCACACCTCCGATTTGATGGGTTCCGGAGGAATCAATGCTACAAAGTAAAGGCGCTGGATTTTGGTCGTTGGTTCTCCCATTCATCAAAGGTTAGCAAGTCTCGTTAAACAAAAGTGCTTTATCTTCATCAATTGATAAAACCCTGCTCATTGATCAACAAAATTATCATTTCTGGCTTCTTGGTCCTTTTTCTGCTTGTATTCGCTTGCCGGCCCGAACCTGTGCGATCTCAAGCTGGGCAGTGGCACCTGGCCAATCTGACGAATTATACTTCATATCCAGAGCCAGGAAGTCCCGAGTGCCTTGAATACAATGGATGCCAATGGGCCGGGTATTTCGCTTTTGTTGATGGCCAACAGCCGGAAGATTGGGTGAAAAGCCACAATATCATCGCTATCCATTCCAAAGACGCTGAACGATACCGCTTGAAGACTTTTCTGCTGAGACAAGGAAAGCTGGAAATAGAAGCTACCGTGTACGATATGTGTGCAGACTCTGACTGCAACGGCTGCTGTACGCAGAACAGCAGCGAAACCGGGTTTCTGATTGATATTGAAAAATACACCATGGAGCGGTTTGGTTCGGGAGCTGGTATCGTGGAGTGGCAGTGTCTCGATTGCGAATAAGAAAAGAAGGTGACGGGTCTGACCACTCAACAATTGAATTACCCGAAAATGTAACTCTTTGAGAAGCGGGCAGCCAGAGCTGCCCTTTTTCCCAAAATCAACATTAAATTATGAACAATATTTAGCGTACCATGTCCGGAGCAATCAGCAGATCGAATATCTGTTGACCATCGGAAACATGCACAAAAGCATACTAATTCTACTTTATGAGAACATTGTACTTCACCCTCGCAGCCATGGCTGTTTTTGCGTGCTCGCCAAAGTCTACCCCTTCTACGAGCAGCAGCAGCTACGAAACCACTTTAGCTACCTATAAAAAGTACGAAGGCTTTTTCGATTTTTACTGGGACGCCGACAAGGGAAAGGTCTTTTTAGAAGTGGAAAACCTGGGAGAGGAGTTTCTCTATGTCAACTATCTGGCGGCGGGGCTGGGTTCCAATGACATTGGGCTGGACCGAGGACAGGTAGGTGATAACCGAATCGTGAAGTTTGAGCGAAGTGGACCCAAAATATTACTCATCCAACCCAACTACGGCTATAGGGCCGTCAGCGAAAATAAGGAAGAAGTCCGCTCGGTCAATGAGGCCTTTGCACAGAGTGTCCTCTGGGGTTTCAAAGTGGAAAAAGAACAAAACGGAAAAGTATTGATTGACATCACGGACTTTCTCCTCGCAGATGCTCATGGTGTGAGCGAAACGCTTAAAAAGTCCAAAGAGGGCACTTACACCCTGGACGCCAGCAGGTCCGCACTTTATTTGGAAATGACCAAAAACTTCAAAGACAATTCGGAGTTCGAATCCACGATCACATTCAAGGGTACCCCAACAGGGAGCAACATCAGATCAGTAGCCCCAACTGCGGAATCCATCACCGTGAGAATGCACCACTCCTTTGTGCGCTTACCAGACGATGAGTATGTCCCTCGAAAATTTGACCCCAGAAGTGGTTACTATTCGTCCTCTTATCAGGATTATGCCACACCCATAGAGGAGCCATTGGTCAAACAGCTGATCTTCCGTCATCGGTTGGAAAAGAAAAACCCGGAAGCCGAAATGAGTGAAGCGGTGGAGCCTATCATTTATTATGTGGATAAGGGAGCCCCTGAACCCGTAAAGTCCGCTTTGATAGAAGGTGCCAGCTGGTGGAATCAGGCCTTTGAAAAAGCCGGATTCATTAACGCTTTTCAGGTTTATGTACTTCCTGACAGCATAGATCCTCTGGACATCAATTACAATGTGATTCAATGGGTACACAGATCTACCCGAGGCTGGTCCTATGGCTCATGGATCGCCGACCCCCGAACCGGAGAAATTCTGAAAGGGCATGTTTCATTGGGTTCATTGCGAATTCGTCAGGATTTTCTGATTGCCACTGGTCTGCTACAGCCGTACGAAGAAGGCAAGGAGCCCAGTGATGAAATGCTGGAGATGGCGCTAGCCCGACTCAGACAGCTGGCGGCTCACGAAGTGGGCCACACCCTGGGGCTTTATCACAATTTTGCGGCAAGCGCAGATGGTCGGGCTTCAGTCATGGATTACCCACACCCGAATATTCTATTGGGGGAAAATGGTGAGATAGATCTTTCTGATGCGTATGATACGGGCATTGGGGAGTGGGATGAATTTGCCATACGGTATGGATACTCTGTGTTCAAAGAAAATGAGGATTCCTATTTGCAAGACATCATTGATGAGTGGATCTCTGATGGCTATCACTTCATCATGGATTCGGATGCTCGTCCGAAAGGCGGTGCTCACGCCACGGCACACCTCTGGGACAATGGTGAAAATGCAGCGACTGAATTGGTACGTCTGTCAGCAATAAGAGCAAAAGTACTTTCTACATTTTCGGAGAAAGCCATCAAAACCGGTCAGCCGATTTCTTCTCTGGAAGAGGTGTTGGTTCCGATGTACTTCCTACACAGGTATCAGATAGAAGCTGCCGCCAAGCTCGTTGGGGGTCAGCATTATACCTATAAAGCCAAAGGCGACGGCCTGCCACTGCCACAGAAGGTGGATGCCACCACGCAACTTACCGCCATAGACGCACTCGTCGGCACCCTTTCTCCTACTTTTCTGGGACTGCCGCCACATTTACTCGACCTATTAAGCCCCAAAGTCCCCGGGTATGGCAGAACCCGTGAAAGTTTCAAATCGAACACGGGCGTCACTTTCGATCCAGTAGCAGCAGCGGAGATGTCTGCAGAAATGACCCTGCAAATGCTCTTTCAACCTGAGCGCATTGAACGAATCACTCAGCAAAATCTTCAAAAAAGCACCTTTCCGGGCTGGAAAGAACTCATGAGCAGAGTCAATGATCAGACATGGAATGCCAATTACCCTGACGGGTTGGCCAAAGAAATCAAAATGGTAGTGGAAAAACGCGTGTTATACCACCTGATGAATCTGTCTGTTAGTTCCGCCACAGAGATGACCAAAGCCCTTGCCAACTTTGAACTCGAAAGACTAGTGAAAACGATATCCACCAAAATGAAGGCCACCAGTGATCCACTCATCAGTGCACACTATGCACACAGCATCCGCCTCTATCAGCAGTTTCTGGAAGAGCCAGGTGATTTCAAATTACCATCCACCTTGTCACCACCCGATGGTAGCCCTATAGGGATGGATTGTATGATGGAGTAACTTGATGATTGATCATCGAGTTCACCTAAAGTCCTATTAAATTGTTCTGAAGTGGTTTTATCCGCCCTGATGCTCCGGTTTCAGTAAATCATTTACTGATTTCACGGGGTTAAAGGTAATGGCCGGTACTTCCACAAAGACGGTATTCCAATCTGCCATGGAGCCGTTCCAAAGACCAGGGAGTTCCTGTGCTTTCAAGTCTTTCCCATCTTTGGATTTTTCGGTAATAAACCCGGTGTTCATGTCCCGGTGATCCAGCAGGTTATATTTTCGACCTGTTTTGTCTTTCACACCACACACCACATCCACTGGGTTGAAATGGGTGGATTGGTTAAATATTTCTTTTTGTTTCTCATTGGTGAGATCGATCTGTGCGGTTTCTACCACCTGCAACGATACTGATTCATCTTCACCGGATACCCAGAAGGGACCGCCTCCGGTATCCCCCTCACTTTTCACCATACCACAGATGCGGAGGGGGCGGTCCAGTTTTTGAGCTAAAAAGTCACACTTTTGAGCGTCGGTCAGATTTCCAAAACTTTGTCCCGGCCTATAGCCCAGGTGATTCTGCAATAGGCTCAATGCTTCCTCTATGCCTTCACCTTTGTCAAGGGTCTCCAGTGCAAGTTTGATTCGTTGCTGATAATCCAATAAGATCCCGGCAATTACTTTTTTATAGCGAATGGTTTCAGTTTTGATCTTGTCAGGAACCACATTGTCAATGTTTTTCAGAAAGATGACATCTGCATCAATGTCGTTCAGGTTTTCGAGCAACGCTCCGTGACCCGCCGGTCTGAATAGCAAGGAACCATCACTCTCGCGAAATGGCTCATTGGCCATGTCTACCGCTATGGTGTCAGTAGAGGGTTTTTGTATACTATAACTCACCTCTATTTTCACTCCAAAAAGTGACTCATAACGTGTCTGGATTTCGGAAACATGCGCCGTGAACTTCTCCATATGGTCCGGCGAAACAGTAAAGTGAATTTTTACATTCCCATTCTTATCCTGAGCATACTGGGCACCTTCCACCATATGCTCTTCCACGGGAGTTCTTGGGCCCTCCGGGTATTGATGAAATTTCAGCAGTCCTTTGGGAAGTCCTCCATAATTCATCCCGGGCTCATTGAGCAGTACATCCAGGATTTGGGTGTATTCCCTTTTTAGTTGTGCCTCTTCCAGGCTGGTACCCATGGCCTTTTGATAAGCGGCCTTTAAGTCTTCATAAAAAGCAAACTGATCCAGCTTCTTGAAAAATGTGAAAACGGAACCCGAACCCTGGTCCGCAACCATCTTTTCATACTCGGCATCTGTGCCTTTATAGTCCGTCAGAAACGCAAACAGCGACTTGAACATTCGAGAGGCAGCACCGGAGGCGGGCACGAATTTGACAATGTCCAAACCCTCAAGGTTGTTCTCATAAAATGTAATCATGCTTTCCGCTTCCTCTGCCGTGAGCTGTTTCAACCCATTTCCCTTCTGAATATTCTCGGATAAGTCTGAGGGAGGAAAACCAGATTTGAATTTTTCTATCTGAGCATTGATCCCCTCCTGGGTCAACTGATGATCTGAAATTTGCTTGAGGTCTGATGCGCTAAACATGAATCTTGTTTTTTATGATTAGTGGTGTGGTTACTCCTCCGAAAATCCCAGAGGCTACCATTTATAAACTTGTCCTTTTCTCTTTCAATATTAGTGATTAATTTGAAGTGTAAAAACAATTCTATGAATTCAGATTTGACCAATATTTCTCCCACATTTTACGGGATCAGCATGGTGCCAAAAAACAAATGGCGGGAATACGGCTTTGCTTTACTAACAATCGCGGGTTCCGATGGAATTGTTTCTGACCCAGAACTGGAGTGGCTCACCTTGGATATGGCCAAGGAGGTAGGGGTAGATGAGGAAATTGTTGCGGACTGGGAAGAGTTCGACTTTGAAGCTGCAGAACTCGATGAAATCTTTTCTTCTTTCAATTCTTCTGCATTGGCCGGATTCAGTAAACTTCTGATTTATGATGCCATTCGTATGAGCTCAGCAGATGGAGACTATGCTCTGGAGGAAAAAGAACAGGTCTATGATGCGGCCAGAATTCTAAGGGTTCCTCAGGAAGTAGTCATCGCCATCGAGGCGCTGGTGGATTTAGAACAAGCCGCCAACAAACTCCGCCTTACGATCCTTTAGCCATAGATCTCGTTCAAAATGCCAGCAAGCCTAATGCCCGCTTGCAAAAGTCTTTTGTTCAATAATTCCAGGTTTTCATAGTCATACTGATAGCTGATCTTTTTGCTTTCAGGAAGATCATAGATCTGCGGCCGGTAGCTCACGGACTCTGCTGCCCAGTCCAATATTCCTGCAGACTGCCATGCGCTGATTTCTTCAGCCGAAGCGTGGTCCAGCCATTCTACATATTCGGTATAGCTATAGTCCTGTCCGTCTATAATGCCACTATCCCATACTCTGTGGAGATTTGAGGATGACCAGAAATACTCCAGCTTTACGTCATTGCCTCCTTTGTCTTCCCCATTGCCCACGTGAAGTGGCTGATGAATGTCTCCGATCAGGTGAACCAGACATTTCAAAGCAAACGCCTCATCCTCATCTGTGAATTGCTTGGTTTTCAGCTCAGCAATCAGGCGATTCAAGGTTTGAATAATATCTCCTTCCTCAGGAGTGCCGGCCTCATCATAAGTCATTCCGTCAGGAATAGTGGCATAGTGCCACGGAGACATGTGATCGTACGCATCGTTTGATTTGATAAAATCCATGTGGTTGCTCACCTCCGCCAAAGTCTCAGTCTTCAGGATTTTCTCAATGTTCTTCCTTGCTTTTTTGGAGAGGTGCTTTTCTGCAATGAGACCAACTATTCTGTGCCCCGTTTTGCCCCACGGAAGTGCTTGAAAAGAAAATGAAATGAGTAGGAGTAGGAGTATGGTTTTTTTCATGACTCGAATATAATTGATCTCGGTGTTTTGAAGGAAGGTGCGGGATGAAGGAATTGTAAAAAAAAGGCGCCGTGCATCTCTGCAACAGCGCCTTTTACCAACCTAACCTAAAAAAGGATTACTCTATGAACGAGTAATTCCGCAATTATTGTACGCAACTAGAACATGTATACTCTCTTAAAAACAAAATGTTTCAATTTTTTCTGGAAATAATGTAATTTATTCAGTGAATACGAATCATTCCGGTTCCTTCGTTGTAAAAAACACTTCATCCTCTTTTTGGTTTCTGCCTCTTGGAGATGGTTGGAGATTATTCAACTATTTTTGCGGTCTAATAAAGCATTGTGGAAGCCAAGGAGATTTTAAATTTTTATACCCGTAGTGAGCTGATCAAGAGTATCTCTGAAGCGGTCAGTACTCAAAAAACGATTCGACTAAAAGGAATGGCCGGAAGCTACGATGCCCTCATTGGTGCAGCTACTTCGTCCATCAATCAGAAAACCAATATTTACATCCTCCATGATAAAGAGGAAGCCGCCTATTTCATCAACGATCTGAGAAATTTTATTGCAGAGGATCACCTACTCCTATTTCCCAGTTCTTATAAAAAGCCCTATCAGTTTGAAGAAACGGAGAATGCGAACATTCTCCAAAGGGCCGAAGTACTGAATCGAATTAATTCCAATAAGAACAAAGGACTACAAATAGTCACCTATCCGGATGCGCTTTATGAAAAGGTGATCAATAAGCGATCACTTTTAGAAAACACCTTCAAAGCATCCGTTGGAGAAAAAGTAGATGTGGAATTTCTGACGGAACTCCTTTCGAGCTACGATTTTGAACGAAGCGACTTTGTATATGAAGCTGGTCAATTCTCTGTTCGTGGGGGTATTATTGATGTCTTTTCCTTTGCCCACGACTACCCCTATCGCCTGGAGCTTTTCGGAGATGAAATAGAAAGTATCCGGGAGTTTGACCCGGAAAGCCAGCTATCGACCCACAGCCTGGAGGAGGTCACGCTGATCCCCAACGTACAAACCAAATTGCTAAAAGAAGAGCGACAACCATTTTTCGACTTCATTCCGAAGGATGCGATCATCTGGATGAAAGACTACCGGGAAACCCTTGATCTGGTGGAAAAGGGATTCAACAAAGCCGTCGAATCCTTTCAGGGAATCATGAAATCAGGAGGTTATACCCAGGTGGTTTTCAGCCCGGAGGATCTCTTTGATTCGGAAAAGACTTTCAGCAAGCTGTTGGACAATTACAATCGGGTAGAATTCGGTCATCGTTTCTACCTGAAACCCGATAGGGAATTTGACCTTGGAATAAAGCCACAACCCCACTTTCACAAAAACTTTAACCTGCTGGCCGAAGATCTTTTTTCTTTTCAGCTCAAAAATTATCAAAAGGTCATCACTGCAGAATCACCCAAGCAACTGGAACGGCTGGAAACCATTTTTCTTGAAATTAACAGTGACCTGACATTTAATGGTGTGGGGGCCTCATTGAAAGAGGGCTTTATTGATGATCACCATGAGTTTGTCTGCTATACAGATCATCAGATTTTTGATCGTTTCCATCAGTATCGGGCGAAGGAAAAGTTTTCTAAAAGCAAATCCCTTACACTCAGAGAGTTGAAGACTCTTCAGGCCGGAGACTATGTGGTCCACATCGACTATGGGGTCGGCCGGTTTGCGGGCCTGGATACTGTGGATGTAGGTGGAAATAAGCAGGAAGTCTTACGACTGGTCTACAGAGATGATGACTTGCTTTATGTGAGTATTCACTCTCTTCACAAAATCTCCAAATACTCCAGCAAAGACAGTACGGCCCCTTCCATTAACAAACTGGGCACTCAGGACTGGGAAAACAAGAAAAAGAAAGTCAAAAAGAAGGTCAAGGATATCGCCAAGGACCTCATTGAACTTTATGCCAAACGAAAAGCCGCTCCCGGGTTTGCTTATCCTGGCGATGATTACCTACAAGCAGAATTAGAATCCTCGTTTTTATACCAGGACACCCCTGATCAGGCCCTTTCCACGGCAGATGTGAAAAAAGACATGGAGCAAAACCACCCCATGGACCGTCTGGTTTGTGGGGACGTTGGGTTCGGAAAAACGGAGATTGCTGTTCGGGCCGCCTTCAAGGCTGTCAATTCCGGAAAACAAGTGGCCGTGCTGGTGCCAACCACCATCCTTGCCATGCAGCACTATCATACCTTTTCCGGTCGGTTGGAAGATTTCCCTGTGACGGTGGATTATATCAATCGATTCAAGAGTACCAAAGAAATCAATGACATCAAGAAAAAACTGAAAGCAGGTCAAATTGATATTCTGATTGGAACCCATCGGATCGTGAATAAAGACATGGACTTCAAAGATCTGGGGCTTATGATTATTGACGAAGAGCAGAAGTTTGGGGTGAAAGTGAAGGAGCGACTAAAAGAGATGCGCGTGAATGTGGATGCACTTACCCTGACAGCCACACCTATTCCCAGAACCCTTCACTTTTCACTGATGGGTGCGCGAGATCTTTCCATTATCTCCACTCCCCCACCCAACAGACGACCTGTTACTACTGAAATCCATGAATTTGATGAAGAAATCATTCGTGATGCGGTGAGTCACGAGCTGCGCAGGGGCGGGCAGGTGTTTCTGGTACACAACCGGGTAAGTGACATTGAACACATTGGCAACATCGTATATCGCCTGGTACCTGAAGCCCGCATTGGGATCGCCCATGGCCAAATGGACGGTAAGCAGCTCGAAAAGGTCATGCTTAAATTCATCAATGCAGAGTATGATGTGCTGGTTTCCACCAATATCATCGAATCGGGATTGGATATCCCCAATGCGAATACCATTATCATCAACCGTGCCCACATGTTCGGCTTATCGGATCTTCATCAGATGCGTGGGCGGGTGGGCCGCTCTAATACGAAAGCTTATTGTTTTTTGCTCACCCCTCCTACCTCCACGCTTTCATCCGATGCGAGAAAGCGCCTGACCACTTTGGAAGAATTTTCAGAATTAGGAGATGGCTTCAAAGTGGCCATGCGGGATCTGGATATCCGAGGGGCAGGAAACCTTCTTGGCAGTGAGCAAAGTGGATTTATCAATGACATGGGGTTTGAGGTTTATCACAAAATACTTGATGAAGCCGTGGCGGAACTGAAGGAAACAGACTTCAAGAGCCTTTTTGAAAATGAACCCGACAGAAAGAAACTACAAGCGATCAAAGAGGACTGCATCATTGAAACCGATTTGGAAATCTTGATTCCTGACCAGTACGTTTCCAACATATCAGAAAGGTTGAATCTCTATTCCAGAGTGGACAGTATTCGGAGCGAAGAGGAGCTCACAGAATTCGTGACCAGCCTGAAAGACAGGTTTGGCCCACTCCCGGAGCAAGTCAAAAACCTGATTACCTCCATTGAGGTCCGCTGGAACGCCATTGGTCTCGGTTTTGAGAAAGTCACCGTAAAGAATGAAATCATGAAATGCGTGGTTTCTGAAAACAAGGACGAATCCTACTTCCAATCAGACCTTTTTGGCCATGTGTTGAGCTTCATCCAGTCCCAACCGCGCAGGTGCAGCATGAAGGATCATAAGAAAAAACTCATCATCAGCATCAAGGATGTGACGGACATAAACGAGGCACTTGAGGTCCTTAATCACATGAAATCTCCTGTGATCGCCTAAATAATGCTGTGTTTTATACAATAAATCCTTAATTTTCCTATTAAATGACTACTATAGGTGTGAAAGATTGTCAATAAAGGGTATTTTTGAAATATTTGTATTTATTACTATTTTGAAGCGTTTCAATTAAAGTAAACAGGTTATGAAAAAGTTTGTGAGTGTTGTTGCTGGCTCAGCTTCTGTGTTAGCAATGGCTATAGTCCTGAGTTCCTGTGGTTCAGGAACCCCCACGAGTACCAATCCCGGGGCTATTAGTAAGACTACAGGATTGGAGTTTAACGAAGAAGGGGGATTTCAGGTCAATGATTTCAGTGGACAGCCAGAAGGACCAAACCTTATTTTTATAGAAGGTGGTAGAACTGTCCTCGGAACCTTCGAGGAAGATGTTCTCAATACCAATGATCATGTGGAAAGAGCCGTTACGGTTGCTTCATTCTATATGGATGAAACTGAGGTGGCGAACATCAACTGGTTGGAGTACGAATTTTACATCAAGCAGGACTCTGACGAGTACTATTGGAAAAACAACCTTCCAGACACTACTGTCTGGGCAAAGGATCTTGCTTACAATGATCCTTATGTGGATCACTATTACAGATACCCAGGTTTCAGGTATTTCCCGGTTGTGGGCGTAAACTGGAGACAGGCTGTGAACTACTGCAAATGGAGAACAACTGTGGTGAACGTATCACTTGCCGAAAGAGCCGGACTCTATGATGATCTTGGTGGAGGTGGCGGAGACGCTGCATTCGCAGGAGCTGAAGGTGAGCCTGCTGCTGCCGGAGCTTTCCCGAGAATTCCTCTGGAATCAGGTGTGGTACTTCCAAACTATCGCCTCCCTACTGAAGCAGAATGGGAATATGCTGCCCAAGCACTCATCGGTACCCAGTGGTTGGATGAAAACCAGACACACAGAAGACTTTATCCTTGGGATGGTCATGCGCTTAGAAATCCATACGGAAAAAGCATGGGTTACTTTCTGGCCAACTTTAAAAGAGGAAAAGGTGATTATGCAGGTATAGCCGGAAAGCTAAACGACGGAGCAATGATTCCTACCTATGTATATGATTATCCTCCAAATGATTTTGGTCTTTACAACATGGCAGGAAACGTAAACGAATGGGTACAGGATGTTTACAGACCGCTATCTTACCAGGACATGGAAGACATGAACCCTGTGAGAAGAGACGGAACATTGGATGCTGAGTCTGGTTATGATGGAGCTTACAATTTCATAGGAAACGAAACCACTTACACTGAGGAAGAGTGGTTAAGCAAAACCGGATTGCAGAAATCATACAATTCTGACAACCCTCCAATGAAGAGACTAAGAGTATATAAAGGTGGATCCTGGGCTGATGTGGCCTACTGGATGTCACCAGGAACACGTCGCTTCTTGTTTGAGGATTCAGCTACCTCTACCATTGGGTTTAGATGTGCGATGATTCGGGCAGGAACGAATTACTAAGATTATAACCTGTTTTTAATATATAAAGCCGGCCAAATTTGGTCGGCTTTTTTATTTCCCAGCGGCTATGGTAGCGATATAGATCCCAGCGGCTCCGCCTTCCGACAAGGCTACCACCAATTCCCCCAGTGTAGCCCCTGTGGTGAGTACATCATCCACTACCAGCAGATTCTTGCCTTGTAATTCTGCTGAATTCGTCACTCGGTATATTTCATTCACATTTTGCCATCGCTCCACTTTGGATTTGCGCGTCTGACTCATCGTGCTTTTCTTTCGCTCCACCAGGTCCGTTCTTACCGGGATTTCCATACTGCTGGATAAACCTTCCGCAAAGCAATCTGCCTGATTATATCCTCGTTTTCTCAGCTTTGATTGATGTATGGGTACTGGAATGATCATGTCCACTGGCCAATTCGACTTGATCAAATCATACCCATACCACTCTCCCAACATGATGCCCACCTCCTGCTGTCCTCTGTATTTCAGTTCGTGCACAAGTTTCTGTGCCACACCTCCTTTATTGAAATGCAAATAGGCCACCACACCCAATACCTTGGGCTCATAAACAAACTTTGATTTCAAGGGGTTAGCATTTTGCAAGTGATAATCCGTTTTAGGAAGAGAAAGTCTGCATTTGATACAAATGTGTTCTTCCTGATAAACTAATATTGTATTGCAGTTAATACATATTCTTGGAAAAATTAGACTTACAAAGTCCTGGAGGTATTCTTTTATAATCCCAACAACATTCATATCACAATATAAGATTTTCGTACAATGGTTTACCAAAAAGATCTGGAGGTTGAAAAAAAATGGAATGCACTCCTCAATACGCTGGAGAAAAATATGGGCAAGCGACCCAAGGATCTCAATGCAGTTTTGTTTTTGATCGGGGTGCAGGAACTAGGTATGGGGGCCAAGACCTATGAAAAAGAGGAAAAGCAAGACCTAATGCACATTGCCATTTGTAAATTGTTATCGTTTTCCGGGTTTTACGAACTAGAGGGGATAGATGCCCAAGGCTGGCCACATTGGAATTTACTCAAGCCTTTACCTCATTTCGACCTGCTGGAGCAAGAAAAATTACTTAAAATGCATGCTTTAGAGTATTTTAATGAAGAGCTTGGACTTAGCCTATGATCACCAAGGTAGAAATTTCGTACTATTGATATGTCTGTAGACCTTCTTAAGAATAATTTAGACAGATTTAAGCGGAAGTATTTTGTGAACAAGATTCTCAAGGGTTCGCTTGTCTCTGGTGTGCTTTTCGGGTCTATCCTTTTGATTATCAGCTTATTAGAGGGGTATTTTTGGTTTAGTGAAACCATCCGCCTCATGCTGTTTTCCCTTTTTGTTCTCATAATCGGCTACTGTCTGCTGTTTCAGGTTCTTGCACCATTACTTTCACTGGTAAGGCTCCGAAAAGGAATAAGTGATCACCAGGCCGCGCACGAGATTGGAAGGTACTTTCCCGAAATCCAGGATAAACTCGTCAACTACCTCCAGCTCTCAGAGCTTTCCAATTCAGAATCCTCACTACTTGCCGCCGCCCTTCATCAAAAAACCAACGAACTCACTATTTTCTCCTTCAAGGAGGCCATCAACTTCAGAGTCAACCTGAAGTACTTTTACTACTTATCTGCTGTCGCTGTTTTTATTCTGCTCGTGTCATTCATTAATCCCAACCTCTTCATTGACAGCACCACACGCATCATACATTTCAGTCAGCCCTATGAGAAGCCGGCGCCATTCAGCTTTCATGTCCTGAGTGATTTGGTTGGTTTCCAAAATGACAATTACGAACTAAAAGTAACCCTTAAGGGCAATAGCTTACCGGAAGATGTCTACCTGGTGGAAAATGGGCGCAGGTTTAGAATGTCCGCAAACGGTGAAGAGCTAAAGTTCAATTTTCCTGCTCTTTCGAAGGATAAGCAATTCAGACTAGAGGCCGCAGGGTACTTTTCTCCCCGGTATGAAATAAAAGTATACCCACGGCCGGAAATACGCGACCTGAACATTCAAATCAAGTATCCTAAATACACCGGCCTCAGTGATCAAAAAACCTCCAATGTTGGCAGCCTCATAGTGCCAGAGGGCAGTCAATTGCACTTTACTTTGAAATCATCAGATGCTGATAAGGTATTCTTCATTACTGAAAGTGACTCCACCAGCATGACATCCACTGGAGATCAGATCTATATGCTTAGCCGTACTGCGCTGAATTCTTTCAATTATGAACTGGCCCTCAGGAATAACCACGCTCGAAATAAATCAAAAATTGCATACGAAATAGCCGTCACCAAAGACCAGGTTCCTGAAATTGAAGCGAATTTCTTTCCCGACACTGTAACCTACCAATCTCTGCTGATCACGGGCAGCATCATGGATGACTATGGTTTCAACCAACTCAATTTGCATTACAAACGTGCAAATGCTGACTCCTATCGCAGAATTCCAATATCCTATGACCGATCATTGAATAGTCAGCAGTTTATTTACCAGTGGAATTTTGACAGTTTACAGCTGGAGGATAGAGAGTATTTAACAGTCTATGTGAGTGTTGGTGACAATGATGCCATTAATGGGACCAAATTTGGTTATTCGGCACGTTTCACCTTGAGAATGCCCAGCAATGAGGAGATCAAGTCACTGATCGAAAGTAAAAGTGAGAATTCGCAAAATGAGCTGGAGAAGTCCCTTCAGAACTCAGAAGCCTTGAATAAACAGCTCAAGGAGCTGGAGTCACGACTGAAAAACAAAAAAGAGATCGGCTGGCAGGATCAAAAAATGCTCGAACAGTTGATCCGTGACAAAAAGAAGCTGGAAAAAGATATTGAAGAGCTCAAACTCAAACATCAACAGCTTCTTGAAAGTCAGAAGGAATTTGGCAAACAAAGTAAGAAACTCCAGGAAAAGTCTGAGCAGCTCCAAAACCTTATCAACGAGGTGCTTGATGAAGAAACCAAGAAACTCTACGATGAACTTCAGAAACTCCTGAAAGAGGAAAGCAATTCAGAAGAAGTTCTCAAGCAATTGTCCAAAATTCAAAATAAGGAACAAAACCTGGAAAAGGAGCTCGAAAGGGCCCTCGAGCTCTTTAAGCGAATGAAACTTGAAACTCAGCTGGAGCAGGCTGCGCAGGAACTCAAGGAACTAGGTGAAAAACAGGAGAAGCTTGGAGAGAAAACGCAAAGCAAGCCCTCAGACGAAAACGCAGAAAGCCTCAATGAGCAAGAGGAGATCAATAAAGCATTTGAGGAAATCCAGAAAGACCTGGAGGAAGCCGAACAACTCAATGAGGAACTCAAAAGCCCTGGGCCTCTGGATGACCTCAATAAAGATCGGGAAGAGATCTCTGAAAAGCTGGATGAAATCAAAGATCAACTGAGTCCTGATGAACCATCAGAGTCTGAAGAAGAAAATGAACAAGGCGAGCGTCCGGAAAATGAGCAGAACAATAAGGAGAGGATGAACAGCACCGGACAAAAAATGAAGAATGCCGGGCAAAAAATGAAGGCCGCCGCTCAAAAGCTGGAAGATATGCAGGCTGGGGCCGAAATGGTCATGATGCAGGAGAATCTGGACAACCTACGGGACATTCTGGACAACCTGATCAAACTCTCTTTCGAACAGGAACGAATTCTCAAAGATATTCAGGAAGTAGAGCAGGTAGATCCCCGATTCATTGAACTCTCTCAGGAACAATTAAAGCTGATGGCCAATATTGAAGTCATTGAAGACAGTCTGCTTTCGTTGGCCAGCAGGGTCGCGCAAATCAGTAATTTTGTGACACGGGAGGTAAGCGAAATCAATCGAAACCTGGAAACAGCCATGTTTGAGCTTCGCGAAAGAAATAAGGGCAAGGCGACCAGCAATCAACAGTATGCCATGACTTCCATGAACAACCTTGCCCTCCTACTCGATGATGTACTCAGCCAGATGCAGATGTCAATGGCTGAAGCCATGGGAAAACCTCAAAGCAAGGGCCAGCAAAAGCAGTCCATGCCCAGCATGTCCGAAATGCAAAAACAGCTCAGCGAGCAAATTCAACAATTAAAACAAAGTGGAAAATCCGGAAGACAACTATCTGAAGAACTGGCACGACTTGCTGCCGAACAGGAGCAATTGAGGCAAGCCATGGAAGAAATGCAGAAAAACCTCGCCGGTCAACCAGGTAAAGAAGGAGAAGACGGGAAAGATGGAATCGGGAACAAATTGAAAGAAGCCATTCAAAAAATGGAAGAAAACGAAACCGATCTGGTTAATAAAAGAATTACCCAACAATTGATCAATCGACAGCAGGATATCATCACTCGCATGCTCGAAGCAGAGGAGTCCATGAGAGAGCAGCAAAAGTCTCCTGAAAGAGAGGGTGAAACCGCATCTGATATTACACGTAATATCCCTCCTGCCGTAGAAGAGTATTTAAAAGCTCGCAGACAAGAAATAGATTTGTTAAAAACAATTCCTTTAGATTTAAATCCTTTTTATAAAAAGGAAGTAAACGATTACTTTAGACGTTTAAGTGGACAACAGCACGAATGAACAGCATACAGATACAAATTCCATCCTTATCTGAGAACATAAGGATCGTGGAAAGCTTTATTGACAATGCCAAGGAGAAGTTCTCCCTGAACGACGACATCTACGGCAATATTATGATCGCCGTAACGGAATCCGTGAATAATGCCATTGTCCATGGCAACAGGAAAGACTCCAGAAAGAACGTCACATTGCAACTCAAAGTGGACGACAACATACTCAACTTCACCATTACCGATGAAGGCGAAGGGTTCAACTTTAACCAATTACCAGACCCAACCTCTCCTGAGAATTTGGACAAACCTGGGGGCAGAGGCATTTTCCTCATGAAGCATCTTTGTGACGAAGTGAGCTTTCAGGATGAAGGAAGGGCCGTTATCCTCACCTTCTACCTCAACTGACCCAATGCCCAACATCAACTACTTCTCTGAAGATGTAGACTTCTCCCTTCAGCACGAGGAGAAAATAAGTCAATGGTTAGAGGACATTGCCGCGTCGCATGAATATCAGGTAGAGACCATCAACTATATATTTTGCTCTGATGACTATCTACTAGACATTAACAAGACGTATCTGGAGCATGATTACTACACCGATATAATCACCTTTGACAACTCCAGCAGCCATCACCTGATCGAATCGGATATCTTCATCAGCATTGATAGGGTAACGGACAATGCCAAAGAGATGGGTGTCTTGTTTGAAGAAGAACTTCATCGTGTGCTGGTACATGGTCTACTCCATCTGGTTGGGTTCGACGACAAGGGAGACGATCATAAAATCTTAATGAGGCAAAAAGAAGATGCCTGCTTATCTTTGCTCAAAATATAGTTCCACGTGGAACACCTGAGACTCCTTGTGTGTTGATGATTGAATGTTTCACGTGAAACACTTACCAATATTATGTTTCCAGAATACGATGTAATTGTGGTTGGCGCTGGCCATGCCGGTTGCGAAGCTGCTGCCGCTGCCGCTAACTTAGGTTCCAAGGTGCTCTTAGCCACCATGAACATGAACACCATTGCCCAAATGTCCTGCAACCCCGCGATGGGTGGAGTGGCTAAGGGTCAGATTGTTCGTGAAATTGATGCGCTTGGTGGGTACTCAGGTATCATCACCGACAAGTCCATGATCCAATTTCGCATGCTCAATAAAAGCAAAGGGCCTGCGATGTGGAGTCCGAGGGCTCAATCAGATAGAATGCGCTTTGCAGAAGAGTGGCGAATGGCACTGGAAAACACACCCAATGTTGACTTTTGGCAGGAGATGATCTCAGGAATCCTCGTGAAAGACAACAGAGCAATAGGCGTTAGAACGAGTCTTGGAATAAAAATTAAGTCCAAAGCAGTGGTGCTCACCAACGGCACTTTCTTAAATGGACTCATTCATATAGGAGAAAAGCAGTTCGGTGGTGGACGTGCCGGAGAGCGCAAAGCCACAGGTATCACCGAGCAACTCGTTGCCTTGGGCTTCGAATCTGGTCGTATGAAAACAGGAACACCGCCACGAGTGGATGGCCGCAGCCTCGACTACAGCCGCATGGATGAACAAGAAGGTGATGAAGTGCCTGAGAAATTCTCCTATCTGGACACTACACAACCGCTTCAAAAGCAGAGAAGCTGTTACATCACGTACACCAATCCCGAAGTGCATGCCTCCTTACAAACAGGTTTTGATAAATCCCCCATGTTCAATGGACGCATCCAGGGACTGGGACCCAGGTATTGTCCGTCCATAGAAGATAAAATCAATCGGTTTGCCGAACGTGACCGACATCAAATATTCGTGGAGCCCGAGGGCTGGGATACCGTAGAAGTATATGTTAACGGGTTCTCGACCTCTTTACCTGAAGACGTACAATACAAAGCCCTTAGACTCATTCCAGGTTTCGAGAATGCCAAAATGTTCAGACCTGGCTATGCCATTGAATACGACTTCTTCCCTCCTACACAGCTCTCACAAACCCTGGAAACCAAGCTGATCAGCAATCTCTTTTTTGCAGGTCAGATCAACGGAACCACAGGTTACGAAGAAGCCGCCTGTCAGGGATTGATGGCAGGTATCAATGCGCACCAGAAAGTCAAAGAAAAGGATCCATTTATTCTCAGCAGATCACAGGCCTATATAGGAGTGCTGATTGATGACCTCATTAATAAAGGCACCAACGAGCCCTATCGTATGTTTACCTCCAGGGCCGAATACCGGCTGCTCCTTAGACAAGACAATGCAGACCTTAGGCTCACTCCCTTGTCTCATCAACTTGGCCTGGCCAGTGACCATAGAAATCAGCTCACCGCCAACAAACTACAAGCGACGAAGCAGCTCATCAATAACCTTAAACAGAAGAAATTCAAGCCACTAGACATTAACCCAACACTTGCTGATCTGAACATGGCACCCATTAAGGACACCTCGTCTTTGTATCAGCTCCTGAAGCGACCGGATATTGAGCTAAGTACGTTCACCGCTTTCAACCAATCCACCAAAGAGTTTGTTGAAAACCTCAATAAAGACATTGCCGAACAAGCATCTATTCAAATCAAGTATGAAACCTACATTATACGCGAACAGGAGAATGCCGAAAAGATGTCCTCATTGGATGAGAAAAAGATCAATCCTGATTTTGACTACTTAAAAATCAGCTCTCTCTCTTCTGAAGCAAGAGAGAAACTACTTAAAATAAAACCAACTACGCTTGGGCAAGCTTCACGCATCAGTGGCGTCTCCCCATCCGACGTATCAGTATTAATGGTTTACCTCACTAAATAATTATGTATCAAAAACTGGAGGAATGTCCCGCCTGCAAACATACCTTGCTGACCAACTATCTCATATGCGAAGATCACGCTGCGTCCAAAGAGAGTTTCGCACTGGTACAATGCAAGAAATGCAGTCTTGTCATCACCAACCCACGCCCGGATCAAGACCACATAGGCTCCTACTACCAGCACAGCGACTATATATCGCACACCAATAAGGCCAACAATCCAGTCAACTGGCTCTACAAGCAAGTCAGGAAAATCACCCTTGCCCAAAAGACCTCATTGATCAAATCACATAGTGATCAAAAAAGAATACTTGATTTTGGTTGTGGTACCGGCCTCTTCATTCAACATCTGCAGAAGGACGGTTTCATTGCTACAGGATTCGAACCCTCACCCCAGGCCAGAACCATCGCGGAGAACCTCACCGGTCTTCCCATTCTCGACAATCTCAAACAACTTGAACAAAAAACATTTGACATCATCTCTGCCTGGCACGTCATAGAGCATGTTCATGAACTCAGACTCACCCTCAAAGCATTGCGCAAATCGCTCGCAGAAGACGGGCTCCTATTCGTTGCACTACCCAATCACCAATCTTATGACGCTCAACATTATGGCAGCTATTGGGCTGCCTACGATGTACCCAGACATCTATCTCATTTTAATCAAGTGTCTCTTGAGAAACTCGCAAAAGAATGCAAACTCAATCTCATCAAAACATACCCCATGAAGTTTGATGCCTACTACGTGAGTCTCCTCAGTGAGAAATATAAAACTGGTAAAACGAACTACCTCAAGGCATTCCAGATTGGAATGAAATCGAATCAACAAGCCCGCAAAACATCAGAATATTCAAGCCTCATCTACGTTCTCACCAAATGAAACAGCTACTATCCATATTCATCATCATGATTGTCCTGGATCTGTTTCTACACAGTTGTGCGAATCCAATAACTCCCACCGGTGGTCCAAAAGACACCATCCCTCCTTCTTTGATCTCGTCATTGCCTCTTGACCAATCCTTACGGTTCAAAGAACAGTCCATAGAAATGACATTTGACGAATTCATCAATGCAGATAAACTAAAACAAAATCTGGTCATCACGCCCATTACGGAAGTGAAATATAAAACCCTTGTCAAAAAACAAACAATCTGGATCAACTTCGAAGAGCCGTTCGAAGACAGCACCACCTATACACTCAACTTCTTCGATGGCATTACTGACATCACCGAAAGAAACCCTGCAGAGAATCTCGTCATCGCTTTTAGTACCGGAGATTATATTGATTCCCTATCCATATTTGGTACAGTTGCGGATCTATTCACCGGTACCATCCCGAAGAAAATCACTATTGGCCTTTATAAACTTTCAGATACACTAGACTTCAAATCTATTAAACCGACCTACTTCACTACCTCTACTGATGAGGGCACCTTCAAAATACAAAACATCAAAGCCAATCCATACAGGCTCATGGCCTTTGAAGATGCCAATAAGAACCTTCTATTTGATCCTGCCTCCGAACAATATGGCTTTCTAAGTGACACCCTTCGTCTTACTGAAACCAGTGCAGACAGTCTTCACATTCCCATGGTCAACATTAATGCCGCTAACCTCAAACTCATCTCCGCCAGACCATCGGGTAGATACTTCGAAATCAGATATACCAAACCCATTAACCACTATACCCTATCTACAGCAGACTCCACATACCTCCCAAGCACTATTGTTGGTGAAAAAGAAACCATAAGAGTTTATAAAACCGAAACAGTAATAGACAGTGTGCAAACGTTCATCTCAGTTACAGATAGTTTAAAAAATGAACGTACGGATACGGTATATGTAAAATTCAGAGAATCAACCAGAAAAGCCGATGAATACAAGGTCACACTTAGCCCCAAATCCAACACCTCTGTATTCCCTCACCAGCGATACACCATAGAATTCAACAAGCCCAGCAAGCTTATAAAGGACAATTTCCTATCTATTCCCATAGACACCATCACCACGCTGGATTTCAAGCCCCAGAAAGTTCAATTCAACCATAACTTCACATCCCTCACATTCAATCTTGATTTAACCGCTGCGCATTTCAGAGACAGTCTCACACACTATCTTACTAACCACCCGCTGGACAGTACCGCACTGGACTCTGTACAAGCGTCCATCAATCAAAAAATAGCATCAATCAGTAAAGATCAGTTCACCCTCTCTATCACCCCACAATCGTTTGTCTCCTGTGAACAAGACACATCCGTGAACATCACGCAGAACTACAAATTTGGAAAAAACGAAAACGTAGGAATCATACGTGTTAAGCTCGCCACCACTGCACCCTCATATTTCGTCCAGATCATCAATAAACAAACTCCAGTCAAAAGCATCCGCTCATGCACCGAGTGTGTATTTACAGAAATACCACCAGGTAATTATTGGGTAAGAGTATTGGTTGATTCGAACAACGATGGTCAATGGTCACCCGGAAATATACTTACGAACACCGAACCAGAGTCCGTCATTTACTTCAAAGAAGAGACCACACTAAGAGCCAATTGGGACATTGAACTCAATTATTCCTTCTGAATAACCTACAAATGATGTGGACAATTCTGTGTTTAACATTTAACCATTCACACTCATTCACACTCCTTTGCTCTAACACCAATAACTCCCTCCACTACTCTCACAAACCCACAGTTATCAACTCTTCTACCAACACCTGTCCATCATAATCTTTTCAACATCCAACTCATGGTACTTATCTACACATCTTCTATAACCTACTTATTTTCAATCATTTAAGACATACCGAATCTGTGGAAATCCAAGACCCTTTCTCCTACTTATACACAAAAACAACTCTCCTAAATAAATCAACTTTTTTTCCCCACATTTCCACAGCCTTAATAATAGAAATAGTCTTTTATTTAAAACTTATATAATACTTATTAAGTACATAACTTAACGTGGATAACTGGTACGTCATCAAATGAAGAAACATACCCTCAAAACTTTTCTACTAATAATACTATTCATTCCGCAACTCAGGGTGCATGCCCAAAGTAGCGATGCGAAATTGGCCAATGAATATTTTCAGCAGGGCGAATTCGATAAGGCCAAATTGATGTATGAAGGCCTGGAAAAAACAAAACAGGCCATTCCGCTGATTCATGCGAATTATATGCAATTGATGCTCGATGCAAATGAATTGAAAGAAGCCGAGCGGTATTTGCAGCGCGTGCTCAAATTTTACCCATCCAATCTTCAGTATCAGGTCGATTTGGCTTTTTATTACCAGTATGCCGGTGAATTCGATAAAAAAGAGAAATTTCTGAATGAGCTAATCAAATCATATGCTGACAATCAGTATCAGCTGAGCACGATTGCCCAGAATCTGGCTTCTCGCCAGCTTTATCGTGAAGCCATCTTTTTTTATGAAAAAGCAAGAGCGGCCAATGGCAGACCCTCTTCTTTTGCGCTGGATATGGCAGCCATACATCGCCTTACGAACAACAAGCCCGAGATGACCAGCGAATACATCAACTATGCCGAGGGCAACCCCGCGAATTTGACTTATGTGAAAAACCTATTTCAGAATATTCTCACAGAAGAAGAGGATCAGGATTTTCTTGAGCAAACGCTCATTCAAAAAACGCAGCGAAATCCTAATGAGACACTCTATTCGGATCTCCTTATTTGGCTACTTCTTCAGAGAAAAGATTTCTATTCGGCATTTATTCAGGGACGCGCACTGGACAAGCGAAATCAACAACCCGGAAACGAATGCATGCGGATTGCCCAGATTGCTTATGACAATAAATCATGGCAGGATGCTATCGACATTTATCAGTATGTGATTAATACCTATCCCAATTCATATAACTACCCGCCGGCCCGTCGCTTGTTGATCAGGTCCAAGGAAAACAAAGTAAAAAACGAATTTCCTGTGGATAGACTAGCCATTAGAAATCTGGCCGAAGAATATGCAAAACTTTATGAAGAAATGGGCCCTAATCCGACTACCTTGGAGGCCTTACGAAATAAAGCCTTGCTTCATGCTTTCTATCTCAATGAATTACCTCAGGCCATCACCCTCTTGAATGCCATCATCCACAACAATCGCAGCCCGGCTTCTCTGATTTCCGAATCGAAACTGGATCTCGGAGATATTTATCTTCTCACGGATCAGCCCTGGGAATCCACCCTGCTCTACTCTCAGGTGGAGAAGGCCCATAAAGAATCTCCATTGGCTTATGAAGCGAAACTGAGGAATGCACGCCTGAATTATTTCACAGGAAATTTCTCACTGGCCAAAAGCCATCTGGATATTTTGAAACTGGCCACTACACGTACCATTGCCAATGACGCCATTGCCTTGAGTCTTCTGATTTCTGATAACACCGTCTTTGATACCACCGATCAGGTGATGAAAGATTTTGCATCTGTGGAGCTGATGATTTTCATGAATAAATCTGAGCAGGCAAAAGCAAAATTGAATGAAATTTTGGAGCAGCATCCCGGTCACAGTATTACCGATGAGATCTACTGGCTCCAGGCCAGACTCGAACTGGAGGCCGGAGATTATATGACATCTATTCTCCACCTGGATAAAATCATCACGCAATACAGCTATGATATTTTAAGAGATGATGCTTTTTTTCGGAAGGCAACAATCCTGCACGATCATCTTCACAAGGATCAGGAAGCCATGTCCATCTATCAGGAGTTTCTGAAAAAATACCCAGGTAGCCGACATGCCGCTGAGGCAAGAATGCGCATAAGAAAACTTCGCGGTGATTTAGCCAATTAAATAAGGACCAGCCGCGGAGTGGGCTCCATTAAGCTTGGATCAGGAGCAAAGTGCTTATTGAAAAAACCATCCAGTTCATCTCTGGTTTCCGGAGAAAGTAATTCCGAAATTTGATCCAGCACCTGACCGGAAATCATATATGGTGGCATTTGTAAATTGACCTTATTACCACGACAATAAGCAAAAATCTGAAACTCTTCACATTCAGCTACAGGACGATGGCTCACGAGGCAATGCTCCGTATACGAATCGGGATCAGCTGCAGGTTCCCTCATGGTCATATTTTGGTGCAGATGCTCCTGCATAAATTCCTGAATCTTGCGCATTGACTCTGCCGAGAGACCTTTTTGTATTTCCATCGCGCAATCCATACAGATGGCATAATCAAAAATGACATCACTTGCCTTGTAGCCCGGATAGTTGCGGATGGCTTTTTCTATCACATAGTCGCAAGACTCATCCAACAGAAATCGGTCGCACTCCACACAATGCTGAAATGGGCCTTCTTCTTTGAATGAATAAAATGAGCTGGGAATATTAACTAGGTGCTTGTTCTCCTGATCCATGTAATCAAATCTAAATATTGCGGCATCACAATCCTAAAAATAGTATGCATGCATAACATATTTTAGCTATCTTTGGTTATTACCCTTACGAGAATGAAAAGAGAAGATACCGTAGATTATAATATAAAAGTGGCCTGGCATGCGATTTCCAGGATGTATAACCAATACGGAGCCCCTTTTGATGTTACTGCATCTACAGGATTCGTCTTGCTCAATATCGATGTAGAACTCGGAACACCCGCCACCAAAATTGCGCCGCTTATGGGGCTCGAAGCACGCTCGCTCACAAGGATGCTCAAAACCATGGAAGAAAAGAAGTGGATCTATCGCGAACAGGATCCAAACGACGGTCGCTCAGTCAGGATTTTTCTGACGGATCTTGGCAAGGAAAAAAGAGAGTTTTCGAGAAAAGCGGTAAAAGAATTTAATACAAAACTGAGAGAACTGGTACCTGAGCAGGATATCCGCACGTTCATAGAAGTGACCCGCTCAGTCACCCAGCTCATAGACGACAAAAACCTATTTGATAAACTAGCAGAAGCCTTCATTTATGAAACGAACCATTAAGAAAGCAGTAGTATTGGGCTCGGGAATTATGGGATCCCGCATTGCCTGCCATTTTGCCAACATCGGTCTGGAAGTCCTACTTTTGGATATTGCCCCAAAGGAACTTACAGATCAGGAAAAAGCAAAAGGACTTACGCTTGATTCACCCCACGTAAAGAACCGTATCGTCAATACATCTTTACAAACAGCCATCAGCTCAAAGCCTTCACCCCTTTACCATCAGGAGAAAGCGAGCCTTATCACCACCGGAAATTTTGATGACGATTTATCGAAAATCAAAGATTACGACTGGGTGCTTGAAGCCGTGGTGGAAAACCTCGAAATCAAGAAATCTCTGTTTGAAAAAGTAGAGCTGTACAGAAAGCCAGGGACTTTGATTTCTTCCAATACCTCGGGTATTCCTATCAACTTTATGCTGGAAGGGCGAAGTGAAGATTTTCAGAAACACTTCTGTGGAACACACTTTTTCAACCCGCCAAGATATCTCAAGCTGCTTGAGATCATACCCACCAAGAAAACAGATCCGAAAATCGTTGATTTCTTTTTGCACTATGGGGATCTTTTCCTCGGCAAGGAGACGGTGCTGTGTAAGGATACTCCAGCATTCATAGCTAACAGAATCGGGATTTATGCTATCATGTCGGGTATGCATACCATCCAGAAAATGGGCCTGACTGTAAATGAAGTGGATAAACTCACTGGACCAGTCATCGGTCGGGCCAAGTCGGCCACTTTCAGAACCATGGATGTGGTAGGTCTGGATACGGCCGTGAAAGTTGCCGCAGGATTGTATGAGGGCCTGCCTCATGATGAATCCAGAGAAATGTTCAAACTGCCCAAGATTGTACAGGAACTTTACGATCGAAAATGGTGGGGAGATAAAACGAAACAAGGCTACTATAAGAAAGTAGTAGAGAATGGGAACAAAGAAATTCTGGAACTGAACCTGGAGACTTTTGAATACGAGCAGAAGGCCAAGGTGAAACTAGACGTACTGGATAAAACTAAAAACGAGGAAGACCTCAAGAAAAGACTCAAAATTGTCATCAATGAGGAAGGCCGAGAAGGAGATTTCTACAGAGCCACGTTCTTCGATCTTTTCAGGTATTGTACCGTGCGCATACCCGAGGTTGCAGATGAGCTTTATCGTATTGATCAGGCTGTAGCTGCAGGGTTTGGTTGGGAGCTCGGTCCGTTTGAGTCATGGGATGCCATGGGTCTGAAAGATTGTGTGGATCAGATGAAAAAAAAGAATCTGGCACCTGCTCCCTGGGTAGATGAGTTGCTGGCTGCCGGCCATCAGTCTTTCTACAAGTATGAAAATGGCAAGAAGCATTATTATGACATTCCTTCGAAATCTTATAAAGTAGTTCCGGGTACCGAAGGCTTTATTTATTTGGATGCCTTCAAAGAAAATAACGTCGTTTGGGAAAATGACGGTGCTACTATTTACGACATAGGAGATGGTGTGCTGAATGTGGAATTTCATACCAAAATGAATTCTATTGGCGCGGAAGTCATCGAAGGAATCAACACGGCGATTACCATGGCCGAAAAAGATTTTCGTGGAGTGGTAGTAGGCAATGAGGGCCAGAATTTTTCTGCCGGAGCCAACCTCGCAATGTTGTTCATGTTTGCGGTAGATCAGGAATTTGATGAGATCGACATGATGATTCGTCAGTTTCAGAACACCATGACCCGGGCCAGGTTCTCCACCGTTCCTGTGGTGTCAGCTACTTCCGGTCTGGCGCTGGGCGGAGGTTGTGAGCTTTCGCTTCATTGTGATGCCATTCAGGCCCACGCTGAAACCTATATTGGTTTGGTGGAAGTGGGTGTTGGCTTGATTCCAGGCGGAGGTGGTACCAAGGAGTTGACCTTACGGGCTTCGGACAAGTTCATGCCTAATGACCCAGAGTTGAACATTTTGCAGGAGTACTTTATGAATATCGCAACCGCCAAGGTGGCTACTTCAGCGCATGAGGCCAGAGCGATGGACATATTGACTGTTGCAGATCGGATTACCCTTAACAGAGCGAGGTTGTTGGCTGATGCCAAAGAGCGAGTACTCGAACTGGCCGATGCGGGCTATACCCAGCCCAAAGAACGAACCGATATCAAAGTTCACGGACGTACCAGCATGGCAATGTTTGAGGCCGGCATCACAGGCATGAAGTATGGAGCTTATATTTCCGAACACGATGCAAAAATTGCGAAAAAACTGGCTTGGGTGATGAGCGGGGGGGACCTTTCGGCGCCTACGCTTGTTTCAGAGAAGTATCTGCTTGATCTGGAGCGTGAAGCTTTTCTGAGTTTGTGTGGGGAGCAAAAGACTTTGGAGCGCATTCAGAGTATTTTGTTCAAAGGAAAACCACTTCGCAATTAGAAAACACAACATTATTCAAGACCAAAAACACTAATAAAATGGATGCATATATAGTAGCAGGATATAGATCAGCCGTAGGACGAGCCAAAAAAGGAGGCTTCAGATTTTACAGACCCGATGATCTGGCGGCTGATGTGATCAAACATCTGGTGAATTCGATTGAAGGATTTGATCCTAAAAGGGTAGATGACCTGATTGTGGGCAATGCCATCCCGGAAGCGGAGCAAGGCATGCAGATGGGAAGGATGATTTCTCTGTTGTCGCTTCCGGTGGAAGTGCCCGGTATGATCATTAACCGATATTGTGGATCAGGGCTGGAAGCCATTCATCTGGCTTGCGCCAGGGTACACTCAGGTACAGCCGATTGTATTATTGCTGGAGGTACAGAGTCCATGTCTTTGGTGCCCATGCTTGGGTACAAGACCGCCCTCAACTGGAAAATTGCTGAAAACAACCCTGAGTATTATCTGAGTATGGGCCTCACAGCTGAGGAAGTGGCCATAGATTATAATATCTCGAGGGATGATGCCAACGAGTTTGCCATGAAGTCGCATCAGAAGGCTGCGAAGGCCATCGCCGACGGAAAGTTCAAGGATGAAATTGTTCCGGTAACTGTGGAAGAAATATACCTGGAAGGAGACAAGCGAAAGAAAAGATCCTATGTGGTGGACACCGATGAGTGCGTAAGAGCCGATACCAACATGGATTCGCTCAACGGCTTACGGCCGGCGTTTAAACAAGGAGGTCAGGTCACAGCAGGAAACTCTTCACCCACCTCGGATGGAGCTGCTTTTGTCATGGTCATGTCAGAAAAGATGGTGAAGGAATATAACCTTCAGCCAATTGCAAGAATGGTGAGCTATGCTGCGGCAGGAGTTAACCCACGTATTATGGGCATAGGCCCTGTGGCTGCTGTGCCGAAAGCACTGAAGCAGGCTGGTTTGAAACAGAACGACCTGGACCTGATAGAACTCAACGAAGCATTTGCCGCTCAATCATTAGCAGTGATCCGTGGCCTGGATCTGAATACGGATATTCTGAACGTCAATGGAGGCGCTATAGCATTGGGTCACCCATTAGGATGTACCGGAGCCAAACTATCCATTACGTTATTCAATGAGATGAAAAGGCGCCAAGGAAAATATGGAATGGTAACTGCCTGTGTGGGAGGTGGCCAGGGAGTCGCTGGTATTTATGAATACCTCAACTAATTGATTACAAAAAAGGGTAGCTGTTTGGCTACCCTTTTTTGTGATATTTTCTTTTGATTTTCTGTATTTCGGATTTGAGTTTCACATTGGCATGAACCTGACTGTACAGGTCCATCACGGCCTCCAGCGGGTAGCCCAGTTTCTTGGCCATGTTCATACAGTAGCTAATTTCCTCGTCAAATATCTTTCCGTCCACTTTCATCAGATGAACCAAATTGTAGAGCGTATCGAAAGATTCATCTTCGCTGAGTTTACTGAAGTCAATTTTTTCCGGGGGATGATCAAAATACTCCTGTAGCTCCTCTTCAGACAAACCATGTGCCATGCCAATTCTGGAGATCAACTCTTTTTCTGTGTCATCAATATCTCCGTCCATGGAGGCCAGGTGGATCAATATTGAAATTTGACTCTTATCCTTTTGTTTACTCATTGACCTAAAATAAGAAAGTCTCTCATTATGTGAACCACAAACAAGAGACTTTTCAGTAATCCTCTTCAGATTACGTTTGACCTGCAACAAGGAAAAGACTTTGGTAAGGCTTCCTTATGACTAAGCTTAAGTAACGGTGAAAGAGGAAATGGTTGGAACGCGGAGGAAAAATTTTCAAAAAACAAAAGAAAGAGAGAAAGCTAAAGACCTGAAGAGGTTTGGCATACCAACAGATTAAGCGAAATATCTAGAGCCTCTCTCTTTCTTTCAACCATCAACCTATTTGCAGACGAAACTGCGACACTAAAGTATTTCATTTAACAATAGCAAAATTGGCCAAAATGGAACTGGAGATTCAGAAAGGGCCTTTCAGGACAATGAAAGAGGTTTTTGCCGAGAACAACCTATAGAAAAGGTGTAAAAAAATACCCAAAAAGTGGTAGGTGTTAAAAGCTTACAATTTGCTGTTGGATAGCAAATTTTACCAGCCCGACGGCATTCTTGGCTTCTGTTTTACGCATGAGATTTTTGCGATGCGTGTGGATGGTTTGTTCGCTAATGAATAGTCGATCACCAATTTCTTTCATAGTCAGTTCCTGGCAAATGAGTTCGAGAATTTCTACCTCACGTTTGGTCAACTGGCTTCTTTCATTGAACAAGGGCTTGTTGATGGCTCCCTTTTGCACTTTTTGGTGGAGTGCTCGGGCTACAAGCTGGTTGTAATAGAAATCATTGTTCATCACTGAGCTGATTGCCTTCTGGACTTCTTCGGGCTCTGCACTTTTGAGAAGATAACTATGTACCCCAATTTCGATCAAATCAGAAATCAATTTGAGGGAATCGTGCATGGAAATCATGATGATGTGGGTGTCCGGAAATTTAGTTACCACTTTTTTGGCGGTTTCCCACCCATCGAGCACAGGCATTTCCAGATCCAAAAGAAGGATATCAAATTTCTCAATGGCTAGCAAATCCAATGCCTTTTGACCATTTTCTACATCCTTCACAGAGGTGATCCCCGGGAAAGTTTTGACCATCATGGACATACCTTTTCTAAATAAGGTATGGTCATCTGCCATTAAAATGCTGATTGATTGTTGCTCCATTCTATTCACCGATCTTCCAAATTTAGCTAATAACTTATGTAAACGGAAAATCGGCAGAAAATGGATTGAAATGTTGCTTTTGAGGCCAATCAGGGGCATCATTAGTTGTTTTTGAAAAGTAAAGAACCGCCCTAAGGTCCGGACGGAGCACAGAAATGTGAAAGAGGTTTGGTGACAAACCCCAGGAATCAATGCTGGTACACTAACAAGAGATATGAGGACGCTAAAACAACAACTCCCTTACCGGGCATGGAAGCTCCGCGCCGTTCTGGATCAATTTGGCTTGCATACGACGAGTAAATGAGCAAGAAAACCGCGAATAGTTTATGCAAACGCATCTTCATCTAGGGTGATTAATTTATATTTTGGTTTAGTTTTGCGTATCTTTTCAAGTCATATTCAATACCGACACTCCAAATGAGTAAATTCCCGCTTAAAACCAGGTTAAACTATAAGTTTGACAACTATTTATCGAAAGGCACGGCGGCCATGATCTATGGCTTGGGGATATTGTCAATGATTATCATTATTGTTTTTGGAGTGCTCCTTTTGACATTTGGTCTACACCCAGATCACGATAAAGACTTCACTATTTTCGAATCATTGTGGGTGAACCTCACTCACGTATTGGATCCGGGTGTATTGGGTAACCATGAAGACAACTGGCCCTTCAGGGTTTTCATGTTGTTCACCACTTTTCTTGGTCTGGTGATCATCTCCACGTTGATCGGTTTGGTTTCCAATGGTATCCTCACCAAGATGGATGAGCTGAGAAAGGGCCGCTCATTCGTAATAGAAAAAGACCATGTGCTGATTTTGGGATGGTCATCTAAAATATTTACCATCATCTCAGAGATAGTCATTGCCAACGAAAATCAGCGCCGAGGCGTGATCGTGATTCTGGCCGATATGGACAAGGTGCTCATGGAAGACGAGATTCGGGACAAAGTGGGCAGTACGGCCAATACGGTGGTGATCTGTAGAACAGGGAATCCGATTGATGTTCATGATTTGTATATAGCCAACCCTTTTGATACCAAGTCAATCATTATACTGGATAAGGATAACGAGAATTCGGATTCCCAAATCATTAAAACCATTGTGGCAATTGTCACCAACCCAGAGCGGAGAGAGGCCCCATATCACATCACTGCGGAGATGGAGGATAAGAAAAACTTTGAAGTGGCCAAGATGGTGGGTAAAGATGAGGTGGAGCTCATTTTGTCAGATGAAATCATTTCGCGAATTATGGTGCAGACTTCTCGTCAGTCTGGGTTGAGTGTGGTCTACATTGAACTGATGGATTTTGGCGGGGATGAAATTTACTTCATGGAAGAAAAGTCGCTGATCGGTAAAACCTTTCGGGAGATTCTTTTTGCTTATGAAGACTCGGCGATTATGGGGATTCAGTACGCTGACGGCTCAGTGGAAATTAACCCTACCATGGATACCATCTTTAGGGAAGGCGACAGTGTGATCGGTATTACGGAAGATGACGACACCCTGGTTCCGAACTCTCCGGACTTTATTGAATTGCTTGAAGATAAGATCGTCTATACAGAACCGGAGGTAAAAGACGAAGAAAAAATATTGATTTTGGGCTGGAACAATAGGGCGAGACACATCATCCGCGAACTTGACTATTATGTTCCTCCAGGATCCCATGTAAAGGTGATGTCCAAGTTTGATGATGCGGCCAAGGCGATCAATAAGCTTTCGAATCTAGTTGAAAACATTCACCTCAGCTTTGAAGTGACTGACACCACCGACAGAGAAACCCTCCAGAACATGGATTTGGGTCAGTATGATTACATCATGCTACTCTGTTACCAGAATTATTTCCCGATACAGGAAGCGGATGCGCAAACCCTGATTACTCTACTTCACCTTAGAAACTTCACAGAGAAAAACGGACAGAAATACAAGATTGTGTCTGAGATGCTCGATATCCGAAACCGGCAATTGGCGGATATCACGAGCGCGGATGACTTCATTGTTAGCGATAAACTGATCAGTTTGCTAATGAGCCAGGTTTCAGAAAATAAGTTTTTGATGAGGGTATTTGAAGACCTCTTCGATGCGGACGGATCAGAAATTTATATCAAGCCAGCCAAAGAGTATGTAAAAGTGGGTGAGCCCATGAATTTCTATACCATCCTGGAATCTGCTGCCCGAAAGAATGAAGTGGCCATTGGCTATCGTGTAATCAGGGAAGCCAAAGAAGCCAACAAAGGATACGGCGTATATGTGAATCCACGCAAGTCAGATATGTTTACACTCACCGATAAGGATATGGTGATTGTTCTTTCAGAGGATTAAAGACTACTATTTCTGTCCGCTGAGAGCCTCCCTAATTTGTTTCATAGCCTTTCTCCTGTACACTCTCGTGCTGTGACTCATTTTAGGAATTTTTTCCAGGTAGTTAAGCACCGCACTTTTTTGATTTCCGTTGAGTCCCTTCATTTTTGAAATGATCTCCGTTTCAAGTTCTGTATGATACATGATTTTGGTGGTTTGTTTATCTCCCTAATATAACGTGGAGATGTTATCGAGTGTTTAGATCAGCATCATGATATCATTATGATCCGAGAGTTTCCGTTACCCAAGTTTGATGACTGGCTCTATGTTTTTCTGTAAAAAACTTCTATCTTGAATAATCAATTTTCCCAAAAAACACCCGCAAATAATATGGCCAATCATTCGAAAAAAGTTGATGAGTTCATCCAGAGAATAAGTCAGCGTAATCCACATGAAAAGGAATTTATTCAAGCAGTAAAAGAAGTTGCAGAAACCATAGTCCCGTTCATAGAGGATAACCCAAAATATAAGCAGACCAATGTATTGGAAACCATGTGTGAGCCTGAGCGTGTGGTCATGTTCAGGGTGCCCTGGGTAAACGATCAAAATCAGGTTCAAATCAACAGGGGCTATAGAGTACAAATGAACTCGGCCATTGGTCCATACAAAGGAGGCTTGAGATTCCACCCTTCCGTTAACTTATCGATATTGAAGTTTTTGGCTTTCGAACAGGTATTCAAAAACAGCCTCACCACTCTGCCGCTGGGAGGCGGAAAGGGAGGGAGTGATTTCGACCCCAAAGGCAAATCAAACGGAGAGGTCATGAGGTTTTGTCAAAGTTTTATGACCGAACTATCCAAGCATATTGGTGGCTTTACGGACATTCCTGCAGGAGACATTGGGGTGGGCGGTCGTGAAATTGGCTTTTTGTTCGGCCAGTACAAGCGACTCAGAAATGAATTTACGGGAGTGCTCACGGGAAAAGGTCTTCAGTATGGAGGTAGCCTGATTCGTACTGAAGCCACCGGATATGGTGTGGTTTACTTTAGCAAAGAAGTTTTGGAAACCCATGGAAATAGTCTGGAGGGTAAGGTTTGCGCGGTATCCGGAAGTGGTAATGTTGCCCAATATACCATTGAGAAATTATTAGAACTCGGTGCAAAGCCGGTTACGGTCTCCGATTCGGGAGGGTGTATCTATGACAAAGAGGGTTTCAATGAGGAGAAGCTTGCATTCATCAAAGAGCTCAAAAATGAAAAAAGGGGCAGGATTAGTGAATACGCAGATCAATTCAAGGGGTCCGAGTTTCACGCCGATGTGACACCATGGAACTTTAAGGTAGATTTGGCGTATCCTTGTGCCACCCAAAACGAGCTTCCGCTGGAAGACGCCCAGTTGTTGGTGAAAAATGGATGTATTGGGGTTTTCGAGGGAGCCAATATGCCCACTACTGATGAGGCGCTGACTTTCATCAGAGAGAAGAAGATTTTCTTCAGCCCCGGCAAAGCATCAAACGCGGGAGGAGTGGCTACATCCGGTCTGGAAATGTCTCAAAACTCACAACGCTTGTATTGGACACGAGATGAAGTGGACTATCGCCTCAAAATGATCATGAAGAGCATCCATAATAACTGTGAAGAATACGGTCGTGAAAGCAAGAATTATGTGGACTATGTGAAAGGGGCCAACATTGCAGGCTTTGTGAAAGTGGCCGATGCCATGATTGCTCAGGGGGTGGTTTAAAGTTTGGATGAATGTTGGTTTAAACCTATGAGTCCGGTTATCTTTACACAAAAAAATAGCGCGTTATGGCCATGTTAGTTTTTATTCTTGTGTTGTTTGTTTTGGCAATCATTTGCCCAACGATCTTGCCAAATAGAAAAGTAAGCAAGCACGCAAAGGACGACGTATAATCTCCCCTATTAAGGTTTTGAAAAGTGTGGGAGTTTAGGCTGCGTGTACCCATCAGCCTGAACTGATCATCTGGGCATATCATATATGACACCAGATGTTCGCATCAGGAAGGGCACCAAGTCAAAAACCGAAAGTTTCCGCACCAGGCGCACTTAAATAAGATCAGTCTTTCTTCTGACTTTCCTTTCTCATATCTACGAGAGAAAGAGCTGCCCCAAAGGCAACAAGAAAAATAACGATATTCACGAATAGATTTACACCGTCGGTTACTGCAGGGTTAGTAATGTCCATGATTGTAATTTTTATTATGCGAATATAGAAAACGGTCAAGCCAAAATGAAAGAGGAGGTCATATTATTCCAATCCATTTCCGCACTTGATTCCGTGTTGAAGGATCGTAAAATCATTCAAATCAGCTACAACGAGCAAAAGTATGCTTTGACCAGGTTCGGCACCAGGATCTTTGTGTTTGAACCGAAGTGTCCACACTTTGATTATCCGCTGGTGGAAGCCAGCGTAAATGGGGCATGCAGAGTGGTGTGTCCGTGGCATGGCTATCAGTTTGACCTTAGTACAGGACAGGAATTAATAGACCGCTGCCGTCCGCTTTCCGTGCAGGAGGCCACCTGGAACGCTGATGGTCAACTCGTGACCCAGCTCTAAGAAAGACTGAAATGTCTGACGATGGAAACCAACCAATCTGCAATGGCCTGTGCATATTCATTACCAGCACCCCGACCTACAACATATAGGACAAACAGAAAATACAGAGCAAGAAGCAGGCTTGCCTTAAATCGACCTATATATCCTCCCCAGACGAATATAATGAGCACAACGGCCGTTAGTAACCAAAGTAGAAACCGCAGTTCACCGCTCAGGTCTACCATCTCTTGAGACATGGCAATGGGCCCGTGTATCAAAGTGAAGATAAAAAGCGGGAACCCAAGCGCAAAGCAGATATCAAAAATATTGCTACCCAGGGCATTGGAGATAGCGTCATCATATTGTCCCCTTTGGGCATCTTTGATAGAAATAATTGTATCAGGGAAACTGGATGCCGCTGATGCCAAAATCAACGCAACAAACATTACCGGAATACCTAACCCTTGAAACTCGCCCAAAAAGGGAACCGTGTAGGTGTCATCACCAATCCACTCACAGGCGAGAACCAAAAGATAACAAACTGCAGCAATACACACTGTGGCCGAAATGAGCAGAGACCAGGCATTCAGGTTGTTGATTTTTTTCCTTCCGATAAACACGCGGTGAAGGTCCAGGGTGAGCAACCCGACCAAAAAAGGCTTTTGTTTTGTCTGATCCACCTCAAAATCCTCTTCACTGATGTGACTTTCTTCGAGCATTATCTCCCGCTCCTTTTTGTCCATAGACCAAAACATGTAGACGATGTAGACCACATATACGAGCATGAGCAACAAACCATGATACCAATCTAAAGAAGAACCACTGATCAGCACGATGAATAACAATTCTGCGATGAGCAAACTCAGACCATCTCTGAGCATTACCTTTTTGGAAGCCCTTACCTTATTAGTAAGTCCCATACCAATCACTGCCAAAACAGCCACTGCCGGAATCACCATACTGTTGAAGATAGCAGAACCTGCTGTGGTGCCGATCCCACCGGAAAATCCTTCGGCATCCTGCATGATAAACAAGAAAAAGAATGAGGTGAAAACTTCCGGCATTGAGCTGGCTATGGCGTTGATAGTTGCACCCCTTACTCCGTCAGAAAGGTTGCGGCCAATGTACTCTGATGCAGTCATAAAGCCATCTCCCGCGCGCCATATAACAGCGCAACAAATGGCTATAAGAATTAAAGGTATGATGATGCCCATTTTTGACGGTTAACTTGATGGAAAATTGTAATATACAGCTGGAGGAGTGACTAATATAGTAATTTTATTTCTCCCACATGTGCCGTGCAGTGATTAATGACAAAGATATTGAATATGGATTCAAACACCCTTTTTGATCTGACGAGTGCCATTGCAGCGTGTGCATGGGCGCTAATGATTTTTACACCAAGGTGGAAATACACCCAGAGAGCGATTCAAACCATCGCAATACCTGGCGTGTTATCTGTTTTCTACTTAGGCATTGTTATCACTCATTTTTCCACAGGACTACCGGATTTCTCGTCCCTGAGGGAAATAAGGGTTCTTTTTTCCAATGACTACATGCTTTTGGCCGGGTGGATTCATTACTTGAGTTTTGATTTGGTCATTGGCTCATGGATTCTCACCAAGTCTCAGGCACAAGGATTTTCACATTGGTTAGTTGCCCCAGTTTTGCTCCTTACTTTCATGATGGGCCCTGTTGGGTTGTTGGCTTTTTTCATTCTTTATTATTTGAAAATCAGAGAATGGCCGTTGATAACAAATTGACCAATGGAGTCTTAATTTGCTGATGTTTAACTAATTTTCGTACGAATAATTTTAGGGATCAGATATGTACATCAACCTTTCAGGTCTAAATATATTAGTGACAGGCGCGAGTCGGGGTATAGGAAAGGCCGTGGCTACCAAGCTGGCAGAAGCAGGAGCCACCATTGCTATTCATTATAATAAAAACGTCCGTGAAGCAGAGAATCTCGCTCATATTTTGGGCAACGAGTCCAAGGCTTTTCAGGCGGATCTTTCCTTGCCAGATGAGGCCTCCAAGCTTTTCGACCGGATTGCTCTGGAGATGGGCAGCATAGAAATAGTTATTAATAACGCAGGAGTGGCCATTCCGGCACCCATCAATGCATCAGAGGAGGATTGGCAAAAGGCGTGGGATGACACCATGATGGTGAACCTCACTTCTCCGGCGGTCATTTGCAGAAAGGCGATCGACCATTTTCTGAAACGAAAATCTTCTGGGCGAATTATCAACATCAGTTCCAGAGCGGCCTTTCGTGGAGATCAGGCAGAGTATATGGCCTACGCAGCGTCCAAAGCCGGGTTGGTTTCCCTCACCAAGTCCATTGCCCGGGCATATGGCAAAGATGGGATCAAGGCATTTGTGATCGCCCCGGGTTTTGTGCGTACGGATATGGCGAAAGAATTTATGGATATGTATGGGGAAGAGCACACCAAAGGGGATGTTGCACTGGAGCGATTGACAGAGCCTAAAGATCTCGCCCCACTCATCACTTTTATTGCCAGCGGTATGGCTGACCATTCTACCGGGTCCACATTTGATATCAACGCCGGCAGCTATATGCATTGAGGTTGTCTTGAGTTGTGAGTTTTAATTTTTATATTTAAAACATAACGAGCCAACTTACTCAGCCATGGATAATTTTAAAAGCCACCTACAATCACTCATTCAGCTAGCCGTATCTGATCAAAACTTTAACGAGGAAGAAAAGCAGCTGATTTATAGCATAGGAAAAGCCAATAAAGTAGAGGAATCAGAGATAGATGCTTTGATCCACGAAAACATCTCCAGAAAAGGTGAGGTTGATATCTCCTTCTCTGCATTATCCTTTGAAGAAAAGTTCCAGTTTTTGTATAACATCATTCAGCTGATGAAGATAGACAGTAAGGTCTTCCTTAGCGAAATCAAATACTGTGAGGACTTGGCCCAAAGGCTTGGTTTTGATAAAAAAGTAGTCAAAAAATTATCTTCACAGATCTATTCTAACCCTTCCATCACCGGAAACAGGGACAAACTGATTAAAGAAGCGCGTAAATTTGAATTATAGGAATCCTTGTTTCTAATCGCGCGTAAATCTATCTTTAAAGTTAATTGATAACTGACCTTACTTAATTATGAGTATACAATCCCAACTAAGTACACTTATTCAGCTTGCTAAAATTGATGGAGAGTTTGCAGGAGAGGAAAGAAGCTTGATAATGATGCTGGGTAAAGCAAATGGTGTTTCGGAAGCAGAAATACTGAACCTCGTGGAAAACCCCCAGCCCCTTCCCCCTTTGTCCACGATGACAGATGAGGATAGGTTCGAGTATCTATACAACATTGTCCAGTTGATGAAAATCGACAGTCAGGTATATTTGAGTGAAATCAAATACTGTGAAGAGTTGGCTGAAAAGCTGGGCTTCAAGAAGGGAGTAATCTCCAAGCTTAGTTCCAAAGTATTTACAGACCCGAGCATTACCTCTAACAGAGAGGCCTTGAAAAGGGAAGTAATGAAATATTTGAATTAAATAATGAAAGGCCTTTAAGGCCTTTTTTGATTTCCGGCCACTACCATCCATGCAAACATTCGAATGGAGATCACTTCAAAAGACAGATCCGGATCATCTTCGTGCGGCCAGAGAACAGCTACATCAGGCCATTCAAAATGTGGCGGCTGTCGGTAGAAAATTTTCTCCTAAGTCCCGGTATGATGAATATGCTGTCCTCACTTGGGTACCTGGTCTTTCGCGGCTGGCTGGCCAGTGGGTGTCAGGATCCGTAACCTTTAGAAGCTCCCTCAGTCTGGAATCATTTACCATTTATCTGGTGGATCAAAAGGTGAACGTGTTGGGTTCCTATCCGGTGGAAGGTCAGACCCAGCTACAAATGATGATCTGGTTGGAGGAGCAAATAGGTAAACTTGGCCTCAATGCCGCCAACCTCACGATGAACCTCCCTTATGAATTACCTGAATACCCCACTCAGTCAGGAGAGCCATTTCACATGCAATATCCGGCGGCTGCTCTGGAGTTGGCCAAGTATTATCACAACTCCTATGTTTCGTTGCGGGAAATAAAAGTAAAAATGGGTGTTGAGAACAATATTCAGGTATGGCCTCATCACTTTGACCAGGCACTGGAGGTGGTGCTAAAAAACTCAGGTGACCCGGAAACGGATACGCATATTCTGCTGGGGATGTCACCTGGCGATCATCTTTTTGGCAGCCCTTATTTTTACGTGAGCACCTGGCCATTTACAGATACCGCCCAGTGTGGCCGACTAAGTAACAATGCCATTTGGGTGAGCGAAGAATGGACCGGGGCAGTGCTGTTTTCTAAACATCTTTTTGAGGGAGATCAAAAAGCAATGGTGGACTTGTTTTATGAAGAGGCTTCTGCTCAGTTAATTGAACTTTTGACGAAGTAGAGACCTCACGTTGATCTTGAAAATTTCCTGCAGCTGCGCCAAAAACTCATCTTCATTTAATATTTCAAGCTCCTTCTGCTCACCGTAAAGGGATCGCTTTATTTTGCGATCGGTCAGTGTTATCCGCCCTTCACTGAAAAGCTGGGTGATCAGCTTTTGTTTGGTGAAGTGTGACTGATCAGATTCCTGGTGAAAATTACAGCGGGGTAGGAACTCTATCATTTGGCGAGGTTGTAGCGTGAATACATAAATGGATTCATAGAGGCTGTTATCATTCGATTTTCTTAGTAGCCACTCCCCATCGGGGTTATGCTCAAACCGGAAATAGCGCGTATAGTCCAGCTGAACGTCACCGGTCACCAGGCGCTTGGGTTCGGAAAAGAGCTCACCAAAACCAACATCACATAGAAAGTTACCTTCATCCAGGGAAACAAAAACAACCATATGATCAAACTCCGGAGAAATAGACCCGTCCTGAAAAACCCTGGCGGACCCCAGGAAGGCCCGGAATCCAAGACGAGCCAGTAGGTGATAGAGTAACCCATTCAACTCATAGCAAAACCCCCCTCTGCGGTGGCGGATGATTTTGTCATAGATAGAATTGATGTCCAGAATGATCTTTCTCTGATAATGAATGTCCAGATTCTCAAAAGGGATTTGGAGGAGATGAGCCCGGTGTATTTTCTTAAGAAATGCCAGTGATGGCTCGTCTTTTTGCACCCCGATTCTTTTCAGATACAGATCGGTATCAATGGGTGGTACTTTTGGTCTGGTCTGAAAATAATTGAGGTCGGACATTACCTAAAGGCTTGATTGAGGTTGTAAATGAAGTTTTCAAGCCCCTGCTCCCAACTCACATCTGCGTCCCATACTTTGCCGGGATGTATGTCTTTTACGATGGTTTGTTTGACGTAGTATTTTGTCACATTCGCGTTGATGGGAATCCTCTTCAGTGCAGGACGGTTTTGAACATCAAAAGTGCTCGTCATATAGTGTGTTTCAGTAGCGGTGGTCGGGTAGTTAAGTACTTTTTTCACGGAATGGCCAGTGCTGGACAATGGCATCAGAGCATATTGATACCCGGCTTTATATAAGGCATCCTCATTGGTTTCGGTGACAATATCATATTTAAAAGGATATGCCGCCATGATAGCATCCAGGCGCTTGTTTTTCTCTTCTACTTGTTGGTTGTATGCAGCAATTTTCGAAGCTAGCTCAGCATCTTCTACATTGTCGCCAGGCACTTTCTGAAAAGCGACTACCGCCAGTTTCAGGCTTTTGAGACGACTGGGATAATTTTCGAGTCTTGTTCCTTCAAAAATGACCAGGTCCTGGAGATATTCTGGCTGCTCAGGTATGAGTAGATTGCTGCGCTCAATTTTCTGTCGGAGAACCTGCCTCCCAAGCCTCACCATCACCTGGTTCAGCTCCTGATCACTTTCTTTCCAACCATTCTGGCCATTTTTGATATAATTTTCTGCACTGAACCCGGTGATCAATATGGTGTAAGTCTCTTCCGGAAACAGACCTACCTGATTGAGGATAATCAGGTTTTTCACATTGCGCTTCTGAAACAGAGATAAGTAGGCGCTATTCACCTCTGGTCCCGCATTCAGATCGTCCAGATATACATACGCAATGGGATCTACACCTATTTTTCTGAAAGTCTTGTGTGCATTGGCAGCCAACTTTTTCCAGTCACCTCTTATCACAAAGCCATCCTTCATTTGGGTAGGAATATCCAGGATCACCACAGACCGCTCGGAAGTGAGGTTTTCAGGCAGTTGATTCGAAATATTAATAATGCTTGCGCCACCCACGTTGACCATTTCAGGTTGAGTGTAGGCCTGTTGGATGAGAAAGAAAGAAATGAAAAGAATTATTCCCCGTTTGATTACCATATGCTGCTTATGAAATCTAAATTTATATATTAACCAACAAAGCGCAAGCGTATTATCTATGGACAAGAAAAGATGCAGGTGGGCAGAGGGGACTTTTGACGAGTACATTCGATATCATGATGAAGAGTGGGGGGTCCCAAATCACGATGATGCCATTCATTTTGAGTTTTTGGTATTAGAAAGCGCCCAGGCAGGGTTGAGCTGGAGTACCATACTGAAAAGGCGAGAAGGTTACAGGAAGGCCTTTGCGAATTTTGAGGTGCATAAGGTAGCGGCCTTTGATTCCAAGAAGATCAATGAACTGGTGGGAAACACCGACATCATCCGAAACAGAGCCAAGATAGAAGCTGCTGTTAATAATGCAAAAAGGTTTTTGGAGGTTCAGCAGGAGTTTGGCTCCTTTGACAAATATATTTGGGGCTTTGTGGGCCATCAGGTCAAAATAGGCCGGTGGGAAGAAAAGGGAAGTATTCCGGCTACGACAGCAGAGTCGGATCTTTTAGCCAAAGACCTGAAAAAACGGGGTTTTAAATTTTTGGGATCTACCACCATTTATGCACATATGCAGGCCGTGGGTTTGATCAATGATCATACGATCGATTGTTTTCGATTTAAAGAACTGACATGAAAATAGCTTTCTTTTTTCTTGCACTAGCAGCAGGCTGCACCCGGACCTCCGAGGTGTGTATAGATGAAGACAAAATCAATGAGCAAGCCATTTGTACCATGGACTACAATCCTGTGTGCGGCTGTGATGGGCAAACTTACAGCAATGCCTGCCATGCCGAATCGCGCGGCCTGATCAGCTATGACCCGGGTGCCTGCGAATAACTACAACTTACTGACTACTGCTTTTTTGGGAATGATAATGCGCCACATCCCCCTGAAATTTCCCACCTCATAATTGACAGCTTCGTCGTTGGGGTACCGGGATTTGATCAGACTGTAATTTTCCGGTGTAATGTCGGAACCTACTTGCCCATGACAGTTGAGGCACAGCGTGGAGCCAATCGTTATGGGTTTGGTGTAAATAAGGCTTTCCGCATTATATTCCTGAATCTGTCCATCCAGATTCTCCGGCACATAGGCATAAGCTTCCCAGATGGCTTTGTCTGATTCCGAAAGCACGTTGGCCGGGTTTCTGGGCTTATCGGTCACACGGCTTATGGTTACTCCCAGGCTATCCTGCAGGCCGGCGGTAATGCCCGAAGCACTCAGTTGGCAGAAGTCAATAGCCCCACTGATCCCATTTTCCACAATCGCACGCTTGAGTGTATTGAGGTAAGCACTTGCTGTGGCCGATACTATTTCTTCTCCGAGTTCCTCACCTTTGAGCATCAGATCTGCAGGGACAATCCGTTTTAACTCGCGGGCGGCTTTTTCCTGACGAAAGCCTTCTCTATCCACTGGTTTCTTGGGTGTGCAGGAGTAGATGCAGAGGAAACCAAACACTAGAATCAAGGTGTTTTTAGTAGGTCGCATAAAAGTCTTTTGGCTTTATATAATTTTGCAGACTAAAGTTAACGGAGATGATTGATAAACTTGAAGCAATCAAGAAAAGGTTTGAGGAGGTAAGTCAGCTGATTGTGCAGCCAGATGCGATGGCTGATATGGGTAATTATGCCAAGTTGAATAAAGAATATAGTGACCTGGGGAAGGTGGTGAAGAAATATGATGAGTACACTCATCTGTTGGCTAACCTCAAAAGTGCCAAGGAGGTGCTCGAAACGGAGAAGGATGAAGAGTTTCGGGAAATGGCCAAAATGGAGTTGGATGAGCTGGCGCCCAAAAGGGATGAACTTGAGGAAGAATTGAAAATGATGCTCATCCCTAAAGATCCGAATGACAGTAAAAATGTGATTTTGGAAATACGGGCAGGTACTGGCGGGGACGAGGCAGCCATCTTTGCTGGAGACCTTTTTAAAATGTACGAGCAGTTTGCGGCGGATCAGGGTTGGAAATTTTCAGTAATGAGTCTTACCGAAGGCACAGCAGGCGGTTTTAAGGAAATTGTGACCAGTGTGGAAGGCGAAGACGTCTACGCCAAGTTGAAATTCGAATCGGGTGCTCACCGGGTGCAGCGTGTACCTCAGACTGAATCTCAGGGCAGGGTGCACACCTCGGCAGCCACAGTGGCGGTGCTGCCAGAGGCCGAAGAGGTGGATGTGGAGCTGAATATGGGTGATATCAGAAAGGATACCTTTAGGGCTTCGGGAGCAGGAGGTCAGCACATCAACAAAACAGAATCTGCCGTTCGTCTGACGCACGCACCGTCTGGTTTGGTGGTGGAGTGCCAGGACGGCCGCTCTCAGCATGCCAACTATGACAAGGCTTTGAAAGTACTGCGGTCAAGGCTCTATGAAATAGAACTTAAAAAACACAATGACGCCATTAGTTCTCAGCGAAAAACCATGGTGGGCTCCGGAGATCGATCTGATAAAATCAGAACGTATAACTATCCGCAAGGGCGGGTGACAGATCATCGAATCAACCACACGGTCTACAATTTGCCCACAATTATGAGTGGAGAAATAGGTGAGTTTATTGAGAAACTTAGAATAGCGGAAAACTCAGAGTTACTAAAAGCTGAGGGTCAGGAATAAACCCAGCGGTTTTCCGTTGATCTACAAATGAAAAAATTTTTACCTGTCTTATTTATTCTATTAACAGGAATACTGGCCTGCGAGCCTGAAGAAGAGAAGATCACCACTTCTCTGGACGTGAAGCTGGCGTTTAGCACAGACACCGTCCTCTTTGACACACTCCTGACGGAGCGCCTGAGCGTGACCAAGCGCCTGAGAATTTACAACCCCAATGATAAGGCAGTAAAAATTCACGATATCAGGCTGGGAAAAGGCAGGGCCTCTGACTATTCCATGATTGTCAACGGACAATCAGGTACCACCATCAAAGATCAGGTGCTTTTCGGAGGTGATAGCCTGCTGATATTAGTAAGTGTGGAAATAGATCAGCAAAACAAAGACCTGCCTTATCTGGTCAAGGACTCCATCACCGTCTCATGGGGCAAATACCTGGCTAATGTCAAGCTGGTGGCTTATGGTCAGGACGCCAACTTTGTGAATAGCCGCCTGATTTGTGATGAAGTGTGGACGGCAGACAGGCCTTATGTTATTTACAATTTTGCTTTACTGGACAGCCTGTGTACCCTCACCGTTCAGCCGGGCACCAAAATTTATCTCGACAATGGGGCTTCATTTTTTGTACAAGGGAGCCTCAAAATTCTTGGAGATTCTGGTAGGCATGTTACCATTAGGAATACCCGGTTCGATCCGGACTATCTGGAAGCCCCCGGTCAATGGGGCGGCATTTACTTTTTGGAGGGTAGCAAAGACAATGAAATCAGGTATGCAGATATAGAAAATGGTGAAATCGGCTTGCGGGTGGGCACTCCCGACAATGACGAAAAGTATGATCTGGAGATTTCCCATACCACCATTCGTCATATGTCGGTGGCTGGTATCCTGGCTTTTTCTTCAGATGTTTATGCTTACAACACACTCATTCACAATGCCGGAGGCTTTCTCGTCGGTAATCTGGCGGGAGGAAATTATAAATATGAGCATTGTACATTTACCAATGTGCCTAGTTTTTTCATCTCGGATGATCCTATGATCCAGTTTTCTGATAATGTGATTCTGGCGGATGATGACGTGCTGGTTGGTGACCTGTCTGTAGAAATCACCAACTCCATTTTGTGGGGAGAAGGAGTCAATCAACTTTTTGTAGGAGATGGAGGCGGAGCCACGGTGGTCACCAAGATTCAGTCGAATATTATCAAATCCAAAGAAGATTGGCCAGATAACTACGTGTCTCAGGAGCGAAACTATCCTGGCTTCAAAGATCCATTTACGTTTAATTACCAGTTGGATTCATTGGCTTTTGCCAGAGACAAGGGTGTTAATATTAGTATATCGGATGACATCACGGGTCATCTTCGCGATAGCAAACCAGACATAGGGGCGTTTGAAAGAATTGATCCAAAATGAAGACTTTCCAGCAGACGATTCACTTGCAGCCGTTCGGTCGTGGTTTTCATTTGATAACACGTGATGTATTGAATGCTATACCTGAAATCAGGGAGCTGAAAACAGGAATGCTTCAGGTTTTTATTCAGCATACCTCGGCTTCACTCACCATCAATGAAAATGCGGATCCAACAGTGAGAATGGATTTTGAGAGTCATTTCAACCAAATGGTACCGGAAAATGCGCCTTACTATCAACACAACTATGAAGGCCCGGACGACATGCCGGCACACATCAAAGCAAGCCTTTTGGGCCCATCGGTGCTAATTCCCATCACCAATGGAAGACTGAATCTCGGTACCTGGCAGGGAATTTACCTATGTGAGCACAGAGATTATGGTGGCTCGCGTCATTTGGTGCTCACTGCATGGGGTACATGACTTAGTCGTACTGATATGTGTTTAGCTTGGCTTTGAAGAATTTTCCATGGCGGGTGAGCTCTTTGTATTCCCAGTCACTGAATAAGCTCGGGGCCCACCGGGCATCAAAAACCCAGACCACATAAGAGATGTCTTTTTCATCGCAGTATCTAGTGATGGCTTCTCCATAGCGCTCATCACTGATTACGGGCACATGAGCGCCTCTTTCTTCTGCTCCCGAAAAGCCGATTTCTGTTAGAATGACAGGATATTTTTCTTTCATCCGGCCCCAGTCCATGGTCCACTGGCTTTCCCAGGGCTGGTTTCGCTTTTGAGGGTAGGGATGACTCACATAGCCGATCCCTACCGCCTCAATGGGATGCTCAAAAGCAGCGGATAAATCGTAAGCCCAGTTAAACCCGGCTACCAGCGGGATGCCCTGACCCCCACAGGCCCTGATGATGGTAATCATTTCTTCGTTGATGGCCTTCCACTCGTCCCATGAGCAGACCCCGAGCTGTCCATTGTTGGTCGTGGGTTCATTGAAGAGCTCATAAAAGGCGACTGTTGGATTGTCCCCATATTTCCTGGCGATGGTTTGCCAAAAGGAAAAGGTTTCATTGAGCGTGGTTTCATATCCGGGTCTGAAAAAGAGCCCTGACTTGAGATTGCCGATGCTGTGCCAGTCGAGAATCACATACATACTTTGCTCTGCTGCCCATCGGATACCACTATCCAGCAATGTTAGGTATGCAGACTCACCTCTTTCCCTCCATGCTCTTGGGTGTATGGGGAAGCGCACTACATTGGAGCCCCATGCTTTCATTTCCTGAAAATAGGCTCGTCCCCATTGTCCTTGTTTTTCCAGGTTATCCGGGTCGCTGGCATTATACCCTCTAAGGACTACCTTTTTGCCGGACTCATTGACAAATTGATTTCCATTGACCGTAATTCTTTCCAGGGATTGTTGTGCCAAGGCGCTGTTAACCACCAAAAACAATGTGCAAATCAAAAGTCTCATATCGTTGTAGAATTTACGAGACCAAAAGTAGGTCAGGATAGAATGCAGTTAGGTACTTAAATGTTCAGCATATAGGGCCGAAAAGGATAATTCGGGATACCGTTTTACTTATTGAGTTTTTTGAGGGGGAGTTTCTTAATCATACCACCCCGAATGTCCTTTACTTTGGACATCACCAAAAAGGCCCCCGGGTCTATTTTTTCTATCTCACCCTCTAGCTTGGAGACCTCCAGGCGAGTGATTACGGTATAGAGAATGTTGGTTTTGGCTTCTTCTTTCTGCTGCAGACTGAAGCCCTTACTTCCATGATAAATGGTAGCACCCCGTCTGAGCTTGGTCAAAATCATTTCGCGGACCTCCGCATGCTGATCCGAGATGATCGTTACACCAATGTATTCATCAAAGCCCTCCAGCACAAAATCCACCGTGCGAGATGCGGCGAAATAGGTGATAATGGAATAGAGGGCGGTATCCATTGACAAGAGGTAGGCGGCCACTGAGAAAATCACAATGTTGAAGATCAGAATGAGCTCCCCCACGGAGAAGCCGATTTTTTTGCCCAGGTAAATCGCTAACACCTCCGTACCATCTATGATCGCACCCCCTCGGATAGAGAATCCTATGCCCAGGCCCAGAAAGAAACCGCCAAATATGGCAATGAGCAATGGATCGTCTGTAATGACGGGAAAGTCAAAGAAATAGAGGATCAGTGCCAGAAGTGAGATACTGGCAAAACTCTTGATGGCAAAGCCCCGGCCTATCTGGATCCAACCCAGGGCCAGAAAAGGAATGTTGATTAAAAAGATAAATAATGATGGCCGACCATCAGTGACTATGGCGAGTAAAAGCGAGATGCCGGTGACTCCCCCATCGAGCACATCATTTGGGAGCAGGAAACTTTCCAGTCCAAAAACAGCACACATAACACCTATAAACATGAGGAATGCTTGTCTGAGGTAATGACGTACAGTTATATTGAGAGAGGAATGGTTTTCGGGCATACCCGTCAAAATTAAGCCCAAACCCTGACATATGCAGGAGAAACAATTTTCCATTTTAGCTGCGCCCAATATTTTGTAAGGATTTCCATCTGGAACACGAGCCATGTTAATTAGGGTGTCCATCAATGGCGGTTATTTCATACATTTGCGAAATGGGGACTAGGAAAATCAGTCTGAAAAGTAAAATACTCACCATGATGCTGGTTGTTCTCATTTTTCATGAAGGGCACCACTTCACGGAGCTTTCCAGCAAAGGGATTGATTTTTCGAATCACCCGGTGGAATCATTGGCTGGAATAGTGTGGTCTTTTATTACCGGCGACTATGACGAACATTCCCCGGCAGAACCACTCACCGACAACAGTCCTGAGCAGAATGAAGAATCTCAGGAAGAATCATCAGAGCAGGATGAGACTAAGAAATTATTTGAATCTGGCGCCGAAGGAATTCTGGGGGGTTTACAGATGATCAAGGACAAGGATTACTACCATATTTTGGAACTCACCAATCACCCACGGCAGATTCCGACCCCACCTCCCGAGGGATAAATCACCTCTTTTCCCACCCTGTTGATTGACACAGGGAAATTATTCGAATTTCTAGATCCGTGTTATAGCCTATCAGGAGAGGTACGCTTTGTAAGTGTACCATGTCCGGGCTATAGAAGGGTTCATTTTTACCAACATTCATGAATATTAAACAAGATCTATTTAAAGACCTGGAAAGAGACATGCTGTCCGGCGTGGTGGTTTTTCTGGTAGCGTTACCCCTTTGCCTTGGAATTGCGCTTGCTTCAGGAGCACCATTGTTTTCAGGAATCATATCAGGTGTTATTGGGGGGCTGGTAGTCAGCCTTCTTAGTAAATCCCAACTGAGTGTAAGTGGCCCGGCTGCTGGCCTGGTGGTGATTGTGCTTGGTGCCATTGAGACATTGGGAAGTTATGAAGCATTCTTAACGGCCATTGTGCTGGCCGGAGTTTTTCAGTTCCTACTCGGTCAGATGAAGGCTGGCATTGTAGGAATGTATTTTCCTTCGTCAATTATCAAAGGGATGCTCGCCGCGATTGGGCTCATACTGATTCTAAAACAGATACCACATTTGGTGGGATTTGATTCGGATGCTTTTGGTGAGATGGAGTTTATCCAAAAGGACGGCAGCAACACCATCAGTTCACTCTTTACTTCTTTTGAGCATTTGGTTCCGGGGAGTGTGACCATCGGTCTTTTTTCCTTGATTCTACTGGTGCTCTGGGAGCGTCCTCTTATCAAGCAAAACAAACTGCTCAAACATATACCCAGTGGATTGCTGGTGGTTTTATGCGGGATTGCGATCAATCAATTCTTCAAGTTTTCCGGATCAGATCTGGTTGTCAATAGTAGCCATATGGTGAATATTCCCATTATTGAGGGCTTAAGTTCTTTGAGTACTGTATTCAGGACGCCTGATCTGGGGGTGCTCGGTGATGTGAATGTCTATATCACCGCCGCTACTCTGGCTATTGTGGCCAGCCTGGAAACACTACTCAGCATAGAAGCGATAGATAAGCTGGATCCTCAGAAGCGACGGACGCCGCATAATGCGGAGTTGAAAGCGCAGGGAGTTGGGAATATGCTGTGTGGATTGGTGGGAGGATTGCCGATCACAGCAGTTATTGTGCGGGGTTCTGCCAATGTTGATGCGGGGGCCAGGTCCAAAAAGTCAGCGTTTATTCATGGACTGCTCCTCCTGATCTTTGTGGCGTTTCTGCCCCATGTGATCAACGAAATACCTCTTGCTTCTCTGGCCGCCATTTTGATCATGGTCGGATTCAAACTGACCAAACCGGCGCTGTACAGGCAGCAATACGGGTTGGGGCGCGAGCAGTTCATACCCTTTATAGTGACCATCATTGCCATTCTTTTCACGGACTTGTTGATCGGTATTCTCATCGGCATGGGTGTAGGTGTGTTTTACATACTCAGGGCAAACTATAGGGTGGCCTATCACTATGAGGAAAAGGAGCAAGATGGCCGGTCGGAAATTCACCTAAGGTTGAGTGAGCATGTATCTTTTCTCAACAAGGTGGGGCTGCAACTGTCACTGGATTACCTACCGGAGAACAGTCAGGTGATCATAGATGGCTCACAGTCTAAACAGATAGATCATGATGCCCTGGAGCTGATTCACAATTTCAAAAAAACTGCGCTGGAGCGCAACATCAATTTTACACTTAAGAATGTCCCGGAGTTGAACTCTGGATATTAACTAAATAAAAAAATCATGGAACAATACTATAGGAGTTTATTAGAGAATAATAAGAAATGGGTAGCCTCGAAACTTCAGGAAGACGCGGCGTTTTTTGACAAATTGGCCAAAGGTCAGAAGCCACCGGTGTTGTGGATAGGGTGTGCAGACAGCCGGGTGCCAGCCAATGAAATCACAGGCACGGCGCCCGGGGAAGTTTTTGTACACAGAAACATTGCCAACATGGTAGTACACACAGATATGAATATGCTAAGTGTGCTGGATTATGCCGTGAATGTGCTGGAAGTAAAGCACGTGATTGTCTGTGGTCACTATGGGTGTGGTGGTGTGATGGCAGCCATGGGCACGGAGGAGTATGGAATTATTGACAACTGGATTCGCCATATAAAGGATGTATACAGACTCCATAAAAAAGAACTGGACCAGATTACCGACAACAAAACCAGGACCAACCGGTTTGTGGAGTTGAATGTGCTCGAACAGGTAAAAGATTTGCATGAAACATCCATCGTAAGAAATGCCATTAAATCTGGTAAGGAGTTGCAAGTGCATGGCTGGGTATATGACATAGCCAATGGGCTGGTGAAGGACCTGGACTATGATTCAGCAGAAAATCAGGCACTATTGTTTCAATAGTCAGAAATCAGGAGTGTAGGGACGGGAGGTTCATCCTTGGGATGAACTTTTCGCTTCCGGATTTCTTTGTATGGATATGACCAAACATAGATTCCTATGAGCACTATCTTTTCAGAAATTGAGCATTGGGGCGATGCCCACCGGGCCAACTGGCTGGTTGTTTTGCGGGTGGCATTGGGCGGTTTTATCGTTTTCAAAGGGGCATACTTTGCACTGCACATTGATCAGCTGCAGGAGATGTCATTGAGTGTGGCTTACCTTTCTGTGGGGCTGGCACATTACGTACTTTTTGCACACCTCATCGGTGGGCCATTGATCCTGCTGGGATACTACACCCGCACAGCCAGCATCCTTCAGTTGCCGGTTTTGCTGGGGGCGGTCATTTTTGTGAATGCTCCTCAGGGGCTGGCCACAGTGGGGGGTAATTCTGAGCTGTGGGTATCAGTGATCACCCTTTTTATATTGATTGCTTTTAGCATCTTTGGAGCGGGCAAGTACTCGCTGGATGAGATGCGGAGAAAAGAGGAAATGCGACACTGAAAATTTTCCGGACACCACAGAAATTTAGAAACCCGGCCATTGGTCGGGTTTTTTTGATTCTGGTGACCTGTCCTTTGGGTGTTCAATAGTCCTGTTAAATCACCCGCTACCTTTTTTTATTCCTCAATGTAACCTTCCCTCTCTTTTCAGGTAACTTATCCGAATCAACAAAACCTAAACCGATCGATCTTGAGTAAGGAAAGTGATGAGCAGCTAATGTTGGCGGTGCAGACCGGGGCGCTGGAGAAGCTCAATGAGCTTTGTGAGCGCTATCAAAAGCGGATATATAACTACTGCCTCAAGTCGGTATTGGATGCGGACGACAGTGCTGATCTCACGCAAAACATTTTCATCCGGGTATTGAAGTACAGAAAGTCTTATAAGCCCGGAAGTAATTTCGAATTCTGGCTTTTTCAGATTGCCCGCAACCAGGTGAAGGATCATTTCAGAAAAATGAAAGTTCACCGGGATCAGTTTCAGGCGGCAGATGTGCTGCCAGACCATGCTGATGATTCGGATGAGGAGCAGCAGGAGAGAGAACAGCGGTTGATGCAGGCTTTGAGCCTACTGCCTGAAGAGAAGAGAGAGTTACTGGTGTTGAGCAAATTTGAAGGGATGAAATACGAACAAATCGCGGCCCTGAAATCTACCTCAGTATCCGCGGTGAAAGTGCAGGTGCATCGCACCATCAAGCAATTGAAGGAATTATATTTTGAGATTAAAAGCTGAAGCAATGGCACATTTGACAGACGAAGACCTGGTGGCTTATTTAGAAGGAGACCGATCACCTGAAAGGGAAGACCACCTGAGGAAGTGCGATACATGTCAAAGTCGCATGAAGGAAACGGAAGAGCTCCTGTTATTAATGGAGACTACAAGGGAGTTAGACCCTCCTGCGTCCATTGCCTGGAATGTGGCAGAGGCCATTCGGGAAGAAAGAAACGAGGGATCCCCGTCACGGAACATTCCTTTTTGGCAGATCGCCGCGGCGGTGGCACTGTTGGTTGTGGGTTTTGCGGTGGGACAGTGGTCTGTGACTGATCACAGAGATGAAGTGATTGCCTTGCGTTCGCAGGTGGATCTTTTGAAGGAAGTCTCCATGATCAATGCGCTTCAGACTTCCACAGCGAGTCAGCGCCTACAGGTGGTCAGCCGGATAGAGGAGGAAAAATCCGAAGCGAGTGACCAGTTGGTAGCTACGTTGATGAAAACCCTGAATACCGATGAGAGTCCCAATGTGCGCTATGCGGCGGCACAGGCTCTGGCCCGGTTTACTGATCAGGAGCAGGTACGTCTCGAGTTGTCAAAATCGCTGGAGTATCAGTCGGACCCGCTCATACAGATTGCGCTTATCAGCATTCTCATGGAGGCACAGGAAAGAAATGCTGTCCGACCACTCAAGAAACTCCTGGATGCCGAGGGGACATCTCCGGAAGTGAAACAACAAGCCAAAGTAGCATTGGAAATACTAAGTTGAGCACCTTCAGGTGCATATAGAAGAGCATTCAAAATGGCCAATTGAATATAGATTATCATAAAAACAAATTGGAAACTAAACATTGAAAAAGAAATGAAACGAGTTTATACACTTACCCTGCTGATGAGCCTGGTGGCTCTGGCGGCACATGCCCAGCAGTACAAGTACACCCCCAAAGGGAATATTGCGGAAACCATTGTGGTGATACAGAATCTTTATGCAGACATTTCTATAGAGGGTGTGTCCGGCAATGAAATCACCATAGAGACAGATGAGTACGAAGGAATACCTGAGAAAGCCAAAGGCTTGAAACCACTTTCTGCCACGGGCCCTGAAAATACGGGAATTGGTCTGAGCGTGGTGCAGGAGGGAAATAAGATCACCATAAGTGGCGCCAGCAGGAAAGCGGACGGAGAGTACAGGATCAAACTACCTAAAAACATGATGCTCAGGGCTGATCTGAATAGCTGGCAGTCAGGGGATTTTTATGCCAGAGGGTTAACCAACGAGGTGGAGGTAAAAAGTCAAAATGGGGATTTGATCTTTGAGGACATCACAGGCCCGCTGGTTGCCTACTCTTTGAGTTCCGATATTTCAGTACGCTTTTCCTCGCTCAATCAGACCACACCTACATCTATCTCATCTACCAGCGGTGATTTGGACATCACCTTGCCGGCAAGCTCCAAGGGCAACTTCAAACTATCCTCAGTGTCGGGTGAAATATACACGGATGTGGACTTCAAGTTTGGAGATGAAAAAGACCTCAAAAGATGGGGCGGGGGGATGTCTGCCAATGCTACCCTAAATGGTGGTGGAGTAGAGGTTTCTCTCAAGAGCATCAGTGGAGACGTCTACATTCGAAAAGCCAAGTAAACCACTCAGACTTTAACCAAACGGAAATGAAAACACTAATAACCGTGCTGCTCCTCGCAGCTACCTGGGTGGGCTATGCCCAGACTCAGGTGACCGAATCAGCGAATGTGGGAAAACAAGAGCTCCTGCAACTCAATTTTGATTTTGCAGATGACATCACCATCCAAACATGGGATAAAAATGAAGTGTATGTAGAAGTGAGTGTTTCCATCAACGATGGAGAATATGATCACATTTTCACATTGGATAAAATGGTCACCGAGCGAGCTATCACCATTTCCATGGACAAAGACATGTGGAAGAAAGTGGACCGAAAAGGGGAGAATTGTAATTTTCAGACGGAAATCGCCTATCGGGTTTTTTTACCCAGTCAACTTCGGCTTAAAGCCAATACAATCAACGGTAATTTCATCATTACTCCCATGACCAGGGAAGTGGAGTTGAAAACCATTTCAGGAGATATTGACATCACTGTCGCTCGAGAAGAAGGGCTTGATTTCAAAGCCAAAACCATCTCCGGCGAGATCTTCTCCGACCTGGAAATCGATTTCCCGGAAGGAAAGGAAGGCCTACGGCAGGTGGTAGGGATGAATGTGCGAGGAAAAGTGAACAGTGGAGGATCCCCCATGGAGCTGGAAACGATCAGTGGGAATATCTACCTGAGGAAAGGTTGAGAACAAAGCATCACAAAGACCTAAGAAACCCGACCTGAAGAGGCCGGGTTTTTTTGTAATCATCGCTCCCAGACTATCAGCTCATCGTCCATCACATTGCCTATGAAAACCAGGTTATTGAAGGGAACAGCTACCGTAGAGGCAGAAATAATGGACCCGTCATCCAAAAAGACAGAGTTGACATCATAATCACCAGTACTGCGATAGGTTAGTTGAATCACTTCTGAAGGGGCTATTTCTGATCGGCCTGATGCATAGCTGGCAAACTTCATCAGATTCGGATGCGCACCGATCCAAAGGGTTCCCGATTCATCAAACTCAATATTATCCACTCCTGTGCCTACATCTATATCCTCGATAAGGGACAGCTTTCCACCCGGATTGGTCGCATAGACTTTCACCAGAAAATCCCTGGGAGAAGCCACGAAAAGGAGGTTTCTGTTCTCATCATAGTTGATGCCGTTGGCATAGGCAATGCCATGCGCCACTTCACGGTAGGAGCTTCCATCTGAGTAAACCACATTGGACTGACGGAGGCCCAGATAATCTTCCATTAACCGCCAGGTGCCCGTGGTATGTCGGTGGTCATTGGTGAAATAGAAAGTATTGGCGGAGGTGGCTACTACATCATTGGGGCTAACCATTGATTCGTCTGAGAGGGTATTTTCATGTACCAGCCGATCACCAGAGAGTAGAAATTTTTCTATCGTGTGCTTTTCATTCACATGGTTGATGGCCAAAACCTGATAGCGCCCGGAGTCCAGGCGAAGGAGAGAAATGCCATGTGGGAAAAAGGGCTGCTCAAAACGCTCAGTGAGTAGTTTTGGCGAGAGGGGCTCCTCCCGGAGGTCTACGAGATAGAGGCCTCCTTGCTCTGGTTGACCGTCTCTTCGGGCAGCTCTGTTGTCGGACGAAACGATCAAAAAATGATCTTCCCGGCTGATGGCGATATCTTCTGCTCCCGGCAGTTTGATTTTTTGAATGATGTTCCCTTCAAAACCGGGAGCAACTTTTCTGAAGAAACCACCCGAGTGGAGGATTTGCAAAACAATGGCTGTCAATAAAACGAGCAGAATCAGGAGGCTGTATAGGAGTCTTTTCATGGTAGGCGAAATATATGAGAAATATAATTCTTTCCCGGCAATAAGGACTTTAAGAAGTAGTGATAGATCATCAATGATTCATCATAAATTGCATGGGGCAAGAGGCTTATTTTTATGAAAATTGAAGATGAAATCAAAGGAGAGGGTTTTATGTCTGTTCAGCATAAGTTGCGGGTAAACCTCAGTTTTACTCATGGCTGGACTTACGAGCGAATGCAGCAGTTTTTTGCCGGGTATGACCTTACCGCGCAGCAGTACACCGTACTGAGGATACTGCGTGGAGCTTTTCCTCTCTCTTATACCACCTCTCAGATTCTGGATCGCATGGCGGAGAAGAATGCCGGGGTCTCCAGGATGGTGGACCGATTACTGAAAAAGGAACTCGTGATCAAAGAGGTATCCTCCAAAGACAAAAGGCTGGTGGATGTGACCATCTCATACAAAGGCCACGCCCTCTGTGAGCGCATTGATGAAGAAATCAAGGAGTTAGACAATATATATAACAACCTGAGTCTTGAGGAGATGGATCAACTCAATGATTTATTGGATAAACTTAGGGGATAATCAAGCGGGTCGTGTTCGTAGAATAGAAAACCCAACCCGGGAATTGAATGTCTGGAGAAACTGCCAGACAAGACCATTCCGGATTGGGTTTTTCTGTCTTAGAGCGTTATAGCATTACTGGGCGAGCAGACTCACTGCAAACCCACCAGCGGCAACCATGTTCACAGGGATTTCATCTCCCTTTTTCACCTCCAGCTCCACAATATCAATGGCTGTAGGGTTGGTGACATAGTCTGTATCTTCAGCATCCCTATATACACTGGCGGTGTAAGTCTTTCCTTCTTCCAGAAAATCCAGCTTCAGGGTATAAGGTTTTGGGTTTTCATCTGTAAGACCACCTACAAACCAGTTGTCTGTGCCTTTCGCCTGTCGGGCGGTCACCACAAAATCTCCTACCTCACCATCGAGAACTTTGCTCTGCTCCCAGTCCACGGCTACATCCCGAATAAACTGAAACGCAGGATTGCCCTGGTAGTATTCGATAAGATCTGCTGCCATCTGGATAGGGCTGTAAATGACCACATACAGGGAGAGCTGTTGTGCCAGAGTGGATTTGATTGGGTGGTCTTCTTTGTAGGGTTTGAGCGTGAGGTTGAAGATACCCGGGGTATAATCAATCGGTCCGGCCAGCATTCGGGTGAAGGCTACGATGGGCAGGTGCTCTGGAGGACTTGCTCCTTCTGCTGCCCAGGCATTGTACTCTTGTCCTCTGAGTCCTTCACGCGCGATCTCATTTGGGAAAGTTCTTCGCTTTCCGGTTGCCTTGATTGGCTCGTGCATGTTGATAGCTACCTGATATTTGGCGCCAGTTTCTACGGTTTTTTGATAGTGGTTGACCATCCATTGTCCGTGGTGATACTCACCGTCCGGGATGATCGTACCCACATAGCCGGTTTTTACAGAGTGGATGCCCAATCTGTTCATGAGGTCATAGGCAGGCTCCATGCGTTCTTCATACCTGGCCACGGCCCCACTGGTTTCGTGGTGCATGATGATTTGCACCCCTTTTTCTTTGCCATACCTTGCCAATTCTGCCAGATCATAATCTGGGTATGGTGTGGTAAAATCGAAGATGGTATCGCGCATATTTGGGTCTGTCCAGGTTTCCCAACCAGTATTCCATCCTTCTACCAGCACTCCGCCAATTCCATTCTCCGCAGCAAAGTCCATGAGCTCTTTGGTATATTCAGTGGTGGCTCCGTGATTGCCACTGGCGTAATCCCAGGTTTTTCTACCGAGGTGCATATCCCACCAGATTCCTATGTATTTCATTGGCGTAAACCACGACACATCCCCCACCTGATTGGGATCATTTAGGTTGACGATCATCCTGGATTCTATCAGATCCCCGGCACGATCAGCGATTTGGACCGTTCTCCAGGGTGTAATAAAGGGCGCTTTTACCCTGGCTTTGATCCCACTTTTGTTACCTACCAGTTCGCTGACCATGCTGAGGCTGGTGGTGTCTACTTTGAGGGTCATTCCCGGGTAGTTGGTCAAATCAGCCTCGTGAAAGCTGAGGTATACGCCCGCGTCGCTTTTCATTGTTACCGGAGTATTCACGGCGTTGCTATGCAAGTATACCTGGCCCAGGTGATCACCCGGGATGAATACTGAGTAGGCGTTGATCTCTGAAAACCGGGTGGTGTTGTACAGGTACTCATAGATGTCCCAATCACCAGGGATCCACCATACCTGATGATCTCCGGTAAGGTTAAACTCTGTGAGTTCTTCTAAAATGATGGTTTCTCCATCCAGGGCAGGTTGCTTGGGAAATTCATATCTGAATCCCACACCATCGTTGAACGCCCTGAAAACCACATCAAATTTGCGGTTGGGGGGAGTTGTCTCTTCCAGAGATAGTTTCAGCTCATTGTAGCTGTTCTCTACTTCTCTTTGCTCTCCCCAGGGCATTTCCCAGGTTTCGCTAAAAGAGCTGGTGATGCCTGAAGTTACTTTGAGGTTACCCTGGAGTGCTGGCTGATCCTGAAACATAAAGCCGAGGAACGAGGTGTCGATTTGACTTTGTCCTTTATAGGACACCGCATAGGCTGGCTGGCCGCCTTGGGTAAAAAATTTCACCTCGATCTGTTTGTCTGGTGAGCTTACCATCCAGGCTTTTTCTGATTTGCCTCCACAGCCGACCATCATCAGACTGATCAGTGAGAGGCCAAAAAACTTTTTCATACTTACTTCTTTATACTTACAAAATGATTTTACGTGCCACTAAGCTAATAAAACCTGTATCAATTCAGACTTGATAAGAAAGCATGAAAACCCATATTTATACCTGACGGGTATAAAATTTTCTTTTCAGACGGAACCTCAGGCTGATAGGCTATGTGAGTATTGGAAAACTAACTACCGGCACTTTTACGTGATTGACAACCGTCTCCGTAAGACTACCCAGAAATGCTCTTGACAGCCCTTTGCGATGGTGTGTGGCAATTGCCAGGAGGCCAGTTTGGTTCATCTCACAATACTTCTCCAACCCTTCACCAAAGGAATGGCTGTCTATAATTTCAACGTTTCCCAGACTACCTGAGGCTAGCGCAATGAACCCCTCCATTCGCTCCTTTATGACCCATGAGCGTTGAAATTCCGAAGGAGTATTTACATAGAGCAAATTGATTTTTGCTCCGAGCAATTCTGCAAAATCTACCACATCTTCAAAGGGACGAATCATTTCATCTTCGAAATCAGAGACAAACAGAATGTTTGGAAAAGCCACACGTTTCAACTTTTGCTTGACAATGAGCACAGGGACCTCCGCATGGCGGACTACAGTTTGAGCATTGGAGCCTATAAAGAATTCTTTGACCCCCCGGGCACCATGCGAACCCATCACGATCATAGAGATGTTGTTGGATCTTGCGTACCTGGTGACAGCATCAGTGCTGTTGTCAAAGTCCATATAGGAAACACTTTGCAGACCATCAGCTTCTGCATTTTTTACAGCGGCATCCAGCTGGTTCTGTACCCGTTTAACCTCCTCTGTCACATCCGGGTATATGGTATGCTGGGCAAAATCAAGGTGCACCCAATCTACGGGCACGGATACGAAGTGATAAAAATGTAGTTCTGCATGATATCGCCTGGCAATTTCTTTAGCCACCTCGGTTGCATTCTGTGCGCAATCCGAAAAATCTGTAGGAACAAGAATCTTTTTCATTTGGGTAGTATTTAAAGGGTGTAGCATAAAACATAAAACGTAATGCTGCTCCTGAAAGCCCAAAGTCACCATATGATTTTGATCACCTCACGGAGACCTCTTTGCTGAAACCTTAGGTGATGGGGATGCTCACAACGGGTATTTCCATATGATTCACCACCTGCTCTGTGATACTTCCCATGAACATACGAGGCAAACCCTTTCGGTGATGAGTGGCCATGGCGAGGAGTTCAATTTCGTTTTCTTCACAATAGTTTTGCAGCCCCTCTTCCAAAAACAAACAATCGACAATTTCTGCTTTGGCAAGACTATCCGATGCTATGTCAATGAATTGATCCATGCGATCCCGGATCACCCAGGATCTTTTGAACTCAGCCGGAGTATTGAGATACACCAGGTGTATCTTCGAGCCTATTTTTTTGGCGTATTTCGCTACTAGTCTGAAAGCGTTAAGTGCCTCGGTGTGAAAATCGGAAGCAAATAGGACAGTCGGTGAGTCGCGAATTACAGGTTTATTCTTGATGATGAGCACGGGGATGTTGGCATGTTTCACCACGTTTTGAGCATTTGACCCGATGAAGAACTCCTTGATGCCTTTGGCACCATGCGACCCCATCACTATGAGTGAAATGTCCTGCGCAGCTGCATACCTGGTGATGGACTCCGAACTCGTGTCGTAGTCCATGTGAGTGACACATTTTATTCCCTGACTAAAGGCCTCGCTTTCCAGATTTTTTAATTGTTCTAAAACGCCTTTTTCCTCTTCCGAGATGTCTGGCAGGGAGCTACCATGACCAAAGTCTACCACCACCCAGTCTACCGGAACGAAAATGTGGTGGTAAAAATGCAACTCCGCGCCAGCTCGCTTGGCTATTTGCATGGCTGTATCGCTGGCGTATCTGGCGCAATCCGAAAAATCAGTGGGAACAAGTATTTTTTTCATGACATTTGAAGCTTTTCAGGTAGAAAGCTACGACATGTCAGGGGTAGAAAGATTGACCCTACTCAACCCAAAGCATGATTTTGGTCAGGACTGCCCCAGGGAGTTTTTTTTCTTCCAATACCTGATGAGCCCGGCCACACTCATCCAGCTGGGATTGGCGGCTTCATATTGCTTTACACCATGGGCTGACACCCCTAATCCGCTCAGTTGGTCAGCGGTATACTTCGAAAACAAAGGGGTCATTTCGTCTGCAGCCATACCAGATTCCCATTTCGGTTTTATCCAATTGGCCCAATCTGTAAGCATGGCCCTGAGCTCCTGAATATGAGATTCGATCTGAGTGATCTGCCCGTAGTGGGTCAGGTACAAGGTTTTGGCTTTTCGTTCCAGAAGGATGTCCAGTGATTGATTCCAATCCTCGAGGTTGATATCAGGAGGAGGACACGGAGGTACCACCGGGCCAGCCCCTATTTTTACTCCTGCCACATCTCCGGTGAAAATGACCTCCCCCAGCTCCCAGGCAATGTGATGCTGAGCGTGGCCTGGGGTGTGCAGGGCTGTGAATGTTTGGTCACCGATGGTGAGCTGTTCGGAATGCCCGAGCGTAATCAATTGGTCGCCAGGAATCTTTTCCATAGCCCCCCATAGAGGGCCCATCTGGTCTCCATAGATTCTGGATGCGGATTCGTACAGTTTGGTAGGATCTTCCATATGAGTGGCACCGAATGGGTGCAAGTATATTTTGGCACCGCTTTTGGCAAAAGCCCAGGCAGCTCCGGCATGATCAAAGTGGATATGCGTGAGCAGCACATGCCGAATGTCAGATGTTTTGTAACCATGCTGACGGAGGGCACTTTCCATGGAAGGAAAGGTGGAGTATGGTCCGGATTCTATAAGCACAGGGCCAGCACTGGTCTCAATGAGGAATGAAGCAATGGCGTGATCTATGCCCTGAAACTCAAGATCTAAAATATGAATCATATGGAGTCAAATTTGATAAAAAGGAGATCGTCAGAAAATCTAAAGTGATATTTTAATGGTTAAATTTAACGCATCGAAAACGAGCAGACATCTTGAAATTCAGATAAATGAAAAAAGACTATTTCCAACAGCATATGCCGGAAAACGTGTGCTTCGGCTGTGGGGAGAGCAATGAGGAGGGCTTGCATGTGCAGAGTTATTGGGAAGGTGAGGAAGCGGTTTGCACCTGGAACTCTCAGGAGAAGTACCATGGATGGGCCAATTTGCTGAATGGGGGTATTCTTGCCACCCTCATTGATTGTCACTGCATGGGTACAGCCATGGCTGACGCATATAGAAGAGAGGGCCGATCCCTGGACTCTGCGCCTACTTACCGATACGCTACGGGCACCATCACTGTGAAGTATATCAAGCCCACGCCCAATGATCACCCTATAGAGCTGCGTGCTCAGGTGACTGAGGTGAAAGGAAAGAAGACAGTCATGACCTGCACGGCTCAGGTGAATGGTGAAGTGACAGCCACAGCTGAGGTCATAGCCATTCGTGTGTTCGATAGCAGTACGCATCATGGAGCCAACCCCTTCAAATAACAAAACAACTACCCATTTTATCCAACTACCGATATGTACCCAGAACTATTTACCATTGGCGGCTTTACCATTCACACTTACGGCTTCATGATTATGTTGGGGGCTGTTGCCGGCTACTTTTATGTGTCCACAGTGGTGAAGCGTGAGCTTGGCATTTCGCCGGAAAAGATTCAAAACCTGGCCATTCTTATCATTGTAGCCGCATTTGTGGGGGGTAAGTTTTTCTTTTATCTGGAGAAACCAGATTACTACTTCCACCCGATTTCCAATATGTTCAAAGGATTCAGAACTGGTTTTGTGTTTTATGGATCCTTGCTCTTTGTCATTCCTGTCACGGTTTGGTATTTCAGAAAGCAAAAGTGGCCGGTCTGGCCTTTGATGGATCGAATGGCGATCGCGGGCTGTGTTATCCACTTATTTGGCCGGATGGGATGCTTTTTTGCGGGTTGTTGTCACGGCCTGCCTACAGAGAGTATTTTGGGGATCACTTTTACGGACCCGGAAAGCCAGGCAGAACCGCTAAACACCGCCCTGCACCCCACTCAGCTCTATGAGGTGGCCTGGATCGGTAGTACCCTGATTATTCTGTGGATGTTCAAGCGGTATAAACGTTTTGAAGGAAGGCTGTTTCTGGTCTACATCGTCCTATATGCCATTGGTCGGTCTGTGATTGAGATCTTTCGGGGAGACATCCGCCGAGGGTTCATCATCGACGGGGTACTCTCACACTCTCAATTCATCTCCCTATTGATCATTGCCGGGGCGGTGGGCACCTATTTCTACCTGCGGAAAACACAAAAAGGATAGCCGTACTATTTCAGCATTCGGATCCTCAAGGCATTTGGGAGTACCCCAAATTCGAATGGAGGGTGCCCAAAATATTCGCCATCGATGTGGGCTTCCAGGTGTGGATTTTCGTCTACCGTGAGGTGTTTGCAGCGGGATAGTTTGACCTCAGGGAGCCGATCGTGAGTTCCTTCTTTTAGTCGATGGATATTCAAAAACCTTCGTAGGCCACTGATTTTCCCGATTTCACAGACATCCAGGATGGTATCGTTGATCTCTGCATCCGGAGTAAGTTTAAAGCTTCCGCCAAAGGTGGTGCCATTGGCCACACAGAGGAGGATAAGATCTTTTTCGTAGGGGGATTTATCCTGGACAAACTTATACCGCCGAGCTTTGTAGCTAGCCAGTATACGCAGTACGTAGTAGTAATATTTGGTAGGACCTTTAAGAAAGCTTTTTTTGCGGAGCATGTCTGCAACAATCTGGCCGTCAAAGCCGATACCTACCCCGTTTACAAACTTTCTTCCATTGCACAAGCCCAGGTCTATCGTGTGTATGGCTCCTTTGTCCAGCACCTTCAGGTAATCATAGATGGATTTGCCCACAGGGTAATTTTTTACAAAATCGTTGCCCGTGCCATTGGGAATAATACTCACGGGCACGTCATATTTGAGTCCATTGATGGCCTCATTGATGGTACCATCGCCACCAATAATGAGGAGGTCAGTAAATGAAGGGTCGAAATTCTTCTCTACGGTCTTCCAGGCGTTGTGTTTTTTGGAGGTAAGGAATACCTCGTATTTGTACTTTTTATCATTCAGAAAATCGATGACATCATTGAGAATATCCTCGAGCCTGGTGCTCCCGGAAGCCGGGTTGGCCACCACGAAAAATAGTCGCTTCACATCCTAAGGTTAGTAGTTTTTAAATATAGGCTTAGAAAGGCAGATTCCCTAAGTCCACGTTTCCGCCGGTAAGGATAATGCCCACTTTCTTCCCGGCAAATTCATCTTTCCTTTTTAACAGGGCGGCAAAAGGTACCGCACAGGAAGGCTCCACGATGATTTTCATGCGCTCCCAGATGATCCGCATAGCATTGATGATTTCTGCTTCGGAGACTGTGATTACTTCTTTTACTTCCTTCTGAATGATTTCAAAATTACGCTCACCCACGGTTACCTTGAGTCCATCGGCAATGGTATCAGGGTTTTTCACCGGCATAATCTTCCCGGCCTTCATGGATTTGTATGTGTCGTCCGCTTTCTCGGGCTCCCCGAGAATCACCTCTATGTTTGGATCCAGGTATTTGGCTGCCAGTGCTGTACCTGCTGCCAGTCCACCACCGCCTACTGGGGTCATGATGACCTCCAGTGACTCTTCGGCTTCTATGAATTCTTTGGCCACTGTAGCCTGGCCGGCTATTACCCGATAGTCATCAAAAGGGGGCACAAAAATGGCACCTGTTTTGGCGATAATTTCATTACAGGTTTTGATCCTGGATTTTTCATTTGCTTCACAAAGGATCACCTCAGCCCCATATTCTTTGGTGGCTTTTATTTTTACCTCCGCACTGTTTTCGGGCATTACCACGTAGGCCTTTGTTCCGGACAGCTTCGCCGCGAGGGCCACGGCCTGTGCGTGGTTACCTGAGGAGTGTGTAGCAAAGCCATTGACTCGCTCTTCCGGACGAAAGCCAAGAATCATATTGGCTGCTCCGCGCATTTTAAATGCCCCGACTTTCTGAAAATTTTCACACTTGAAGAATACCGTGCAACCAGTCATTTCATCGATGGAGTTGGAGGTCATTACGGGTGTTTCCAGTATGATTTTGGAGATGCGCTGATGGGCTCTCTTTATATCGCTTAAGCTTGGTATGCTTTCCATGTATCTGTGTTGGGATTAATTAATGTGCCTCCAGCCAGTTATTGCCTCTGCCAAGACCTATTTCCATAGGAACTTCCAGCTGGATGGCAGTTTTCATAAACTCATCTACTTTGGTAGTGAGTAGGTCAATTTCACTTTTGTGGACGTCAAATACCAGTTCATCATGCACCTGCATGATCATTTTGGATTTGAGTTTTTCTTTTTTCATCCAGTTGTGCACATTGATCATGGCCACTTTGATCATATCTGCCGCACTGCCCTGAATGGGCGCGTTGATGGCATTGCGTTCTGCAAAGCCTCTCATCGTGAAATTTTTGGTGTTGATATTTCTCAAATATCGCCTTCTGCCCAGGATGGTTTCTACATATTCCTGCTTGCGCGCCTTTTCGATGACATCATCCATATAGGCTTTTACTTTAGGGAATTCCGTGAAGTAGGCTTCTATGATCTCTCCGGCTTCTGATCTGGAGATATTCAGGTTTTGTGACAGACCAAATGCCGAAATGCCATAGATGATTCCAAAGTTAACTTCTTTGGCTTTTCGGCGCATGCTCGACTCCACCTGATCCAAAGGCACTTTGAATACCTTGCTGGCAGTATTAGCATGGATATCCACACCTTCTTTGAACGCCTGGGTCATACTCTCATCACCAGAGAAGGAGGCCATGATGCGCAACTCTATCTGGGAGTAATCTGCGGAGAGTATTTCATACTCTTCACTTCTGGGGATAAATGCCCTTCTGATTTCCCTGCCCTTTGCGGTCCGGATAGGAATGTTTTGCAGGTTGGGGTTGTTGGAGCTCAGTCGCCCGGTGGCAGCGATGGTCTGACGGTAGTCCGTATGTACCCTCCCGTCAATTTTGCTCACCATTTTTGGGAGCGCATCCACATAGGTGGATTTCAACTTTTGGTATTCCCTGAACTCCAGAATTTTGGAAGCAATTTCGTGTTCGTTGGCCAGCCGCGAAAGAATGTCTTCGCCAGTGGCGTATTGTCCGGTCTTTGTTTTTTTCGGGTCGTCTATGAGCTTCAGTTTGTCAAAGAGAATCTCACCAAGCTGTTTGGGAGATCCGATATTAAACTCCTGACCGGCGATTTCGAAGATTTCAGTTTGGGCCCTGAGGCTCTCCTGCTCCAGCTCTTTGGACATTGCCGCCAGGGCTTGTTCATCGATTTTCACTCCTTCGTATTCCATGTCGGCCAGCACATAAGACAGGGGTTCTTCTACCTCATGCAGGAGTTTGCCCAGGTTAAACTCCTTGATTTCGGGTTCCAGTTTTTCTTTCAGCTGAAAGGTGATGTCTGCATCCTCACAGGCATAGTCCTTCACCAGGTTGATGTCTATGTCACGAATGTTTTTTTCTTTCTTGCCTTTACCTACCAGCTCGGAAAACGATATGGGTGTGTAGTTGAGGTAATTCTCAGCCAAGACGTCCATGTTGTGGGCCGTCTCCGGATCTATCAGGTAGTGGGCGAGCATAGTATCGAAAATAGCTCCTTTCAGCATGACGCCATAGTTGCGAAGGATCTGCATGTCGTACTTCAGGTTCTGCCCTATTTTGGTGGTTTTCTCATTTTCAAAAAGCACCTTGAATTCCTCCACAATCGCTTGTGCCGCCTTTTGATCTTCTGGAATCGTCACATAATAGGCCTCCCCTTTTTTGAAGCAAAACGAAATGCCGACAAGCTCTGCTTCGATGGACTCCAGGCTGGTAGTTTCTGTGTCAAAACAAAAAGCATCAAGCTTACTTAGTTGTGACAACAGTGATTTTCTGTCTTCGACACTATCCACCAGCTGGTAGGATACTTTTTTCTCCTCAAAATTTTCTTTGCTGGAAGCAGGAGGCGCGCTCATGGCACCTCCAAAAAGGCCGAGCTGCCCGGACTCTTTCTCGGCAGTAGTGTCTCCAAATACCCGCTTGGCAATGGTGCGGAATTCAAGTTCCTCGAAAAGCGGCTTCAAGGCTTCCGGATTAGGGTCTGAAAGCACCAGGCCTTCCTCATCAAACTCAATGGGGGAGTCAATATTAATAGTGGCCAGCTTTTTGGAAAAAATGCCCTGCTCACCGTGTGTTTCTATTTTGGTCTTGAGTGCGCCTTTGAGCTGATCCACATTAGCTACAATATTTTCTACGCTTCCAAACTCCCGCAAAAGTTTGGAGGCAGTTTTATCTCCGATACCAGGTACACCCGGTATATTGTCCACAGAATCTCCCTTGAGGCCCAATACATCGCGGACCTGATCCACATTGTCTATGTCAAATTTTTGCAATACCTCGGGGATACCCAGCACGTCTACGGCATTGCCCATATAGGCTGGTTTGTATAGGAAGATGTGATCCTCTACCAGCTGCGCAAAGTCTTTATCGGGGGTCATCATATACACCTCAAAGTTTTCGCGAGCGGCTTTTTTGGCCAGTGTGCCTATGAGATCGTCTGCTTCGAATCCGTCCAGTTCCAGAATGGGGATGTTGAAGCCGGCGATGATTTTTTTGCAATAAGGGATGGCCACACCAATTTCCTCCGGCTGAGATTGGCGAGTGGCTTTGTATTCGGCGAATTCTATATGACGAAAGGTGGGGGCATGGGTATCAAACGCAACAGCAATATGACTTGGTTTTTCCTTGGTGATGATCTCCAGGAGGGAATTGGTAAAGCCCAAAATGGCCCCGGTATCAACGCCTTTGGAGTTGACAATGGGGTTTTTACTAAGGGCAAAGTGAGCGCGATAAATGAGCGCCATGGCATCCAGTAGGAACAGTTTTTTCTTTTCACTCATGCGAGTAAAGGTAGTTCAACCGTCACTGAAATGAAATGTGTTTTCTACCGGCGGGCTGTTATAAAATCAACCATACGCTTGAAGTTATTAGTGGGGAGATTCTAAAACATAAGGGCCACCTGCGAGTCAGGTAATAATTTTTGTTCAGGATTCCTGAAAAGAAGGGAAAGAAACCTTGAAGCAGGTGCCGGGATCGAGTGCGGAGTACTCGATTTTACCGCCATGTTTTTTGATAATGCCATGGGAGATATATAAACCCAGCCCGGTGCCTTTGCCTTCCTCTTTGGTGGTGAAGAAGGGCTCAAAGATTTTGGAAAGATTGGCTGACGGAATCCCCGAGCCATTGTCTTTTATATTCACAATGCTCTGATCGTTTTCCCAGTAAACCTCCACGATGATTTTCCCCTTCTTACAATCCTGAACTGCGTCAATGGCATTCTTGAGCAGGTTCAATAGGACCTGATTGATCTCAGTAGGATTGCCCAGGATCACCAGTTTTTCGTTGCGGGCAATCCAGAAGTGGATCTCAGGGTGAGCATTTTGTAACAAAACACAAGTACGTCCAACGAGTTCGTTGAGGGAAATTTTTGCCACCTGATTTTCAACGGCCTTGGGTGAGATTTTGAGCAAATTATCGATTACGTCCGATGCGCGCTGTGATCCCTCGATGATGTTGAAGAGTAAGTTGTGGATTTCGGTAAAGGTCTGTTGGGTCTGTGCCAGCTGCCTGTAGGTCATGGCTTGTTTGATGTCTTCAAGGTCCTGGATGATGGGTTGTACATTTCCGCCGATGTAGTTCAGTGGGTTGTTCAGCTCATGGGCCAGGCCGGCAGTAAGCCGCCCGATGGAAGCCATTTTCTCAGACTCAATCAGACGGTCCCTGGTTTGACCGAGCTCATTGATGTATTGTTCCTTCTGGCTAATGGTTTCTACCAGTTTTTCGTTTAGTGCCTGCAATCTGATGTTTTGCTTCACCGCTTTGCGTCGCTCCTTATCAAACTCGGACTTGACCATATAGGTAATGATCAAAATGGCCATGGAGAAGATAATGTAATTAATGGGGAACACTGATTTGTCTATGGTACTGTCAATCCAGTTGGTTTGTAGCTGTACGATGACCAGTGTGATGATAAAGGCTGCCGAGAAAAGAAAGAAAAATATTTTTTTACGGGCAGGAGAAATGACAATAGCGACCAACCCCACAGAAATACCGGCGGTGGCCGTGGTACCATAAAAGCCCCCCAGCCGGTACCAAAAGAAGACCGAAGCGGCAAAAAGAAACCCGATTAGAGGGATGCGAAGAAGGTTGAAATATCCTTTGTATTTGGAAAGCAGATAAAAGAGGAGTCCGATCAGCGCCACAACGAGATCCATCAATGCCAGAGCGGTCCATCCAAAATTGAGCAATGCCCGGCTCATCAGGTAAGTCATGATGACAAACTGAATCAGACAGATATACTCGAAAAGGCGCTTTTCGAGCGCATTGGACTTAGGAAGATGGTCTAGCAAGGTTGAACGGTATTTCCCGGTCAGAAAGAAAAACAAAAAAACCGGACTAAGCCGGTTTTTGTTTAAAAATTAAATTCCTACCATCACGAAGGCCCCCCAATAATAGGGAGACTTCCATTTGGCCTTGAGCCTTTTCTGAGCAATGATGAATGCTTCTTGTTTGGTTTTTCCTCCAAGCCACTCTTCGTAAAAGATGGTCATGAGTTCCTGTGTAGCATCATCATCCACTGTCCACATAGACATGATGATGGCATCTGCACCGGCTACCTGGAAGGCTCGCTGAAGACCGTATACCCCTTCACCATTTTTGATTTCTCCAAGACCAGTTTCGCAGGCCGAAAGCACGACCAATTCGGTTTGATCAAGGTTGAGGTTCATGGCCTCAAAGGCAGTAAGAATTCCATCTTCATGATGATACACTTCGTCTGAAATTTTACCTTCACTGATATAACTATTGGCCCCAGCCAGGATCAGCCCGGACCGAAGCAGCGGGTTTTGTACGTATTTGTCCTGACCCTCCATTTCTTCCTCTTCACTTTCCAGGAAGAATCCGTGTGTGGCAATGTGAAGGGTGCGAGGGCTCTTCATGTTTTTAATGCTGTCTTCCAGGGCATCATTGCTGAGATAGGTGGTTACACTGGCGTTTTTCAGTTGATACAGGCTATCGATCAGGTTGACCTCCTTTTTAGTACCTGGCAGCAAGGCCAGCATCTGGTTGGAGCGCATGTATCTGAGCATATTACCTCTGATTCCTCTGGGTAGAGACCCGCCCCTACTCAGGGAGGCAATGTCTGTATCGTCTGCACCCCGGCTTCCTCTTACGCCCCGGCTCATTCCACGTCCTTCGCTGGCCGCATCCACAATACCTTTAGCTGTAGACCCACCCTCTTCCTTTTTACTGTCGAGCACACCCATGTTGTAGTTGGGGTAGCCAAACAAGTAGGATTTATTCTCGGAATTAGGGCTAGCATTTAGCGCTACGAGATCCTTGGTGTTGGTCACCAGCTGAATTTCTAATTCATCCAGTGTGAAATTACCAGTGGCGGGGTTTCGAAGGGTGTAAATACTGATTTGATTGAATACTCCGTCCGGAGAAAAATACACTTTTTTGATCCCTTCCAGCTTATTGGCTATTGGTCTCCAAAACAGTTTGTAAGAAAAGTCTTCGTCTATCTTATACTTGATGGCGTTGCGGTAATTGGAGAGGTATTTGGTCTCCATGAGCTTACCATTTCTCATCAGCACCATTTCCGGATAGTCCTTGGTTTGGTCGGTGATGATCAGTGCTGCATAATACACCTCGTCGGTAAACACTCCGGCAGAATCTGGTGTGAAATCTCTAAATCGGATGACTTCAACGGCTGCTTCGCCAGGTTTTAGTTTGGTTTGGATGTCTTTCCAGGTGAGGTTACGACTGGCCACCGTCTGCGCAAAAACAGAAGAGGCTTTGCTGAGCTCTTTTTCCAACGCATTGGAAGAAGCATTCAAAGAGTCAATCTTCTGATTACGGACGTTGGCCGGAATCTCGGAGGCACTAAAGAGTTTGGCCAGCTGCTCTTTTTGCTCAATCCACGTTTCGTATTTGCTGATAAGTGCCGGGTCATTGCTATTGACGATGGCATCTTTCACCTTGTTGGTCGCATAAAGGATCAAACCTTTGGTGGCGAGCTGGTAGTTATACATCTCGCTGATCAGCTCTTTTTCTTCTCGGCTGGTCTCTACGATGAATGAGTTGTACTGCTCAAAGGCGGGTTTCAGGTTGTTGTAATAAAACTTTGACTTCTCGTCTTCACTCAGGATGGGGAAGATCATGTTGATCTGGTCAAAGTAGTTTTTGAAGGTTTCTTTGTAAAACCCAAGGGCCACATCCAATTTGTTTTTGTTCCAGTTGAGGATGGCCATTTTGTTGGTGCTTTTGGCATAGTCTGAGTGACCGGTTCCCACACCTTTTTTTCTCAACTCCAACGCTTGAGCATGGTATTTTTCAGCCAATGGGATATTGCCATCCGTGAAGTAAGCATCACCCAGGTTATAGTAGGCAAATGAAATCTGATACAAGTTGTCTCCCGCGGCCTTTTCCACAAGGTCAATTGCCTTAAGGCCATTTTCTTTGGCTTTGTCCAGTTGGCGTGTCTGAGTATAGAGATAAGTCAGGTTTTGCAATACCCGGGCATAGTAGAGATTCTCCTGTCCCATATCCGCTTTGAAAACATCCGCGGCGATCATGAAGTACTTCTCAGCCTTGGCATATTTTTGCGCATACATGTAGTTGGAAGCAAGGTTATAGGCTTCCATGCCATATACAAAAGACTCGGTTCCGTAAAATTCTTCGTCGGCAGTGAGGTTTTCCAGGTAAATCTCTTCAGCCTCGTCGTAGTTGCCCAGAAGCTGGAGAATGAGCGCGAGGTTGCCTTTGAGTGCCAGCTCATAGTCTGAGTAATCTCCCTGTAGTCTGTCCATGATAGAGAGGGCTTCCTGATAGACTTCTTCTGCTACGGGGATTTTGCCGATGATGGTGTAGAGCCCTCCCATACTGTTGAGGACGGAGACGTATTCTACGGAGGCGTAAAGCCCATTTTCCCTTAAGATTTCCAATGATTCGAGCAGGGCTTTTTCGCTTTTTCGATTAGCACCTGACATCTGATAGAAATCACCCGTAAACTTCAAAAGCATGGCTTCTTCAAAGCTTTTTCGGTCTACATTCTTTTTCAGGTCTTTGATGAGGTCCAGGCCTTTGTTGAATTCTTCTGTAAACACATAGTGATCCAAAAGTGAGGTGGCAGAGATGAAATAGTCTTCACTTTTCACTCCGGAGGCGGCTTCTTCCAGCTGGAGGAGCTCCAGGTAAAGACTTTCTGTCTTACCATAAAAGCCAAGCTCATCCTGGATGTAACCCAAATTAAAAATAAGGTTCTTGATGTCGCCACCTTCTTTACCGAGGGCAGATCGCAACTCATATTCTTTCTGGTAGAACCCTAAACTCTTGTTCAGGTCATTTTCCCAATAAAGATAAGCCTCTCCCAGAAAGCCGTTCATCAGGGCCCCAAGGGTATCCTGTTTGCTCAGAAAGAGCTCTTTGATTTGGCCTTCGTTTTTTAAAATTCCCTCATAGTCACCCTCAGCATAATACTGCTCGAGTTTTTCGTAGAGTTTTTCAGCCTTCTTATTTTCAAACTGATACTGTGCTAGGGCAGACCCGAAAGAGGTCAGCACCAATAAAGCGAAAATGTATAATCGAGTCATGGCGGAATTAAATTTTTTTTATAAGAAATATAAAATAACTAATATTTTTTGAAGCAAACAAATATTGACACATCAGTAAAAATAAATAATAGGAACGGTTTTGAGGAGGAAATATTTTTATCCCAGTCAAGACCATGTTGATCGAAAGTTATTAGCTATTCCGCATAGATGAGGTATCCTTTGGTAGTTATTTGACTATGTAGACTGTGATTGACGGGAGGTTTTTCCGAGGAAAGGGTTATTTTTCCGTTTTTCACCCAACGCCGCGCCATGATGACCACACGCTCAATTGCCCATAGATCTGGAGCAATCTCCTTCAGATTGATTTTCCCATTGGCTTTTTTCAATGTTTTCGGACGGAGCAAAAACTTTCAAGCCAGCAGTAGGCTATACCCAACTGCTTTAAGAGCACTCGCTCTGGTTTTTTTCTTCTCCGTTTCATTTTTGGGTTTTGGTCAGAACTATTCCCTCAACTATTCAGGAGACGAAACAGTCTTTACGGATGGAAATGTTCCTGATTCTGTGGTTGCATCAAATGCCAGGACAATCGAGTTTTGGATCAAACCAGCCCTCGATAACGCTAGCTATAAATATATTTTTAATATTGGGCCCACTTCAGCGACCAACTTCTTTGCTGTTTATTATCGAAACGGCAATGTGATTTTTAATAATTATCAAACGGATATAACCATAGGTGCCGTGGCAACTTCCACATGGCATCACGTTGCAATTGTTTTTGATGGGGCATCAACAATTTCTACTTATTTAGATGGAGTAGCTGGTGGGTCAGGCGGAGCAGCAATCAACACCACTCAGACAGTACTGAGTATTGGGGCGCTGAACTACAATGGAACAGCCGAACAATGGTTCATTGGTCAGATTGATGAATTTAGGATATGGGATGTAGCCAGAGATATCACTGCGATCAACGCTACAAAAGACGTTTCATTAGTTGGGGATGAAAGCAATCTGGTGGCTTACTATGATTTTAATGATGGTACTGGATCGAGCTCTCTAACAGACCTGGCAGGCGGTAACAATGTGACCACAATTTCTGGGATCAACACCAGTACCGACTGGATGACAGGCGCACCGATTGATCTTAGTATTATTTATTGGTCAGAAAGCGCCGGGGGTTTAATCAAAGAATTTGATGGTAATAGTTCTTCAACACTGTTGTCTGCACTCACTAGTCCTAGCGGAGTAGCTTTTGGAGCCGGTACTATTTATTGGTCTGAATTAACAAGCATAAAGAAAAATGATGGAGCCACTAGTACACTTGTAACCGGGCTGGGAAGTGCACGAGATATTGGTTTGGATCTTGGCGCTAATAAAATATATTGGACTGATTTTTCTAATGGAAATGTTGGTAGGTCAAACCTGGATGGATCTGGCGTTGAAAATATCCTAACGAGTCAGACAAGTCCGTTTGGATTAGACATAGATCTCACTAACGGAAAAATATACTTTGTAGAATTAGGGACAAGCGTAAAAAGAGCCAACCTTGACGGTAGTGGTTTGGAGACTTTAGTGACCGGAGCAAATGCCAACGATGTAAGAGATGTGGCCGTTAGTCCAGCGACTAATAAAATGTTTTGGAGTTCCGGGTCTGATACCAGAATCCGACAATCTGCTCTTGATGGCACTTCACAGGTAGATTTTATCACTGGAATAGCCTCTCCCTACGGACTCGCAGTTGATGAAGAATATGGAAAAATTTACTGGTCTCAGGGAGGAACAAGCATTCATAGTGCCAATTTGGATGGTTCGGGTCAGATGACTTATGTAAGTGGCCTATCTAGCAATTCTTGGATCAGTTTGGCAAGCCCTAATGTGCCGGATGTGACCGCTCCGACTCCATCAATTTCAAGTACTACAACGGAAATAACCGGATTGAGCACTTTTGAAATCACCATTGATTTTGGAGAGACCGTCCAAAATTTTGAGTTGGGAGACATTTCTGTTGGGATGGGTACCGCATCCAACCTGCAAACAAGTGACAGCATTTCATTCACAGCTGACATTACACCTGCTACAGCATTAGGTGTAAAAGTGGAGATAATCGAAGGTGTTTTGACGGATTTAGCGTCAAATGCAAACAATACTTCCAATCAACTGATTGTGCCCTTTACTGTTAACACGGTTTCTGTAGTGGGCCTACCTGGTGGAACGGAGTATTTAACTTTCCAGCAGAACCTTAACGCCTGGGAAGTTGTGTTGGAAGCGTCCAATGGAAATAATTTCGCTTTTAGGATCAATGATGATGCAGCCTTGGATTTTGGAGATGATCCTGGGTATGACGGTGTCCCCGATTTAGGGGGCCAAAACCTGTATCTCGGAGCAGATGGGCTCTACGTATTAAATCTTGGTGATTCTCTGGCCTGGTATGGAGCGACACTGATCAATTCTCTTGGAATGATAGGAGATGCGCTTCCGGAGGGATATGGAGGGCCAGATACAGACATGACCTATCAGGGTTCAGGGGTTTATAACCTGAGCAGCATTGATCTATTGACTGGCACATGGACGGTTCGTGCAAATAACGATAACTCAAGAAATTGGGGAGATATTGGACCAAATGGTGTTTTGGATCAGCAAGGGCCGGCAATAGCAGCTACGGCTGGTGTATATAATGTGACTGTTGACCTTATCACCCGTACGTATTCCGTTACGGCACCACCCAATTACGTCCTCTCCTTTGATGGGGCCAATGACAGGGTTGAACTCACCCGCACTCAGGTGACAGGAGGGTTGACCTATGAAGCCTGGGTTAAACCGGCTGCTTCAGTGGGGGTTTCTGGGTATGATGGGAGCTCTGGGATGACCATTATTGGAGATATGAACAATGATGTGGGTTTCAGTTTTGGACTCACAAATAGCCAACTAGAAATGCATCATTTCAACGGGTCATGGCAAAGCGTCATTGGATCGACCACATTAGCAACCGATGGCACCTGGTATCATGTGGCGCTCACCCACGATCAGTCTTCGGGTGATGTCGTGCTTTATCTGAATGGAGCTGTGGAACAAACAGGTAACATCCCCTGGAATGCCAATGCTACCTATCATAGTTTTAACCGGATTGGTTCCAGTCATTCGACAGGAGGTATTGAAGGAGATTTCTTTCAGGGAGAAATTGACGAAGTGAGGATTTGGGATGACGTAAGAACTGCCACTGAGATTTCTGCTAATTATTTGAATGAAGTAACCGGCTCTGAACCTAATTTAATTTCCTACTATGATTTTTCAGACGGTTCCGGACCAACCCTCACTGACAAGTCAATCACCGGGAACGATGGTATTATTTCCGGGGCTGTTTGGAATACAACTGGTCCTCCTTTGGGGCCACCGATTTTAGATATGACAGCTCCATTTTTCACCAACTCCACACCAACCATAACAGGTGTAGACGACAATGACGCCACGCTTACAGTTCGATTAAATGAAACCGGGCAGGTGCATTGGGGAGTATATACCCAGGCGAATACCCTATCGGCCGAGGATGTAAAAAATGGGATAGGTACAGGTGGAGTTATTTTCGGAGCATTGAATGTCCCTACGGCCAATTTGGATGCGGTTCAGCTTATCAATTCCTTAGCACCAAGTACAAGCTACTATCTATACATAGCGCCTGAAGATAGTTCTGGAAATTTTGGGGCGCTTATAGAAGCTCAATTTACCACAGATCCTGCTCCGGAAAATGCCATGGCATTTGATGGATCGAGTGGTTATATAGCCCTCCCATCGGGTTTTGAGTCAATCATTACCCAGAATTTCACTGTAGAGGCATGGATTAATCCAAATAGTATCGACAGATATGCAGCGATAGTGGATCATATGGAGTGGACAGGAGGTTCATTGTCGGGCTATATGCTTACCCTACATGAAACAGGGGAGCTGGTAGCCCGGGTATATACGGGGACTGATGTAGTTAACGATATCAGAACTCCTATATCCGCAGGTTCATGGCAGCATGTGGCCATGACCTATGATGGTGTACAATTGAAACTCTATTTGAATGGAAACTTAGAAGAAAGTACATCAGCCAGCGGATTAATTGATTATAGCCCTGTGCCATCAAGCCACAATATTGGCCGATTCCATGACTCCAATGAGGAATACTTTTTCAATGGGCAAATAGATGAAGTGCGAATATGGGATGTTGCCAGGACCCAGGGCCAGATACAGTCTGCCTTTTCCACCTCCCTTACTTCTGGGTCAGGGTTGATTGCCTCATATGTTTTTAACCAGTCTTCCTATACGTTACTTGATCAGACCATTAATGGACATAATGGCGGCCTTAATGGCGGAGTATCTTACGTACCCTCCACAGCCTTAAGCACTGATATTACTGGGCCTGTTCTTAACAATCTTGCTTTTGCCAATATTGGCAGCACAAATGTTGATCTGCTATTTGAGTCAGATGAAGAGGCGGATCTTTATTACGTCTTTACCCAATCAGCCACACCGCCATCGGCACAGCAGATCATTGACGGGGAGAACGAATTGGGCGCTACCGCAACGGATCACGCCGGTACTTTCGAGTCGGCGAGTGCCGGGAGTCATGATTTTGGGATTGGTGATAACCCGGCGAGTCTGCCAGAACTTATCCCGAATACTCAATACTATGCATACATCGTAGCTGAAGATTCTTCCGGAAACCGTTCTGCTATTTTGACAGGAGATTTTACAACGAATCCCCTGCCTGTTGACCTGACTTTTACAACACTTAGCGTTGCAGGAACCACTTTGGAGCAAGGATCATCGGATAATTTGATCTATAAAGTACAAATGGATGTTTCTGCCGGTACGGCCACAATGATCGGGATGTTTTTCAGCCCGACAGGAACCTACATACCATCAGATATTACCCAGTTTAATTATTATCACTCCATTGGTGTGGATGATTTTGAAAACGCCGTTCACTTGCTGTCCAGAGGTTTTTTCAGTGGAGAGGCACCTGCACCTGATGGTGCATTGGGCCTTTTCTTCGACAGTGTCTATACGGATACTACCGTATACTGGTACGTTACAGTAGACATCTCAGCCACTGCCACTGGGGGCAATACACTCGGTATAGCAGCACCTTCTGTGGGCGGCAATTTTGGAATCAACGAATCCAGCAATAAAATAGATGGTGGGTTAGCTGCCTCTGGTACCTATACGATTACTACCCCACCTGAGAATGCGCTCCATTTCGATGGCTCGGATGATTATATTGATGGGGGTGATTTGTCAAGCCAAATGACAAGTACTGGTAATTTTACCATTGAAGCCTGGGTCAAGTCTTCAACCGGAGGCAATATGAATATTGTACATTTTGGAGGAAATGCCGGAGGAGACACAAACATTAGTCTTAAATCAAGCACTGGGAGCGTTTTCACCATTAACTCATCAGGTCACCCGGGCCCAATTGCCGGTTCACCCTCTACGAATGATGGAATATGGCATCATGTAGCAGCTGTATATGATGGCACAGATCTCACACTATATGTTGATGGTGTACCAGAAACACCCGATAACACTTTCGATTTTGACATTGATTACAGTATTTTCCATATTGGAAATAACTCTGCTCTAAATACTCCTTGGAATGGTGAAATAGATGATGTTAGAATCTGGAATGTGGCTCGCTCAGCCACAGATATCCTTGGAAACTTAACGACTAAGATTTCATCTGCACCAGGTCTTGTGGCCTCTTACGATTTCAATCTGGATGCCGGTACCGCGCTTACGGATCTGACGGGAAACGGTCATGACGGAACGCTTACCAACTTTGATTTTCTCGGGACTTCATCCGATTGGATAGCATCTACAGTACCTTCATGTGCACCCAATGGCAAATTCATTGGAGCAACGGATAGTAACTGGAATGATCCCAGCAACTGGTGTGGAGGTGTAGTACCTGCAGCCAACAACGTGTCAGAGAACATTGTGGTCTCCATTAATTCTGACATCACTGAAAATCAAGATTTAGTGCTGAATGCGAACGATTTTCAGGTAGCTTCAGGTGCAAGTCTGGTGCTCAATTTGAATAGTAATTCAGTACAACTGACGAACAATGCCACCTTCACTAACAATGGAACAGTAAGTGTTTCGAATGGTACAGGAGTCAATGCCACGGCCGGTTCATTTATAAACAATGGGGTATTTTTCTTCGAAGCAGGCACGCAACTGGCATCTCCTACAGGAACATTTGTTAACAATGGCATCCTGAAAGGCTTTTTTACGGTGACCAATGATTTCACCAACCCAGTAGCTGGCACAGTAGCCCCGGGAGCTTCTCCCGGTTGCGCGAACTTTGTGTCTGATTTCACCAATGCCGGTACCCTGGAAGTGGAGATAGACGGTACCAATCCCTGCTCACAATATGATCAAATCACAGTGGGCGGCACCGCCAATTTGGCTGGTACGCTTAATGTGACCCTTGGCTTCACGCCGATTAGTGGAAACGAATTTGTGATTATTGATGCCGCTGCCATTTCCGGCACCTTTACCACGGTGAACTTACCGGATGCCAACTGGTCAATTGCCTATGATTTTCCGGGAACTGGTCAGGTAAGTCTTACCTATATAGACCCTTCTGAAATGATTGGATCCACCGGACCTGGTGGTGTGGGTTCTACTGATGGCACTTCACCATTGCAGCTTTGGGTAAAGGCAGATGCTGGCACAAACACCACTGTAGATGCCGGAGCCATTACCACCTGGAGTGACCAATCAGGTTATGGACGAACCATGACAAATGGTACCTCTCCCACTTATCAAGGAAATGTGATCAATGGGCAGCCAGTGGTCCGCTTCAGTTACGGTCAGTATGTGGAAGCACTCGGGTTTACGGATAACTTTACTTCTTCAGGGTTTACTGTGTTTACGGTGGCTCAATGGACTGGGACTGGGACTCAAGGTTATATTGGGTTCAAGAGTCAGACTGGTGCTGGTTTTAATGGAGGAACCACGTTCTTTCTTGATGATTCGAATGGATCGCCCACTGATTTGAGGATTTCTTCCCCATCAAGTGGAGTACTCGGGAACAATCAGTGGTCAGCAGATAATCGGTCTCCCAGGTTACTCTCTTTTACCAGGTCTACCTCCTTGCTGAACGGATATGACGGGGGTACCAATGTAGTCAGTAATGTGAATGAAGGAGCTATATATGACGGTACTCAGCCTTGGATGATCGGCCGATACAACAACGACAACCTCCTCTATTTTACAGGAGATGTTGCAGAATTCATATTATTTGAAGGCGTACTAAATACGGCCTCACGAACTGTGGTGGAGAATCACCTTTCTGCCAAGTATGACATTGCACATACAGTGGATTTGTATGCCGGAGACACTGGCCCCAATGGTGATTTTGATTTTGATGTCATCGGGATCGGAAAGGAAGCTGATGGATCGGATCCCGAAGGAAGTGCGCAAGGCCTGGCCCTAACCAACGCCGGATTCCTACAAGATAATGGAGACTATATATTCGCAGGTCATGATGGTACGGCACATGCGATTGTGCAATCAGATCTTCCCGTTGGGTATGCGAATAGGTGGGCACGAAGCTGGTATGTGGATGTGACAGACAGTACGACAATAGGTACAGGTGGCTTAGCTACACTTACGTTTGATTTTGATGAAGCAGGGTTGGGATTACCCAATGCCAATCTTGCACTGATCACCAGACCAGGGACTACTGGTAGTTACGCTGTGGCATCAACTGACTTTTTGATTGCTGGAAACAAAGTGTCTTTCACACTGGATGCATCGGCGATCATAGATGGACATACTTATACCATAGCAGATGATTTTGAGCCGAATAATGCCCTTCTATTTGACGGAGTAGCTGGAAACTATGTTCAAGGCCCTAGCTTGGCCGGCCAAATCACCAACGATTTTACCTTTGAAACATGGTTTAGGACTACAGCCAGCGATCATCGCATGATGATAGCGCTGGGTGATCACCTTGGTGGTGCCGGAGCGCAGGCACAGCTAAAAGTGAACTCTAATTCAGTACTTTTTGGAGTGAATGCTGTGTCAAGCGTCGTTTCACCATCAGCAACTTATACTGACGGGAGTTGGCACCACGCTGCGGGAGTCTATTCCGGTACGTTACTTACACTCTATCTGGATGGTGAGTTAATTGATACGACAAGCGCTGCACTCAGCATGGATTTATCGGCTTTCAAAATTGGCGACCACTCAGGAGGAAACCTGGTTTGGGATGGCGAGCTTGATAATATGCGGATTTGGAATGTCGCGCGTACACAATCTGAGATTATAGCAAATGCTTACAACACCTTGTTGTCCGATACAACCCTGGTTGTTTCCTATGATTTTAATTCATCCTCTGGGACCACTTTGTTTGACGGGACGGTCAATGGTTTGGATGGAACATTGGTAGGTACACCTCCTGCCTGGGTCAGTTCTACAGCATGGGATATCGATATATTCGCCCCAATATTCGAAGCGGGCTATCCAACAATTACCAACATCAACGAGAATGATTTTGACTTAACTGTTCAGCTCAATGAAGAGGGCACAGTTTACTATGTGGTGCTACCAGACAGTGCCACAGTGCCATCAAATGACGACATAAAAGCAGGTACGGATGGACTGGGTGGTGCCGCAGTGGTGGCTTCCAGTTTCCCTGTCAATCTTATTGGTTCTGAAGTCATCGCCAATATTACTGGCTTATCGGAAGGAACAAGTTATGATGTATACATAGTGGCCGAGGATGATGAAGGAGCGCCAAATACGCAAAAAATGGCAACGGCATTTGACATCACTACCTTAGTTTTTCCTGAAAACGCACTTTCTTTTGATGGAACCGATGATTACGTGGAAGTAGCCGCAAATGCTGCTTTTGAATTTTCTTCGGGAACCATTGAAGCTTGGATCAAACCCGCATCGAATACAGAGAACAAGGTCATCGCTGGAGTCAGAAGTTCAGACACACAAACCAGATGGAGTATTCATGTCAATGCAGGAAATGATTATTTCTTAATTTGGAATGGGTCAGGATCTGCAACAGTGCCCGTCCCAATCGAACCGGGTACCTGGTACCATGTAGCTTTCAATATCTCCGGATCCGATACAGAAGTATTTGTTAATGGAGTTTCATATGGTTTTGCCGGGATCGGAATGTCTGCTTTAACTGGAGAGCCGCTTTTGATTGGATCCCCTGGAAGTACCCAGCCATCAGAGTTCTTTGAAGGAGAAATGGATGAGTTGCGAATCTGGAATACCCACCGTACTCAATCAGAAATATTCAATAACATGAACCTTAGCCTGGCCACTGGTTCCGGTCTGGTTGCTTCTTATGATTTTAACACGGGTCTTCCTGGAGGAAACAATACAGGATTAAATACGCTGATGGATATTTCCGGAAACGGATATGATGGCACCTTAAATGCCTTTGACCTGGTGGGAGACACTTCCAACTGGGTGGCTTCCGAAGCCTTTGCTCCAATCATTTATCAGGTGTCTGCCGCTAACCTTAATAACCTCAGTGTAAACTGGCAACCAACGAACAGGGGACAAGTTTATGTAGACATTAACGACGCCTCCAATTTTGCCGGGGTCCCTTACGCAACAGGGCATCAAATTGGTAATGGTTCGAATTCAACTAGCATCGTTACCGGATTGTCCCTGTCTCCAAATACCCGTTATTTTGCACGTATCTACTATCAGGATGGCGGGTTCACGAGTCCATACTCGGACACAGTGGAGTTTATGATCAATGCGGGTAGTGCCCTGAATTTTGATGGAACTAATGATTTTGTTGTAGCAAACGAAACAGAAGGGACCTTTAGTAATTTAACTATTTCAGCATGGGTAAGACCTACAAGTTTAGCTGCAAGCCAATGGATTTACTGGAGAGGAAATACAGGGTCTCTCGATGGTGCTGAGTTATACATTACCAATACAGGTCAGCTTGTCTATGGAGAAAGTGATGGCACCTACGAGGCAGCCACAAGTGCCGGAAGTTTGCCAGTTAGTCAATGGTCTCACGTCGCAGCCACTAAAAGTGGAACCAATGTTCAACTCTATATTAACGGTGTTCCTGATGGCAATAATGCAGCTGTCTCCGGAGTTCCCCCTTCTGGTCATTTTGCAATAGGTGCAAGACATAGAACAACCACGGCTAATTATTTTGTAGGAGATATTGATGAAGTGAGCATTTGGAATATAGCACGATCACAAGCTGAAATCCAAGCCACGATCAACAACACCCTGAGTGGAAATGAAAATGGGCTGGTTGCTTACTACCGGTTTGATGAGGGAGACACTGCTGCAGTAAACACCGGTATCGGTGCACCGGAGATTATTGATCTTTCGGGAAATGGGAATGTTGGAACCATGTCTGGGTTTGCCAAAACGGGAGCCACTTCTAACTGGGTGGCATCAGGAGCATTTACTCTGGATAATAATACAGCGCCTCTGGCTCCTACGGAGGTAATTGCCTTTTCAAGTTCACTCAACAATATTACCCTCCAATGGAAAGACAACTCTTACAATGAGACCGGTTACCTCATTGAAAATGCAGATGACTATGATTTCACACTGAATGTAGACACGATCGTTGCAAATCTGGGAGTGAATGCTACCTCTTTTGTGCATTCAGCCGGAGCAGACCAGGGCTATTTTTATCGGGTTACTCCCGTTAATGGGTCTGAAACAGGAGCCAGCACTTCGGAGGTGGAGTTTGCTACAACAAAATCATTCCCTGGCTATGCGCTGAGTTTTGATGGGATAGCGGATTCTGTGGATATGGGATCTACCGGAGATCTCCAGATTTCAGGAGCGTTGACTTATGAGGTTTGGATTAAAACCACGCAGACCCAGGGGTTCATTTTTGGGAAAAGAAATGGTAATGATTTGGGAGACCTGGCGTCGAGCATTGAGCTGGATGGAACAGGGAAAGTCCAGGGTTCGATTTATGATGGAAGCGCTGGTTTTCCTGATGTGATTCAGAGTAACACTGCCGTGAATGACGGAGAATGGCACCATGTGGCTTTTGTGTTTGAGCCGGCAGTTGCCTTAAGACTTTACATTGATGGGGCGTTGGACAAAACCTTTGGGATCAGTTCTACCACTATCAATGGCGCATCTTACCCCTTCAGGGTTGGAAAGTATCCTACTTCTTCTTCTGCCTTTTTTGATGGAGAAATGGATGAGATTAGGGTGTGGAATGACGTGAGGTCGGACGCCGAAATTTCTGACAATTTATATCACGACCTGAAAGGAAATGAATCGAACCTGGTTGCATACTATCCTATGGATGAGAACTCCGGCACTAAGTTGGTCGACAGAAGTGTGAATACAAATAATGGAGATATTGGTGGAGCTGGATTCATTGTTTCTGATGTTCCGTTAGGTCCTCCGATGAATCTTTTATCTAGTACTCCATCGGTCAACGAGACCAACATAGCAAGAGGCGCCAACATTCAAATGACTTTTGACGCTAATGTAGATGCAGCAACTTTGACCGGGAATATTGTAGTGATGGGCAGTCACTCAGGGATCACAGCAGGAACATTTACTGGAGGAGGTACTTCTGTTATCACGTTTGATCCAGATGAGGACTTCCTGGCCGGTGAGTATATATCTGCCACTATTACGGAAAATGTGAGGGGACTTGATGGGGAAGTAGCTGTTCCATACAATCTGCAATTTGCCGTTGCCACTGGGCCATTTCAGGGAGCTTTTGTTGAGCAAACTACTGGTCTGGAAGGCGTGGTAGATGGTGCTGCTGCCTGGGCAGATTATGATGGTGATGGTGATTTGGATGTAGCCGTCAGTGGTTATGGTTTTGACTACACTTTTGTGATTGCCAAGATTTTCAATAATTCAGGAGGGACTTTCACAGATATTGGCGCATCTCTCACCGGTGTTTATGAGGGTAGCTTAGACTGGGGAGACTATGACAGTGATGGTGACCTTGATTTGTTCGCAACAGGGTTTAACGATGGAGGTAATCGCACGTCTATTTTATATCAGAATAATGCTGGAACATTTACTGATGTTGGAGGCCCTTTTCAAGGGGTGGCATTCTCTGAGGCTGATTGGGGAGACTTTGACAATGATGGAGATTTAGACCTCATTGTTCAGGGCCAGTATGACCCGTCCAATAATGCATCTACTATTGTGTATCGAAATGATGCTGGCACTTTTGTAAATCATACTGCAGGTCTGGTTGGTGTTTATAAGGGAGATGTGGCATGGGGAGATTATGATAATGATGGAGACTTAGACATAGTGAGCAGTGGATATACAAGTAATAATGATTCCATCAGAACAATCATCTATGAAAATGATGGCGGACTATTCACAGATATAGGCGCCGTACTAGAAGGGAAGGTTTTAGGAAGTGTCGGCTGGGGAGATTATGATAATGATGGAGATTTAGACTTAATGGTTTCTGGGTCTAACACAGACAGCACACCAATTATTTATCGGAACGATGCTGGTTCTTTTGTGGACATAGCGGCAGGCCTCTTGGAGAATTCAGAAGGAGAAATGGCATGGGGAGATTATGATGGAGACGGAGATCTTGATTTGGTGATTAATGGTTCAGGGACTACCAATGGCCCTACCACCACCCTCTATACCAATAATGCCGGAACTTTTGTGATCACGGATTTGGGCCTCAGAGATTACCTCTATTCGACGGTAGATTGGGGAGACTACGACAATGATGGAGATTTAGACTTGCTGCTAACCGGTACGGATGATTTCAATGGAGGTAGGATTGCACTATTTAGTAATGCCCTGGCTCCCCCGACGGTTCTAAACCCCACAAATGTATCTACCACAGGGTTCACACCCAATTTAATTGCCCCTTCCGGAGCGGTTGATTTGATAGTGGATGTATCTTCTGATTCGACATTTGGCTCGTTTGTGTCTCAAGGTGTGAGTGTGGGCACCTCGGGAGGTGTAGACATCACAGTAGCATTGACGGCTGGCACTGAATATTTCTATCGTGCAAAAACAGATTTTGGAGGTGGGGAGGAGAGCTCATATTATATATCCAATGGTTTCATGGTGCAACCGGGTAATGCTTTGCCATTTACTGGAAATGATTATGTAGAGGTTTTTGACAATCTTGTACTCGAGCCAACAGGGGATTTTACCATTGAGTTTTGGTTCAATACGGATGTGACCGGGAATGTAGTCTTCTTAGAAAAAGGAGTAAGTGATGCTGAATATTCGGTGCAACAGTCATCTGGAGATAAGTTGGGAATATACGTGAATGGAGGCTGGATGGAAACCAACTTGTCATACAATGACAGTACATGGCATCATGCAGCATTTGTATATAGAGGACCAGGTGATGGTACTATTTATGTGGATGGAGTCGAAGATGTTAATGCTGGTTCAGTGGCTGCGCTTGGCACACCAGTTTATTCTTTTGGAAGATTAACCATCGGAGATCGAAGGACTGGGGGCAGCTTTAATATAGAAGGTCTAATGGATGAGGTGAGAATCTGGGATGATGAAAGGACCTTCTCGGAAATCAATGATAATCGATTTTATACGCTGGTAGGTGATGAGCAGGGCTTGATTGCTTATTATCAATTTGATGAAATTGTTAACTCCACCAATCTTAGTAACCTCTCCACCAATAAATTTCTTGACGGAGAACTTAAGAATATGGATGGAATTGAGTGGATTTCATCCGGAGCATTGGGTGCGGTTGGTACGGTGGTCAGCATTACTGCAGATGAGGCGAACCCAGCTGGGAGTGCTATTGCTTCAGAATTGGACTGGAATATTCAATTTACCTCACCAGTTACGGGACTTACTCCTGCCAATTTTACACTGAATAGCTCAGGAATAGGTGGAGGGTCATTTATATCATCGGTAACTGAGGTTGATGGATTCAACTGGACGGTCACAGCGACAGTAGATACTGGGGATGGAACCATTGGTGTGGATTTCACGAATGACACAGGTCTTAATGCAACCATGACTAATGCCCCATTTGTGGGTGAGGTATATACGGTAGATAGAACTGCACCTACAACGACGCTTACAAGTTCAGAGCCCGATCCAAGTAATTCAGGGAGTTTCACAGTGGACATCACCTTTAGTGAAGGAGTCACCGGCCTGGGGCTTGGGTCTGTCAGCGTTGGTAATGGTATCGCAAGCAATTTAATTGACATAGATGGCATCAGCTATACGGTGGATATTGCGCCGAGTACTGATGGTGTGGTATCAGTGGACTTGGTCGCGGGTGCTGCGCAGGATATTGCCGGCAATGATAATTCAGCAGCAAGCACTTTCTATATCAATTATGATGCTACTAGCCCGACTCCTGTAATTTCGAGTTTGGAACCGGATCCTACCAACAGCTCACCTTTCATTGTCAATATTGATTTTAGCGAGCCTGTTACTGGCTTTGATCTTACGGATGTGAATGTGACCAATGGCGCTAAAGCGAACCTGGTGGAGACACTGAATTTTGCTTATGATTCTCAGTTTGGATCGGCAGGATCAGCGGATGGTCAGTTCAATGATCCATATGGAATTGTTGAAGATGGTTCTGGTGATATCTGGGTGGCAGATCGCCTGAACAACCGAATTCAGGAGTTTGATCCTGCTGGAAATTTCATGCAGTCAATAAGTTTTAGTGCCCCTATTGGATTGGCTGTAGATGGATCAGATAACCTTTATGTAACCAGAACGAATAACCTTGTCTATAAAATAGATCAGTCCGGGGCTGCGTTGTTGACAATCGGAACATCGGGCTCAGGAGCTGGACAGTTTGCCAATCCTTCAGATGTGGCCATAGACCACGCTACCGGAGATATTTATGTGACGGATTATAATAACGCCAAATTTCTGAAGTATAATTCAGGGGGAGACTTCCAGTGGGAGGTCGGGAGCAATGGTTCAGGAGATGGTCAATTTAACTACCCTACCGGAATTGTGGTTTCCGGATCTACCGTTTATGTAACGGATGATAATAACAATAGGGTGCAGGCATTTGATACCAGTGGTAACTTCCAGTTCGTTTTGGGAAGCCCGGGAACAGGAGATGGTCAACTACAGGGAGTTGATAAAATTGATGTGGATGGAGCTGGAAATGTCTACGTGTTGGATAGAAACAACCACCGCTTTCAGGTATTCACTTCAGGAGGTAATTATTTGAGCCAGTTTGGAAGTGGAATAGGCTCCGCTGATGGCCAGTTTAACTTCCCAAGAGGTATTTCCTTTTCCGCAAGTGGAGATGTGTTGATTTCTGACGGAGGAAACAACAGAATTCAAAGGATTAAAGGAGGTCCCTCGGGTAATTTTAGCTTCGAACTTACACCGAGTGCGGATGGATCAATTACTGTCGATGTAGGAGGAGGAGCGGCTACAGACCTGGCCGGAAACGTAAACAACTCTGCAACCCAGTTTAGTATCACGGCAGATTCTCAGGGACCTGATGTCACAATTGATCAGTCAGGTGCTCAGTCCGATCCTACCAACGGAACAATTGTCTACGATGTGATTTTCTCTGAACCGATTTCAGGGTTTACAGATGATACCAATGTGGACTTTGCTTCAAGTACGGTAGGTGGCTCATTATCTGGCTCCGTTACTGAAGTGGCTCCGTTTGATGGTACTACATATACACTCACAGTTTCGGGCATGACCGGAACTGGCGATGTAGTTGTTAACATCCAAGGGGGCGCTGCCACCGATTTGGCTGGTAATTTCAACTCAGTGAGTACCAGCACTGACAATACAGTGACCTATGATGATGTGCCGCCTGGTTTGACCATCACCACACCAATTGCATCTGATAACTACGTGAATTCTGCCGAGGCATCCTCGGTGATTATAAGTGGAACCAGTGATGCGGAAGATGGACGAACAGTGACTTTGACCATTTTTGATGGTTCTACGACCTTAAATCCAACTTCGGTAGTTAGCGGCAGTTCATGGAGCGTTCCTGTTGACTTTTCTTCTTTGGCTGATGGTAACGTAACCATCACCGCGGATGTGACAGATCTGGCGGGCAATGCAGCCACCTCGGTGAATGCGAATGTTACGCTGGACCGTACGTCCCCTGCATTGACATTGAGTAGCCCAATTTCGGGAGATGACCAAATCAATAACTCTGAGGTGTCTTCTGTGACCTTGAGTGGAACTAGCGGAGCGGAAGATGGGCAGACGGTCAATTTGACAATCTTCGATGGAAGCACCACATTGTCGCCAGGAGCAACGATGAGTGGAGGCGCTTGGAGTATCGTGGTGGACTTCAGCTCTCTTGCTGAAGGGAACGTCAGTATTACAGCCGATGTGGATGATTTGGCAGGTAATTCCGCCACATCAGCTAGTGCCAATGTCACCGTAGATCGAACGGTTCCAACACTTACTATCAATAGTCCCATCGCTGGTGATGATATCATCAATATGTCAGAAGTTTCCTCAGTGACTGTCAGTGGAACCAGTGATGCGGAAGATGGAAGGACAGTGACGTTGACCATTTTTGATGGCTCCACTACCTTAAATCCGAGTGCGGTAGTTAGTGGTAGTTCATGGAGCGTTCCCGTGGACTTTTCTTCATTGGCCGATGGAAATGTAACCATCACCGCCGATGTGTCGGACTTGGCAGGAAATCCAGCTACATCAGTGAATACCAATGTAACTTTGGATCAGACCGCTCCCTCGGTTCTTGTTTTCAGTTCCGAACCCAACCCCACGAATTCTTCGACCTTCACAATAGATGTTTCGTTTGACGAACCCGTGACGGGATTTGATATTTCAGACATCTTAGTTGTTAATGCCAGTTTGGGAAATTTTGTTGACCTTGACGGATTGAACTATACAGTGGATGTTAGCCCGGATGCTGATGGTGTGGTGACAATAGATGTGGCTGGATCAGTGGCTCAGGATGCTTCTGCTAACGACAATAGTGCAGCTACTCAGTTTACCATCACTTCAGATAGAACTGCTCCGACGGTAGTTCTGAGTACAACCGAACCTGATCCAACGAATTCAGGTATTATTCCCGTCAGTATTGCCTTTAGTGAAGGAATGAGTGGGTTTGATTTGACGGACTTGACTGTAGGCAATGGTGCGGCAAGCAACTTTGTAGACATAGATGGGACTAATTATTCGGTAGATGTATATCCTTCTTCTGATGGTTTGGTTACAGTAGACATTAGTGCAGGCTCTGCATTTGATGCTGCGTTTAATGGAAATGTTTCTGCTTCACCACTTTCTATCACTTACGACTCTAGCGCACCAACTTTGGATTTTGTGGGAATCTATTCCTCCAACTCTAACTACATCTGGGCGATGGTCGGAGATGACGTATTTGTTGATTTTACTTCTTCGGAGGACATTGAGAATGTAACCGTGTACATAGCCGGAAACTTGGCCGTTATTGATGACCTGTCTGACGCAGATGATAAAACCTGGAGCGCCTCTTATACGATGCAGTCCGGTGATACAGAGAGTTCCATTCCTTTTACGATTGATTTCCAGGACTTGTCTGGGAATGCGGGCGTTCAGGCCACTTCTACCACCGATGCCAGTGATGTAACTTTTGACAAAACAGATCCGGGGATAACAGGAAATGGCACCCATAACATTATTGAGAATACTTCAGCTATTGGGACCTATTCTTCTGGAGAAATTGTTATTTGGAGTCTTTCTGGAGATGATGCAAGTACCATGACTATAGATGGGTCGGGTAACCTGAACTTCGTTAGTCCACGTGATTTTGAGACGCCAGGAGATTTTGATGGAGATAACGTTTATGATGTTGTATTGGAGGCTACTGATGAGGCAGGCAACATCGGCACACTGGCTGTTTCAGTAACGGTAACAGATCTGGATGAAATCAACCCTGTGATCAGTGGCAATGGGACACCATCAGTACAGGAGAACACGACTTCTGTCGGAACTTATACTGCGGATGAATCAGTGACCTGGAGTTTGAGTGGCACTGACGCTTCTGCGTTCAGCATTACCTCGGGCGTGTTGACTTTCGTCAGTGCACCTGATTTTGAAAGTCCAGGGGACGGTGGATCGAACAATGTTTATGACGTGATAGTGACAGGTACCGATGGATCTGGGAATGTGGGCACGTTGGCAGTTTCGGTAACGGTGACAGACGCGGATGAGATCAATCCAGTGATCAGTGGCAATGGGACACCATCA
>NZ_JBIPKE010000011.1:0-311637 GCF_044005705.1 Marinoscillum luteum | reverse complement strand
GTTGATGAAGGAAAGAATAAAATGGCAGTCATAAATGCAGTTAGAAATAAAATTATCCATCGCGTCTTTGCTTGCGTTAGAAAAAATCAGAAATATGAAGAAAATTATAAGGGCCAACTTGCATAAGGCGTAGAAATCGCTAAGCCCAATCGGCTTACTTAGTTATTTGCAAAGGGTATCTGGATCAGATACTTTTGAGATATTTGAAAGGCCGAGCCGACTGTGCTTAGCTAGACGTTAGAGAGCACTGCCAGAATGTATATCATGGAACATTGAAATACGTATGAGTCCCAAAAAAGAATCCGCTAGAATCGCTAAATATTTCAACCTCATGTTCGAACAAGAGTCCTTCAATATTCACATCTGATAATGGAAGATGAACATACAATCCATCACTATTAATTGACCTTGTAAAATATTCATCCATATCCCGAGGGAACTTCAAGTCCGTGATTACTGAGAGATACTTTGGGCCATCTTGAGGGCCGATTAACCACTCGTTATTCTTTGTCTCGTATTTCACAATTTTATTCCTATCCAACTCCGACCGAACGGATAACTGTCCATTTATAGCGTAATATTTTGCGATATAGACAGTATCATTCAATGATTTAATAATCGACTTTATCTGTGCTTCTTTTTCATCGTAAAACCTTTCAATAACGGTGGTATCTTCTGAAATTGAGGATCGGAATTTAATAAACCCATTTTCATAATACTCTACTTTTTCATTGTCTCGACTGCAACTGAAGGCCAACAGAAGAAGCAAAATAACTACTGGTTTGTAAGGATTCATTTCGTAAAGCTAAATTAACCTCAATAATAACAAAAAAAGCTCTCTAACAAACTCTGATCGGTTATATGCCAAACTGCTTTCTGGCTGGTTTCTGTGCAACTTGACCGTGAATCAGCCGCTGAAGAAACTGCTCCATTTTCTACCGAGCTCAACTCGCAGGATTTTTCACTTTCTGAACGCAGTGCCATTCTGATACTTTGGAAGCACCCCCGTGCCGGGCGCAGCAAATTCATTAGTTTTATCGGAGCTTGCCAAGCTCGGGGCGCATACCTGCTAGCTTCCTTTTGGGCTTCATGCCGTAATCGAAAAAGCACCTGCCATTTGAACTTTATCAACTTGCAATAAGTTACCTTATTAGCTAACTTTGTTCATATGAACCAAAGTAGTGATGTTAGAAAAGTTATATTCTTTGGCGAACATTTTTGGGAGTTCTACAACAAACAAACTCCTAAGATAAAAGAGAGAATAAACTGGACAATCAAATTGATAAAAACAGTTGAACGCGTGCCAACGAAATATCTCAAGAGCATCACGGGAACTAACTTATATGAGATGCGGATGATCTCGGGGACTAACATCTATCGAATATTCTGCTTCTTTGACAAGGGTAAATTAGTTGTAGTGTTGAATGGGTTTCAAAAGAAAACCCAAAAGACACCTAAGAACGAAATAAAACTGGCTGAAAAGCTGCAAAAACAATATTACGATGAGCAAAACTAAAATTATAGACTTTGACGATCACTTAAATTCAGAGTACGGTGAACGTGGAACTGAATCCAGAGAAGCCTTTGAGGAAGGATTCGAAGCTTTCAGATTGGGAGCGATGCTTCAAGAAATGCGCAAGAACCAGGGAATGACTCAGGAACAACTAGCACAGAAATGCGGAACAACTAAAACGTACATTTCACGAATTGAGAACAACGCAAGTGATATCCGACTGTCAACTTTGATGCGAATTATCAGAGAAGGTCTTGGTGGCCATTTGAAACTCAACGTAGAAATATAACACGAAAGCCCAACATACCGCTGATCGGACATATGTCTCCCGATAGCTAACGGGAGTGCTTTTTGGCTAGTCTCAATGTGAACATCCCACTTATCTGCCGCCACGAAATTAGTGTGCTTTCTACCATATTCCGTTCAGGTATGGAGGTATCTCCTCAGTACATAAACGTTGTTTTTGCTTTATCAGCCTGAGCTCCGTCGAAGCGTAAGACAATGCTTCCCTTATTGATGACTAATGGAAACTCCGGCCTGCCTTGAGTCAAAAGACCAACCCTCGAATTATAATTTCCCTTTTGGCAAAATATTGAGTGCTATACCGAATTTAAGGTATTGATATTAACCACTTATTTGATTTTGTTTGCCCGAACATATTCGTACCATAAACCATTTTCACATGTATTTAGCTCAACACATTCGATCCATTCAACTATTCAAATATTCTTTAGCCATTAGCTTCGTTCTGATTGGCTTTTTTACCTCCTTGGCCACAGTGATCACCGTGGATAATAATGAAAACTCAGGCGCTCTGTATTCAAGTATTCAGGTAGCCATTGATGCTGCCACGGTGGGTGATACCATAATAGTTGCAGGTTCTGAAACTACCTATGATGGGTTTACCTTGAACAAGAAGCTGGTGTTGATCGGGGCTGGCTACCAGTCTACAGAAGATGCCCAGTTCGGTTTTACCACCAAAGTAAACCACATGGTCATTAAAAATGAGAATCCCGCATTGGATCTGAATGCATCCGGATCGCATATTGAAGGCTTTTATGTAAATGGAGTGGTAACAACCGCCGGTGGAAACTACCGATACATCTCTGTGGGTTTTGAAGGCACTGAAAGCAACACCCTCACCAATGTGACATTTACCAGAAATAGATGTGAGTCGGTTCATCTCAGCTATTTTAGCAACATCAAGATTTACAACAACATACTGGATAACATAGGTTATGCACCCAACTACAACAGTGTATATGGGGATTACCCATTTGGCAGTAACCTGCTTGTGGCCAATAATATTTTCACCGGTGGCGTGGCACGGGTCAAAGGATCTCAGATTTTCATCAACAATCTTTTTATAGGAAGTGATCAGGTCTATGATGTGTTTTTTAGTGGTGTAGGCATTACCAACCAGACGAGTGGTATTGTCTTCAGCAATAATATTCTTTGGGGGAGAGCTACAGGAGGAGCCAGCAATGTGGCACTCACGCACAACCTGGTACTGACCAGCGAGGGGGGTGAAACCTTCGATTACGGAACCAATAGCACTGGCAATAACCTTGAGAATGTGAATCCTAAATTTGTGGATGTACCTGAATTCGCATTGGATTTCAGCTATGACTACAGACTGGCGGAGGATTCGCCATGCAAGGGCACAGGATCTGACGGTACCGAAATGGGAATTTTTGGTGGCCCATACCCGTTTCCAAGTGCCGGAGATGTACCCAATGTGATTGTGACTGAGAGCAGGATTCCTAAAATAACTGATTTTAACATTCGTTCGGCAGCAGTGCCAGAGGGCAGTTCTATAGAAATAGATTTGAAAGCCAGAGTTTCTAACAATCAGTAATTACTTAAAGCGATATAGTGATGAAAGTTATTAGAAAACTAGGTTTTCTGACGCTCCTATTTGTAATAATCGGTCAAAACGTCTACGGGCAGGTTGATCTTAGCAATGGTCTGACGGCCTATTACAAAATGGAAGGCGACATGACTGACGCCTCAGGAAACGGATACGATGGCATTTACGCCAGTGGAACTAACAATTATGAAATTTCCGATAGGTTTGGACTTTTCAATACCCGCAGATTTTCGAAAGGATCTGATGGAAGTAGCGTCACCCCGGCCTACACCTCTTCAGATGTGGCCTTACGAAGCTCATCTTTTACCATTTCCTTCTGGTATAACATCGTCGATGGTTTTGATGATGATTCAGGAGTTTTGGATCTGGGTACCATGATCAATGCAGGCACTTTGTACACCATTTCAGTAGTCAATGAGGGGTTGAAATTCACCACTGCTGATGGGAGCGGAAATACCACTTCTTTTACCACCAATAGTGGCAAGCCAGGGATTTATCAAATGGCTACTTTGACATATGATGGAACTACCCTGAGTGCTTATTTAAATGGTGAACTGAAAGCGGAGCAATCTGCGAATCAACCTGCATTGGGTTCTGGAGCCATCACCGTGGGATATCCCTTTGAAGGGGCCATAGATGATATCCGAATCTACAACCGGGCGATCAGTGCTGAAGAAGTAGATGCATTGTATAGTGAAGTGCTATTTCCGGATTTTTCGGTGGATGCTCATTCGGGAACAGGCTCATTGGATGTTGCTTTTTCAAGTAGTGCGTCCACGGCTGACGCCAGCATTGCGAATTATGCCTGGAGTTTTGGAGATGGAGCTACTTCTACTTCAGCCAACCCGAGCCACACTTACACTCAGCCAGGTAGCTATACTGTCAGTTTGACCGTGACGGATGCCTCCAATCGTTCAAGAGCGCTGACCAGGCAGTCCTTGATTTCTGTTGCTTCCGAGGTAGCCGCTGATGTCCAGCTACAGTATGTTGAATACTTTTTTGATACCGATCCGGGCGTTGGCAATGGCACTTCTATTTCATTTACCGCCTCGGACTCTGTGGAGATTATTGAGCAAATAGACTTATCCTCATTATCTGCAGGGTTTCATCAGCTAATGGTGAGGACCCGGGATGGTCTAGGTCGGTGGAGCTATTACATCAATCGGACTTTTTATATCATGGATCTAGCGGAGGCTCCCGGGGCTACTACTGGCACGGTGACTGCTGTGGAGTATTTTTTTGACAATGACCCGGGTGTTGGCAATGGTATGAGCGTTGACGTCAGTGCCAGCGACAGTCTGGATTTGGTGGCAACCATAGATGTTTCTTCTTTGTCGGCGGGATTTCATCAGTTGATGGTCAGGGTAAAAGACCATCTGGGCGTCTGGGGGATTCCATTTGCCCGTACCCTGTACATCATGCCGCAAACTTCCGGAGCGAACACTTCTGAGCTGATCGTAAGTGCAGAATATTTTATTGGTGATGATCCAGGAGTGGGGCAGGCCACTGCGCTAGAGCTGGGTGCGAATGGTGCTTCTATTGAAGAGCAGCTGGAAATAGGACTTGGTGATTTAGTAGAAGGGGATTATTTGCTTTCCATACGGGTGAAGGATGATCTGGGAAAATGGAGTATTGCTGAGCGAAGAATGTTTACCATCTCCAATGGGCCAATCTCTCAGGACAATACCTTGTCTGTGGAGGAGGATTCAATATTGACTTTTGTGGCTGATGACTTCAATTATTCCAGTCAAAATGGCTCCACTTTTAGCCGTCTTCAGATCAATCTGTTACCGACTTATGGGGAGTTGACACTAGATGGACAATTGGTTTCAATTGATCAGGAGATAGCTGTGGCTGACATAGAGCTATTGGAGTACTTTGGTGGAGCAGACTTTGCAGGTGAAGATACTTTTGACTTCACAGTGGGTGATGCAAGCACCTTTGGCGTTAGTTCGTCTACCATGACCATTGAGGTTGCCTCTGTCAACGATGCACCTGTGTTTTCGCTTTCAGGAGATGTAAATGTTGATCAGGATTTCACAAGTACAGAGGTAGTGACCGTAACTCCAGGTCCGGTGCCGGCGAATGAAGTGGAGCAAACGGTGACCTATTCCATAGCCCCGGCTTCAGTTGCGTTTGCAAATGTGGCCATAGATGCTGCAACTGGTACCGTGACGATCACCAGTGTAGCGGATGGGTTTGGCACTCAGGAGTTCACCGTTACAGCAGATGATGGTCAGGCCGTGCACAATACAGCCAGTTCCACTTTTATGTTGACAGTTACGCCTTCAAATCAAACTCCTCAAATAGCAGATCAGACTTTTACGCTTGATGAAAATAGTCCGGCAGAAACTGTGGTAGGAGATGTGGTGGCTACCGACCCGGAAAGTGACCCTATGCTCTTTTCCATTCTGGCTGGTAATGATCTCGGGGCATTCGAAATTGACGAGTCTACCGGGAGTATCAGTGTGTTGGATGGATCAGTTCTGGATTTTGAAACGATTCCGGTGTTTGAGCTGGAAGTGTCTGTGAGTGACGGAGCTTCAGAGGCAACCGCTCTGATCTCTATTGAGCTGGTCGATGTGAACGAAGTGCCTGTACTCTCTGCAGGGACCTTGACCGTAGCTGAAAACGCAACAGTGGGTACCTCTTTGGGATTTATATCAGCTTTTGATCCTGAAAATGAAACCTTGACCTGGGCGATCACCTCGGGAAATTCGGATGACGCTTTTGCAATTGGTAGCGATGGAGAGTTGACCGTAAATAATGCGGCTGCCCTGGATTTTGAAACCCGGCCAGAGTTCTTGATAGGAGTGGAGGCTTCGGATGGAAGCAATAGCGGATCCGTGGACATCACCATCTCTGTGACGGACGATGGTAATCAGGCACCTTCATTGCCTGATCAAACCTTTACAATTGATGAGAATTCTCCTGTAGGTGCGGTGGTAGGTACATTAGCTGCCAATGATCCAGAGGGTGATGTGTTGGAATATGTCATCACTTCCGGCAATGGGGGTGATGTTTTCAGCATGAGCATAGATGGGGTAATTACGGTAGCTGTAGCTGATGCTATTGACTATGAAATCAATCAGGAGTTCACACTGAGTGTGACCATATCTGATGGTGATTTATCCACTGTGGGTAATGTGACCATCAGTGTGGTGGATGTAAATGAAGCGCCGGCTATCGTAGCGGCCACTTTTACTGTAGAAGAGGAATCAGCGAGTGGGACCTTAGTAGGGGTGTTGGAGGTCTCTGATCCGGATTCTGACGCCTTGACAATCTCCATTACAGATGGAAATTCTGCAGGCGCTTTTGCCATTAGCAATGGTGTAGAGTTGACTGTGGCCGATGCCTCTCAGTTGGATTTTGAGACTCAGCCCGCTTTCATATTGACCTTGGAAGTGTCTGATGGCACTTTGACTTCATCAGCCGTGATCACGGTCAGTTTGATTGACGTAGAGGAGCCCTTGACCCTGGGTGGAGTTGGTCACGCCGATCTTGTGGTCTATCCAAACCCGACAAAAGGGATACTGAATATCAAAGGAGTAGGTGTGGAGCGAGTGAAAATATTTGATGCTTCTGGCAGGTTGGTGATGACCCATACCAGTCCGCAGGTTGATTTGACAGATCTCAGAGCGGGTGTTTACATGATCGAACTATTGGATCAGTCAGGTCATGTAAGCATGCACAGAATTATACTTGAGTAGTGGTAGTATAGGCGTTGTGGAACACCTAATTAGGACCAAAAAAGCGCCAGCTACATCTTAGTTTTAAATTCGAGTTTGTGTGTGATTGACTGAATCACCTATACAACTTTAAAAAAGCCATTTCGAGAATCGAAATGGCTTTTTTGTTATCCATAGGTGTAGGTCGGCTTTTATCTGTTGAATAGCAGCTTGTTGTCTGTACGGGAAAAGAAAGTCATTCCCAGGCGGTGGCAATCACATTGCGGTCTTGTTTTCCGAAGGAAAAGCATCTCTCATGAACCTGTCTGATGGTTCGACGGAGCTCACCATGACAGGTTCAGGCTCGTCATCAGCTTGAGATGGCGATTTGGTGTTTTACAGTCAACTCCAGGAAGGGGTTGGAGATCTCGGTATTTGTGCTTCGCTGTGCTTGTACAAAGCCGGATGACGGAGCGGAAAAACGTCATTCCGGTTTCTGAGGTACGAAGAATACCGGAATCTTGTCGTGCAGATGGTTAACCAGGCCATGACAGGTGTAATGGAGTAATCAGGTCAGGTGTATTCAGGAAAGCGAAACGCGTAAATCTTTCGTTTGTGTTAGGCTATGGGTCCAATTCTTAGCCACAAAAAAAACCTCCGTCAAAACTGACGGAGGTTAAGGTTTGTGGACCCACCTGGGCTCGTCCCGATAGCTATCGGGACAGGGACCTATTAATATTTAATTTTCAGCAGATTGCTGATTTCCGGATATTTTTTGAGGTTCTCAATGTACTTTCTGCTTTTCATCTTTTTGATATGTGTTTCAATCAGGCGAGCCTGCCTTCTATCAACACATTCTATGAAGTGAAACAACTCCCAGTCGTTGGTTTTTGTGGTAAATGCGCTCTTATAAAAACCGTCGTTATGTTGTGAAATCCTCAGATCTATGTTTTCGGTTTCACCAACGTAGTATCGATTCAGCGATTGACTGTAAATGATATAGCAGGTGTAGGTAGCCATCATAAAAAAACCTCCGTCAAAACTGACGGAGGTTAAGATTTGTGGGCCCACCTGGGCTCGAACCAGGGACCACCTGATTATGAGTCAGGTGCTCTAACCAACTGAGCTATAGGCCCTACAGTTTTTTTCTATTCGAGATGTCAGCTCGAACCAGCACTTTCTCGCTTTCGGCTAGATGCACTGTAACAAAAAACAGCCTTACGACTGTCTTTGTTTTGGAGGTGCAATATTAGATATTTGCCGCTAATTAAACAACGAAGTGCCAAAGAGACTATCAGAAATTGATACAATTATTTTCGATCTGGGGGAGGTCATTGTAGACCTGGACCCACAGGCCGTGATTGAGGAGTTTTCCCGCCTGACCAGCGGTCGTGGCAAGGACCTGAGGGAGCTGATTGTAGGTTCACCGTATTTGTACCGCTACGAAACAGGCCAGATCGATGATGCTCAGTTTGTCGAAGAGATCAATCAGCTTTTTGATTCTCAGATTTCCCTCTCAGACTTTGAGTACGCCTGGAACCTGATGATTAAGGGAATATCGTCGGGTCGCCTGGAGCTGATGCAGAAGCTCATGGAAACTCACCGGGTACTCATCCTCAGCAACACCAACGCCATGCACGAACGATACTTCGACTCCATGGTGATGAGCCTGGCAGGCAAGCCAATGAAGGACTTTTCCCATACGGCTTACTATTCGCATTTGATTGGCTACCGGAAGCCCAATGCCTACATTTATGAGTTCATCATAGAAGATCAGGGTTTTGATCCGAAGCGGTCACTTTTTCTGGATGATAAAATAGAAAACATAGAAGCAGCCAGAGGAGTTGGTATCAATGCCGAACAGGTACAGTTCCCAGATCAGATATTCGAAATTCTCATTCATGATTAAAAAACACAAGCAGCATCTCATTCATATTGGGCTTTTTTTACTGACGATCATCACCACCACGCTGGCGGGCGCCGAGTGGATGTACTCCAAATATGTACTGTGGGTGGACGAGGATTTATTGATGACCTGGGACGAATTCATAGGTGGCTTTCAGTTTTCTATCCCGTTTCTGCTGATCCTCACGTTTCACGAGTTTGGCCACTACTTTACGGCACGCCATCACAATATTCGGGTTACACTCCCATACTACATCCCCATGTGGCTGGGTTTTATTCTCTCCCCATCTTTTGGAACCATGGGTGCATTTATTCGGATCAAGGATCATATTTATAGCCTGAAACACTATTTTGATGTTGGGATTTCTGGTCCGCTGGCTGGTTTTGTGATTGCCATAGGGGTGATTTGGTATGGTTTTGCTAATCTGCCTGAGCCAGAGTACATCTATCAGGTGCATCCGGAGTATGAACAGTATGGACTGGACTATGCCGATCATGTGTATGACAATGACAGCACGGCCTCATTTCGTTTTGGCTCCAATGCTATTTTTTGGTTCTTTGAGGAATATGTAGCGGATCCGGCCAGGATGCCTCATGACAATGAGATTATCCACTATCCCTTGTTACTGGCGGGCTACCTCGCACTGTTCTTTACGGCACTCAACTTGCTACCTATTGGTCAGCTGGATGGTGGACATATTCTGTTTGGCCTGATAGGGGCCAGGCGGCATGAAAAAGTGTCGAAGGTCTTGTTTTCCATCTTCTTATTTTATGCAGGTCTGGGGCTGATTAGTATTCAGGATATGGCCGATGTAGGACTGGAGAGTTCCTTACACTTTTTGATCTTGATAGGGGCCTATTTATATTTTCTATTTATCTGCTCCGCCAGCATGTTTAAGAGCAGGCAGGATCGGTGGATGTTTGCGGCCATTATGTTTTCTGCGCAGTTTATTGTGCATTACCTCTTTCAGTGGGAAGGCTATAGTGGCTGGCTTTTGTTTGGCTTGCTCCTGGGCAGATTTATGGGGATTGTGCATCCTCCGGTGCTCGACAATACGCCCCTCTCTGTAGAAAGGAAATTATTGGGCTGGGTAGCACTGATCATTTTCATATTATGCTTTAGCCCCCAGCCCTTTATCTTGGATATTCCAGAGTTGATTACTGAATGATGAGCTTCTTCACCACAAAGGTTTCTGGTGTACGGATGGAAATAAAGTAAATCCCTTTTCGCAGGTGATTAAGTTCAATAACATGAGCGCCACGAGTAATGGCCTGCTCACGGACGAGTTTACCAGAGGTATCCCGGATCTCCAGCATTCCGCTCTCCTGACTGAAAACATTGATCAGGTCTGAGGAGGGGTTTGGGAATACATTGAAATACCTTGACTGATCATCCAGTCCTGTTACCACAAAGGTCTCCTTGGTCAGCTCAGCTGTTTCACACTCGTTGGTCACAGTGAGGGTTACATTAAAGACTCCATATTCGAATGTATGAATGGGGTTCTCCTCGTCGGAGGTGCTACCATCCCCAAAATCCCAGGAGTAGGATTGGGCGCCAGTACTCTCATTGGTGAACTGCACGGAACCTGGTGTGGTCTCCTCAAAGCTGAACGCCACCTCCAGAGGTTCTCCCTTGATCTCATAAGAGCTAGGAAAAGTGTAGTGAAGGGTACCATTGGTCTCCGTGATTTTACATCTCAGAATATCTCCCTGGTAGTTATTTTGAGCCATGATTTTCAGCTCATTGGTTTGAGTGCCACTCACTTGATCGTTGTTCGTGAGGTTGACATATGTCTTACCGTCAAACCGCTGCCATTGATAGGAGTTGGTAGTGCCTGTTGCGGCCACCACAAATGAGAGTTCTTCATTCTCACACCCTTCCATATCGGCAGGGTGAGTGGCTATGATGTCCTCCTCCAAATCGAGCTGTAAGACAAACAGTCCGTTGTTCATGTCGGATACGATGATTGTGCCACTTTCGAAATAGGGGTAATTGCTCCAGGTACCGCCAAATTCAATGGCATCAGCGTCTGGGTACGTGTCAAAGAATGCTCGTTCTCTGAGTTTGCCATCAGCCACCTGGGCTAAATCCAGTACCCTCAGGCCACTGAAATAATTGGATTCAAAAGCCAGTCCATTGTGGGTATACAGGTTGTGGTCTATGGCCGCGGCATTGTTGTAATATTCGCCAATAAGTACGGGTGCATCCAGGTCTTCTATATTCCAGATGAGTGTACGTGGGTTGAACCCAAAAGCATTTTCGTCCAACTCGTCATTTGACAGGAAAAAGCGATGATCCTCTGAGAGCCATCCCTGGTGAGTGTAAGAAACCTGATCATATCCGGTGCGGCTGATCATGGACATGTTGTCTTTGTCATCCACATTCACAATGGTAAAAGTGTCTTCGTTGGAGTTGAAGCATATTTCCTGACCCTGATAGTCAGCGTCTGGTCCCTGATAAATGACACACTGGGCATCATGTGTATATCCATCAGTGCTAAAGCAAGCCACAAATGCAGGATTCTTGGGGTCGTTGATGTCAATGACATGCAGGCCGCCACTGCATTTTGTGCCACCATCAGATACCCCGACTACATAGGCAAAACCGGTTTCCTCGTTGATCACAATGTTATGCGCAGATCCGAATTCTTCATACTGGGCATCAGCTTTGAATTTTACGGTGGTGCTGCCATCCAGTCCCCGGAGTTTGGTCAGGTCCAATACCTGCATGCCATGTGCTCCGTTTACGTCACTCACTATGAAGGCGTGATCTTTGAAGGTTTTGATGTCACGCCAGCTCGATTTTCCATGTTGCACATCTCCAATTCTGCTCACTCGTCCATTGGAGGTGGCACTCTCCTGTAGCTTGCCTAAGTATACAGGGTTGGTAGGCACGGTCACATCCACAAAAGCTACTCCGTCCACCAGGCCAACCAGTGCATATTCACTCCCGGACTCAGCGTCTGTCCAGCCCCAAATGTCATTGAGGTAATTTCCATGATGCTCTACCGCATCTATCTCCTCTGGTGCCAGATGGCTCATCAGGGTGATTTGATTGCAGGGATAGGTGCCGCCTGACATGCCGTTTTCACAAGGAAACTGTGCATAGGCCGAGGAGCTTGCCGCTATCAATGTTATGATTAATAAGTTCTTCATTTTTGGTTGTTTAGGTATGCTTCTATGCCTCCGATGAGTGATCTCACCTGTCTGAAGCCCTGTTTGGAGAGGTATTTTTTTGCCTGATGACTTCTGGATCCGCTTTTGCAGTGCACAATCACTTCTTTCGTCTTCAGCGGTTCCAGCTCTTTGAGCCTGAGGGGTATACTCGCAAGAGGTAGAAGTTCGGCACCAATATTGGATTCGTCATATTCCCAATCCTCTCGCACATCGAATAGGGGTAGGGTTTCACCCTTTTCGAGTCTCGATTTTAATTCTTCCGGGGTAATGTCATTCATTTCCTGATGATCAGTTTTTGGGTAGTAATGGAATTGTTGCTGTTTATTTTTAGCAAATATATCCCATCCTCCAAAAATGAAAGATCATAAGATGACCGCTTATCAGATGAATAGACCGTTCGGCCTGAAAGATTGAAAATAGTTAGTTGATCGAAGTTCCCATTGATGCTGAGGGTGCCCTTGCAGGGGTTGGGATAGGCTGTGATCGCAGGGAGAGGAGTTCCGGGGATACTGAGGATAAAAGTGGAATCAAACTCAAATACAGGACGAATCATGAGTACTCCGCTAAGTCGGCTATTCTGCTCCCAAACACCCGTTACGTTGGTGTAGATATTGTTGCTGGCAATGGCATTATTTCTATCAAATCCCACACCCAGGTAATTGTCCGTAAACTGCTGATAACCCACATATACAGTATCTCTGGTGAGTACCGGCTGGCTGAGTTTGATTCGGGTAAATTGGTTGAGTCCGGTTGGACTTTGGATGGTATAGGGTTGTCTGGAGAGGATCCTGGTATCGTCCAGGCGATCCCAAACCAGGATGTCCACGGAGCTTCCGGATGGGTCAGGTGAAATGTTAGGAAAGTAGATATCCACATGGGTAAGCGTGTCGGCTGCTTCCAGCGCAAATTTAACAGCTACCTGCCCCTTTAGCAGGTTGATGGCTGCGGCGAATTCTGCAGTGCCATCATCATAGGCGTAGTGATTATGCAGGGTGTACCGGGTGCGTATGGTGTCATTCACTTTCAGATTGACAGGCAGAAACACCGTGTCTGCTCCATTTACTACTTCAAACAGGTTTTTGTCTCCGGTTTCGTAATAAAACGTGGACATGATCACCTGAGAATCCAGCGGGGTATTGTAAGCCTCAATGTCGATATCAGAAGGTCCCAGGATGTTTCTGTATTCCAGCGGATCGAGACCACCAAGGCCCCCGTTTCCCATAGATGATAAGTCATAAACTTCACCTGTGGTAAGGTTTTCCAGTTGATAATAGTAATCCAGCGGATGGCCCACGGCCGTTTCTGCATCCAGGTTGGTAGCCAGTACACTTTGTACACTCAGGTATTTGGCCGGGTCTCTAAAGAAGTGATCTGCGGGTACTTCGTAGTAGGGCGAAAACAGGGGCGAGGGACTTCCCGACAGACTTCTGTCGAAATGTGAAAGATCGTTTTCATGTCTGTCCTGATTGAGGTAGACATAATCAATGTGCCAGGTGTCAAATGGGCCTTTCAGGCTGCTGAATGCCTGAAACTTGAACTGAAATCGCTCATGAAAAAACTCATTACCTGAAACCGGGATGATCACCTGCTGAAAGTGATCGGATACGTTCTCTGACCCTCCAACCTGTACCCACTGGGTCACCCACAGGGAGTCTGCCGTGGTAAACTGTACACGAATGGAGTCCTTTTCGTCAGGGAGCTCCCCATTGCCTTTGGCCTGCCAATAGAAGCTGAGATAGACGGTGGTCTTTTTGAAATTACTGACCTGACTGAGGTCAATGGGTTGAGAAATAAGGCTGTCCGCTGGCCCGTTGAAGCCATTGGCTATGTCGTGCGCCAGGCCGTTTCCTTTCAATCCATCAAACGTCGCCACCCGATAGGTGGGCGGATTTTGGCCCAGGGTGGCATTCACAAAAACATCCCCACCTGTAATCCATAGGAGGGTATCTGGCGTGCCATCCGAGGTGGAAAAGTCATCCCAAAACGGAAGTGTTCGCGGGTACTCAGGGGCAGTTGTTCGGAGCTGACGATGATGGGAGTTTTGTATGCCCTTGATCGCAAACTGAGCCTGACCGGCACTGGCCAGTATGAAAAGGATGCTATATAGGTAGATGCGCACTATTGATCCAGTAGGGTAGGATTGGTATTGAGCGAGTCCGGACTGTAAACCCAAAGATCTACCATCTGGCCCAGACGCATGCGTATCCCGGCGCTGGGTCTTTGCTTAAATACTGCTCCCGGAGATACTTTTTGTTCTTTGTAAGTGAAAGTTCCGTCTTCCATTTCGGTCTCTATAACGGCCACACCTTCTTTCTCGTACTTAGTTTCGCCTATTTTTAATCCGGAACCTACTATGGCAAACTGAGCACTTTCTAGATCCAGTCCGATCAGGTTGGGGGATTCCAGCGACTGCTTTCCAAGCCCATCACCTACCACAAGGTCGATGATAGAGCCTTTGGGGATGCGCTCGCCCTCTAGTACCTCACGCCCATCTGTTCTTTGCTCCAGCACATAATTGAGGGCCAGGTCTGGTACATAGGTGATTTCTCCCAGTTCCAGGTCGTATGTTTTGAGTACCAGTTGAGCATTTTTTACCGATCCGCTTACAAGTTTCGGCATTCTTACCAGTGGAGCTCTTTCGGCATTCAGTGTCACATAGATTTTTCTGTTTTCCTTCACCTTGGCATTGGGTTGGGGAAATTGCTTCAATACTGCCAGCGGGGGCAGACTGGCTGAAAATCCCGAATCTGCCGTGACTTCATAGCGAAGGTCACGCATTCCCAGAAAGTCATCCAGTTCATCCAGTGTGATGCCGCGTACATCCGGTACAGTGATGGTCTCCCCGTGATTGGTGCTCATAGGAAGGTAGATAAAAAAGAAAATGAAGATGAAAACAACCCCCAAACCAATGATGATGAAAGCGTGGAGCGCCAGGTCTTTCCAGGAGTTGACTTTAAAAATGGACATAGATATCTATAAGTTCTGGTCTTGTTGAAAATCGAAGATAAACAAACTGTAAATCTTTCATTGAGGGCTGATCATTTTTCCACCTGATGTCTGGCAAACCCATATTGAATGATTTGGTCTATAAACTCATATGGTTTCATATTATTGAGTGCTGCCTGATGAAAAATAGCAGTGGCGGGTGTCATGCCGGGCAGCGAATTGATCTCAATGATGATGGTGTCTGCTTGCTGTCCGGAGATTCGCACAAAGGCGTCGATCCGGCAGTAGCCCTCTACCTGAATGGTCCGTGCCGTTTTCTCCAGGGTCTCTTTTACCGACTTGGCAATGGCCGCATAACCTTCCGCTGTGTCTGCAAATCGGGCAGGGGTGATGTTTTGACCTTCACCAGCCAGAAATTTTTCCTCGAGAGAAAGCACTTCGCCGGATGCCAGAGCCTCAGAAGGCTCAAAAACTTCGTAACTCAGACTACCATCTGGCTGAAGATGAGTGAGCATGCCACCTGTAATCTCCAGAAATTTATCCGCACCTTCCGCACTGATGAGTGACTCTACCAAAAAGAAGTTTTTCTGAGGAAACTCTTCATTGGCCTTGAGGTTCAGGGTTCTCATTGGTTCAGGTAGGAAAGCCTCCTGAGTTCTAAACATCATTTCAGCGAAAGCGACCAACTCTTCACGGGTTTTGATCTTCTTTACGGCAGAGGAGCAGCCATCATCAGCTGGTTTGGCAATGAGCGGCAGACTAAACCGGGAGGTGATGGATTCGATGGTTTTCTCAGGGTTTTGCTGATATTCTTCCTGATAGACCAGCATGTGATCGGCCACCAGGATACCATTGGCCCGGAGGAGCTCGTTCGTGTCGTATTTGTTGATGGAGATCCTGGAGCTTTCCACTCCGGATCCATTGTAGGGGACGTCTCTCAGTTCCAGTTGCTCCTGCACCGCACCATCTTCTCCGGGTCTGCCATGCAAAGCGATAAAAGCAAAATCTACACGCGTTGCCAGTTCGTCATAAGTGAGAGATTCCAACTGCAGGGCTTCCTCATAGGCAAACTGCTCCATGAGATGATGGGCTTTTTTTCTGATCTCAGCAATGACCGGGTGTGTGACCTCACTGTGCTGTGTGATTTTTTCACGGATATCATCAGCATTATCCTTCAGCATGATGTTGATGGGGAGCTGATAGAGCAAGTGTTTGGTTTCATCACCGGTCAGGAAAATTGGGATGGGCAGGTATTTGCCTGATGAGGCCAATTTTTCATAGATGTTTCGTCCACTCTCTACACTGATGTGTCTTTCAGAGGAGAACCCACCCATGATCACTGCTACTTTGATCTTCTCACCCTGATGGGCAGCGGCCTGTTGCAGGCTGGTGCGCAGGGTTTGTGCCAGTGTCAGTAGGTGATAGATCTTTTTCCCGGCATTCAGTCTAGCTGATATACTTCTGGAAATGATATAGGTCAGAAACTGTGATGGATTGAAGCCGATTTCCGCTGCCTGATGGAAAAAGAAGGAAGAAGGCAGCATCCCTGAAGTAGTGTTAGGATCGTTCAGAAAGATGTCACCCTCAGCCGTGAAAAAGCCATCAATTCGGGCATATACCTGGCTGTGCAGGGCGGTGAAAAGGGCCTCAGATTTCCTCATGATCCTCTCAATGTCCTGATCGGGCAGATCGATTGGCGTAATCTTGCGGCTAATTCCGGGCAGGTATTTGGATCGGTAATCGAAAAGGTCTGTTCGTTTTTTGATTTCGGTAGGGGGCAGGGCCATGGGAGCGCCATTCTCATCTTCAATGACAATACATGAAAACTCCCGACCTTCGATGAATGATTCTACCAGTACGAGTGCTTCTCCATTGGGAGACTCAAGTTTGAGGGTGCTTTCCTTACTTTGGTCTAATAACTCCCAGAGGTTTTCAGGATGATAGACCATCTCTCCATCAACCAGAACCGGGAATCCGAGACCTTCTCTGATGTCCGTAAACGTGACAAGGAAGTTACGTTTTTGCTCATCTGACTTGGCTTTCCAGCTGGCTATGTCGATGCTTTCAATGAAAAACGACCGATTAAGCCCGGCAAGCAAGGAGTTCTTGTCTTGGGCAATGCTTACACCTATGGAGGAGCCCTGATGGGGCGCTTTGATCACCATCGGGTAGCTAAACTCCCGCTCCAGGTTTTGGATAACTGCACTTTGGCTGGTTAGCCACTGGGAACGTTCGATGGAAGTACTTTTTGGCGTTTCAAAACCGGCAGTTTTCAGGACACGTTTTTGTACTTCTTTGTCAATGCCGATGCTGCTGGGTAATATACCTGCTCCCGAATAGGGAATGCCGTACCACTCCAGAATGCCCTGGATGTTTCCATCTTCACCATAGGGCCCATGCAAGGCCAGAAAAGCGAAATCGATGTGCTTTGAAAGCTGATCAGGGGTGATTTTTTGTCCGACAGCTGCCATACTCTTCTCCAGTCGGTCTGGCTCATTCTGCAGCGACTCGGCGTACACCTGAAAGAAGTGTGGGCTGTGGGGTAGATGCTCTGCAGATGGATAGAAATCCCTGATGGTGCCTTTGTAAAGGTACTGCCAGTCAAGGAGTATGAAGTTGCCCAGACTATCAATGAATATGGGTACTGGAGTAAAAAGTGTTTTGTTTAGATTATCGTAGACGGTACGTCCGCCGGCAAATGAAATCTCTCTTTCGCGAGACTGACCTCCAAAAATAATTCCTATCCTCATGGGCGGTAAAATTAACCTGATTTGGGATTTCTATTGTCTGATAAACAATCTTTTGGTGTAGCTAATCTCCTGGCCGGTTACATGAAGAATGTAGAAGCCACTTTGAGAGGGCGCTTTGAGGTTGATTGTTTGGTTGATGATGTTGCTGAAGTCCTGATCAAATAACACCTTACCGCTAATGTCTATGAGCTGGAGGTTAACCTTTTGCTTTTCCGGAAGGTTAAATGCCACATTAAATTCAGTGGTAGCCGGATTTGGATAAAGCTGTACCTGATTTTGAAACTCCGGGAGCCCTGGGTCATTGGTGGTGAGCACGTTGATATTGTCCAGATAGAGTCGGTTGCCATTTCCGTTGGAGAAGACCAAGGCTATTCTTAGTTCGGGCCAGTTCATATACTCCGTGATATCAATAAAGGCAGTTTTCCAGTCTTCCCTGGATTCGGGCACCCATTCGGTATTGCTCACCTTCACTGCCAGCTGCTCGGAGTTGAGGCTGAGGAGCTCTTTTTCAAAAGTTTTTCCACAATTCAGGGACAGGAGTACTTTCAGGTTGTCATTAAATCCCGTGCGCTGCCCATAGGAGTAGTCGAACCGAATGGCTCCCTGATTGTAAGGGCCGGTTTTGAGGGTGGGTGAAATCAGATAGCTCTTACTGACCGTTTCATTACCGTAGCTCATAGAAGCAAGTACGGTGTCTCCATTCACCCGCAATACTTCGAAGAGCGGTACCCCGGTGGGGTCCACAACGATCCAGCTTTGATTTTCAAAAGTTTCCTGAACGGGGATGGCATCTTCTGTGTCATTCACCAGCCCATAAAATATTTTCTGATCATTGGAGGCCTGCTCGTCCTGCCGTCCGTTGACCTGACTAATGGTGAAGATAAACTCGTTGAACCCATCTGTCATAAAATCAGAGGTGTTCACCATGAAGGTTTCAGAATGCCCTGAAGGCAAGAAAAGGTCGTGAAATTCTTCCATAAAGGTAACTCCATTCACTTCTACCTGAAACTCAATGTCTCTCACGTTTTCATAGCCATAGTTTTTGATCTCCACCAGGGGGAAGGCCGATTGTTCACAGCTCACCACAGGCAGGTTTTCCACAGATTTGATCCCAATATCATACGCCAGAAGATTGGCTGATGTCACTGATATGTTGTCCAGATAGATGTTATTTCCTCCGCCATTGACCCCAGCAAAGGCTATTTGCACCTGCTCTTCTCCGGCAAATTTGGTCAGGTTGAGGTTGACACTTTCCCAGTCCGATAGCTCGTCCGGGATGAAACTAAAATCACTGGTGCCAGCGGTGCGCAGGTTTTTGCCATAGCGCTCAAAAACCATATTCTGCAGGAGAAAGTCCTGGCCGCAGTTGGTAGAGACTAATACGATCAGCCCGTCCAGATTTTCCGAAAAACGGGAAGCATATGCGTAGCGGAAGTCTAGCTGTACCGAAGTGAGTGCTGAGAAATCCAGGGTTGGCGTGATCAGAAAATCCTGATAGCCGAAGTTGGCTGTCTGATTGTAAAAAGGAAGCACGGCGGCCTGATTGGAAGGCGTAGAATCAGGCGCGGTGGTGTACATCCAGGCAGATTGCGCTCCGGTTTCTGTAATCTTATAATAATTGGTGCTTTCTTCAAAATCCTCAAAAAACGGGACCACTTTGGGGAGAAATGGTGCAATGGTAACTGTGAGGCTGTTGTTCTGATCGTTTCCATCGGGGCCGCCATTTACCTGAGTGACTACAAAAGTGAGTTCGTTGGCATCCTGGTCATCTAAAAACAGGGGTGTGAAATTGATTTCAGTTGTTTCCCCAGTGGTCAAAGGGACATTGGAGGTGAGGGTTTCCTGAAGTACACCCTCATGGAAAAGAGATACTTTGAAAGCAGTGATGGGGTTTAGACCGTAATTTCTCACCTGTACGCCCGGTGTTACCATACTGGTACACTGTGATTGGGTAGGGGCTATGGCCGATCGTATGCCCAGGTCATTATTGGTCAGCACAGGCTCTTTGAGGCCAGGAGAGGTGAGGAGCGAAGCCCTTCTCGGACTCTCTTCTAATACCGTGTGCATTCTGAGTTTTTGGCAGGTGGTGAATAGGTTCATGCACACATCATCTGTGTAATCCATGAAGTTTTGGATCATGTCTTTCGTTTCGCAGGAGATCTTGTTTTTGGGACAACCTGTGGACGAACCTGAGGCAGGAGGGGTGTCTTCACAGAAGTCATCAACGCCACAGCCTCCATCCCCCCAAATGTGTCGTAAGCCAAGGTAATGACCTATTTCGTGGGTGGCTGTGCGTCCTTTGCTATCAAAGCTGCCTGTGTTTTCATTGTTGCCCGTCCAGGCATAATCCAGCACCACACCGTCTGTGGACTTATAGTTTTCCAATTCTGAGGCGATGCCCGGGAGGTTCGAAAATGGAAACTGAGCATAGCCGAGGTTGCCCTGACTCAAATCCGTAACATAGATATTGAGGTAGTCATTTTGAGGCCAGTAACTTTCTGAGGTCAGCAGCGCATCCTCTGAAGGGCTGTAGGTCGACTTGGAGCCCTGAAGTCTCACTATGCCACTGGTAGGCAGGCCTTCAGGATCTTGTTTGGCCAGGATAAACTCGATTTCAGCATCAGCGGCCACATCCTGATACTCAGCGGGTGTTTCAGAGGCATCTGCATTTGTTCGGCTAAAATCTTCGTTGATGATCTGCAGCTGCTCCAGTATTTTATCGTCGGAGATGTTGGAGCCGGAGCCTACCGGACTACCATCATGTATAATGTGGAAAACCACCGGGATTTGATAGGCCGTGGCTCGTCGTGGGGAAACAGCCTGTTGTGCTTTCTTTTCCTGAATCCGCTTTTTCAACCAGCCTTCAAAGTCGGATTGAACTTCCGTTCGCTGGACATTGGCATTCAGTTGATTGGTAGCACATCTCTCCTGTCCTTTACTTATGCCAAAGGAAAACAGCAGCAAGAACAGTAGTAACCCCCGCATTTTACATCATTGTTTCAGGTAATTTGGCACGGGGATCGTCCGGGGTGGTGATGTTGATGGCCTCAACCCCTCTGATCTCAGGGATCGCTCTTTTAATAGCCTCTTCCACTCCGGCCCTGAGGGTCATCGTAGACATAGGGCAGGAACCACAGTTGCCCAGGAGTTCGAGCTTGACGATTTGTTCATCCGTCACTTCCAGTATTTTCACGTTACCACCATCGGCCTCCAGATACGGTCTTATAGTGTCCAGTGCAGACTCTATTTTTTCCAATAATTCAAGATCAGCCATGTTTTAAACGTTTATTTCTACTTTTTTAGTCTTTGCTTCAGAAGCATTTCTGATGGCCACCTGCTGGGCCAACGATTGAGATAAATCTCGGAATGCCTCAGCGGTCACATCATCTTTGAGTACTGCCGGATAGCCTGCATCTCCACTTTCGCGGATGCTTTGCACCAGTGGAATCTGCCCGAGCAGCGGAATATTGAATTTATCAGCCAGCTGCTTGCCTCCATTTTCACCGAAAATATAGTACTTATTATCGGGAAGTTCCTCAGGAGTGAAATATGCCATGTTCTCCACCACGCCCAAAACAGGTACGTTGATCTGTGGTTGTCTGAACATCGCAATCCCTTTTTGAGCATCGGCCAAGGCTACTTTTTGAGGTGTGGTGACCACAATGGCCCCGGTGACGGGTACACTCTGGACGAGGGTAAGGTGGATATCACTTGTGCCTGGAGGTAGATCGATCAGGAGGTAGTCCAGGTCACCCCATACGGTATCTCCAAGAAACTGCTTCAGCGCAGAGCTGGCCATGGGGCCTCTCCAGACTACTGCATTTTCTGGTGGTGCCAGGAAGCCTATAGACATTAGTTTAACACCGTACTGCTCGATGGGGATGATTTTATTTTGACCATTGACTTGCGTGACGCTGGGCTGTTCAAATTCACAATTGAACATGGTAGGTACAGAGGGGCCAAAAATATCGGCATCAATCAATCCCACAGAGGCTCCGGTTTTGGCCAGAGCCACAGCCAGGTTGGCAGCTACAGTAGATTTACCCACACCGCCTTTGCCGGAGGCTACGGCTATGATGTTTTTAACTCCAGGAAGCATAGGCGCATTCTGACGAACAGTGGTCACGGTACTGGACATCTCTATCTCCACCGTCACTTCTTCACCAAAATGCTTGGTAATGGTTTTTTCGCAATCTTTCCTGATAAGTTCTTTCAGTGGACAAGCGGGAGTGGTAAGCATCACAGTAAATTTGATTGCTTTTTCGCTTGTCTGGATGTTATGAATCATATTCAGCGTGACCAGGTCTTTCTTGAGATCTGGATCCTGAACTTCACTTAATGCAATTAATATATTGTCTCTGCTTATCTCCATTACCTAACTTAAGAATTCTGGTGCAATGTTAATCAAGGGATTTCTGACCTCAAACTTATGTCTCTCTTCATTAATGCGTTTCTGTCTTAAATAGTTTTATTGAGGACAAATACCGGGAAATTCTTGTTGGTTATCTTTAAGGTCTCCTTTGTACTGATGTTATGATTTATCTGTGGTTTCATTTGCTTCTTTATGCCGCACCCGTGGTGATCGCTCCGGGTACGCACGAGCTGCAATTGAAGATCAGGGACATAGAGTTTTACGAAGACCGGTTTACCACACTCACCTTTGAGGATGTGTCTGCGACAGATTTTCAAACCAAGTTCAATAAGAACCTGAATTTTACCCCTCAGGATTACAACACAGGATCGGCTTACTGGATGAAGATCAAATTGGTCATCCCTGAAGGGGAAACCAACTACCTGCTGGAATTTTTTGATCAGACCATCGATACCCTGCAGGTGTATTTGAGCCATGAAGGGAAGCCTTTTAAAGAATATATCATGGGTGATATGCTTCCTTTTAGGGAGAAACCCATGGCCCATAAGAACTTTGAAATTCAGCTGACCGGATCGGGTGAGTATCTGCTGTATTTCCGGGTGGTGAGTCATGAGTATGCAGACATTAGGGTGGGCATCAGAAGCTACAATCGGTTTGTGGAGTATGCGCTTGCAGAGTATTATCTGTACGGTATTTTTTATGGTATGATTCTGATCATCTCTCTCTATAATATGCTGATCTATTCAGCCATGAGGGAGATTAAATACTTGTACTACACCTTTTATATCATCAGTGTGGGGGTGTTTGCCATGAGTGTGGATGGGGTAGGGTATCAATACCTGTGGCGCAATAGCCCTGAATGGAATCAGGTGGCTCATGGGGTTTCTCTATTTGCCATTATTTTCTGGGCGATTCTGTTCTCCAAGAAATTTCTGAGCCTCAAAATCAGGGCCCCAAAAATCAATACCTTATTGAATGTGGTATTTGGTTTGAGAATTCTTCTTTTCGGCTATGCGCTCTTTTTCGATCATAGCATATTTCAGAATCGAAACATCGAATTAATTCCCCTGATCATCATTTTCGCAGGAAGTATCTCTGTATTCAACAGAGGGTACAAACCTGCCCGTTTTTTCATTGTTGCTTTTGGAGTTCTCTTTCTCGGGTTTATCCTGAAGGCCATGCTGATGCTTTCTATTATCCCATTCACCACCCTGACTTATTATAGCCTTCATATATGTTTTGTTTTTGAGATGCTCTTTCTCTCGTTTGCATTGAGCGATCGGGTGAGGATTTTGAAAGAAAATCGGGACCGTGCGCATAAGCGAATCATTTTGCAGCACGAGGAGAATGCAAAACTGAAAGATCGTATGAATGCTCAGCTGGAGTCGTTGGTGGAGCAACGTACTGCAGAGCTGAAGGAGAAAAACACGCTGCTCTCTCAGCAAAAAGTGGAGATTTCCGAAATCAATTCCCTACTGGATCTGGATAACTGGAGACTTAGAAATAACATTAAGTCCATACAGATGGAGCGTCTTCAAAACAAGGAACTCACTTATAGGGAATTTATTGAAGTCTTTTCTGACAAGAACGATTGCCTGAGGGCCTTGAGTAATCTCAAATGGAGAAGCCACTATAGCTGTGCCAGGTGTAACAACACGGTGTACAGTGAGGGATCGGCCCCATTTAGCAGAAGGTGTTCTAAATGCGGTTATCAGGAGTCGCCCACCACCAAAACGCTATTTCATGGGATCAAATTTCCCCTGGAGAAGGCCTTCTACATCCTTTACGATAGTTTCAATAAAGACCAATACTCACTGGTAGAATTTGCCGAGATGCTGGAATTGAGAAGAAACACCATTTCAGATTTCAAAAAGCGAATTAAGGCACTGACTGAAGAAGAAAAGCGCACCCTTCATGAAATTTTCAAAAACCTTGAGGATTTTGTTTCTAGTCAAAAATAATTATTGGATTAAATAAAGATTTTTTTTGGTGGGTTATGATTGTGATCGAAACGATCTTTGGATTTGTAAAAATTGTTTTTGATTTTTTATCAAAATATTTTTAATGTGATTCAAGCGATACGCTACTCGTTTTTTGTGATTGATATTTTCCGTTAATTATTGTATTATTCATGGATGTGAAAATGATAATTTTTTTGAAATAGCTAGAAAAACCTCTAAAGTTGCATAGATGCAATCGTTATCTCATTGACAACTTTATAATATGAGGCAGTTTACTAAGCTATTTATTATCATTATCGCAATGGTTTCTGCATCCAGCTATACGGATGCACAGGATTTTAAAATTAGTGGGACACTCCTGGATTCTGAGACCAAAGAAGCGCTGATCGGAGCCACGATCATTGAGAAGGGGACCACCAATGGTACCGTAACGGATTTGGAGGGTAATTATCAATTGATGGTCTCCGGTTCGGAGGCTGTTTTGGTTTTTACCTATTTGGGTTATTCATCCAAAGAAGTGCGGGTGAATAACCAAAGCGTCATTAACGCTTCTCTAGATATAGATTTTTCTGAACTGGAAGAAGTGGTAGTGATGGGCTATGGATCGGTCCGCAAGAGTGACCTCACGGGAGCAGTGGCCTCAGTGAAGGGCGAGGATTTACTCAAAGTGCCCAATGCCAGCCCGGTTCAGGCCCTTCAGGGAAAGGTATCGGGACTTCAGGTATTGAGTCCCAGTGGAGATCCTGGAGCCACTCCGGTGGTTAGACTGAGAGGGGTAACTACCCTCAACAACAACAACCCCCTCTTTGTGGTGGATGGTGTGATTATAGAGAAAGGGGTTTCTGATAACAGCGGCTCCGGTACACCGTTGGATTTCTTGAATGCCAATGATATCGAGTCAGTAGAGGTGCTGAAGGATGCTTCGGCTACCGCCATTTTTGGTTCGAGGGGTAGCAATGGGGTGATCATCATTACCACCAAGCGGGGAGCGCAAGGTGCTCCGAGAATTAACTTTAACGCTGAGCTGGGTTGGCAGGTGGTTGCCAATAAAATTGATTTGATGAATGGTAAGGAGTTTGGTCAGTATGTCAATGACATTGACTTAACCGAGCCAGGCCCATATAACGTAGATCAGCTCTCCTCTACCGACTGGCAAGACGAGATTTACAATGACTATGCACCCATTCAGTCTTATTCATTCTCTTTTGGAGGAGCCAGTGAAAAGGTAGATTATTACTTCGGACTGGGCTATTTCGGACAAGAGGGCATTTTGCCCAAATCAGGATTAGAACGAATCACTACCAAGATCAATACCAACTACGAGATCGCCAAGAACTTAGATATTGGGTTGAGCCTCTCAGTAGCACTCAAAGAAAAGCAAAACAGTCCTGGAGTTGTGAATACGGCACTTCGGGCCTGGCCGATTGATGCGCCCTATACCACTGACCCAGCGACAGGGGAGCAAATTTTTGCTGAAGTGCAGGGTGGGGGAAATGCCCTGGCCGCAATTGAATACACCAACAACGTCAATAAGAGTATAGAAAGTGTAGGAAACGTTTTTGCCCAGTATGCTTTTCTGGATGGCTTCTCGGTGAAGTCCAGTTTACAGTTTTCACTGGGAATGAGCAAAAACAAGAGTTTCACACCCGAGTATTTCGTAGCTCCCTTGCAGCAAAACGAAACAAGTGATATTTCACAGAGCTACAATGACAACAGTTTTGTGCTTTGGGAAAACACCATTTCCTATGTAAAGGAGATCGGTGTTCACCGATTCAATACAGTGGCCGGTTATACCACTCAGCGTGTGAAATCTGAATTCCTATCAGGTTCTGCCCAGAATCTCCTTCGTGATGGGGAATCCTTCTGGTACATCGATGCGTCAGATGGCGACCCATTGCTTCAGGATGTGTCTAACAACGCCTCTCATTCTGCCATCCAGTCCTACTTGTTTAGGTTCAATTATAGTTTGATGAATAAGTATTTATTCACCGCCACGTATAGGAGAGATGGTTCTTCTAAGTTTGGCCCTAACAACCGATATGGAGTATTTCCATCATTAGCGCTAGGTTGGAACTTGTCCGAAGAGGCATTTTTCCCCGAGGTGAGTTTTCTGGGTAACGTGAAGCTTCGAGCGAGCTGGGGAATTGTTGGTAATGATAAGATCAGCTATGATGCCCAGTTTCCGCAGATTGACCAGTCATTCGGGGCTGTATTTGGTCAAAATGAACAGTATGTGGCAGGGGCCGCGTATGCGACCGGAGGCAATCCCAACCTGAAATGGGAAGAGACCGAACAGTTTGACGTAGGGTTAAATTTTGACATGTTCAACGGTCGGTTGGTTTCCGAAATGGATTATTATGTAAAAACGACCAACGACATTCTGGTTAACCTGGAGCCTATAGGCTATACAGGTCTCGGAGCTTTCCAACAGATCGTGTACAATGTGGCTTCTGTTGAAAACAAGGGATTTGAGTTTAGTCTGAACTGGCAGGATGATATCGGCAATTTCAACTATAAGCTTGGATTTTTGGGATCGACTGTGAAAAATACGGTGCTGGAGCTTGGACAAGACATTGGCGTAGATTCACTAATAGTGGCAGGTGACTTGGGCAATGGCCAGCAGGTGTCCAGAACTGCCGTGGGGCAGCCCATTGGTTTTTTCTACGGATATGATGCGATTGGCGTATTCCAGACACAGCAGCAGGTAGATGCTACACCTCATCTTTTTGGGCAGACGGTCGGTGATTTGATCTACCGGGATGCCAATGAAGATGGTATACTGGACGGTGATGATCGGATCATGCTCGGAAATTCAATACCCGGATTGGTTTATGGATTCAATACGGAAGTAGGATACAAAGGCTTTAGGGTTGGCCTTGACTTTCAGGGGCAGACAGGGGTAGACATTTACAATGGCAAGCAGGCCGTGAGGTTTTCGCTGCTGAACTATGAAACCCGATTCCTGGATCATTGGACTCCTTCCAACCCTTCCAATGAAAACTTCAGAGCTGTCTCGGGCGGAACCAATTATACGCCTTCCAATTATTTCATAGAAGATGGCTCTTACCTGCGCCTGCGAACGGTCACTTTGTCTTACAGTTTCCAGCAGGCCGTTTTGAATAGTGTGGGCGCACAGTCACTCAAAGTGTACGTACGTGGTACCAATCTTTTCACCAAGACACAATTCAGCGGATATTCTCCCGATTTGGGTGCGTCCAGCGCTCTGGATGGGGTCATAGACAGGGGAGTTTATCCCATTACCAAAGTATATAGTGTGGGACTGAATTTAACTTTTTAAGCGATGAAATCTTTAAAATATACATTCATAGGTCTTGTTTTCTTCTTTTCTGCGTGTGAAGAAAATCTGGAAAAACCTTTGCTGGGGAGTCTGACTGCAGGCACTTTTCCCCAGTCAGAATCTGATGCCATACTGGCGGTGAACGGAGTATACAACTCCCTCCGGGTTTGGAACATCCATACCGGTGGTTTTCCTCTGCTGGATATCATGAGCGATCAGATGATCAAGGGAAGTAATCCCGGAGATGGTACTGCCATCGCTCCGTATGATAACTTCAGCCATACGGCCACAGAGGGCTCAGGTGACAGATGGTATAAAACACTTTATCAGGCAATCCGCAGAGCCAATCTTGTGATCAATGAGGTGCCCAATGCGGAAATCGTGATGGATGAGGAACTCCGGGTGCGAATAGTAGCAGAGGCCAGATTTTTAAGGGGATATTTTTATTCTCAGCTGGTTCAGGGCTTTGGGGCAGTACCTCTGGTATTGGTGACGGATCCGGCATTGGACCTGACCAAGACCTCAGCAGAGGAGATTTTCAACCAGGTGATTTATCCTGACCTTTTGCATGCAGCAGAGTTTCTCCCTGAAAAATCTGAATACTCCGCAGATGAAGCCGGCCGTGCAACAAAGGGAGCAGCCAAGGCCCTACTGGCCAGACTTTACCTGTTCAATGGTGACTTTGTAAATGCCGAGAAATATGCATTAGAAGTTATTGCCTCTGCCCAGTATGAGTTGGAGCCAAACTTTGCCGATGCCTTTAGTTATGATCATGAGTTTGGCGTGGAGTCGATCTTTGAGATTGGGGCGTTGCCTTTTCCATTTGATCAGGGTGGCAATCAGTATGGTAATACCATGGGGATTCGTGGTACGCCTAATCGTGGTTGGGGATTTGGCAGACCTGCCTACCCCTGGATCCTGATGATGCAAGCCAACAACGACCCAAGGATGGATGCCAGTATTATTTTCCTGGGTGAAGTGCTGGATGGTGTGGAGACTGGCGGAGACGCATCTACCCCTGACACCACCAGAGTAGATGGAGATATTGTAGAGATAGAAGTGTACAACCAGAAGATCTGGCATCCCGGACCGGGCACCAATGAGTCTTTTGGTCATAATAAGCGAATTATTCGATATGCTGACGTGCTGTTGATGGCGGCTGAAGCGCTCAATGAGAACAATAAGCCTGCGGAAGCGCTTGTTTATCTCAATGAGGTTCGTGAGCGGGCCAGGGGTGGTAACGCTGGCATTCTGCCGGATATCACCGTGACCGACCAGGCAGGTCTTCGGTTGGCCATAGAAAATGAAAGAAACTATGAGTTGGCGTTTGAGGGGTTGAGATTTTGGGACCTGGTGCGTACCAATAGGGCAGAGACCGTTCTGGGACCTCTTGGTTTTGTAAAGGATAAGAATGAACTCTTTCCTATCCCCCAGTCTGAGGTGGATATTTCAGAAGGAAGGATCTCCCAGAATAAAGGCTATTAAGAGCATTCAATAACAAGTAAATAGAAGTAAAAGAGGATTATTAAACCTAAAATGAAGTAAGTATGAAAACAATGAAGTTATTATTGGTGCTGGCGCTAATGGCCAGTGCGATGGTTTTTATCAGCTGTGGCGATGACGAAGGTCCGGGTGCCCTGGCCTTGGTGAGTGTGTCTGCCACTGGTACTGATGTGCTATCAGGTGAAGCGACCAGCGTGGATTTGAATGGTGCCACTTCGGCAAGTGGAGTACCGGTAGATTTAGTAGTTACCCTTACTTTCTCTAAGGAAGTGGACGCGGCTACAGTGAGTGCTACTTCAGTTTCTATCAGCGGTGTGACTGCCGATGTAACAGCGAGCGGAGCTACAGTTACGCTTACTGCCACAGAAGAATTAGCCAGAGGAACAGATTATACCCTTTCGATTGGTGCTATTGTGGCGTCTGATGGGGGTGAGTTTGTAGCCACCAGCAGATCGTTTTCTACCGGTGGTGTAGCCGAGGTAACTCCGCCAAATGCGGACGCTCAGGTAGCATACTGGAAGTTTGATGGCGATGATACCGACGAAATGGGTGCTTTCAATGCCGATAGCCGTACCAAGATTACTTATGTAACGGATAGATTCGGACAGGCAGAAAGTACAGCTTCTTTCGATGGAGACGAGAGTTTGATCCAGGTGCCTGGTGCGGATGCACTGATGGATACTGATGACTTTACCCTCAGCTTTTGGATTAAGTCTGACGGATCTGATGTGAATGACAATGATGAAACCCGTGGACAGTTTGTAATGGGTTTAGGCGCGTGGAATGGCTTCCAGTTCGAGATCTTTGGAAACTACAGCGGATGTAAACTGGCTTCTACCTATGCACTAGCTGGAGGAACCACTGGTGTTCAGGATTTGTGGTGGTCTACCACTGGTAACCTCGGATGGCAGGGATGGACTTTCGATCAGGATGTTTCTGCATCAGGGGGTCTTGCCGCAATCATTAAAGACAAGTGGGCCCATGTAATCGTGAGCTACGATGCAGCAACCAAAATTGGTGCGATTTACATCAACGGTGAGTTGAGAAAAAGCCAGGATTTCAATCTTTATGGAGAGACTCATGCCCTGTACAATGCAGTAGGAGTGGCCTACAATGGCAATGATGCTCCAGGTAATAAACTTGCATTTGGTTTTATTCAGGGTAGCGAAAACAGAGTGGTTACAGATGATTGGGCAAACCCTGTTGGTTTCCCGGACAACAATCACTTCAAAGGACAAATGGATGACGTGCGCGTATTCCATGCATCTTTCTCTGCTACTCAGGCAGCTGAGCTTTACAATGCAGAAAAGCCTTAATTAGGTTAGTGGTTACATAGTGGTTGAGTCAGGAGTCGTTCTCATAGGCTCCTGACTCTTTTTCTTTTAATTTAATTCTTACCTGGCTCCTTCAGGAGCATTTTACTGACCCATGGATTCATTAGGAATCATAAAAGTATTTCACATCATGATACAAAAAGGTATGCATGTCGTCGCGCCTATTATATTGGTTGTCCTTTTTGTTTTTAGTCTGGCTGGTTGCGGAGACGACTCCACAGGGGGTGTCACACCTGCCACCATGCAATTGACTGCTTTGCGGATTGGTACCAGTAATTTGTTGGCAAACCCTGAGGCACCTCAGCCTGTAGATAAGAGCATCATTCTCAGTTTTTCTCATGCCCTCAGTGAGAACAGTGTTTCTTCCAGTATTATCCTCACCGATGAAAATGACCAGGCCGTCGAGCTGGCATTTTCGCTACTGGACAGTGATAAAACCATTTCTATCACCCATTCTGAAGAGTTGACCATCAACTCTACTTATACCCTTAGTATTTCCAAAGACATTAAAGGCGCCGAAGGTGAGACGTTTCCAGGTTTTCAGGTAACCTTCCTCACTGAGAACCCACCTATGATATTATCGAGCGTCACTATTGATGGGGCATCGCCCGATCAAAATCAAAGAATTATCAACATCAGTCGTCAGCCGGTTTTTCAGCTGACGTTTTCTGATCCGCTCGACCTGGAAGTACTAAAAGACAACATTAACCTGTCAGGTGGTAGCATTCCGGCGACATTCAATGTCGCCAATGGTGCATCTGATAGCACGTTTACCATGACCGTTACTGAAAACCTGGAGGGGTATGAGCGGTATTCACTCTTCATATCTTCCGCACTCACCTCCATTTCAGGTAAGAAATTTGAGAGCTACCAGCTTCCGTTTTATACTGAACTCGATTCCTCGTTGAAATTCCCCGAGATTTCAGACGAGGCCCTGCTTACCAAGGTACAGGAGCAGACCTTCAAGTATTTCTGGGACTTTGGTCACCCGGTGAGTGGTTTGGCTCGGGAACGAAATACGAGTGGCGAAACGGTCACTTCCGGCGGATCTGGTTTTGGTTTGATGGGCATCATCGTGGGAATAGAACGTGGCTTCATTACCAGAGAAGAGGGAGTAGCTCGCCTGAATAAGATCATCACCTTTCTGGATGAAGAATCTGACCGGTTTCATGGTGCCTGGTCGCATTGGCTGAATGGCACTTCAGGAAAAGTCATCCCTTTTAGTAGCGACGATGATGGGGGAGATCTGGTAGAAACCTCTTTTATGGTGCAGGGCTTGCTTACCGTAAGACAATATTTGGACAGCAGCCACCCGGAAGAAGCAGACCTGATCGCACGAATCAATTCCCTGTGGGAAGGGGTGGAGTGGGATTGGTACACTCAGGATGGGCAGGATGTCCTGTACTGGCACTGGTCTCCCAACGTGGGGTGGCAGAAGAATCACAAAATTTCCGGATGGAACGAAGCCCTCATGGTTTATGTGCTGGCGGCAGCTTCACCCACACATCCCATCGATCAGGAGGTATACACTGCAGGCTGGGCCCGCAACGGAGCCATGGTGAATAGCTCTGGAGCGTCCTACTATGGGTATCAGATGGACCTGAGGTCAGATAAGGGAGGCCCCCTTTTCTTTGCCCATTATTCCTTTCTGGGATTGGATCCGAGAAACCTCACGGATCAATATGCTAACTATTGGAATCAGAATGTGAACCACACGCTGATCAACAGGGCCTACTGCATAGCCAACCCTAAACGCTTTGTTGGGTACTCTGCACAAAGCTGGGGACTTACCGCCAGCGACAACCACGAAGGATATAACGCACATTCTCCAGATAATGACCTGGGAGTGATCACACCCACGGCAGCCATTTCTTCCATCCCATATACACCAGAGGAGTCCATGGAAGCCATGAGGCACTTTTATTATATACTGGGCGATAAGCTATGGGGCGAATATGGATTTTACGATGCTTTCAATATTTCAGAAGGCTGGACAGCCTCTTCCTATATCGCCATTGATCAGGGACCTATTTTGGTGATGATCGAAAATCATCGAACGGGATTGCTCTGGAACCTCTTTATGTCTGCACCTGAGGTGCAAAGCGGACTTGATAAACTTGGATTTAGCTATGAATAATTTGTTTAAAATAGGGACACTCATAGTACTGGTAATTATGAGTGCATGCAGCTCTAAACAGAAGGAGCAGACAGCTACCACATTGATACGGGAGGACTCCCTTTTGGATAAAGTGCAATATCAGACTTTTCAGTACTTCTGGGATGGCGCTGAGCCCAATTCAGGGCTGGCCCGGGAGCGTGTCCACATGGACGGTATTTACCCAAGCAATGATGAAAATGTAGTTACCTCTGGGGGATCCGGATTTGGTGTTATGGCCATATTGGTGGGCATAGAGCGTGGGTTTATTGAGCGGGAGGAAGCAGTCCGCAGGTATGAACGAATTCTCGACTTTCTGGAAACGGCAGACCGCTACCATGGGGTGTACCCGCACTGGTGGTATGGAGATACCGGCAAAACCAAGGCCTTCAGCAAAAAGGATGACGGTGGAGATTTGGTGGAGACCGCCTTCCTGATACAAGGACTACTGGCGGTGAGGCAGTATTTTAAAGATGGCAACGAAAAAGAAAGAGCAATAGCAGAGCGCATCGATACCATTTGGAAAGAAGTGGAGTGGGATTGGCATACCAAAGGTGGCGAGCATGTTCTTTACTGGCACTGGTCACCCAACTATGGTTGGGAGATGAACTTTCCTGTGGGAGGGTATAATGAAGCACTCATCATGTATGTGTTGGCAGCATCTTCACCTACCCATCCTGTGACTCCAGAAGTGTATCACAAGGGCTGGGCCCTTGACGGTAACATAGAATCAAATGAAACTTATTACGGGTACGACCTGGTGCTCAATCACTATGAGCATGATGAAAGTAAGGTGGGACCACTGTTTTGGGCGCACTACTCTTATCTGGGGTTGGATCCCAGAGGTCTTAAGGATAAGTATGGGGAGTATTGGGCACTGAATCAGAATCATGCAAAAATCCACTATGCATATTGCCTTGAGAACCCAGAGCAGTATGAAGGTTACGGTGAAAACTGTTGGGGGATGACTTCCAGCTATTCCATGAAAGGGTATTCCGGGCATAGACCCGGGGCAGATTTAGGGGTAATTTCCCCAACAGCTGCTTTGTCATCCTTTCCTTATACTCCCAAAGAAAGTATGCAGATGCTGAAATTTTTATATGCGCCGCAGCGAGATACGCTAGTGGGGAAATATGGTCCTTATGATGCCTTTAGCTTTAGCGCCGACTGGTATTTGCCGCGGTACCTGGCCATTGATCAGGGACCAATCCCGGTCATGATCGAGAACTACAGGAGTGGCTTGCTATGGGACCTGTTTATGTCCGCACCTGAGGTGCAAAATGGCCTCAAGAAATTGGGCTTTGAGTATGAAAAATAGACACACACTTTTACATCAAAAGATAACATTGGACATGAGAAATCTATTAGTGGTTGGGATGATGATAGTATCGCTGTTTTTGGGCAGTTGCTCTGCGCCTGATCCGATACAAGCGGGTGAGCCCTATGAGGCTCAGATAGACTCTCTTTTAAATCTTATGACCATAGAGGAGAAGATAGGGCAGCTCAATCTTCCGGGGGCTGGTGACATCAGCACAGGTTTGGCTTCCAATACTGGGATCGTGCCAAAGATCAAAGCTGGCCAGGTAGGAGGATTATTTAATATCAGCGGTGTAGAAAAAATCAGAGCTACCCAGCAGATAGCTGTGGAAAAGAGCCGCCTTAAAATCCCGTTGATTTTTGGTATGGATGTGATCCATGGCTACAAAACGGTTTTCCCCATTCCCCTGGGACTATCATGCGTTTGGGATATGGAACTCATCGAGCTGTCTACCAGAATCGCCGCACAGGAGGCCACAGCAGACGGTATTTCTTGGACCTTTTCTCCGATGGTAGACATCTGTCGTGACCCGCGCTGGGGCAGGATATCCGAAGGTGTGGGTGAAGACCCTTACCTGGCATCGCTGATGGCAGGGGCCATGGTACGCGGATATCAGGGTGATGACCTTACTGCTTTCAATACCATGATGGCTTGTGTCAAACATTTTGCGCTATACGGTGCCATTGAAGCAGGCCGGGACTACAACACCGTGGACATGAGTCGGGTGCGAATGTACAATGAATATTTCCCACCTTACAAAGCAGCTGTCGATGCAGGAGTGGGGAGCGTTATGGCTTCTTTCAATGAAATAGATGGTATCCCTGCTACAGGTAATCGCTGGCTGATGACAGAAGTGCTCCGTGAACAGTGGGGTTTCGATGGTTTCTCAGTGACCGATTATACAGGAATCAATGAGATGATTGACCATGGTATGGGTGATTTGCAGACGGTATCTGTACTGGCTTTGAATGCTGGCATAGACATGGATATGGTAGGAGAGGGCTTTTTGACCACACTCAAAAAGTCACTGGAAGAAGGAGCTATCACGGAAGCACAAATCGACGCGGCTTGTCGCAGAATCCTGCGAGCGAAGTTTGAACTGGGCCTTTTTGAAGATCCTTATCGGTACTGTGACATTCAACGATCAGAGACGGAAATTTACACGGCCGATAAGAGACAGGCTGCGAGGAAGATTGCAGCTCAATCGTTGGTTCTTTTGAAAAATGAAGACAATGTGTTGCCCCTAAAGAAGGGCGGAACCATTGCCCTGATAGGACCTTTAGCCAATTACAAAGAGAACATGACTGGCACCTGGAGTGTGGCAGCAGATTTCACCAAGTCCATTTCACTTCTGGAAGGAATGAAAGCAGTGGGTGGAGCTCGTACAAATATTCTATATGCAAAGGGGGCGAATGTCTATGAAGAGGCAGACCTGGAAGCCAGGGTGAGTATTTTCGGTAAGCCTACCTACAGGGATGAGCGTTCTGCGGACGCACTCATTAAGGAAGCGCTGGCTGTAGCCCAAAAGTCAGAGGTGATCGTAGCCTTATTGGGTGAATCAGCTGAGATGTCCGGAGAGAGCTCCAGTAGATCAGATATTTCAATTCCCCAAAGTCAACAGAACCTCCTGAAGGCACTTCTGAAAACGGGCAAACCAGTGGTACTTGTACTGCAAAGTGGCCGGCCGCTTGCCATCAAATGGGAGTCAGAAAGTGTTCCTGCTATTCTCAATACATGGTTTGCAGGAAGTGAAGGTGGTTTGGCCATTGCTGATGTGCTTTTTGGTGAGGTGAACCCATCGGGAAAATTGAGCACTACATTCCCTCAAAATATCGGACAGGTACCTATCTACTACAACCATAAGAACACCGGCCGACCCCTGGCGGAAGGTCAGTGGTTTCAGAAGTTTCGATCCAATTACCTGGATGTGAGCAATGAGCCTTTATATCCTTTCGGCTTTGGGTTGAGTTATTCCACCTTCGAATTTGGTGACATGACCCTGTCTCACCAGGAACTAAAGGGAGCAGAGGTTCTTCGCGTATCTGTGCCCGTCACCAATGAAAGTGATGTGGATGGTAAGGAAGTGGTGCAATTATATATCAGAGACGTGGTGGGAAGCATCACCCGTCCGGTACAGGAGTTAAAAGGTTTTCAGAAGGTTTTGATAGCAGCAGGAGAGACAGTCACAGTGACTTTTGAGGTAACTAATGAAGACTTGAAGTTCTACAACTCAGATTTGGAGTTTGACTGGGAATCTGGTGAATTTGAAATCATGGTAGGCGCCAACTCAAGAGATGTGCAGAGACAAAAGGTAAATTGGACGAAATAAATTAATTAAGAAATTCCCATAGTTGTTACTTCTTCACACTTCAAAAAATCCCACCATTCAGAAACATTGACCCATTCGCTTTTAAGGTGTCAGACTTCTGGGAATAAGTCTTATGCCGGCGTTTATGAAAATTTTCTGATGGTGGGTGTTTTTTATGCTAAAATGAACATGAAATGAAGAAAGTTTTAAGCCTTGTATTACTGATCGTTATCGCTTCAGCATGCAGCCAAAAAGAGCAATCCTCTACACAGCCTGACCTTTCGAATCGTAAGAACGTGGTGTTTATTCTCAGTGATGACCACCGCTATGACTTCATGGGATTCATGGGGAAAGTTCCATTTCTGGAAACGCCTAATATGGACCGAATGGCCACTGAAGGGGTACATGTGCAAAATGCCTTTGTGAGTACCTCCCTGTGTTCACCCAGCCGTGCAAGTATCCTCAGCGGTCAGTATGCACATAATCATAAGGTGGTAGATAACCAGTCACTCATTCCTGAGGGCACAGTGTTTTTCCCTGAATACCTCCAGAAGGAAGCCGGATATCAGACAGGCTTCATTGGAAAATGGCACATGGGCGAGCACCATTCTGGTAAGCGGCCCGGGTTTGACTTTTGGGCTAGTTTCAAGGGACAGGGAGTATATTATAATCCTACCATCAATTTCAATGGTACAGATGAGGTGCACGGGGACTCAGCCTATGTCACAGATGTGCTGACCAACTATGCCATTGATTTCATTAGTAACCGAGATAAAGAAAAGCCCTTTTTTCTCTACCTGTCTCATAAGGGAGTGCATGCCGATTTCCAGCCAGCCAAGAGACACCTTGGGAAATATGAAACGGAGCCGGTTGCATACCCGCCCACTATGTTTCCTCCCGGCCATGAGCGAAGCACCGTTTCAGCGGATCAATACAACTATGATGATCTACCCAACTGGGCAAAAGCTCAGTGCAATAGCTGGCACGGTGTGGATTACATGTATCATGGGCAAATCAATTTTGAGGACTTTTACCGACGCTATTGTGAAACGTTGCTATCTGTGGATGAAAGTATCGGTACCGTACTCGACTACCTCGAGAAAGAGAATTTACTGGAAAATACCGTGGTGATCTACATGGGCGATAATGGTTTTTCGTTTGGCGAACACGGGCTCATAGACAAGCGCCAGGCTTACGAAGAATCCATGCGAGTGCCGATGCTGGCTATGGGTGGCGGTATCCCGGCGGCCTCCAGGGTGAGTGAGGTGGTTCAAAACGTGGATGTAGGCCCCACCGTAATGGATATGGCCGGACTGGGAGTCAAAGCGCATATGGATGGGAGCTCCTTTAAAAAGCTCCTTTATCAGGAATCTATCCCCTGGCGTGACACGGTCTACTATGAGTACTTTTGGGAGCGCCCTTTTCCCCAGACGCCTACGGTTCATGCCGTTCGCACATCAAAGTATAAGTTTATTCGCTACCACGGAGTTTGGGATATCAACGAATTATACGATATTGAAAATGATCCGAATGAAATGAATAATCTGATCAGGAATGATGATTACAGAGAAGTGGCTGAGGAGTTGAGATCGGCACTTTTTGCCTGGTTGTCTGAAACCGGTGGTGAATCCATGCCGCTGAAGCCTGATCATGGACGACGATTTGACCACATATACAGAGATACCTATTGACCTATGAAATATTTTCTTGCATCCTTTCTGCTTATGACGGTTTGTTTTCTCGAGGCACAGTCATTCGAAAGGAATACGGTCGTTTATGAAGACACGCTTGGCATGGATCTGTATACGACAAAGGATGTAGCAGCGCCTCGCCCTTTGCTGATCTACGTGCACGGTGGTGGGTTCTCGGGAGGAAAGCGCGATGAGTCAGGTCACCTGGCTTTTTGTGAGCGCTATGCTTCAAAGGGTTGGGTTACAGCCACTATTTCCTATCACCTCACTATGAAAGGCAAGTCCTTCAGCTGTGACCAGCCCGTTCAGAATAAAATCAGCACCATATTTGAGGCGGCACGAAACATCCACCAGGCAGTGGCTTATCTGATTGACCGCAAAGAGGAATTGGGTATTGATGCCTCCAGAGTGGTGATTGTCGGGAGCAGTGCCGGAGCAGAGGCAGCAATCCACGCAACCTATTGGAAGGAAACCATGGCTGGCATCCTACCATCTAATTTTAAGTATGGTGGCGTGATTAGTATGGCCGGTGCACTTTTGGATGCCCGGTGGATCACTAAAGAGAACGCCATTCCCACGGCTTTTTTTCATGGTACCTGTGACAATCTGGTGCCTTACGCCAATGCACCACACCACTATTGTGATGCAGATCAGACCGGATTTATGATGCTTTCAGGTTCGTATACCCTGGCTGAGCGTTTGCGTTCACTTGACCAGCAGTATTATCTCATGACAGACTGTGGTGGTGGACATGAGTGGGCGGGCAAGCCCATACAGGATGGGTACATATCAATGATTGATGATTTTCTGGAGAACGATGTGCTGGACGGGCGTCATCGTCAAACTCACATCATCTATCATGAGGGGAAGCGATCCTGTGATTCTGGATTGTCTTTCTGTTCTGAATAAGCCCTGCGGAATAGGCCGTTTCGTTTCAGAGTAAAGCCTTAGATTTGTGCTTTGAAAAATCACTCTGATACTGCGAAGATTAACCTATGATCAGTCCAGCTACCATCGATGAGATAAAAAACCGCATGGATATCGTGGACGTGGTGGGTGATTACCTTACCCTGAAGCGATCAGGAAGCAGTTACAAGGCCCTGAGTCCATTCACCAATGAGAAGACAGCATCTTTTTATGTGGTGCCCTCCAAAGGTATTTTCAAAGATTTTAGCAGTGGCAAAGGCGGGGATTGTATCACCTTTGTCATGGAAGTGGATGGTCTTTCATACCTGGAAGCACTGAAATACCTCGCTAAGAAGTACGGTGTAGAAATCATAGAGGAGGAGCAGAGCGACGAAGCCCAGGAGGCTCAAAACAAGAGAGACAGTCTTTATATCCTACTCAATTTCGCCAAGGAATCCTTTCAGGAACTATTGTGGGAGAGTGAGGAAGGCAAATCGATAGGCCTGAGCTATTTCAAGGAACGGGGATTTACAGATGAATCCATTAAGGATTTTGAACTGGGCTATACCCTCAGTGAGTGGGATCACTTGCTGAAAGCTGCTACGGCAAAAGGATACCGCCAGGAGCTGCTTGAAGAGGCCGGTCTTATTGTGGTGAAGGAGGAGGGAAAGGTTTATGACAGGTTTAGAAATCGGGTCATTTTCCCCATTCACAATGTGTCCGGCAAAGTGGTGGCATTCGGTGCCCGAATGCTGGGCAAGGATAAGAAACAGCCCAAGTACATCAACTCTCCGGAGACAGAGCTCTACAATAAAAGCCGGATTCTCTATGGTCTGTTTCAGGCTAAGCAGGACATCCGAAAAGAAGATAACGTTTACCTGGTAGAAGGCTATACGGATGTCATTTCCATGCACCAGACGGGTATCAAAAATGTAGTGTCTTCCTCAGGTACAGCCCTCACCGAGGAGCAGATCAAACTCCTGAAACGATATACAGAAAACGTGACCGTGATCTTCGATGGTGATGCCGCAGGGATCAAAGCTTCCATCAGAGGGATTGATATGTTGCTGGAGGGCGGGCTCAATGTGCGGGCGGTTGCACTCCCTGAAGGAGAAGATCCGGACAGCTATGCCAAGCAGCTGGGTACCAGTGCTTTTAGTCACTACATTGAAAGTGAATCTCAGGATATAATTCGCTTCAAAACAAAACTGTTTTTAGCAGATGCCAAAGATGATCCGGTTAAAAAAGCCGGGTTGATCAAAGACATTGTAAGGTCCATCACCAAGATAGACGACCCGGTGAAACGGACGGTCTACCTGAAGGAATGCAGTGATCTGCTGGGTATTTCGGAGGCAGTATTGGTGGCCGAGCAAAACAAGATCCTTATCCAGCAAAACCGGGACAAGGGCAAAGCCGGCTATCAGCCTGGTGAAAATCTGACTCCACAAGACCTGCTGGTGGCCCAACCAGAAGAGCCGGAGGAGCTCGATATCATGAAGGTCATAGAGCTTCAGGAGAAGGAGAGTATCCGGGTTTTGGTGAATTATGGAAAGAGTCACATCACCAATCACGAGCTGGTGGATGAAGACCTGATCTCATACTTTCTTTCAGAGATTGAGGAAATACAGTTTACCAATCCGGTATACAAAAGCATCCTTGATATTTTCAAGGAGAAGCTTCTTGAGGGAGTCATAATAGATGGGGATTACCTCATACAGCACGGCTCTGAAGAGATCAAGCGCGAGGTGGTCAACCTGATGACCTCAAAGCATGAGGTGAGCGAGAACTGGGAGAAGAAATTTCAGATATATATTCCAAAAGAGGAGGAACAATTGAAGGATGTTACCTATTCTAATATCCTGAGGCTGAAGTTTAGAATTGTGCAACACCTGATAGAGGAGGAAAACAGAAAGCTAAAGGAAGCGACGAATGAAGATGACATTGACATCCTGCTGGATGAAATCAACGGGCTTAAAAAAATAGAGATGAGCCTGGCGGAATTTCTGGGGAACGTCACAGTAAAATAACTTGTATTAAGATAGACTGAAAATAAATAGGAATGAGTAGAGCGCAACTTCTTGACCCAATAAAAGAAGCAATAGAAGCCATCAGAAATGGCGAAATTATCATCGTGGTAGATGATGAAGATCGTGAAAATGAAGGCGATTTCATCTGTGCCGCAGAGAAGGTCACCCCCGAAATTATCAACTTCATGTCCAAAGAGGGACGAGGATTGATCTGTGTGCCTTTGCTGGAAAAGCGATGTGAAGAACTAGGTCTGGACCTAATGGTAGGTAAGAACACAGCGGTGCATGAAACCCCCTTCACCGTATCAGTGGACCTGATCGGACATGGTACCACCACTGGCATCAGCACTTCCGATCGGTCCAAGACCATTCAGGCACTTGTTCATGAGGACACCAAACCTGAGGACCTTGGCAGGCCTGGCCATATTTTCCCATTGAAAGCCAAAGAGGGTGGGGTGCTAAGAAGAACAGGACATACGGAAGCCGCCATTGATTTCTCCAGGTTGGCCGGACTTCACCCATCCGGTGTACTGGTGGAGATTCTTAAGGAGGACGGCACCATGGCACGGTTACCTGATTTGAGGGTTATCGCTGATAAATTCAACCTGAAACTTGTGTCCATCAGAGACCTGATTGCTTACCGCATGGAGCATGAGTCCCTTGTGGAAGAAGAAATTGCAGTAGACATGCCCACCGAGCATGGTATGTTTCGCCTGAAGGCTTTCAAGCAAAAGAACACCAATGAGACCCATCTGGCGCTCTATAAGGGCGAATGGGAAGAGAATGAGCCTGTACTGGTGAGGGTGCATTCTTCCTGTGTGACGGGTGATATTTTCGGGTCTTACCGGTGTGACTGTGGCAATCAACTACACAGCGCCATGCAGATGGTGGAGAAGGCCGGCAAAGGCGTGGTGCTCTACATGAATCAGGAAGGACGTGGGATAGGTCTTTTGAATAAGCTGAAAGCCTATAAGCTACAGGAAGAAGGGCTGGATACAGTGGAGGCCAACGAGAAGTTAGGTTTTCATATGGATCAGCGGGATTACGGTGTAGGTGCGCAGATTTTGAGGAAAATGGGAGTGACCAAACTCAAGCTCATTACAAATAATCCAAAAAAACGCATCGGCCTAATGGGTTATGGTCTGGAAATTGTTGAGAACGTAGCTATAGAGGTTGTTCCAAATATCCACAATCAAAAATACCTTGAAACCAAGCGGGACAAAATGGGACACGAGATTCTGAAAAAATAATTGTAGATGAGGAGACTATTTTTATTCATGATCTTCTGTGCTGCTGGTTTCTTGAGCCATGCACAGGAGTTTTCGTCGGAGGTGTGGCATGACGGTTACCTGATCACTACGGAAGATGATACCGTTCGGGGGTTGATCAAATATGACATGGAAGCCAACATTGTGCAGTTGATTCAGGGCAATGTGGTGAAGACCTTCAGCAGTCATAAGATTTTCTATTTTGAGATATATGACAAATTAGTGGATAACTACCGGCAGTTCTACTCCATACCTTATAATGTCAATTACAACTATGAGATTCCGATCATCTTTGAGGTGTTGTATGAGGGGCCGCTCTCTTTGCTTTCCAGAGAGGCCATTGTACAGGAAAGTGTCTCCAATAGCTCTGCCTATTGGGGTGGGTCATTTATTCAGGATAAGGTGCATTATACTTTCTATTTCCTCCATAAGGATGGGAAGATAGATATCTACCTAGGTAAGAAAAGTGATTTGATGAATATCATGTCCAAGCACTCCTCGGAAGTGAAGAGCTTCATTAAGAAAAACAGGTTGAAAACGGATGAATTGAGAGACCTCATTCGAATCACGGCCTTTTACAACGCTATATAAAAAACCAACGCATGTCGAAACCACTGATACTCGTCTCCAATGACGATGGCATTACCTCTAATGGAATTAAGAAATTAGTAAGCCTGATGGCTCAGATCGGCGATGTGCTGGTGGTGGCACCGGACAGCCCTCAGTCGGGGATGGGTCATGCGATCACAGTGGGGGATACACTTAGACTTACCGAAAACAGGTTGTTTGGAGATCAGATTCCGGCATATGAATGCAGCGGCACTCCGGCAGACTGTGTGAAGTTGGCCAAACATCATTTACTGAAAGATAGAAAGCCTGACTTAGTGGTGAGTGGCATCAATCATGGAAGCAATACCTCCATCAGTGTGCTTTATTCTGGTACCATGAGCGCGGCCATAGAGGCGGCTATTGAAGGTACACCAGCTATTGGGTTTTCGCTCTGCGACTATGACACTGACGCGGAGATGGATCATGTGGATGAATTCATCCTCAAGATAGCTCGTGAGGCCCTGACAAAGGGGATTCCGAAAGGGATAGCACTGAACGTAAATATACCTGCACACCAAAACCAGAAAATTAGAGGGATCAAGGTATGTCGTCAGGCCAATGCCAGATGGGAAGAAGAGTTCGACCAGCGGATAGACCCCCATGGGAGAAAGTACTTTTGGATGATCGGAAACTTCGTAAATCATGACAAAGGGGAGGACAATGACGAATGGGCGATTGCCAACAATTACATTTCCCTGGTTCCCTGTCAGTTTGACCTCACAGGTCATCATGCCATTCGCTTGCTCAATGACGAGTGGGATATCTGATTGATCGTCTGGAGTATTCAGGTGGTTTGTGAGGGGTTGTTTTTGTGCTTTTGAAAAAAAAAGCTACCTTAAACTGTCCCTTTTTGAAGGTAAGATCATTAACGGTATGATCTTCATTCAAACTGATCCGCCACCATGTATAAACTTATTTATCTGACCAGCCTACTCGCCCTATTGGGTGAGGGGTTAATTTGTTCGGCTCAGGATACCAATACGATGATCTTTGATTGGGGAGACGATACTTTCGATCAGCTTCACCTTTCTTTTCAAGACATTCATGTAACTGCCATTTCTACAGGCTACGAACACACCCTTGCTATTATAGATAGTGTTGAAGTGATCGCCTGGGGGGATAATTCTTATGGCCAGACCACTGTTCCGGCAGGTATTATCGCACCTATCAAAGTGTCAGCGGGTCTTGGTCATTCAGTGGTGCTGCAAGCGGATGGCACTGTGGTGGCCTGGGGATTCAATGATTTCGGCCAGACAGAGGTATCTTCATTTTCAGATATTATTGACATAGGTGCTGGAGATGAGCATACTTTACTCCTTAAGTCGGACAAAACAGTCATTCTGGTGGGGGCTGGTACACGATATGATCTGTCCCCACCAGCAGGGCTCGTTAATGTGGAAAAAATAGCTGTGGGTAATTTTCACAACCTTGCCTTGAAAAGTGACCAAACGGTAGTGGCATGGGGTGCGAATGAATTTGGGCAGTCCACAGTTCCTGGCTCCATCGCCAATGTACAAGACATAGGAGCGGGGCAATTCCATTCTTTGGTTTTGAATATAGATGGGACTGTCTCAGGATGGGGGGATAATACGCTCTTCGACCAACTCGATATACCTGCCATGGGTTTTGTAGATGAGATCAGCGTAGGAGATTACCACAATCTCGCTCGAACGGGTCCCTCAACACTAGTGGCCTGGGGGTCAAATCGGTTTGCAGAAGGCTTGATCCCTGCTGTATTGGATGGAAGAACCATTTCTTATTTCACAGCTGGATTTGCACACAACACGGTGATTGTGGAAAACAATCGACCCACAAGCATCAATATTGCAGATACAATCTATGTGTCAGAAAACGAAAGAGAGCCAACAGAGCTAAGCCAACTACTTACTGAGGATCCCGATGTGGTGGACACTCATATCTATGAGTTGGTGTCCGGAGAAGGTGATGATGACAATGGACAGTTCGATGTTTTTTCATTCATACAAAAGTCTCCAATTAGTGATGATTTGATCTGGACAGATGATTATGGCACTGATTTGCTAAGGGCCTCGGTGTCTTTTGATTATGAAGAGGGAGATATTTATTCTTTGAGATTAAAATCCACGGACCTTGGCGGTCTCTCAATAGAGAAGAAAGTAGTCGTAAGGATTACCAATGTGAATGAAGAACCCACGGGCCTCATCCTGTCCCATGATACAGTTGGTGAAAATAGACCTATTGGGACTTATGTTGGTACTTTTTCTACTGATGACATAGACATAGACGATACTCATGCCTATACCCTGGTGAGTGGAAACGGTGCCACTGATAATGCGTCGTTTACCATATCAGATGACCAGTTGTTTACCAATGAGGTCTTTCTCGCAAATGATCAGAATACCTATCAGATTAGGGTGAGAAGTACTGATAGTGGTGGGCTATGGGTAGAGGAGCGTTTTGTTATTCATATCATTCAAACCAATAGGGCCCCCATTGATATAATGATCTCCCGCGATACATTACCTGATGACATGGAACTGGGATCCTGGGTTGGTTTTTTGTCCACAACAGATCCGGATCCCGAGGATAGTCATGTGTATACTCTGGTGACTGGAGCTGGTGATGCAGATAATTCATCTTTTTCTATTGTGTCAAATTCGCTGCTCACCAATACCACATTGGATTCCCTGACACAAAGCCTCTACAATATCAGAATAAGATCCACCGACAATGGAAAGCCTGAAAACCTTTTTTATGAAGAAGCTTTTCAAATTGTTATTACGTCCGCTGATGATCCGCCATCTATCGAAGAGCAATTTTTTAGCATAATGGAGACAGAACCAACGGGTACGCAAATTGGATTTATTGAAGCTAAAGATGACGGTAATGTGGTGTTCTCAATTCTTGATGGAAACATCAACAACACATTTAGTTTGAGTACAAAGACTGGTTTACTCTCCCTTAATGATGCTTCACAACTTGATGCTCTGGTGAGGCCACAGTATCAGTTGACTGTGGAAGTGACCGATGATAAAAGTCAATCTGCCCAAGGGGTTGTACATATTGAAGTAATTCATGTACCCGCCCCCCCTGAGGTCAATGATCAAACATATGAGATTAAAGAGACGGATTCTATAGGAACGGTTGTAGGCGACTTCATAGCCATTTCACCAAGAAATAACCCATTGATTTTTCAAATAATCAGTGGCAATTCGCAAGGGGTATTTGGGATTGATGAGGGTGGAGTTATCCGCATTAATGACAACACAACACTGGACGCAATGCAAACTGCAGAGTACGTGTTGCGTATAGAGGTGTTAGATACTTTGCAAATGCTCTCTGCTGAAGCTAACGCAATTGTAGAGGTCTTGGAGGTGAATGAAACCCCCACAGGGTTATTGTTATCTCATGATACGGTGAGTGAAAACAGACCAGTGGGCACCTTGGTTGGCACCTTTTCCACCGATGATCCTGACTCAAAGGATACACATTCCTATTCTCTTGTTAGTGGAATTGGAAGTTTGGATAATGCGTCATTTGCTATTTCGGGAGACCAGCTATTCACCAATGAAGTGTTTCTGGCCAATGATCAGAATATTTATCAGATCAGGGTGAGAAGCACTGATAACGGAGGACTTTGGATAGAGGAGCGGTTTGTGATTTATGTAATCCAGGCGAATAGTGCCCCCACAGATATATGGATATCCCGAGACACCATTCCTGATGACCTTGTATCTGGCTCCTTGGTCGGGTTTTTCTCAACCACCGACCCTGACCCGGAGGATAGTCACTCTTATTCCATAGTAAGTGGTGCTGGCGATATAGATAATTCTTCTTTTTCCATTGTGTCAAATTCTTTACTCACCAATACCCCATTGGATTCGTTGGTCCAAAGTACCTATAGCATTAGGGTGCGTACCACTGATAATGGTAAACCTGAGAATCTGTATTACGAAGAGGTTTTTCAAATTGTTATTCTCTCGGCAGATCGGCCTCCTATTATTGAAGAACAGTTTTTTAGTGTGGAAGAGACCGCTTCAAACGGCACCCAGCTTGGAGTAATTGAAGCCCAGGATGAGGATGAGTTGGTGTTTTCTGTCCTTGGCGGAAATACAGGGAACACTTTCAGTGTTCATCCCAAAACCGGAGTACTCACCCTCAACGCCGCCTCACAACTGGATGCGATAGCCACCCCTAAGTATGAGTTGACGGTGAGGGTGACGGACGTCAAAGGTCAGTCGGCACAGGGAGTAGTACATGTAGAAGTGATTTATGTGCCCACTCCACCAGAAGTGGCAGACCAAACCTTTGAGATAAATGAGACGGACGTGGTAGGAGCTCACGTAGGGCAGTTTGTGGCGGTTTCTCCAAAGGGCTACCCTTTGTCATATCAAATACTGGGTGGTAATACACAGGATGTTTTTGAAATCGATGGGACAGGGATGCTAACCATAAAAAATAACTCAACCCTGGATGCACGGCGTACCCCTCATTATACTTTGAGGATAGAGGTGGTGGATGAGGTACAGCGACTTTCGGCTGAGGCGGATGCTGTGGTGAAAGTATTGGATGTGAATGCCGCTCCGGAAAACATTCTGCTAGATAATCATACCATTGATGAAGCCCAGCCAGAAGGTACACGAGTGGGTTTTCTGAGTACGGTAGATCCTGACTTTGGTGATACACATACCTATACAATGGTAGATGGTGAAGGAGATGTTGATAATGCTGATTTTGTGATTTCTGGAAATGAACTAAGAAGCAGTGAGATTTTTGAAGCCAGAATTCAAAGCAATTATACTATTAGAGTTAGATCAGAGGATGACGGTACACCATCTGAGTATTTGGAAAAGGTGTTTTTGATTGTGGTAAACCCTCTGGAGTTACCCGAGATTCCTTCTGCAATCACTCCGAACGGTGATGGCGAAAACGACTATTGGATCATCCCTAATCTGGATGCTTATCCATTTAACGAGGTGGTGGTATATGACCGGTCAGGTCAGACGGTATTTAGTTCCAAGGGGTATCAGAGACCCTGGGATGGAACCTATCAGGGGCATCACGTACCTGTAGCTTCTTATTATTATATCATCAAGCTCAATAACTCTTTGAATACAAAGTATACGGGCACTATTACTGTTTTGAGATAATGATGAGCGCACAGATCGAAAAGGGATTCATTTTTATTGGTTTGCTCTCAGTGTTATTGTTTGGGGCGAATGCCCAGATTAACATTCCACTTACACAATATCAGGAGGTAATGCCACTCTACAACCCTGCTTTTGCCGGGATCGAAAATCACACCGATTTTCGGTTTGGAGTCCGACGGCAGTGGGTGGGAATGGAAGATGCTCCGTTTGCTACCTATGCCCATGTGAGTGGTGTACTTCCTGATTGGAGCCCTAATAAACGGCGCAAGGTCAGGTACAAGAGCCCCTACGATATCGGGAAGATGGCAGATAATGTGAATGTGCCGAACAATGGACTGAGGAGCAGTAATCCATACCTCCTGAGACGAATGGTAGAGGACAGTATCCGACAGACGGTTCGGAAGCTGGATAGAAAGGCCAGAACAAAACTGCGGAGGCAATTGCAGCCATCGAGTGGCCTTACTCATCAGCCAAAGCATGGTTACTCTTTTTCACTGATTGGGGATGAACAAGCGGCTATTACCAAGTATTCATTGAGTGGTGGCTACGCCGTGCATTTGCCGGTGTCCAGAGAAATGATGATGTCTGTAGGGGTGTCGGGATTGGTGAACAGTGCTCAGTTTGATCGTAATAAAGCAACCGTCCTGAATCCAGCCAATGACCAGCTTTATCAACAATATGCTTCTGGAGATTTGAATAAGTACTCCTATTATATCAATACCGGTTTGAGCCTGTACTCCTCAGATTTTTATGCTTCCTATTCCATTGTCAAAATTCTTGGGGCGGGATTGGGAAGTGGTCAGGCCTTCGGACTGGAAGGAGTGGATACTCAGCACAACTTGGCCGGAGGAGTTTATATCAACGTGGGTAACTCTTTTCTTTTGAGCCCGGGGATTCTGTTTTCTTACAAATCACAATCTCCATTTGCACTTTATGTGACCAGTAAAATCTATTGTCAGGAGAAACTCTGGCTGGGTATTAATTTCCGAAATAGGGATGCTTTTGGTGGGTCAATTGGTTTCTATTTTAGTGATCGGTACAAATTATCCTATGCGTATGATGTTCCCATTTCCAAACCCGGTAATGCTTTTGGTAGTACACATGAGGTGGTTTTTGGAATATTGTTGGCCAGGGGATCTGCTCCAAAACCTGTGATCAGATGAGGGGGATTATCCATTATCGATTGACACTAATAGTAGCCATCTGTGTTGGCTGGCCTTCACTTCGTGCTCAGGACCAGCATCTGATTTTTGGTGAGGTACAAATGCTATCACCCAAAGTGAACTCCAAAGGTGACGAGCTCATGCCGGTATTGTCACCGGATGGTAATCGCTTATACATCACCCGGGGAGCCTTCGAGAAGAATGTAGGAGGTCGTTTTGGCGGCCAGGACGTCTGGGTTTCTGACAAGAATGAAAAGGGAGAGTGGCAGGAAGCGGAGCCTGTCGCCTTATTTAACAACCGTGGGAACAATGCCGTAGTAGGGATAGATAGTGGGGGTAAAAGAATCTACTTGCTCAATTCCTATGAAGATAACATTGGTTCTAAAAGCGGTTTGTCATACAGTGACCAGTCGGAGGAGGGCTGGTCCCCACCAGTAGTGACTAAGATAGAAGGAATCTATAATCTTGGTGAGATGAATAGCCTGTACGGATTGAATGTAAACGAGCTGTCCGATGTGCTGCTTATATCCATGAATGGCCCCTATAGCATGGGACTAGAAGATCTCTATGTGAGTTTTAAGTTCACAGGTTGGAACAGGTTTCATCAGGCAAGTGGTGCAGGGGTGCAAAATGAAGGATTTTACTGGTGGTCTCCACCCATCCATCTGGGGAATGTGGTAAATAGTGTGGGGTATGAAATTTCGCCTTTTTTGAGTGCTGATGGTAAAACTTTGTTTTTTGCCAGTAGCAGAAAAGGCGGGTTTGGAAGCGCCGACATTTACTATTCTACACGTCTCGATGATAGCTGGACCAACTGGTCCGCACCTGTGAACCTGGGACGAGAAATTAATTCCAGGGCGTTTGATGCTTATTTTTATATAGGACAGGATAGTTCAGTCTTTTTCAGTAGTTCCAGGGGTGGAAAATTTGGAGACATCTATGCGACTCAGCTGATGAGTAGTGATGAGGATATCTTGGAGAAACGAGAAGAGATTTTTACACCTTCAAAAACAAACATTCCATCTCTGGTAGAGGAATTCGAGATCCCCACGGTGACTTCCGTACATGGTCTGGAAACACTCAACAGGATAGAGCGTAACATTCTGTTTGATCATAATTCGGATAATCTCTTATTGAAAGATCTGGACTTGCTGGAGAACACCATCGCCATTTTGAAGGCCAATGAACGACTCAATCTACACCTGATCGGACACACGGACGAAATAGGAAGTCCGCGACAAAATGAAATTCTGGCAGCAAAAAGAGCAAAGGCTGTGAATGATTATTTGGTGAAAAGCGGAATAGATCAATCACGTATTGTTACCGAAAGCAGGGGAGAATCAAAACCTATTGCTGATAATCAGCAGGCTGTAGGTAGGGAACAAAATCGGCGCGTGGAGTTGGTCTTCGGTACGGTAAAAGAGGGAGAGCAGTTCGAGTAATCCTAGAAAGGAGTGAACTTCAAAAACAGGTTGAGGGCCAGGTTGGGGTTATTGACTGTGCGGCCATACCCTGGAACACTGTACACGTCTATGGGAGAAAAGCGATCATAAGAGGACATCACCCTCAGTCTCAGATGAAACCCGAGAGAAAATAATTGGTTAATTCTGGCTTCAGGATCTGACTTTTTGAGTCTCACTTTGCTTTCGGAGGTGAGCACCATTTCTACCCATCGGGCTTCCAAATTCTTACGTTCAAATTGCTCACTATAGTCGTCCTGACTACCAGACTGACTCTCTACATAGTACTCCCCCTGGTCATTAAAAGTACTCATGGCATACCGAACACCCAGTCCAAGCCTGCTGGTACTATTGATGGCTTTCAGGTACCCGCCACCTATTCGGTAGTAATTTCCTTCAGACTGGTATTTCCCGTTTTCAATGCCGTTTTTTGGTTGGAGATTTCCGGTGCCTATTTCCCCGGTGAGATAGTAGTTGTCAAAGAATAGCAGGGAGAAAGCCCCCTCATACTTTTTCTCAAACCCAGCAACACTTACCAGGGCTTTTCCATAGTCAAAACTGAATGAAGGCTGAATAAAACGCACGCTTTCCTCTTCCAGGCTGTCCACAGCCACAGCGTCTGCCTGGGCAAATGCTTGCCACATCAGTAAGAAACTAGAAATATACAGTAACGGTCGCATCATCGCTTATGCAGTCAGATGGGCAATTTAAAGTTAACGAATCAAAGGAGTGTGAAAGAACCTCTAAATTACCAGCACTTACCTTGGCCACCCTGGCTTTATCAATAGACTCGAAAGTTTCATAAGTAAAGGCAATGGTATAATCAATACCATCTATGGTGATGCGGTAGCTGGTCTGATTACTGGCAAGGAGCAAAGGCAACCTGAAAGAGGTGGTAGAGTCTTCATAGCTCAGCTCCGCACCATTTTCCAGGATACTGGTATGCTGGAGTTGTACAGTCCCTTTATTAATCACAGTTAGGATCTTAGTGAGTTCAGTATTGATTGCTGTAAGCTGCTTGGAGTAGGAGGACAGACTATCCGAAACGATGGAGAGGCTATCTATGGTTTTATTAAATAAATCCTGAACCTCAATGTACTCTTCCTTTCCTGCAGCTACCAGGGTATCCACGATGATCAGCGAGTCTTGCAGCACTTTCATAGAGTCCGTGTTGACTTTGCGCAAGGCAGTATTGGTGGCGATGGAATCCTTATTGAATTGGATGCTGTCATTCAGTACATCAGCGCTGTCCTGATTGATGAAAATCATTTTCACCGTGGGGTCATACCGTAGCGGCTCACCACAGTCGGCACATGGATCGCAGGCATAGGCCAGGGTCACCCAAATAAGAAGAATATAAAAGCTTTGCTTCATCTATACCGGATCTACATCAAAAATCACTTTCACACTTTTATATAACTGCTGACTGAGCATCATATTACGCGAATTAAGCAGGAATTCTTTTAAGGCCGACAAATTGAGCCCATGTTTTTCAAACTTTACCGTAATATCAAAGAGGTACTGGTTTCTGATCCGACCAATCATCGGCTCCACCGGGCCGATCACCCGAAGATCTCCCAGTTGTTTTCGGATCTCCTTGGCATAGAATTGTGCCGCATTGGCAACCAAATGCTTTTCATTATCCTTGAGCGTAATCCTGATGATTCTATAAAATGGCGGATAGTGAAATTGCTGACGCTCCAGTATTTCGGCATTGAAGAAGCTCTCATAGTCCTGCCGTTTCAGGTGAGCAAAGATGGCCTGCTCCGGGTCATTGGTTTGGATGACCACATGCCCCTGATCGGCCCTGCGCCCGGCCCGGCCACTTACCTGGTGGATGAGCTGATATGCCCTTTCGTGAGATCTGAAGTCCGGGAAGTGGATCATCCGGTCTGCATCAAATACTCCCACAAGCTCTACGTGATCAAAATCGAGCCCTTTGCTGACCATCTGTGTTCCCACCAGCACATCTATATGACCATTTTCAAAGTCATCGATAATCTTCTGATAGCTGTATTTGCTCCGGGTGGTGTCCAGATCCATTCGGCCAATCCTGGCGTTGGGAAGGAGTAGTTGTAGCTCTTCTTCAATTTTCTCAGTGCCAAAACTCATCGTTTTAAGTTCCTGAGAGTTGCACTGGACGCAGGAAGAGAGCATTTCTGATTTGTGACCGCAGTAGTGACAGATCAGTAGGTTTTGATGGATATGAAAGGTGAGACTCACGTCGCAATGTGGGCATTTGGGTATGAATCCACAGTTTTGGCAGGTGAGGTAGGGGGCGTAACCCCTTCGGTTTTGGAAGAGGATGACTTGCTTGCCTTTGTCCATGACTTTTTCAATAGCTTCTATCAGGACGGAGCTGAAATTTCCTTTGATCTTGCGCTGTTTGCGCTCTTTGACCAGATTGGCCAGTACCACACTGGGGAGTATTGCTTCGTTGTATCTCTCCTCCAGTTTGACGAGCCCATACTTGCCTTCCAGGGCATTTTGATAACTCTCCAGACTGGGAGTAGCAGTGGCCAACAGTGTCTTTGCATGAAAGATGGATGCCAGGTAGATGGCTGCATCACGCGCATGATATCGGGGTGCGGGTTCGTATTGTTTGAAAGACGTTTCATGCTCCTCGTCAATGATAATCAGCGAGAGGTCGTTGAACGGAAGGAAAATCGCACTGCGTACACCCACCACAAAGTTGAATTCGCCTTTCTGAATTTTTTGCCAAACCTCTACACGCTCGTTGTCCGAATATCTGGAATGAAATACTCCAAACTGGTCACCAAAAACCTTAGCCAGTCGCTTAATGATCTGTGTGGTGAGGGCAATTTCGGGAAGCAGGTAAAGTACTTGTCCTCCATTTTCCAGAATGTCCTGGATGAGCGAGATGAAAATTTCGGTTTTTCCACTTCCGGTTACTCCCTTGAGCAGTACCGCACCTTTGGATTGAAATGACTCCAGAATATCTTTTCGGGCTTGCAGCTGTGCCGAAGAGAGGTTGATTTGTTGCGCACCGGAGGCTTTCATTCCATCCAGTCGTGAGACTATTTTTTCCCATTCTTCAAAAACACCATTTTTGATGAGTGTCTTGAGTGATGAGCCGCTGATGTTGGATTGAGTCAGTTCCTTTTTACTAATTCCGTGCTCATTGGATGATGGAGATTCTAGCAGGGGGACGCTTCGTAGATAAGCCAGGAGCACATCCAGCTGCCTGGTTTTTTTCTCCAGCTGTGCTGAAAGCTGATCGAGTCCGTCTTCGGTAGCGTGAGGTTTCGAAAGCCTTATCCAGGTTTCTTTTTTAGGAGCATACTTGTCCTTTACCTGCTCAAATACCTGAATGGCTTTTTTCTCTTTTAGGTTTTTGACATGATTGTAAGGTGACTTGATGTCCAGTATTTTATTGACCTCACTCATTTTAATGTCACCGGAGAGCAGGTGATTGATGATGGATTGCTCTTTTTCCGTGAGGTCCAGGTCTTCAAGTACAGTCTCAGGGTTGAGGGATAAGATCGATTCACTTGAAATTTTGAGTCCGGCGGGTAGGGCGGCATTCACCACTTCACCAAGCGTACACATGTAGTAACTGCTCATCCATTCGAAAAACCGGAGCTGCTGGAGGGTGAGTACCGGCTCCTGATCTACCAGATCCAGAATTTCCTTTGGGTTGTAGTCGGTGGGAGTTTGATCGTGTACACTATGGATAATACCGGTGTAGATTTTTCTTTTCCCAAACTGCACGACGACTCTGGCGCCAATTTGAGGGTCGGGGTAGAGTAAATCAGAAAATCTGTAAGTGAATGTGCCTGGAAGAGGCAGAGGTAATATGACTTCAAGGTAGCTCAATCACACAAATCTAAACCAGAAATGCATGCGAGGGTAATTTTTTGGTGAGGCTTATTGGTTTTTTACGGCTACTGTGGCTGCTCCGTTTTGTTGCTTTAGCTTGTCATAGTTCTGCATCAGACGGTCGATCATTTTGATGCTGACACTGGTCATTTCCATCATGTCTTCAAACTTATTGAGCAACTCTTCAATTTTCTCCTTTGAAATTTCGTTATCCTCAGCCAGGCTTTTGCGGAGACTATCAACGTATTTTTTTTCTTCCTGATATAAGACCATGTCAGTTGGTTGATGGTTTGGTGGCCTTAAATTAGGCAATCCATTAGACATAAAAGTTCTTTATGTGCTGAAACTGAATTGTGAGTGAGTGAACATATCATTTTCGATCGTGAATCTCAGCCAGTGCGTCGGTAAAATTATTAACAGGTCGTTTACATACTTTGTCAAAGCAAACGTAAATAGTGGTTTCATTGTCTGCCACGGTCTTGTACTCAAATAGGGGCAGACTACTACCTGTGGTGCTTGCCATGAGGATTTTATTGGGCAAATAGGTCTTGTTGATTTGCAGCGCTTGTTCGTGAGCCTGGGCTCCCACCAGTAGCACTTCTGCAGTAGGTTTGAGTCTGAGCAAGGAAATGGATGCCCAGTTGGATAGGTACTCCGGCTCCTGTCGGATCAGTTTGTTCACCTGATAAATCATCGTGAAAGCTATTTTCTTATAAGACTCATCGTCATACATCAGGCCAAGCTTATGTAAATTCTCTGCCATGATAGAGTTGGAGGCCGGAATGACATTGTCGAAAATTTCTTTCTTTCGGGCGATGAGATGCTCCGCCTGATTGCTGGTATAGTAGAACAGGTTTTCTTTCGGATCAAAAAACTCATCGATCACCTGGTTTGTCATGGTTCGGGCCAGCTCCAGGTAGGTTTCATCAAAGAAGGTCTCATAATAGGTAATAAATGCCTGTATCACTGCAGCATAATCCTCAAGATACCCTCGTGTATCCAGCCCATAAATTCTCACAAGTCCTTTGTTAGTCACAAGTTGCTGGCTGATAAAGGCTGCATTTTCAGTGGCCAAGTCCGCAAAAATGCTTTCTCCGGTGGCTTGATAACTGTGACATAACCCCGTGAGTGCCAATCCATTCCAGCCGGCAATGAGCTTATTGTCCAGACCAGGTCTTATTCTGGTGTTTCGCACCGCTAATGCCTTGGCATTGAATTGCTCCACCTGATCTCTAAGTTCTGTGACGGAAAGATTGAGTTCGGTGGCCAATACTTTATCATCTTCCAATTTTCGAAGCACATTCTTTCCGGGCTCCCAGTTGCCTTCTTTGGTGACATTGTAATACTCGGCAATGACTGAGAAATCACCCCCGGCCAGCTCCTTCACCTCCTCGAAAGTCCACACATAAAACTTACCTTCCTCTCCTTCACTGTCTGCATCCAGTGCACTGTAGAATCCTCCCTGCTCATGCAGCATCTCACGCTGCAGCCATTGAGCTATGCCGGTTAGTACCTGCTTGTACTCACTTTTTCCAGTGAGTTTGTAAGCATTGGCATACAAAGACAGCAGCTGACCATTGTCGTAAAGCATTTTTTCGAAATGAGGAACATGCCACTCACCATCTACAGAATACCTTGAAAACCCACCTCCAACGTGATCATATATGCCGCCGGAGGCTATTTTATCGAGTGTCAGGAGACAATGTTCCCGAGCCTTCGTTTGCCCACTGGTATGAGAATAGGTGAGAAGGAAGTTCCATAGCGCAGGCATTGGAAATTTTGGCGCCCGGTTCATGCCTCCCCATTCCGGATCAAACTTATTTTTCAGGCTGTCGTAAGCTGTGTCAAAATCTGACAGAGTCAGCGCGACGCCTCCGTCTGTAAGTCCATATTTTTCAGCCTCACTTTGATCTATATTGGCAGCAAATTGTGATGCGGACTCATAAAGCTGATCGTATTTATGTTCATAGGCATCGCTGACAGAGACAATAAGCTTTTTCCACTGGTCAGGCGGGAAGTAGGTGCCTCCGTAAAAGGGTTTTTGATCGGGTGTGATGAATACATTGAGGGGCCAGCCACCTCGCAAGCCCATGGCTTGCACGGCATCCATATAGATATTGTCCAGGTCTGGTCGCTCTTCCCGGTCCAACTTGATGTTGATAAACCGCTCATTCATCAGCCTGGCAATTTCCTCATTTTCAAAGCTTTCATGAGCCATCACGTGGCACCAGTGACAGGAGGAGTAGCCGATGCTCAGGAGAATGGGTTTGTTCTCTTCCTTGGCCTTGTTCAAGGCTTCCGGACCCCATGGATACCAATCCACCGGATTGTGGGCATGCTGTAGGAGGTAGGGGCTCGTAGAGTTTATTAAATGATTAGTGAATTCGTATTCCTCGGTGGTTTCTTCTTGATGTGTCATATTCTGGGTACACTGAATGAATAAAAAACTGATCGCCAGTGTGCTGAGGATGAGTATCTTCATGTCTAGCGGATTAGTTGGTTTTTGATGAGCTCCATTTCACCGGAGACGTCCACACGTTGGCTTAGGGCTTCCAGTTTGGTGAGTGTAGACCTGAGAAAGCGCTGATGTTCATTGGTGTCAGGATGGAAAGGACGATGTTCCAGTGATTTTTTGACCTTGGTCCATTCGCTGATAAAGCCAATGGCATCCGGATCTAAACAGGCTGTGATGAATCGCTCCCAAATGTACTGTATGGCCTGCTCGGTAGGGTGGATCATGTCTTCTTTGAAGAAACGATAATCCCGGAGTTCATCAATCAGAATTTCGTAAGCAGGGAAGTAGTAGATATTTGGGTCATTCTTCACGATGTTATTGACCGTTTGGAGAAGGGTTGCTTTGCTTACATTGTTTTCGATCAGTCCATCTCTGATGTGACGGACAGGGCTCACGGTCAGAATCACCTTAATGTCGGGATTGATGGTGCGGAGCAATTCCATGGTCTGAAAAAAGTCCTCTTCTATCTCTGCCTGGCTGAGGCTTAGTTTCTGAAAATGTCTTTGGGGAATTTTATGGCAATTAGCTACGATTTTTCCGCTTTCGAGGTGTTTGTACACATAGATGGTGCCCAGGGTAATGATGAGCCAGTTGGCGCTGGTAAGGCTTTGTCTGGAAGTGTGGCTTCTTGCCTCGAGGAGGGCTTTGAAGGAATCCATGGCCGTGCCCGAGATGTCACTGTGCGTATCCCAATGAAAATAAACGCCCCCTGCCTCAATGAAATTATCCGGGTCCAGCCCTTCTGAAAGCAGAAGCCGGAGGTTTTTGAAAATGGAAAAGGGGTTATACAAAATCCCCAGAGGGTTGGTGACGACATCAAACTTGTGGGCAGTGAGTTTATCCCCGATGTTATCTGAAAAGCAGGAGCCAATGCTGAAAATAGAATCTTTCAGCTTGATCTTATGTGGTGCCTCAGGTATTTGGAAGGGTAGCGTAAACACAATAGCTAAGTTAGAGAAGAAAGGAACAAAAAAACCCTGATCTCTATTCGAAATCAGGGTTTTCGTATCTTCTAATGACTGTGTTTATTCAGCGATTACACTAATAGTGATTTCGTGATGAACAGCTTTGTGAAGGTCGATTACAGCAGAATGCTCTCCAAGTTCTTTGATACTTCCCAGACTGATTTTCTTTCTGTCAATATCAAATCCCTTCTCCTTCAATGCATCAGCTACCTGTAGGGCAGTGACCGCACCGAAAATCTTCCCGCTTTCTCCAGCTTTGGTTTTGATCTCCAATTTCAGATCTCCAAGTTTGCTGGCGATTTCTTCAGCGTCATTTTTTATCTTCTCAGCTTTGTGAGCTGCTTGTCTAACATTCTCAGCGATCATCTTCTTGTTGCTTTCGCTAGCGATGATTGCAAAACCCTGAGGGATCAGATAGTTTCTTCCGTATCCTGGCTTTACGCTCACGATATCGTTTTTGTATCCTACTCCTTTTACGTCGTCTTTCAATATTATCTCCATCTCACTATTACTTTAAAGAGTCTGTAACATATGGCAAGAAAGCAAGGTGTCTTGCTCTTTTCACGGCCTGAGAAACCTTTCTTTGGTATTTCAGACTTGTTCCGGTAATTCTTCTTGGAAGAAGTTTACCCTGCTCATTTACAAAAGCTAGCAAGAAATCAGGATTCTTGTAGTCGATGTATTTGATGCCACTTTTCTTGAATCGGCAGTATTTGTCTTTTTTCTGCTCTCTGTTGATCGGTTCGTTCTGTAGTGTCATGATGCTACTTCCTCTTTTTTCTTGTTGAATTCTCCTTTTCTTCTTCGCGTATTGTAAGTCACAGCGTGCTTATCAAGAGCGGTGGTAAGGAATCGCATGATCTTCTCGTCCCTTCTATACTCTGTCTCCAACTTGTTGATTACGGATGTTTCTGCCTTAAATTCAAAAAGGTGATAGAAGCCTGTGCTCTTGTGGTTGATAGGATAGGCAAGTTTTTTCAAACCCCAATTCTCATCATTTACAATTTCTGCACCGCTATCTTTCAAAACACCTCTGAATTTTTCGACAGCATCCTTCATCTGAGCTTCAGACAAAACGGGAGTTAAAATGAATACTGTCTCGTAATCTCGTTTCATAATAATGTTAAATAGATAACTAAAATTTTTCGAAGTGCAAAAGTAGGGAAAGAAATACTAATGCGCAATGAATAGGGGTGAATTGTCACCGGAGGAGCGCCTTTCTATTTCACCAAAAAGCTCCCCTTACCCATCAGGTAATCATCTGTGTAGACTTCCACTTGATAACTGCCCGTGGCGTATTCGCTTCCTTTTTTATAAAAAACAGTCACCAACTGGCTGTTTTTATCATAGAGAATCTCTTGTTTGGCAGAGTAGAACAGCTCCCGGCCCTCAAATATAAAAGACCCTGAGCCTCTCGTTACATCAAAAAGCACATTGCCATCTGGAGCTATGATTCTCACCAACAGGTCTTTACCTTCTATAGGAGCCACTTTGTTATCAGCTACAGTAAAGGTGATTTTTAACTGGTCCACCTGTCGGCTTCTGAACTCGCCTTCACGCTCTTTCCCTCCATCACTTACCGCAAACACTTTGAGGCCTTCCACTTTGAGCCTTGAAGCAAAGGCCACTTTATCGGCCAATTCTTCTTTGGCCTTGTTGATTTCCTGAATGGATTCGTTCAGCTGTTGCTTTTCTGTTTTCAGCTCCACGTTCTCGGTGAGCAGTTCTTCGTTGAGCTTCTTTAATTCTTCTATTTCCACATCCTTGGCCAATAATAGCTCCTGGTAGCCATCCACCCGATCTTTGAGTGAGGCCATGAGGTCTTTTTGTCTGCTCTGGTTAGTCAGGAGTTGCTTCTTTTCTGTTTCCAGCTGTTGCTTGATTTTCAATAGTGTGTCTATTTCCCCTCCAAGCTGGGAGATGGTCAGGATTTTGCTATCCAGTTGGCTGGAGATGCTGTCCAGTTGCAGCAGCGTTTTGTTGAGCTCCAGGGCCTGGGCCTCTTTCTCTTTTTCGAGGGTATCATTGGTGTAGTATAAAAATATCAGGACCCCTAGCAAGGCCACAATCAACCCGATGAATAGGGCGGTTCTGTCTTTTGGTTTCGGATTGCTCTGTGGGGTGCTGTTTTCGTTTTGTACTTCCATCGCTGTTTTTTGATTTGCACGCAAAAATAGACGAATAGGGCCGAAAATAATAATCTCTTGAAGTCCTTAAAACTTCAATACAAAGTGCTGCTTTTTGATGGGATGGTGTGGGAATATGATTCCGGCCTGGAAGATGTCAATCGTCAGAGGATATGCCGGATTTTTGACGATGGCGCTCCAGCTGTTTTTCATGTCCTGAGACCAATAGATGTCATGAACAATGATGCACTGAGTGTCAGGTGAATGTTTCCTGATGGCATCGAGGTAGAATGCGATGGTGTCTGATCGGTGGTCTGCGTCCAGGAAAATCAAAGCTGGCTGTGATGCACTCAGGGTTGACACAAAAGTGTCTCTGACATCACCAATGACCTGATGAATATGGGAGAGGCCCAGCTTTTCGAAATGCCTTTTGGCGATTTTGGCAATTTGGGGAGAGCCTTCCAGTGTCCATACACTACTGGCCACTGATTGAGCCATATACAGGGTGTTCAACCCTATGGATGTACCGGCCTCCAATACGGTATGATACTTTTGATGGTTGATCAGCTTGAAGAGGAAATAAGAAAAGGAGTGGCTGGAGGCTACTCTCCGTGATAGTTTTTTCACGGTGGATCGATGATTTCCTCCTGTTTTTGGATCCTGAAAATCAACGGTGAGGTCAGATCTGGTGATTTTTTGACGGAGCTTCCGGAGTGCTGATTCTTGTACTTTTGCTCTTTTTCGTATGACTTCATTGTACAGCTCAAAGACAAAAGGGGAGTGCAGATCATGGGCATTAAGTGCTACAGATCTGTATTTCAGATATTCTTTGAAAGTAAAAAATGGGGAAGCCAAGTGGTCAGTTCAATTTGAATGGAACGACCATTTCAAATTCAGGAATATTCACTTTGAATCGTTTGCCATCCACCAGGCGCTCCATGGTATAATGCCCATACATTTTCCCAAAACCAGATTTTAGGTTACAACCGGAAACGTATTGGTGCATTTGGCCAGGCTCCAGAATGGGTTGTTTTCCCACTACTCCTTCACCTTCTACTTCTCTTTTGGGGAAGGTAAGATCTATGATGTCCCAGTGCCTGGAGAGCAGTTGAATGGTTTTATCACTTAGATTTTCTATCGTGATCTGATAGGTGAATACATAATGACGCTGTACGGGATTGGAGTATTCCTGCTGATATTCGGTATCAACCGTTACCTTTATTCCTTTTGTGGTATCAGTAGTCATTGCTTTGTTTTCGGAGAGAAATTTATAAGATTTCTCTTTTAATTTACTATCAATCAAAAGAAAGTTTTCAGATAGACATATGAATGTAAAAATAGGACCTTCATGGAAGTCATTATTAGAAGGAGAATTTGACAAGGGTTATTTCAAGGAACTTACCGGGTTTGTAAAAGAAGAGTATCAAAAACATACCATTTATCCACCTGGAGGGCAGATCTTTAATGCCTTTGATCTTTGTCCTGTGGAAGATACTCGGGTAGTGATAATAGGGCAGGATCCTTATCATGGTCCCGGCCAGGCCAACGGACTTTGTTTCTCGGTGCGAGAGGGGATGCCTATGCCTCCATCACTGGTCAATATTTTCAAAGAGCTGAAAGGAGATCTCGGAAACGAAATCCCCTCACATGGAAGCCTGGAACGATGGGCTCAGCAGGGCATTCTGTTATTGAACGCTACTCTGACTGTCAGGGCTCACCAGCCGGGATCTCATCAAAACAAAGGCTGGGAGGAGTTTACAGACGCTGTGATCCGTTTACTCTCAGAAAAAAAAGACGGCTTGGTCTTTATTTTGTGGGGGGCATATGCGCAGCGGAAAGGCAAAATCATAGATTCTCAGAAGCATTTTGTGATCAAATCCCCACACCCTTCACCGTTTTCCGCTCATCGGGGATTTTTCGGTAGTAAACCGTTCTCAAAAGCGAATAATTATTTGCTTAAAAATGGAAAGGAATCTATAAATTGGTGATATGAGTTACTACGATCATCTCGAGGGGCGTCGGGAAAGAAAAAACACACTACCGGGATGCATGATGCTCGTGGGATTTATCGTTGGAATGATTATGCTGATCAGGTTGATAGCGTACTTGCTAACTCCCGTTCCCATCCAATAACTGAGCTACGACTGGATGTACTCCACATCCTGATCGTCATCAGGGACGGTTTCTGAATCGAAGTTGGGCTTCTTTACATACACCAATGAGGTAAGTTTATCTGTTTTGCTGGTGTAGCCTGTAATGATCTGAAACTCGTCTCCCTCTCCTGATAAAAATAAAGGAATCATCCCTGTTGCGAACTTACTTCTGAAACCCTCATACTCAGACTGACTTTCGAAAGATATTTCAGAGAATGGATTTTTCACTCTGATCAACTGTACGAGTGTGACAAAGTCCACCCGCGCATTGAATAGCACATTTTTGGGCAGCGGGAGGTTGGTGTTGTCCGCTTCTTCCTTACTTGCGAGCCTGAAAACATTGGTCTCACCCAGTTCCTTTTCAAACCAGGTGCAAGCCAGGTCATTAAGTCCGGAGTTAGAAGTCATGGCCACCAGTTTACCTATTTTCGATAGGTCAATTTCATCAAAGATTTGATCAGAGAGAATATTGGATTGCAGGGTTTTCAGTCCCGCTTTTTTGGCTTCCTTGATACTCGGAGCAGAGGTGTCTACCAGTAGTACATAGGTGCCATGGTCTTTAATGACCTGAGCAATTTTACGTGCCAATTCATTAGCACCCACAATCAAAATACCCTTGGGTTCTGCACGCTTTACACCAAGCAGGGAAGCCACGTATTTGGCAGAAGAACCCTGCAGCACCACGGTTCCCACAATAATAAGAAATACCAGGGGCAGGAGTAGTTCTGCTTCTTTTGGGTCAATGTGGGTGTCACCTTTGATCAGATCGAGAGAAAAGAGAGATGCTACGGCCGCTGCCACGATCCCCTTGGGGCCGATCCATGAGATGAAGACGATCTCTCTCCAGTTGAGGTGAGAACCTATAGTGCTTAGTAAAACACCGATAGGTCTTACAATCAGTATGATGATCAAGAAGAGGATCAGGCTTTCCCAACCTAATTTTTCTATCTGAATGATGTCTATTCTGGAAGAGAGCAGGATGAAAAGGACTGAAATAAGGATTACGCTGATGTCTTCTTTGAAGGAAAGTATTTTTTTAAGCTCTTCGAGTTTCACATTGGCCAGAGCAATTCCCATGACAGTGGCGGCCATCAGACCCGCTTCAGCGTGAATCATCTCCGATATGGCAAAGGTGAAAATGACCAGTGCCAATGTGAATACATTTTGGAGGTAGCCGGGCAATGCATTGTTTTTGATAAGCGAATAGAGGAAGAACGCTCCAAGTCCACCAGATACAATCCCCGCTGATATGGTGATGAAGAAATCCTGGAAGACTTCCATAGGATAGTCAACACCATGCTTTGAGGAGAGAATGAATTCATACATTAATACCGCGATCAATGCACCTAGCGGATCGATCAGAATGCCTTCCCATTTGAGTACAGTGTTTACGTTGGTATTGGGGCGTACATTTCTGAGAATAGGAATTACCACGGTGGGGCCCGATACGATAATGAGTGCCCCGAATAGAAAGGACATTTGCCAGCTTAGACCCATGATAAAATGAGCAGATACGCCGCCTCCAATGAAGGTGATCAATGCTCCTATAATGAGCAGGTTTCTGACGGTGCCAGCCAGACTCCTGATTTCTTTGAGGTTAAGTGTAAGTCCGCCCTCGAACAGGATCACCCCAACTGCGATAGAAACGAATGAGAAAAGCAGATCACCACTGAAGATGGCATCCCCGTCTATCAGCTTGCTGCCATCCGCTGTAAACAGAGTAGCTATTGGCCCAATGGCTAAACCAATTAATATTAACGGTAGAATAGCCGGCTGCTTGATTTTCCAGGCCAACCACTGAGCAAAAATACCGAGCACAAAAATACTAGCTAGTTCGAGCATATCATTTGTTTAGGGTACTCTCCACAAGACCTTGAGAAGAGGTCCTAAGATAACACAAGAGCCAAACCTACGCAGTATCTTTTGTTAATTAAAACACCTCAGCGCATTATTATTCTATCACATTGAACAGTCTGTTCCATCTGATCTTGCTCAGGAATGACCCTTTTTCATCCATGGACATCCAAATGAACGAAGCTTCACCCACTACATTGTCTTCAGGTACAAAGCCCCAATAACGGGAGTCTTCTGAGTTGTGACGGTTGTCACCCATCATGAAGTAATAATCTTTGGTAAAGGTATATTCTGACACCTCCTGGCCTCCAATGATGAGTTTGTCTACCTCAATTACAACGTCCTCCAGATCTTCGTAGTCCTCGATGGTAGATCCATATTTGGCCAGAGTGTATTCATCTACCTGTATGGTAAACCCTCGCCCGGGTATTGTCAGTGGCCCAAAATTGTCTGCATTCCATGGAAAATATGTGGAGTTTGGAAAAATTCTCGGCTCTGCATTTTCCTTATTCATAAACATGGGTTCTGCAGATTTTACAAAATCCAGCTGTACAAGCTGCTCAGCTTCAGACTTTGTGGTAAGCACCACATACCCTTTTTTGCCTTCCGGAGTTACGGCAGGGCCATATTCCCAAATATTGTAGTTGCTGAATACCCGGTCTCTGATCACCTGATCTGTTTCTACAAAGTATTTGTGTTGCATCATTTCAGGATCCGTTCCTTTCTCCCCGTTGATGTATACCTGGCCTGTTTTAACCTCTATTTCGTCACCAGGAATGGCCACGCAACGCTTGATATAGTGTGTTTTCAAGTCAAGAGGATGAAAATCACCATCCGGACGTCTGTTGTAAGTGTCATTGACAGGATAGTTGAATACCACCACGTCATTACGCTCTACTTTCCCTAAAGAGGGGAGTCTGAACTGAGGGAGTTCAATCGCTTCTATGTAGGATGGAATTTCTGTACCCCAAATTTTGGCGTGTGTGAGAGGTACCTGAAGGGGTGTTTTCGGTGTTCTTGGTCCGTAGTTGATCTTACTTACGAAAAGAAAATCTCCCACCAAAAGGGATCGTTCCATAGATGGAGTGGGGATCACATAGGCTTCCATGAAAATCCATCGGATAAAAGTGGCCGCAAAAACCGCAAATACGATTGCTTCAAACCATTCCTGACCGACAGTGCGCACCCTCTTGGGCATTTCGGTGGCCTTGCCCTCATAGCTGGCACTGCTAAATGCAATGTAAACCATGTAAATAGGCGCGAAGATCACGCCAAGGGATTGGTCTTTGTATGAGTACCTGCCAAAGGACTTGAGTAGGTCCAGGTGAATAGTGAGTGCAATAAAGAAATTAACTACAGGTACAAAAAGCAGGAACAGCCACCATACAGGCCTTCCGATGATTTGCAGATGCACATAGTAGTTGTAAAAAGGCACAAAACCAATCCAGGAGGGTTGCCCGGCTTTTTCAAAAAACTTGTAATAAGCAATTGATTGAAGTAAGTACCATCCGATAACGAGGATCAGAGTGAATGACAGGCTAAAGTCGTTGAGATACATTTATGATTGATTGTTTAAAAACTCTCTAATTGATAAGATTCCGGTCTGGTTAGTTGCCCACTCAGCTACTTTTATTACACCTTCGGCAAAAACTTTACGATCATGTGCTACGTGAGTGATTTCGATCGTTTCCAGAGGTGATCGATAGGTGACCGTATGAGTGCCTGGTACGTTGGCTTCTCTTTTGGAGATGATGCCTAGGGTATGATGATCTTCAGAAGACTCGTTAACCCATTTTTTTACGGAAGGGTCGTTTTTTTGGATGCCTTCTGCCAGGGTAATTGCTGTTCCACTGGGAGCATCTTTTTTCTCTGTGTGATGTATTTCCACCATTTCCGGCACAAAATCTTCGAGTTGGCTCATTTTCTTAGCCAGCCATTCGTTGAGCTCGAAGAATAAATTCACGCCCACACTATAATTGGAAGCATACAGGAACGTACCGTTGGTCCTAGTGCAAAGAGCTTTCACTTCATCGTAGCGATCCAGCCAGCCTGTGGTACCGGCCATTGTTTTTACCTTGTTGGAAAGGAGGGTGGTGATGTTGTCAAAAGCTGAGGAAGGCTGAGAGAACTCGATGGCTATGTCCGTATTGTCAGGTGATATCTTTTGGATGTCCGAGTGGTTGTCCTGATCTATGATGTAGCTGATTTGGTGACCTCTTGTTCTGGCAATTTGTTCAATGGACTTGCCCATTTTACCATATCCTATCAGTGCGATGCGCATTATTTTATACTTAGTGAGATTGAAAAGCCTAAAGCTTGCGAAAATAATGGAGTTGATTGAATAGATGGGGATACTTTCAGAGAAAGGTTGTCATTCACATCGAATTCGTTCAAATGGGCAGATACGTGGGCGTCTACTACGTTGAGCAGATAAAAAGCCGCACCAATCAGGATAAGCAGGTCCCTGTTTCGCCTAAAAGCGTCCCTGTTTCTGGTGAGAGCGGTTTCCTGAAACCTGTCTTTATATGGGTTTTCAGTGAAAGGATCTGAATCCACTTCAGCAATGAGTGAATTGCGCATCTCATTGTAAATCACATTGTTGTAATTGATGTAATGGCCGATGATCAACCCGCCACCATAGATCAGGGGAATTTTCCAGTATTGATTGTTGTAAGCCTGCCCCAGTCCGGGCAATACTGCCGATAAAAGGGCCGCTTTATTGGGGTCGAGTTCAGAAACGGTTTTGATAGTTTCTATCTGACTGAGGTCAGAGTTCAAAAAGAGAGAGTCGGCCCGGTTGCGTTGTGCATTGCTGCTGAATGCTACCAATAGCAATGCCATTGGTAGCCAGTATTTCAAAGGGTTCTTACACATTGAGCAATTCGAGAATCCTGTCCAGCTCTTCTGCTGAAATAAATGGAATCTTGATTTCTCCTTTGTTATTGCTATCTGCTTTGACCTGAATCTTTGTTCCAAAGTGTGTCGTTAATTTGTCCTGCAATTTAGCGATCTCAGGATTAATTTGCTCCTTGGGTTTTGGTGTTTCTTTCTTCTCGGTATTCAGGTCTCTTACCAGCTCCTCCACTTTTCTGACAGAAAGCCCTTCGTTCACAGCTTTCTTGAAGATAGCCAACTGCTGCTCCACATTCTCTATATTGACAATGGCTCTGGCATGACCCATAGAGATTTTTCCATCCCTCAAAGCAATCTGGATGTCTGGCGGTAGTTTGAGTAATCTCAGGTAGTTATTGACCGTGGTTCGGTTTTTACCTACCCTGTCACCAAGCTCCTCCTGCTTCAGATCGCATTCGGAGAGTAAACGCTGATAACTCAGTGCTATTTCAATGGCATTGAGGTTTTCACGCTGAATATTTTCGATCAGAGCCATTTCCAGCATCTGCTGGTCATCTGCTGTCCGGATATAGGCCGGAATGGCTGTGAGTCCTGCACGTTTACTGGCCTGAAGTCTACGCTCTCCCGAGATCAGCTGAAACTCATTCTCGCTGAGTGCACGAACAGTGATGGGTTGAATAATGCCTTGCACACGTATCGACTCGGCAAGTTCTTCCAGCGCTTCTTCGTTGAAATCTGTACGGGGCTGAAATGGGTTGACTTCTATCTGATCAACAGGTATTTCACTGATTGCTCCTCTGATGGTGGCACCGGATCCGCTGATGTTTTCCTTTTCTTCGGAATCTTCCAGCAACGCACCTAAACCTCTACCTAGTCCGGTTTTCTTTTTCCACTTTTTATCTGTCATGTTCCTGTTATGCCGTTACTTCGTTTCGCTGCATGATTTCCCTAGCCAGGTTCAGGTATGCCAAAGAACCCTTACTTTCTGCATCATGTGAAATGGCAGGTACTCCAAAGCTGGGAGATTCACTCAATTTGATGTTTCTTGGGATCAAGGTCTCAAATGCCATACTCTTGAAGTGTGTTCTCACTTCCTCTACTACCTGATTGGACAGGTTCAGTCGCAGATCATACATGGTGAGCAGAATGCCTTCTATTTCCAATTCAGGATTGAGCCTGTTTTGAATGATCTTGATGGTGTTGAGAAGCTTTCCGAGCCCTTCGAGCGCAAAATACTCACACTGAACGGGTACTATCACTGAATCTGCAGCAGTCAGGGCATTGACTGTAATGAGACCAAGAGAGGGAGAGCAGTCTATGATCACATAGTCATACTTCTCTTTTACTTTGCTCAAAGCTTCTTTCATTTTGCCCTCTCGCTGAGAAACACTGACCATTTCTACTTCAGCACCAACCAAATCGATATGGGAGGGGAGCAGATCAAGGAATTTGATATCGGTAGACACAATGCTCTTTTCAGCATCGGCACCATCTACCATACACTCATATATACTTATTTCTACTTCCTTTGGGTTCTTACCCACACCAGAGGTAGCATTTGCCTGAGGATCAGCATCTACTATTAAGGTTTTTAACTCGAGGGCGGCCAAACTGGCAGCCAGGTTAATGGCTGTGGTTGTTTTACCTACTCCTCCTTTTTGATTTGCTATCGCAATAATTTTACCCATAGTTCAATTGGAAACTTTTACACGCTTTCTTAAAAGAGAAAGCGCACAAATATATTTAACATAAAGACAAGTTAAAGATAGCGCCCAGAAAGAAAAAGTCTTTATAATCGGGTGTTAAGCTTTAGTAGGTTAGTAATCAATTAATTAACATTTCAATTGTGTATAAATGGTTGATTACTTTTTTGGAGGAAACCAGATTGTGGATAAGCTCACAAAAATACTGTCAATGGAAAAAAGGGAGTCACTTAACCATGAGGTTAAGTGACTCCCTTGCCTGAAAGCGTTACCGTATCGGCTTATTTCTTGCCTGGTTTTTTCTTTTGATCTTTAGCTCTCATAGCTTCTTCCAGCTTTTGCTGAAAGGATGATTTCTTCTTATTCACGTTCTTTTTCCTGTTCTCATCCAGTACTTTCTTGATCTTGTCCTCATCGATAAACTTCCTGAAAAGTGCTATCTGTCCAAAGGAGACAATGTTGGAAACGAAATAGTAGAAAGTAAGACCAGATGAGTAGCTGTTCAGGAAGAACAGGAACATGATCGGCATGATGTACTGCAGTGACTTCATCGGACCCTGTACTGTGGTCATTTGACTGTTTGACCAGGTGTAAAGGATGGTAGAGGCGGTCATGAGAAGTGTGAATAAACTCACGTGATCACCATAGAATGGGATATCAAAAGGCAAGTCCCAAATGCTGTCGTACGTAGAAAGGTCTGTCGCCCACAGGAAGCTTTCCTGCCTCAGCTCTATCGAGTTAGGGAAGAAATAGAACATGGCAAAAAGGATTGGCATTTGCAGCAGCATAGGAATACAGCCACTCAATGGATTAATCCCCACTTTTTGATAGAGTGCCATTTGCTCTTGTTGTGCTTTCTGGGCATCATCGCCATGCTTGGCTTTGAGTTCGTCCAGCTCTGGCTTCATTACCCGCATTTTGGCCATCCCCATATGCGACTTGTAGGTCAGCGGGGCCAAAACAATTCTCAGGATGATCACCATGATGATAATGATCACTCCGTAATTAGAAATGTACTGCTCCAGGAAATGAAAGATCGGGATGATCGCAAATTTGTTAATCCATGAAAGGACGCTCCATCCAAGTTCTACGTTCTCTGAAAAGTCAGGAGCTACATCCTTCAGAATGGCGTAGTTGTTAGGTCCGTAGTAAAACTTAAAGGTGGAGTTGTTGTCAATGAAGTCTGCATAGGGCAGGGTCATAGACATGGCCATGTTTTTTACGGAGGTAGTATCCTCAAAATTTGTGTAACTGCTTACCTGACCATTGGTGAATGGAGTAGCTGAAATGATGGCGCTGGTAAAGAACTTTTGTCGGAAAGACACCCAGCTGGTAGCCAGATCAAGCGTTTCTTCTTCTTTTTCTGTAGACGTGGCCGAGAGTTCGTCTACATCTCCATCCGTGAAGCGATATTTTACGGTAGTTCTGTTTCTGGCGTCTTTGAAGTCTTTTTCAAGGCGATTGGCACGCTGGTTCCATGCGAAGGTTACCTGCTGCCCGATGATTGGCTCCAACCCATTTTGAACAACCGTCATACCTATCTCATAGCCATCACCAGGGATGGTGTATTTGTAAGTGACAGATTGTCCTTCGGGTAGGGTAAGTCGGTATTCCAACACAGTGGTGTCTCCGGCTTTGGTCACGTTACTTCTGCCTCTTCCGGTAAAGTACAATTCAGACAGGTCAACTTTTCTGGATAAATGATCTACATAAATGTGCTGAGCGGCATGCGCATCATCTACCAGCACCAATGGAGCTCCCCTGAAGTCTTTGAAGTCTTTAAGAATGACCTTGTTGACCACCCCACCTTTTGAAGAAAAAGAGACAATCATTTTCTCATTTTCAATGGTGGTGATTTTTTCCTCTCCATCAGCGGCTGATGAAAAGAGACCAAATTTCATTTCACTCAGACGGGTTCTGGCACTGTCTGAAAGCACGGTGGCGCTGGGCTGACCGATTGCTGACTGTTGTGGGTCATCTATGATTTGTGAGGAATCACTCCTGTTGAGTTGGGAGATTTGCTCGGGGTTTGGCTCAGGTGCGAAAAATTGAAAATAGATGGTGATAAACACCAACATCAGAATCAGACCTGTTAATTGATTTCTGTCCATAAATTTATTTGACTACTCGTAGTTCTGTTTGTTAAATGCTTTCTTTTTCTTTTCGGTGTGCAATGGCAGCTTTAATGAATTTCACAAAAAGGGGATGAGGGTTGGCTACCGTAGACTTGAGCTCTGGGTGATACTGTGAGCCAATGAACCACGGGTGGTCTTTCAGTTCCATGATCTCCACCAGATTGGTGTCCGGGTTTTTTCCTGAGGCAATCATGCCGGCATTCTCAAATTGCTCCAGGTATTGATTGTTAAACTCGTATCTATGTCGGTGTCTTTCGGAGATCTTGGTATGACCGTAGACATTATAAGCCTTCGTTCCTTTTTTTACATTGCAATCATAAGCACCCAAACGCATGGTTCCGCCCATGTTTTTGATGTTTTTCTGATCTTCCATCAGGTCTATGACCGGATGCTTGGTCTTGGGATCCATTTCTGTACTATTGGCTTGTTTCAGTGTTAGTACATTTCTGGCAAATTCTATTACAGCACATTGCATTCCGAGACAAATTCCAAAAAAAGGAACCTTGTTTTCGCGCGCATATTTTACGGTGCTGATCTTGCCTTCAATCCCTCGTTCGCCAAAACCGGGAGCCACTAAAATGCCATCGAGGTTTTTGAATAATTTCTTGGCATTCGCTTCATCCACTTCTTCAGCATGAATCCAGTCGATCTCAATATTGCACTCGTTTTCAGCTCCTGAGTGTACAAAAGCTTCTGCAATGGATTTGTAAGCATCCTTCAGCTCCACGTATTTGCCTATAAGACCTATTCTCACCTGACTGGTAGGGTTCTTCAGCCTGCCCAGAAATTCTTTCCACTGGTCAATTTTTGGCTCTCTCTTGTACGAATGCTTGAACTTGGCCAGTACACGCTCATCCAGCTTTTCTTTCCGCATGAGGATGGGTACATCATAGATGGTTTCAGCGTCCAATGCCTCAATGACAGAATTGATGGGAACGTTGCAGAAGAGGGCTAGCTTTTTTCTGATCTCAGGGGTGAGTGGGTACTCAGACCGACACACCAGAATGTCCGGCTGGATTCCTGCTTCCAGAAGTTCCTTTACAGAGTGCTGCGTGGGTTTGGTTTTTAGCTCACCGGCAGTTTTGAGGTAGGGCACTAGTGTGAGATGTATGGAGATGCAGTTGGTCGGTCCCAGTTCAAATCTCACCTGCCTCACCGCTTCTATAAATGGGAGGGATTCAATGTCACCTACACAACCACCCAGCTCGGTAATGATGATGTCATATTTGCCCGTTTCACCCAGCTTGAAGATGTTATTCTTGATCTCATCGGTAATGTGAGGAACCACCTGTACGGTTTTTCCAAGAAACTCACCTTTACGCTCTCGTTGGATTACGTTATCGTATATCCTTCCGGTAGTGACGTTATTGTTTTGAGAAGTAGAGACATTCAGAAAACGCTCATAATGACCAAGATCCAGATCTGTTTCTGCTCCGTCATCCGTCACATAGCATTCACCATGCTCATAGGGGTTGAGGGTGCCAGGGTCAATATTGATATAAGGGTCGAATTTTTGGATGGTTACGGAGTAACCTCTTGCCTGTAGTAGTTTGCCGAGAGATGCTGAAATGATTCCCTTTCCCAGCGAAGAAGTTACGCCTCCCGTAACGAAAATGTATTTGACCTTGGACATTGAATTACTTTGATCTTTGGTGATGTTACGGGATGCAAAGGTAGGGCATTTACTTTCAAATAATAGTTGATCTTTCTATTTATAGTTGAAAGGAATGCGGTAGATCACAGAAGCTCCAAAATAGCCTACTGGATCTAATGCATAATCTTCACCGGGCAATTGGACAGGTACACTATAAGTATAGCTGATAAGGAAAGAAAATTTTTCAGTGGCTAACATGAGCGGTAGACTGAAATTGTAGTTCATGATTCCGTATTTCTCCTCAGTGGTATCAAGAAGAGCATATAGGTAGTTGAGCACATCATCATTGGTGAGGTATATTTTCATTTGCTGTGTGATCTTCTCCCTGGTTGTGAGGTTTCTGCTCTCTCTTATTTGCCTCAAGGCTTCCTTTTCCTGATCGGAGAGCACTGTATTGGCATAGCTTTGAAATTCATCGGAGCGAAAGTTGGTTCTGAGGGTCTGGTTGGACCTGAATTCTTCGATGATGTTGCCTTCAAATCGGGTGGTGATCAGTGAATTGCCAAAGGTTGAGGATAAGGAGGGTAATAATTTAATGCTTTTGAAGCACCACCATTTGCCTAGACTCACATTTCCCGAGAGACTTCCGATAAGTCTGTGTGCGGATCTTTCCCCAAAAAGCAGGCTATAGTCAATGGTGGCATAGATCAGCTTGTTTCGATAAGTGATGTTCCCGCCGAGGTTATTGTTGAGACCGGTGCTTTCGATCTGATGATACCACCACCTTTCGTAACTCAGAGAGTAGTTCCATTTTTTACTGAATGAGCCCAAATAGCCGAATGAGAAGATGGAAAGATTATACTCAGGAGTAGTTTGTGAGTTCCAAAATCCTGCGTAATCGGCGTATAGTCCGGTGCTGTGATAATAGGACATACCAGGTGACATACTGTGCTGGTTGACTCCATAGTTTCGTCCGGCATTGAGCACATTGCTGTTGTAGCTCATGCGCGCATTGAACTCCGAGTACTTTAGCGGGGAGCTGGCAAGAATGCTGTCCAGAAGGTAAAAAATGGACATAGAGTCCATTTCAGCTTCGAGCAGGGCAAATTTTTCCTCCCAGGTGAGGGAGTCGCTCTGTGCATAGGACTTCAGTAGTCCTGCCAATACCAGACATATGGTCAGAAAATATTTTATCAAAAGATCAGGTAGGGTAGGTGGTTAGTTATTTCTTTTTCGCTGCATATTGTCGTTGTTGCGGATTCTGTCCTGTCTCATTTGGTCACGCTGTCCCTGCTGCTCACGTATTCGTTTCATCAGCATTTCTTTGAAGTCATCCTCAGCCTTTCTGAGACTCATCAGCTGACGGGTGGTGATTACTTGCTGCATCCGCTCAGAATAGGTGCGCTCCAGTCCAAGTTGACGCTCTTTTATCTGCATCCCCATCTCCAGCATCTTTTGGTTCTCCTCTTCAGAGGCTGTTTGAGGATTGTGGTTGGTTCGCAGGTTGTTGAATTCCTTCCTTAGGTTTCGCTGTTGCTCTGAAAATTCCCTGTAAATCGGCCAGAACTTCTCGGCCTGCTCTGGTGTGAGCTCCAGTCGTTCAGTGATCAGGGCTATTTTGGCGGCTTCCACACGTTCCATGGTAGAGGGATTTTGTGCCCACAGTCCCAAGGCCGTAAGAGTAAGAACTAAAGTGATTAAGTGTCTCATAATTGCTTATAAGTTAAATATCTTGTGAAATATCGTTCAAATCATAATGCTCCATCAATTGGTTGAAGTCATCTTCGTCAAGGTTCATTTGATCGATGATGTCTACGCCCCGCAGTAGGGCCTCGGGCTCTGCACTCAATGCTGCGATCTCATACTCCGAAATCTCTGTGTTTTCCAGGTAGAAAAATATTTCTTCATTGGTGAGAGAAGCAAGCAAATCTGCTGATCTGTCGGGTTTATTGGCGGTATTGAGAATAACCAAACAGACCAGTGCGGTCACCACAAAGGCAGGCAAAAGGGCCCACCGGAATGCAGCATGTGTGGCAGTCGGAGCCTGGGAGACCTTCTCGCTGATTCTGTTTGGTAACTGATCAAAATACCCTTCAGGTACTTCAAAAGGCAGTGACGTTTTGTTGATATGGTCTAGATGGTTTTTCATTACTTTAGTTTAGATGCTCTTTCTTGTCCAAGGTTTAATGTTCGGTTAAAAAAAACTCTATTTTTTTGGCTGCAAGGTGATAGCTCGCCTTCAATGCGCCTACTGATGTGCCTGTAATCTCCGCTATGTCATCAAATTTCAGCTCATCAAAGTACCTCATGTTAAAAACGAGCCTTTGTTTATCAGGCAGTGTCAGGATGGCTTTCTGAAGCTTAAGCTGAATTTCGTCTCCGGAAATATAGGCTCCCTGATCTATTTTATGTGAGAGTTCCCCAGCCACATCGTGGATTGGGATCATGAACTTACGTTTTTTCTTTTTCAGAAAGTTCAGGCACTCATTGGTCGCAATCCGATAAATCCAGGTATACAAGCGTGACTCTTCCCGGAAGTTACCCAGTGATTTCCAGATTTTGATGAAAACATTCTGGGTAAGGTCGTCCGCATCATCATGATCGATGACCATTTTCCGGACATGCCAGTACACACGTTCCTGGTAAGCTTTCACCAGCAGATTGAATCCATAGTTAATGGTTTCGGGGTCCTGAATTTTGGATATGATAAAAGAGTCTTCCAAGGTAGGTAAAGGTGATTTACCGTTTAGAGTCTAAAATTAACCGATGGTTTAATTTTCTTGGCGATTTTTTTATTTCGTCGAACCAGCTTAATTTAAATGTCGTTACATTAAATGTAGTTGTTAATTTACCATCAAATGGGAATAGGAGAAGATATCAAACAGGCGAAGTTTAGGAGTCAACTGAACAAAGCCATTGTGAATATTATTTACACCAATAACTGGCTGAGTCAACATCAGGTTGTTTTGTTCAAGCCATACGGACTGACCACTCCTCAATTTAATGTATTGAGGATACTCAGAGGTCAGCACCCTAAACCGGCTACCATCAATTTGCTCATCGAGAGAATGCTGGACAAAAGCTCAAATGCCTCCCGAATAGTAGATAAGCTTGAATCCAAAGGATTGGTGGCGAGAAAGCAATGCCCCAATGACAGGCGTGCTGTGGATGTGGTAATTACATCTCAGGGCCTTGATCTCCTGGCAAAAACCGATGAGGATATGGATCGGTGGGAGGATGGGCTGGTGAGCCTTACCGAGGAAGAGGCTAAGCAGCTAAATGAACTTTTGGACAAACTCAGGACATAAAAAAAGGAGCTTATTAGAGCTCCTTGATGTATTCTATTATGCCGGCATTTTTCCCTTTTGGTCTCACCACCAGCATAGGAATCTCTTCATCCACGTGAATCAATTTTTCTGCTTTGCTACCAATAAATAGGGCAGTAGTGGCGGTGCGGCCTTTCGCCCCGATAACGATCAGGCTGGCTTTGATTTTTTTGGCAGCTTTGTAGATGTCTGATATGATGTCTTCATCCTTATCCAGAGTGTAAATCTGCTCTATGTTCACACCATCCAATTTCATGCTCTTAGTGAATTTGGCAAAATCATTCTTGGCATGATCTTTCATGATCTCTGAAAACTCCTTAAAACTCTTGCCGGTATAGTGGTAGCCCACTGGAACCTGATAGACGTTTTGCACAATAATCTTTCCTGGTTTTTTCGATTTTTTTACCAGCATGGTTGCCTTTTCCATGGCACTTCTGGAGTAAGCTGAGAAGTCTGTGGGTACCAGAACACTGCTTACGCTGAATTGGGAGCCTTTCGGTAAAATGAGGAGTGAACAGCCTGCTCGGCGGGCAATTCTATTCACCAACACTCCACCACCTTTTTTTTCATTTTTCCTGCCCAGGATGACCAAATCTATTTTCTCAGCAGAAGCGTGCTTGAGAAGGGTCTTTGTGACCTGGCCCTGATCCACGATCACATTCACGACTACTTCTGCGCCTTCGAATTTAAAATGATCGGTGACCGTCTTTTGGAGATTGTTTTTCCGTTCTTCAATAGCCTGATCAAGAATGTGAGGAAACTCCTTCATGAGTTTCTCCGGCAGGTTGATGTCCTTAATGATATTTACAAAGTATACAACCTTTGATCCTGACAACTCACAAACATCTGAGGCAGCTTTCACCAAATCCAGATCCGTCTCTGTATGATCGAGGCCTACAAGAATTTTATTGTACTTATACATATTACGCGATGACTATTGGGGTGCAAAATTAAATCGAAATCAATTTATCAATTCTTATAAACGAAAGAAAGTTTCAAAATGATTTATGATTTAATAAATCTTTTTCGCAATAAAATACTGAATAAATACCCTGATCAAAAGGTTTTAAGAATAAAATTAGGTCTTGCTGATGTAGTCAGTCAGCTGTTCTATCTGCTCTTTGCTGTGAACAGGAAAGTTGGCAATGCGTATATGGTCGCTTTTGTATGAACCGTACCCTTTGCCTATGATCCAGCCCTGCTCTCCGAAGCGGGCGAGGATGTCGGCATTGCCACCCTCACATTTGGCGACTACCACGGTTTTTGATTGATTGGTTTTTCGTGCGACGAATGGGCTCAATACAGAAGATTTTTCAATCGCCTGATAGAGTAGGGCGGCTTTGTAGGTGGTGTCATTTTGTATCAGCTTGGCTGATCTGAATAGCATATCCTTTACCACCTTCCCGAGCAAGAAGATCCCCAAAACATTGGGGGTTTCAGGAGTTTGATTTTTATCTCCTGAGGCTTTTAGTTGCAGTAAATCATGATAACTACCCGTAACAACTTTGTTTTTCCGAAGTTTTTCCACTTTTTGGTAACAGGTAGGGTTCACGATCCAGACCCCTAATCCGGCAGGAAGTCCGAAGCATTTCTGCACAGAAAAATAGGCGGTATCCACTTTAGAGAAATCAAAGGGAACGGCGGGAAAAGCACTCACTCCATCTACAGCAATGAGCTTGTCGGGGTGCTGCTCTCGCAGCTGGTAAATGCTGTTAGCATCGAAGGCATATCCAATGCTGGTTTCGTTGAGCGTGACTGAGATAAGCTCAGTGTTTTCCGGCACCTCCAGATTGTCAAAGTCCTCACCATCGCTCATTCGGGTGATGGTTGACTCTTTTTTGTAATCTGTAGCAAACTGATAAAACTTCTCAGCAAAGGAGCCATTCACGAAGTGATGGGACGCATTGCCCACCAGGCTTTGAATGATTCTCTCCCAGATCTCATTGGCAGAAGAAATGAAGTAGACATCATAGTGATCCGGAAGGTGGAGCAGGCTTTTTAGATCAGCTTTTACTTCAGCAAAAAGATTTTGGAAAGTGGCACTGCGATGAGAGATAGACATGATGTCTTTCTGAAAGGCCTCTTTCATGTGGTCGTTTACCGTATAAAAGATTTGCGAAGGTCCCGGTGTGAAATAAATCTTATGTTGCATTGAGAATTTGAAATAGTACTGATTAAGTTTGTTTCGCTATTGAAGGTAATATTGTTTTTAAACCTAACACTAAAACAATACCGAGCCAAGTGGGGTAGCAAAATTGGGCCTCACCCTGGTGGTCTCCATCAGGGCCTCGTCATCGAAAGATTTCAGGACAACAGTGGATCTTTGACCTATTTCACAGCTCAAATCCTTATTATTTAGGGGTTTATCAACACGACCTTTATAGCATTAAGCTTTCGGATTCCGAAAGCTTTTTTTATGCCCTGGTCTCCATCCACTTGAAGGTTCTGTTGACGATTTTTAGTGCAAGTTTGATTTTCTTCACACTGATCATGTCGTGTGATTCATCGTACATGGTCACGCCATCCGCAAATAGCACAATCTGGGGGAATTCATGATTGATGCCCGCTATTTCTGAAATTTCTCTGGAGACGTCTTTGGATTTCATATCATCGACAAGATAAACGTCTATCATATCGCTGGAAATATTCCAGCCATTTTCTAGCTCTATCTTTTTCTCAATACTTTCAGGAGATGAAGCTCTGTGCTTAAAAACCATTGCTGGTTTCAAACGAGAGCCTTCAATCACTTGATTGAGGTCTTTCAAAGATGATATCGATTTCCAAAGCGGTGAATGGTGATTCATTGGCAACTAATCTACAACACGAATTTACTAATTACAACGGTTATTGCGGATTGGGACTTGGTTTTTATTGAAATATCTGACTAAACTAATATAAAACTCTGAATCTAATGGTTTCCTTAATGGATTTAAGATTTTTAATTACTTCCTCATCATAATCTTTGTTGATATCAGTAATTACATACCCTATTTCCTCATTGGTTTTTAGGTATTGACCCACAATATTCAAATTGTGTGCAGCCAGTTCATGGTTTATTTTGGCCAGAACTCCGGGCTCATTCCGATGTATGTGTATAAACCTGTGTGCGTTTTTCAGCATAGGCAACACGATATTCGGAAAATTCACACTATTGCTCGTAGATCCGGTGTTAATATATTCCATAATCTTACCAGGCACAAAATCCGCAATGTTTTCCTGAGCCTCTAGTGTACTACCACCAATGTGTGGCGTAAGGATCGTATTAGGTAAACCCCGTAATTCAGAAATAAATTCATCGTTGTTACTCAAAGGTTCCTCTGGGAACACATCCACACCTACCCCTCTGATCTTCCCAGTAAGTACATATTTTTTAAGACCAGCTATATCTACAACAGGTCCACGGCTAAGGTTGAGGAAGATTACACCGTCTTTCATCTGAGAAAAATGCTTCTCTGTTAGAAACCCGTTATTCTCCTTTCGGCCATCTATATGCAGGGTGATCATGTCAGAAGTACTAAGTAGCTCTTCAAGGCTTTTACACTGTACAGCATTGCCAAGTGCAAGTTTCTCCTCCAAGTCATAGAACTGCACCTTCATACCAATAGACTCTGCCACCACAGAAAGCTGTGCGCCTATGTTTCCATATCCAATGATGCCGAGTGTTTTTCCCCTCACTTCAAAACTACCACTGGCTGATTTATTCCACTTGCCCTGATGCATAGAAACTGACTTGTCAGGAAGGTTTCTCATCAGCATAATGAGCTCGGCAATGGCCATTTCCACAACGGAACGTGTGTTGGAGAAAGGCGCATTGAATACAGCTACTCCTTTGCGCTGACAGGTGAGCAGGTCTATTTGGTTGGTGCCAATACAAAAAGCTCCAACAGCCAATAGTCGGTTGGCGCTTTCAAGTACTTTTTTGGTCACCTGAGTTTTAGACCTGATGCCAAGGATGGATACATCCTTTATGGCTTCTATGAGTTCGTCTTCGTCCATTCCCGCAGGATGCACTTTGACATTGTAGCCTTCTTCTTGTAATTTCTTGATCCCATGTTCATGGATGTTTTCAAGCAGCAATACGTTGATTCGGCTTTTGGGATAGGAGAGTGCTCTTTCCATTTTATTTACATATAAAAATTCATCTAGATTAGGCGCTTCATGATCTGCGTTTTGGAGCACATTGGCCCTCCTCACATTCTCTGTAAAGGCGTAGAACTTATGCGCAATTCCGGCCTTTTTGATTTCGTAATCAGTATACCCGTCCCCAAGCACATAGACTTCACCCTTGAGATTCATCGAACGTATTTTGTTGGGTTTCCCGTTATTTTCAGAAAGTAGGTTTTCTTTGTTAAATCCAACAATATTGCCCGCTTCGTCATAGGTAAATTCATTGGCAAAAACCCTGTCTTCAGTAATGCCAAAGTGCTCTACAATGGGAACAATAAAATCTTTGAATCCATTGGATAAAATATAAATTTGACCGGCGTATTTTCTTACAAATTCTTTGTTTCTCTGGAATGAATCGGAGACCTGATCGCTTAATCTGGCGATTAATTCGGGTAAATGAGATTTGTGCGCTCTGAGAATTTCCAATCTGTTTTCAAGAGATTCCCGAAAGGATATTTTGCCTTCCATGCCGAGATCAGTAATTTCTTTGATCTTGGCAAGGGACTCCTGGGCATCTGGCTGACCCCTGAGAGAGATCTCACACAAGACATCCAAAGCCTCCACCCGGGTGAACGTGCTATCGAAATCAATTACAAAATGTTTGTGATTTTCCATAAGTTCGCTTTCTCTGAGGCTTAAAATTAAGCACGTAAATGGCATATAAAACAATCATTTTATTTTTATTATCAATTTTTTTTCAAAATCAGTGTTTTAGTCAACAAGACACCTCGTATTTGTTGGGAGATTTACAAAAAAAGGTGGACTTAATTGTGATTAACGCAATTCAGGAGCGCGCCTTTCCGGGGTGCGTAGTGTATGCTTCACACAGGGGAAACCCAATCTTATTAAAATCATATGGCTATAAGACTTACGATAGCCTTGATGCAGTCTATACTTCGGACCTTTTTGATATGGCCTCAGTGACCAAAGTCATGGCCTCTACTTTGGCTTTGATGAAGCTTTACGAGGATGGTCTGATAGATCTGGACGAGCCCCTGAAGAACTATGTGGATGGATTAGGTTGGCGAAAGATCGGTAAGGTAACGCTGAGGCAATGTTTGGCGCATCAGGCCGGGCTACAGAGCTGGATTAAGTTTTATGAGGAGATCAGAAGAAATAATGGTCGTTACAAGGGGCATACTATTTCAGACAGCCGGTCAGAGGACTATCCCTATAAGGTTGCTGAAGGGATGTTTCTCCACAGGGAGTTTTACAAAAGAATAAAGAAGTACATCAAAGCAGCTCCGGTGAACAGGGAGCCGCACTATGTCTACTCGGGTTTGTTCTTTTATCTGGTGCCTGAGATAGTGCAGCGATTGACCAGAAGACCTTTTGAGGTTTATCTACAGGAGGTGTTTTACCAGCCCATGGGACTGAGTACACTCACTTTTAACCCTGCTGAAAAATTCGCCTTGGATAGAATAGTGCCGACAGAAATTGATTCTTTTTTCAGGTATGAACCTATCCATGGCAGGGTACATGATGAGGGGGCCATTTTGATGAAGGGAATTTCGGGAAATGCGGGGTTATTTGGAACCGTGGAAGATGTGGCTAGTTTGTGGCAGATGTGGTTAAATAATGGGAGTTTGAACGGCGTGGAGTACCTGAAACCATCAACTATTGACGTGTTTACCAGCTATCAGTATGCTAATAAAGGAAACCGAAGAGGCTTGGGCTTTGATAAACCACTTCTCGAATATGACTCATTGATTAGTAGTGTGGCAAAATCGGCTTCTTTCGAAAGCTACGGACACACGGGGTATACCGGCACATTGGTATGGGCTGATCCTGCCAATGACTTACTATTTGTTTTTCTTTCAAACCGGGTGTATCCTACCAGAGAAAGTAAGGCTATTTATCAGCTCAATGTGAGGCCGGATATCCATCAGGCATTATATGATTATCTTGCAGCCATTATAGAGAATTGCGATTGATCTGAACAATTTGCAAGGCTCTGAGTTGCTTTCGTAGCAGTGTACATTTTTTTAATCCCAAACCCTACTGATTGTTTTGAGCATCCACTGGATAGACCTCCTGGTATTTATTGTTTATATGATTGCAATGCTGGGGGTAGGAGCCTTTTTCCTCAAAAAGAATAAAAACACGGAAGATTATTATGTAGGTGGCAGATCCATGAGTTCCTGGCATGTGGGGCTTTCGGTGGTGGCCACTGATGTGGGCGGCGGCTTTTCCATTGGCTTAGGTGGTTTGGGCTTCACAATGGGCTTATCCGGATCCTGGATGTTATTTACAGGTTTGCTTGGAGCATGGTTGGCGGCAGTAATCCTTATCCCCAAACTCAGTGCATTGCCGGAGTTCAAAAAGCTATTTACGTTTCCTCAGATCTTTAGCATATTCTATGATAAAAAAACCGCGCTACTTGCTGGAATCATTTCTGCCATAGGTTATGCCGGATTCACGAGTTCTCAACTTTTGGCAGGAGCCAAATTAGCATCCTCGACTTTCGCTGATCTCAGTCTGACAAATGCCCTGGTCATTATGGGAGTCATTGCTGTAGTGTATACAGTGATGGGAGGGCTCAAAGCAGTGATTTATACAGACACCATTCAGTGGGCGCTGCTTCTTTCAGGGCTCGTGTTTATAGGGTTGCCATTGGGATACGTAAGCGTAGGTGGGTATGAAAAAATCAGAGAGGTCTTGCCTCCTGAGTTTCTTTCGCTGACCAACATCAGATGGCAGGACATGGTGAACTGGGGAATTACCATTATTCCGATCTGGTTTGTGGGAATGACTCTATACCAGAGAATATATGCTTGCAAGAGTGAAAAAGCTGCGCAAAAAGCCTGGTACATTGCTGGTCTTTTCGAATGGCCTGTCATGGCCCTCATGGGAGTGCTGCTGGGGATGTTTGCCCGGGTAGGCGCCGAGACAGGGATGTTTGCTTACCTAGGGTACGAGAGTGCTCAGGGTATGGATGCTGAAGTAGGGCTGCCGATGCTACTCAGAACAATTCTCCCTGCCGGATTGATGGGGTTGATGATGTCGGCCTATTTTTCGGCGGTTTTGTCCACAGCGGATAGCTGTCTCATGGCATCTTCTGGTAACCTGGTGACTGATATTATAGGTTACAAAGGCACGGATCAAAAGAAATTCCTAAGGCTGTCCCAAATCATCACACTGGGGATTGGTGTTTTTGCGGTACTGCTGGCCTCTGTCATGCAGAGCGTACTGGAACTCATGCTTTATTCCTATGCATTCATGGTTTCAGGGCTGTTCATACCCGTCTTAGGAGGACTTTTTATGAAGAAGCCCAGTGCCAATGCAGCTTTCTTTTCGATGCTTATAGGTGGGGGTACTACTATTTCATTAATTTTAATAGGTAGGGATTTGCCTCTTGGTCTGGATGCCAATATCTACGGGATCAGTTTGTCGCTGATCACCTTTGTGATGATCAATCAATTCAGAAACAAACAATAACCAATTATATATATGTTAGAGATCAACATACTTGGCCCATCAGATACCGTGGGCCTGATAGAAATAGAACAAGTAAGAGACTTTCTTTTTAACCACCTGGATCAATATGGAGATAAAAAGGAGGACATTATGAAAGCCATTAACTATGCACTTAGCACCGGAATAACTCCGGGAGGGTTTGTGCTGGTTGGGAAAGATCAGGGTGAAATAGTGGGGGCTGTGGTTGTCAATAAAACAGGCATGGATGGCTACATCCCCGAAAACATTCTGGTCTATATCGCCACACACAGAGAAAGAAGAGGAAAGGGCTACGGGAAGGCACTCATGCAAAAGGCCATCAACACAGCTGAGGGTGATATTGCCTTGCATGTGGAGCCAGATAACCCGGCCAAGGGACTTTATGAGAAGTTGGGATTTACCAATAAATATCTCGAAATGCGGTTAACCAAATAAGTCAATGCAGCACAACATTATTGATGAGGCTAAATCTCTTCGCAAGTACCTTCATCAGCACCCAGAGTTGTCGTGTTTCGAAGAGAATACTTCTCGTCACTTGATTGAAAGGTTGAAATCAGAATGCACACCCGATGAACTTATTGTTTTTAAACATTATGGTGTGGCTGCTATTTTCAAAGGAGACAAACCTGGCAAAAGTGTATTGATTCGAGGAGATTTTGATGCTTTGCCTATTCAGGAGATTAATGACTTTGCGCACAAGTCACTTACTGAGGGTGTAAGTCACAAGTGTGGGCATGATGGTCATGCTTCTATATTATATGCGCTGGCGAGATATCTATCGCTGGAGCGCCAGGAAAAAGGAGATGCCATTCTGTTATTTCAACCTGCCGAGGAAAATGGGGAAGGAGCGAAGGGTATCATCAACGATCCATTGTTTGATTCCCTTAAGCCGGACTATGCTGTGGCTTTGCATAATCTGCCAGGGTATGATTTGCATAAGGTAGTTTGGAGGTCAGGCACATTCACAGCAGCAGCCAATAGCATAATTATCAAACTCACAGGCAAGACCTCACATGCCGCCGAGCCAGAATTCGGCATTAACCCGGCATTGGCCATGGCAGAAATCACCCAGTTAATTCTTGATCAAAATCAGCCGGATTTGGATACTGATGATTTCCGTATCGCAACACCAATTTATACGACCATGGGGGATCAGGCCTATGGAGTTTCCGCGGGATACGGAGAGTTGCATTTTACGTTACGGGCCTGGGATAATCAGGTCATTCGTGATCACGAAGAGAAGTGTGAGGATATTGCCCGACAGGTGGCCGGTGCTCATGATCTTAAAATTGAGATCGAGTGGACTCAGAGTTTCTTTGCTAACTTTAATGACGAAAGGGTCATTGCTGCAATTAAGGGCGCAGCTGCAGCCGGCGGATATGAAACCGAGCAACGTGCCACTCCATTCAAATGGGGTGAAGACTTTGGGATATTCACAGAGCAGTTTCCCGGAGCCATGTTTGGAATAGGATCAGGAAAGAATTGTCCGGCACTTCATAACCCGGACTATGATTTTCCCGATGAGCTAATCGAAACAGGAATGATCATTTTCAAAGAGATAATTTCACAACTTCAGGAATAAAAGAATGTTCGCAACTTCCGAAATAGAACTTGACCAGACGGCACTGGCCAATAACCTCAATTATATCCGTAAGGTCATTGGCAAAGATGTTCGATTATCCTCTGTGGTGAAGGGAAATGCCTACGGACACGGAATTTTTGAGTTTGTACCGATGGCCGAGACCCTTGGAGTTGATCATTTCTCGGTATTCAGTGCAGATGAGGCACTCGAAGTGACCAACATCAGTATGCATAGATCCCAGGTCATGGTCATGGGGTTTGTAGATAATGCGGAGCTCGAATGGGCGGTGCTGAATGAGGTTGAGTTTTTTGTTTTTGAGCTGGATAGGTTGGAAAAGGCTATCGAAATGGCCCGCAAAGTTGGCAAAAAGGCCAGAATACACCTTGAGTTTGAAACAGGCCTGAATCGCACAGGTTTCATTAAAACAGATCTTGTAAGGGCGGTTGAGTTTCTAAAAAAGAACCTTGATCACTTCGAGTTGATGGGTGATTGTACCCACTATGCCGGAGCAGAGAGCATAGCCAATTATGTACGAGTGAAGAATCAAATCAAGAAATTCAATAAGATGGACAAATGGCTCCGAAGTACAGGTCTGGAGCCTTTAGTGAAACATACTGCTTGTTCTGCCGCTGCCATTTCCTACCCAAAGAGTCGGATGGAAATGGTTAGAATAGGTATTTTGCAATACGGGTTTTGGCCCAGCAAAGAAACCTTCATTGATTGTATCAAACATGTGTCATCTCGTGAAGACCCGCTAAGGCGAGTGATGAAATGGAAGAGTAAAGTGATGGATGTGAAGGAGGTTAATACTGGGGAATTTATTGGGTATGGAACCACTTTTATGGCATCGGAAAATATGAAGATCGCCACAGTCCCCGTAGGTTATAGTCATGGGTACGCCAGATCACTGAGTAATCAGGGGCGGGTACTCATCAGAGGTAAGCGTCTGGCCGTGGTAGGCATCGTCAATATGAATCTTTTAATTGTGGATGTTTCTGAATGTCCCGGAGCTGAAAAGGGAGACGAAGTGGTACTAATTGGCGACCAGGGTGATAATTCTATCTCTGTGTCTTCATTTGGAGAGTTGAGTGATCAGCTCAATTATGAACTTCTCACCAGACTCCCCCGCAACATTCCCAGAACAGTCATCGCTAATGAAACATTAACAAATCAAATACCAACCAATGGCTTATCTAAAGCTTAAGAGAAAATCACTTCAACACAACTACCAATACCTTGCGTCCAAACTCGACGCTGAAGGTATAGAGTGGGGTGTAGTATCAAAGCTTCTGTGTGGTACTAAAAACTTTATTCAGGAACTCGTGGATCTGGGAGTTCGCGAAATCCATGATTCCAGGGTGAGCAATCTGAAGACCGTCAAACAAATTGATTCGGGTATTCAAACAGTATATATTAAGCCCCCTGCAAAGAAGGCCATCCCCAGCATTATTAAATATGCAGATGTAAGCTTCAATACAGAGCTTTCTACCATACGTCTGCTCTCTGAGGAAGCGGGACGCCAAAATAAGCTCCATAAGATCATCATAATGATCGAAATGGGAGATTTGAGAGAAGGAGTTCTTGGAGAGCAGTTATTGGAGTTCTACGGTCAAATTTTTGAGCTACCCAATATTACGGTGGTGGGGCTAGGCACCAATCTCAATTGCCTGTATGGAGTGATGCCCTCACAGGATAAACTCATACAGTTGAGTCTTTATAAGCAATTGATTGAAGCCAAATTCAATCGAAAAATTGAATGGGTTTCTGGAGGCACATCAGTGGTTTTTCCGCTGTTGCTCAATCGCCAACTACCTAAGGGCATCAACCATTTCAGAATAGGGGAGATGTTGTATTTCGGCAATAACCTCTTTACCAACAAGGGAGTAAAGGGCATGAAAAGCGATGTTTTTATGCTTCATGCTCAAATTATTGAATTGATAGAAAAACCCAAAGTGCCTTCAGGGGATTTAGCTACTAACCCTTCTGGTGAACAATTCGAAATCAACGAAGAGGATTATGGCAAGACCAGCTACCGCGCCATTCTGGATCTGGGCTTACTGGATATCTCCACAGACTTCTTAATTCCTGTAGAAAAGGGAGTGAAAATCACCGGTGCCAGCTCCGATATGATTGTCATTGATCTTGGTCGCACCAAGCGAAATTATCAGGTGGGAGATTGGGTGAAATTTAAGCTCAAATACATGGGAGCTTTAGGGTTGCTAAATTCAGACTACATCGATAAAATCGTTGAATAGATGATTGGTAGCAATTAATTTATTTATAATGATTCTAAATAGTGCTTTTTTTAGTCTACTGAGGGGTCTAATGGGCTGATAATCAGTTCGATTTATCAACATAAGTTATCCACATACGAGATAATGCCATCTGGGTTGCAAAACTGCCTTTGAAATACGTACCCACGGTATTACATTTGTACCCGTCTGATTTAGAACAGCAGAAAATACATGTTGACAAAGAAACAATCCATGTCCAAAGCAACCAGATTTGTTTTAATCTCTCTCACCTACACATTTTTCTTATTATTATCATTTGGTGCACTGGCGCAAGATGCGGCCGGTGGTGGTGATGCAGATGGTATTCCTACAGATGAAGCACTGGCGTCAGCCGGAGCTAGCATATTCAAGGCGAACTGTACCCAATGTCATGCCATCAATGAGGTGGTTATTGGTCCAGCACTTAAGGATGTGCATGAGCGGAGATCTAAAGAGTGGTTGACGAGTTGGATAAAGAATTCGCAGAAGCTCATTCAAAGTGGTGATGAGTACGCCGTAGAAATATGGCAACAATATAACAAGACGGCTATGCCGGCTTACCCTTTCTCTGATGAGGAAATTACTTCTCTTCTCTCTTACATAAAAGTAGAGTCAAATAAAGAGCCTGCTCCGGTAGCAACAGCTGAGAGTGGTAGTACGGACCAGGTTGTTGCAGGTCAAGGCGATTCTGTGTCCTCAGGCTACCTCACCGCTATACTGGTTGTATTGGTGGTTGTACTGGTCTTGATCCTTATCGTATTAGGATTAATGGTCTCTGTGCTTACTAAGTACCTGAAAGATCAGAAGGAGTTAGATGCGGAAGATGTTGAGGTAGTTAACCAGAAAACTGATATTCAAAAAGTACTGACCAGTGATTTTGTCATTGGTTCGGTAATATTCATTTTCGTGGCCCTTTTACTTAAGACGGCTATTGACGGTGCGTTTACCATCGGAGTACAGCAGGGTTATCAGCCTAATCAACCCATCGCTTTTTCACACCAGATTCATGCGGGTCAGTTTGAAATAGACTGTAACTACTGTCATACCGGAGTGAGGAAGTCAAAAGCTGCCAACATTCCTTCTGCCAATATCTGTATGAATTGCCATACGGCCATCAAGACAGAATCTCCTGAGATCCAAAAGATTTATGCAGCCATTGATTACGATCCTTCTACCGGAGAGTATGGTGAAAACACTAAGCCTATCGAGTGGGTACGTGTTCACAACCTTCCTGACTTGGCTTATTTCAACCACTCACAGCACGTGGAAGTAGGTGGGTTGGAATGTCAGACTTGTCATGGTCCTGTCGAGGAAATGGATGTTGTATACCAATATTCTACCCTTACCATGGGGTGGTGTATCAACTGTCACAGAGAAACAGAAGTTAACACAAAAGATAACGAATACTACACCAAGTTAGTGGAGTTGCATGCTGAGCATAGCAAAGAACCTCTTAAAGTAGAGGACATTGGAGGTTTGGAGTGTTCAAAATGTCATTATTAATATACCTAGCTTGAAAAAGATTAGTCCATCAATATGAAGGAAACTAAGAAATACTGGAAAGGATTAGAGCAGCTTCAAAACAAAGCTGAGTTTCAAAAATATGCTAACAAGGAGTTCCCGGAGTATTTGCCCATCAGTGGTGAAGACGGAGGGGAGCCATCTCGAAGAGATTTCCTTAAGCTTATGGGATTTGGTATAGCTGCTGTGTCATTGGCAGCTTGCGAGACCCCGGTTAAAAAGGCTATTCCTTACGTAAAGAAACCTGTAGCAGTTGATCCCACACTCCCTAATTACTATGCTTCCACATATGTGAGTGGTAGCGATTACTGTAGTGTGCTGGTGAAGACAAGAGAGGGTCGACCTATCAAGCTTGAAGGAAATAAGCTGTCTACCATTAGTGGTGGTGGTACCACTCCTCAGGTAGAGTCTTCTGTACTCTCTCTTTATGATCAGGAACGACTTACGGACCCTAAAATTGATGGAGCAAAAGTTTCATGGGCTGATTTGGACAGTGCTTTGGCTAAGGAATTTGCTGCGGCTAATGGCAAGTTGACCATAGTGAGCAACTCAATTGCTTCTCCTTCCACCCAGGCTACTATTAACAAATTGACTGAGAAATTTGGAGGCACTCATGTTTCCTATGATCAGGTATCGTTTAGCGGAATGCTTTCGGCTTACGAATCAGCATTTGGAAACAGAATGATGCCATTTCATGATTTCTCCAAAGCCAAGACTTTGGTTTCGTTTGGAGCTGACTTCCTTGGGGCCTGGCCAAATAGAACTGCCAACAACAAGCAATTTGCGGCAGGTCGTAAGCTTTCTAAGGATAAAACGGATATGTCAAGGGCCTATGCTTTTGAATCGAATTTATCCCTTACAGGGGCCAACGCTGATTATAGAGTGGCGATTAGGCCCTCACAAGAAGGACTTTATGTAGCCAACCTTTACAATGCTGTGGCTGCCAAGATGGGAGCGACTCAGGTAAATGTCGCTAAAGTTGATAATGAGCTTTTGACTAAGGCTGCCAACGATTTGGTGAAGACACAGGGTGCTTCGTTGGTCATGAGCGGATCAAATGACATCAACGTACAGTTGATGGTGATCGCGATCAATGACTTGCTTGGTAACTATGGAGCTACTCTTGATATTTCAAAGTCAGTAAACCTGAGAAAAGGAAACGATGCTCAGTTTGCGGATTTCGTTAATCAATTGAATGCAGGATCCGTGGCAGGAGTAGTATTCTACAACTGTAACCCTGTTTATGATCATCCACTTGGAGCTCAAATAGAGGCGGGTCTAGCCAAAGCTAAATTTGCGGTTTCTACCAGTGATAGAGGTGACGAGACTGCTTCGCTGGTGAAATACCAGGCGCCTGACCATCACTTCCTTGAATCCTGGAATGACTTTGAGCCAGTGACTGGATTCTTCAGTTTATCGCAGCCGGCTATTCAAAACATCTTTAACACCCGACAAGCACAGCAGTCATTCATGACATGGGCTGGTGAAGAGGGTTCTTATTACGATTTGGTGCGTGACACCTGGAACTCTAACGTATTCGCTAAAGCCAATAGCATCGAGTTTTTCAACTTCGACGCGTTTTGGAACAAGTGTTTACATGATGGTGTATATGAAATTAAGAGTGAAGCACAATCAGCCTCTGCTGATGTGGCAGTGAGTGCTGTGGCTTCTGCCATCGGTTCTTCATATTCACTCGATAATGCAGGATTGGAGTTGGTGATCTATCAAAACAGCAGTGTTGCTGATGGTATTCAGGCCAACAACCCATGGCTTCAGGAAATGCCCGATCCTATTACCAAAGCTACTTGGGATAACTATTTAACTGTATCACCTAAGCAGGCCGAGGAGTGGGGAATTGAGATAGGGGACATGTCCACCCAGAAGGTGAATTTCACCGCAAATGGTGTGACAGCTGAAATCCCTGTGTTGCCACAGCCAGGTCAGGCATATGGCACGGTTGGTTTGGCTATTGGTTATGGTAGAAGTAAAGCAGGAAAAGTAGCCGATGGGGTAGGAGTAAACGCCTATCAGTTTGGTACTGTGAGCAAAGGAACTGTCAGTTTTGCCGTTACCACGGGTGTGAGCGCTGAGCCAACAGGTACACCTTATCGAATCGCTCAGACTCAGACGCACCAGACTTACATGGGCCGCGAGACTGTCATTCAGGAAACCCTTCTTAAGAACTATCAAAAAGATAATCAGGCCGGAAGAAATTTCCCTAAAATAGCTACCGCAGAGGGGTACAAGAAACCCTACGCCGTTTCCCTATGGAAGGGCCATGAATACCCTAATCACCATTGGGGTATGATGATTGACTTAAACTCTTGTACGGGGTGTGGATCATGTACGATCGCATGCCAGACAGAGAATAATATACCTGTGGTAGGAAAGCAAGAAGTACTCAACAGGCGTGAGATGCATTGGATCAGAATCGATAGATACTATAGTTCTGATGCCACAGAGGGTAAGGCCATGGAGGATCCAGCAGAAAATCCTGAGGTGACTTTCCAGCCGATGATGTGTCAGCAGTGTAATAACGCACCTTGCGAAACTGTATGTCCGGTGGCTGCAACCACACACAGCAGTGAAGGACTCAATCAAATGACTTACAACAGATGTATTGGTACAAGGTATTGTGCTAATAACTGTCCATATAAAGTAAGAAGATTTAACTGGTTCAAATACCACGATAACAAGCAGTTCGATAAGAACATGGCCATGAATAATGACCTGGGCAAGATGGTGTTGAATCCGGATGTGACAGTGAGGGCCAGAGGGGTTATGGAGAAATGTACCTTCTGTGTACAGAGAATCCAGTCAGGAAAGCTTGAAGCAAAAAGAAACGGAAGAAGACCTGAGGATGGGGAAGTTGTTTCAGCATGTGCAAGTGCGTGTCCTTCAGAGGCTTTGGTATTTGGGGATATGAAAGATCCAAATAGCCGAATTTCTCAGATGCTTCAGATCAAGCAGAATGAGAAGAGTGTAGAAGCGAGAGAGCCAAGAGCCTATCACGTATTGGAAGAATTAAGAGTGATGCCAAATATTTGGTATCTGACTAAAGTCAGAAATAAAGATGAAGTGTCTAAAACTGAAAAAGCAGAAGCATAATATCCTATGATAGCAGAATCAGCAATTAGAGAGCCCTTAGTTACGGGTGGAAAAACAGTACACGACGTTACAGAGGACATTGCCGGAAGAGTAGAGGAAAAACCTGCGAAACTATGGCTGTTTGCCATGGCTATTTCGCTTGGTACATTGACCATAGGAGCATATGCTGTGGCCATGACCCTTTGGGAAGGCATTGGAATGTGGGGATTGAACAAGACCGTTGGTTGGGCCTGGGATATTACCAACTTCGTTTGGTGGGTTGGTATTGGTCACGCAGGTACTTTGATTTCAGCCATTCTGTTGCTTTTTCGTCAACGTTGGAGAATGTCCATTAACCGGGCAGCTGAGGCGATGACCATATTTGCAGTAATCTGTGCTGCCATGTTCCCTGTTCTGCACATGGGAAGGCCATGGTTAGGCTTTTACTGGGCGTTGCCACTCCCTAACACTTTTGGATCACTTTGGGTAAACTTCAATTCACCACTGTTGTGGGATGTATTTGCGATATCAACTTACTTCTCTGTATCACTTGTTTTCTGGTACATTGGTTTGATTCCTGATTTCGCTACCATCAGGGACAGAGCCACCAACAAAGTTTCTGCTGCCGTATATGGTGCATTGAGTTTTGGATGGGATGGAGCGGCTAAGACCTGGTCGAGGTATGAGACCGTGGCATTGGTTCTGGCTGGTTTGGCAACACCTCTGGTACTTTCAGTACACACGATTGTATCTTTTGACTTTGCGACCTCAGTAATTCCGGGTTGGCACACAACCATCTTTCCACCTTACTTCGTAGCGGGTGCGATCTTCTCAGGTTTTGCAATGGTATTGACACTTCTTCTGATTACTAGAAAGGTGTATAAACTGGAAGATTACATCACTATTCAGCACATCGAACTAATGAACATTGTAATCATTATTACAGGCTCTATAGTAGGTGTGGCTTACATCACAGAATTTTTCATGGCATGGTATTCCGGAGTGGAAGCAGAGCAATATGCTTTCATCAACAGAGCCACAGGACCATACTGGTGGGCATATGCCTCTATGATGACTTGTAATGTCATCTCTCCGCAGCTCTTCTGGTTTAAGAAGATCAGAACCAATCTGGCTGCTACGTTTGTGATTTCTATTATCGTAAATATTGGAATGTGGTTTGAGCGTTTCGTGATCATCGTGACCTCACTACACAGAGACTTTTTGCCTTCAAGCTGGGCGATGTTCTATCCAACCATGTACGATGTAGGAGTATATGTATTCACTTTTGGATTGTTTTTCACAGCGTTCTTCTTGTTTGCGAAGTTCTTCCCTGTGATCAACATGGCGGAAGTAAAAAGTATTATTAAAGCAACTGGCGAAAACAAAAAAGCATAATGGCTCACGAAAGCAATTATATAGTCGGTGTATATGAAGATGAAGATGTTCTCTTGAAGGCGATCACTCAGGTGCGTGCAGGAGGAGTCAAAATTCATGAAGTTTATTCACCATTTCCGGTACATGGTATTGACGATGTGCTAGGTTACAAAGGTTCCAGATTATCTGTTGTAGCGTTCCTGTTTGGATTATTGGGTACTTCATTGGCCCTTACCATGCAGTTGGGAATGATGACAGTAGATTGGCCAATGATCATTGGAGGAAAGGACTATGCTCCAATCCCATCATTTATCCCTGTGACATTTGAGCTGACCGTTTTGTTGGCCTCTTTTGGGATGGTGGGGACTTTTATGATTATTAGTAATCTTAAGCCCTGGGGAAAGCCGAAGCTATTTGACAAGCGTATTACTGACGATAAACACATCGTAGCAATAGACCTTGGTAAAAATAAAGTTGAAGAAGCAGCTATCAGCAGTCTTTTGAAAGCAAGCGGAGCTTCTGAAGTGAATCTGAAAACACTTTAATGAAGATGTTAAAACATACATATCAAATACTAGTTGCGGGTGTGGTTACTGCCATGTTAGGTGCATGTGCTGCCGGTGTGGATGATACGGGCTTGGAATACGCCCCACAGATGTATCACTCTACTCCGTATGAACCACTTTCACAAATTACAGACGAGAGCAAAGGAAGTTGGTTGGATTCAAATCCTGAGGATGAACATGGTGAGTTTTATAACTCAAATCCATACAATCCTTTTAAGATGACCATGAGAGAGCCCGTGGCGAATACCATTAAGAGGGGTGAGTATATTGCTTCGAATGGTATAGCAGCTGATGATTATGCTACTGCTGAAGAGGTTTTGACCAATCCATTTGCTGACTCGAAGGAAGCTTTGAAAGAAGGTAAGGCTCTTTATCTCAGGTTTTGCGAGCATTGCCATGGAGAAAAAGGTGCAGGCGATGGACTGGTAGGTGAAGTATATAAGGGTGTAACGGCCTATAATTCTGCCACAGTAAAGGATAAAAAATCCGGTCATATTTTCTGGGTGATTACTAATGGCAAGGGACGCATGGGAGCTCATGCCTCTCAGATAAGTGTGGATGATCGCTGGAAGATCGCTACTTATGTACAAACTCTGCAACAACAATAAAAACTGATTTTTATCCATTTTAGATATGGCTGAGGAAACATTTGAATTTACAGCAAAGACCAAAAAGAATCTATTCATATTTATAGCAGTAGGGGCAGTTTTAGCTTTACTGGGAATTTTCTCTATATCTATGGGTGGAGGTCACCATGAGTTGGAAGGGGAGGCTGGTCATGCGTTCCACTGGACTCAAAGGCTCTACGCAAACCTATGGATCAATAATGTATATTTTGCTGGAATAGCTCTTATCGGAGTGCTGTTCTTTGCCATTCAATATGCAGCCCAGGCGGGATGGTCTGCTGGGATTAAGAGAATACCTCTTTCATTTGGAGCATGGATTCCATTTGCAGGTGTTCTGATGTTAGTAACTTATTTTGTGGCAGGTCACGACTTGTTTCACTGGACTCATCATGATCTTTATGATCCTGCATCCCCGGACTATGATTCTATCATTGCTGGTAAGGGCCCTTATTTCTTTTGGCCACTTCATGGAGGATCGGTGCCTGTGTTCTTCCTGGCTCGTTTAGTTATTTTCTTTGCTGTATGGTATATGCTTTTTGCAAAGCTGAAAAGCCTGGCCTATAAAGAGGATTTAGAAGGTGGAACAGAGAAGTGGTATCAATTGAGAAAATTGTCTGCCATATTCATTATTTTCTTTGCAGTGTCTTCGTCCATGGCTGCCTGGGATTGGGTATTATCTATCGATACACACTGGTTCAGCACCATGTTTGGATGGTACAACTTCGCCAGCTGGTGGGTTTCTGGATTGGCCTTGACTGCTTTCATTGTGGTTCTTTTGAAGGACAAAGGATACTTGAGTATAGTGAATGCCAATCATATTCATGATCTGGGCAAGTTCATCTTTGCTTTCAGTGTGTTCTGGACTTACATATGGTTTTCACAGTTTCTATTGATCTATTATGCCAATATCCCTGAGGAGACCATTTATTATGTAGAAAGATGGAAGAACGGTCAGTATGCGCCATTGTTTTACCTTAACCTGATCGTAAACTTTTTCTTCCCTTTCCTTGTATTGATGACAAGAAATGCCAAGCGGCATTCGAGATTCATCAAGGTGGTGGCTCCAGTTATAATCATCGGACACTGGCTTGATTTCTACCTGATGATTACACCAGGAACACTGAAAGGTAACGGAGGTTTTGGACTCCTTGAGCTTGGCTTAATGTTCGTCTACTCAGGAGCTTTTATCTATGTGATTTTGAATCAGTTGTCTAAGGCACCACTGTATGCCAAGAATCACCCCATGCTGGAAGAAAGTTTACATCATCATATTTAAAAATCAGAGATAAGATAAGTAATTCGATATGTTGGATTTGATCATAATATTAGCAGTTATCTTGGTTGTAGGAATCCTGATTTCCATATTCAGGGTATTTACCTTGGTTGGGATTGTGAAGGGAGACTCGAAAAAAGAGATACCTGCCAGCAATAAACTTCAGGCTAGTTTACTTGTAGTATTTCTGGTTTTAGGGATAGTCGGTTTCTTCTACTATTCTTTTGGAGGTTTGGATGAGAGTTTTGTTCAGCCATTAGCCTCCGAGCATGGTGTGGTTACAGATCGTTTGTTCTGGATTACTATGGCTATCACTGGTTTCGTATTTATTGTGACGCAGATATTTTTGTTTGGGTTTTCTTATAAGTACCAGCACAAAGAGGGCAATCAGGCCCATTTCTACCCTCATAACAGTAAATTGGAGTACATCTGGACAGCTGTTCCGGCGGTGGTTTTGGCGATACTTATTATTTCCGGATGGAAGGCATGGGTTGATATTACAGGCCCTGCACCAGAAGGTGCTGAAGTGATTGAAGTAATGGGGTACCAGTATTCATGGGCCGTGAGATATGGTGGCGCCGATAAAAAACTCGGAGACTACGATTACAAGAAAATAGATGTGGTGAATCAGGTTGGAATTGATTTTAGCGATAGAGCATCCTTCGATGATTTTATCCCGACCAAATTGTATCTCCCAAAAGGAAAGCCTGTGCTGCTCCAGATTAGAGCAAGGGATGTAATCCATAGTGTCTATCAACCCCATTTCAGGCTACAGATGAATGCTGTACCAGGTATGCCAACCAGGTTCTGGTTTGTTCCTACCAAAACCACTGAGGAGATGCGTACAGAGACTGGAAATCCTGAATTCAACTATGAATTAGTATGTAACAAGATATGTGGGAAGGGGCATTTTGCCATGAAATATTTGATTGAGGTACTAGAGCCCGAGGAATATGAAAAGTGGTATGCTAGTCAGGATGCCTGGCTGAAACAAAATGCAGACTATCTTTCTCAGGTTCCTGATGAGTTGCAGGAAATGGCCAGAATAGCATCGGGTATTGAAGACAATGCCGGAATACAAAAAGTTGGAAATTCAGTTGTTAGCAGTACATATTAAAAAGAATTAACATGTCAGTAGCAGACATTCAAGTAGAAGAACATTTGGCACATGATGATCACGAGCATCATGAGCAGAGCTTTATCAGTAAATACATTTTCAGCACAGATCATAAGACGATTGCTAAGCAATTCCTGATTACCGGAATCTTTTGGGCGATCATTGGGGGTGCACTTTCCATCATTTTCAGGCTGCAGCTGGGTTTTCCTGAAATGCAGCTGGATTGGTTAAGACCAATTCTAGGAAAATGGATCACTGAGGGTGGAAAATTGGACTCAGAGTTTTATTTGGCACTTGTAACTATGCACGGCACCATAATGGTGTTTTTTGTACTGACCGCCGGTCTGAGTGGTACATTTAGTAATTTCCTGATTCCTCTTCAAATAGGGGCCAGAGATATGGCGTCAGGGTTCATGAATATGCTGTCCTACTGGTTTTTCTTCCTTTCAGGTCTTGTAATGTTTATCTCGTTATTTCTTGAGACAGGGCCAGCTTCGGGTGGGTGGACAGTTTATCCTCCATTGAGCGCGTTGCCACAGGCTATTCAGGGTTCAGGGGCAGGTATGACCATGTGGTTGGTTGCAATGGTGTTCTTTATTGTGTCAACTTTACTTGGTGGTATTAATTACATCACCACCGTGATCAATATGAGGACGGAAGGCATGTCCTTCTCACGTTTGCCATTGACCATCTGGGCCTTCTTTATCACTGCGGTAATTGGTTTGTTATCATTCCCGGTACTTGTTGCTGCTGCTTTGCTGTTGGTTTTTGACAGGTCTTTTGGGACGAGCTTTTATTTATCTGAGATATATATCAACGGTGAGGCACTGCCTAATGTCGGTGGTAGCCCAATTCTTTATCAGCATTTGTTCTGGTTTTTGGGACACCCGGAGGTTTATATTGTAATTCTCCCTGCTCTTGGTATTACCTCTGAAATTATCTCTACGAATTCACGGAAGCCAATCTTTGGTTATCGGGCCATGATTGGTTCTATTCTGGCGATTGCTTTCTTATCTTTTATTGTTTGGGCGCACCACATGTTCGTGACAGGTTTGAATCCTTTCCTTGGATCCATCTTCATGTTCCTTACGTTGATTATCGCAGTGCCATCAGCAGTAAAGGCATTTAACTACATCACCACACTTTGGAAGGGTAACATCGTATTTACTCCTGCGATGCTATTTTCTATCGGTCTGGTTTCTTTCTTTATATCAGGTGGACTCACGGGATTATTTCTTGGAAACTCCGCGGTGGATATTTCATTGCATGATACCTATTTTGTAGTCGCTCACTTTCACCTTGTGATGGGAAGTGCATCATTCTTTGGTTTGTTAGCTGGTGTTTACCATTGGTTCCCGAAGATGTTTGGCAGAATGATGGATAACCGGTTAGGATTTATTCACTTCTGGATGACATTTGTGGGAGTTTATCTCGTATTCTTCCCGCTTCATTACATTGGTATAGCTGGTTTTCCAAGAAGGTATTACTCATTCACCAGCTTTGATGCTTTCAGCTCGTTTGCTGACCTTAACTCATTTGTGAGTGTGGCAGCTATTGTGACTTTTGGTGCACAGTTTATCTTCTTGTTCAACTTCTTTTACAGTATGTATAGAGGTAGGAGAGCACCTCAGAATCCATGGAAGTCTAACACGTTGGAGTGGACTACACCAGTAGAACCCGGACATGGTAACTGGCCTGGAGCAATTCCTAAAGTATACAGATGGCCATACGACTATAGTAAGCCTGGTGCTGCAGAGGATTTTATACCACAGCATATTCCTTTCAGCCAGACTCCAGAGTCGAATCTTCCGCACGAATCTGAGGCAGCGAAAACTGAGGGTAGTGCTCAGGTTAATGAAACAAAATAACAGATCATTAAAAGTTAATTTATATACGATCATTGCCGTCTACTTTTTGATACTAGTGGGCGGCATTGTTCGTAGTATGGGGGCGGGTATGGGGTGCCCAGACTGGCCCAAATGCTTTGGATCTTATGTGCCTCCAGCCAGTGCTTCTGAGCTTCCAGCCAACTATGAGGATATATTCGTGTCTTCTAGGGTTGAAAAGAATGAGCGATTGGCTGCTACGCTCCTGTGGTTTGGTTGGGAGGATTTGGCGCAGCGTGTAACAAATGATCCGTCCATAGGGGTAGCTACTTATTTTGATACTCAAAAAGCATGGGTGGAATATATCAATCGACTGGTGGGTGTGATCATAGGTTTTCTGGTTATCATGAACATGATTTTCACTTTGAAATACATAAGTACTATTAAATGGGTGGCTATTCTAGGAGTTTTGTCCTTTGTATTGGTGGTTTTTCAGGGTTGGATAGGCTCTTTAGTCGTTTCTACTAATCTGCTTCCGGGGTTCATTTCTTTCCACATGATCTTGGCTTTGTTGCTGGTGGCTTTGTTGCTCACACAGCGGTATCTGATGTCTTCACGGGATGAGCACCGAGTGACAGGTGGTGGCTGGTTGCTTGTGCTGCTCGTACTGTTTACCATTCAAATCATTTTTGGCGTTCAGGTTCGGGAGGAGATAGATGTGATCAAACATGGGACGGACATAGATCGCTCGGGTTGGTTGGACCAACTGGGCTTGTTGTTTTATGTGCATCGATCATATTCCTTATTGCTAACCGCCATAGTGGGTTATGTGGTTTATTTAAACTGGAAGCACGGAACTGTTTCTGCCTTTTTGAAGTCTCTGGTTGTTATCATCTGTATAGAGATCGGTTTAGGTGTGATCATGGCGTATTTCAGCTTTCCTGCGTTTGCTCAGCCACTACATTTGCTTCTTGGAACAATGGCCTTCGGAGTTATATTTTACCTATTTTTGTACGCAAATTCATATGCCCAAAAGAGTTGATGCAATCCATTGAATTACATAGCATTTCATTCACAGAAAAGGTCAGAGCGTTTTATGAACTTTTGAAGTTTAGACTGTCCTTTTTAGTAGCCTTCTCCTGTGGTTTCGGTTATTTACTTGGGAATCAGGGGCACATAGACTGGATTCATTTTGGCTGGTTGGTTTTCGGAGGATTTTTGATTTCCGGTACTTCAATTGTTATTAATCAGATTATTGAGAAAGATCTGGATAAGCTGATGAAGCGGACTCAAAACCGACCTTTACCAACCGGAAGACTTTCTGTAAATGAAGCTGTTCAATATGCGCTATTGATTGGTGCTTTGGGCTTTGGTATCCTTGTTTGGCAGACCAATATCCTGACCGTGTCGCTTTCCTTTTTGTCGATGGTGCTATATTCTTTTGTTTATACACCATTGAAACGAGTGGGGCCAATAGCTGTATTTGTGGGAGCTATACCTGGTGCCTTACCTCCATTGCTTGGATGGGTGGCTGCCACAGGAAGCATATCACACGAAGCCTTGATTATTTTCGGAATCCAATTTATCTGGCAATTTCCGCATTTTTGGGCAATAGCTTGGGTGGCCGATGAAGATTATAAAAGAGCAGGCTTTAAACTTCTTCCAGGTGGAGGAAAGCAAGACCTTAACACGGCGATCAACATAATGATCTATACGCTGTTTTTACTGCCTTTGGGCCTGCTTCCTACTTATTTTGGGTTGGTCGGAATTACCAGTGGGGTAGTGGCTACAGTTTGTGGAGCCCTGTTTTTGAGTCAGACATTCTCATTGATGAAGGATTATTCACGTAAGTCGGCATTGAAAATTATGTTTGGGTCCTTTATTTATTTGCCGATTGTGCAGATAGCGTATTTATTAGATAAGGTGTGAAATGGATAAAGCAGCAGATATACCAGTAGGAAATGTGAGGGTGAGGTCGATGCACCCAAAGAAGTTTGCCATGTGGCTTTTCATCATTACGGTGACAATGATTTTTGTGTCGCTTTCAAGTGCTTATATAGTGAAGAGAGCTGAAGGAAACTGGCCACTTATCGAGTTTCCGTCATTGTTCAATGTGACTACCGTGTTGATCGTGTTGAGCAGTGTAACGATGCAACTGGCATATATTTTTGCGAAAAAGAATAATTTATTTTGGTTAAGATTGAACCTGATATTGTCCGGGCTTTTGGCATCAGGCTTTGTGATTGGTCAGTACCTCTCTTGGAGTCAGTTAGTTAGCCAGGATGTCTATTTTGTAGGTAATCCTGCCGGTTCGTTTATTTATGTTTTTACGGGATTGCACGCTTTGCATTTAATCGGCGGAGTTGTTTTCTTAGCAATCGTATTAGTGAACGCTTTTAGATATAAAGTACACTCAAAGAGTCTGGCACAGATAGAAATGTGTCTGACTTACTGGCATTATCTGGGTGGACTTTGGTTGTATTTATACTTATTTTTGATTTTAAACAATTAGACACGCGCTATGGCAAACACAGCAGTTATAGTAGATGAAAGCACCACCAACCCCTGGGGTGGTGGAGTGGCTCCAATGAAGGCGAGCTATGGAAAACTCATGATGTGGTTTTTCTTGCTTTCGGATGCTTTCACGTTTTCGGCTCTCCTGATTACATACGGGATGATCAGATACAGTCACCCCGCATATGATGGAGCTGTTGCTGATTTTGCATTCTCACAGGAGTATTGGCCAATCCCTGAAAAAGTATTTGATGCAGTGCCCTTTTTACACGGCGTGACGGCTCCATTGGTTTTCGTGGGGATCATGACCTTTGTGCTTATATTGAGTAGTGTAACCATGGTGCTGGCTGTAGAAGCAGGTCACAGAATGGATAGGAAGGGTGTTGAGAAGTGGATGTTGTGGACCATTGTTGGTGGTTTTGCTTTTCTTGGATGTCAGGCATGGGAGTGGTCACACTTTATCCATGGTACGGATTTGAGCAAAAATGTAGGTTCCAATATTCTACAAGGGGCCAGTTTGACTATGAATCAATATGGTCCATCCAATTTTGCTGCCTTGTTCTTTTTCATCACAGGGTTTCACGGGTTTCACGTTTTTAGTGGAGTGATGTTCAATTTTATTATATTCTACCAGGCAGTAATTGGCGTTTTCGAAAGAAGGGGACATTATGAAATGGTGGAGAAAGTAGGTCTCTACTGGCACTTTGTTGATTTGGTTTGGGTATTCGTATTTACGTTCTTTTACCTTATCTGATTTTTAAATAGACACAAACATGGAATTAGAAACTACAGAAGTTCAGGTAATCCCTGAAGATAAGTCCAAGATAAATAAGATATTAAAAGTAGCCTTGATTTTGGGCGTGGTTACGGCCATCGAGTTCGTAATTGCTTTTACAGTACCAGCAGGAGTATTCAGAACGTCAGTGTTTATCATTCTGACCATTGTGAAGGCTTTTTACATTGTGGCTGAGTTCATGCACCTGGGGCATGAGAAGAAATCGTTGAAGTTGTCCATTTTACTTCCGATCATATTTATCGTTTTCCTGATTTTCATCTTGATGTATCAGGGAGCGGCCATTTTGGAAGTCCTTCAATAACTTTCCGAAGAAATGAATGTTTAAATCATGCCTGAGTTAGTTGGGCATGATTTTTTTTTTGAATGATTATGAACAAAAGCAGGCCGATTGTTATTGTCTTTTTTGTGATAGTTTTTGGGCTACCTATCGCATGGTATTTCTTCTTACAAGCCTTTGGTGAGAATCGTTTTGACTTACCTGTTTTAGGTGAATGGAATACTACCTGTATCAACGACAGTAGCTTCGTTGTGCTGGATGCTAATGTGGCTATGGATTTTGTGAATGAACGAAATCGGATTATAGCCAAAATGAAAGACCTCCAAAAAATGAACTACCACGAATATCCGCTGGATTCCTGCGGCTTGCCCGGCTCAATTTATTTAGTTGACAATGGGCGAATGATCCGTGGGGAATTCGAGTTAAACCGTGAGGAAGTGGATAGGCTGCTTGCCGAAATTGATATTTATTTACTAAACCTAGATAATGGAACAGATTATTCAAACCAGTAAGTCATACTCTAAGTGGATAACGGTAGTTTCTGTGGCGATCCCGGTAGTGGTAGCCGTTCTATTGTTTGCTCCTGTTAAGCTGTCATTTGAGAACGGCGGGTGGATACAGCTATTGCCTACTTTAAATGCTGTGATCAACAGCGCTACCGCTGTACTATTGCTTGCGGCATTGGCAGCCATAAAGACCCGGCGTACCACCCTGCATCGGAACCTCATGATGACGGCTCTGGGACTAGGGACTCTTTTCCTGCTCTCATATGTTTTATATCATGCCTCTACGGTTTCCACGGTTTATGGGGACATCAATCACGATGGGGTGTTGAGTGAAGCAGAACGCGCTGAAATAGGGGGTTATCGAACGGTCTATTTGCTTACCCTGCTTTCACACATCGCTTTGTCAATCGTGGTGGTTCCATTTGTCCTTTTCGCTTTCTATTATGCGCTCACAGGTCAGTTTGTGAAGCACGTAAGGATTGTAAAGTATACCTTTCCAGTGTGGTTGTATGTATCTGTTACTGGGGTGATCGTTTATCTTATGATTAGTCCTTATTACCTTTGAACCTAATCAATTACGAGGCTGTTTTCCAGGCATGAAACAAGTTAGATATTTACTTTCATTGGTTGCTTTATTCATGATGCCAGTGCTTACTCATGCGCAATGTGCCATGTGTAGGACCCAAGTGGTGAATAATGTGAGTCATGGTGACACTGCCTTGGCTGCAGGTCTGAATTTCGGGATCCTCTATTTATTCTGCGCCCCATATCTTATTATTGGACTAGTGGCGTTCATCTGGTATCGTAATGCGAAAGTTAATGGCAAAAAAAGGGCCTTTGAAGGCAATAATTGAAGGTAAGTGTCCCAGATGTAGGGAAGGGAATATGTTTCTGTATCCCATTTCGAATTTGAGAAAGTTTGGAGCCATGCACGAAAACTGCCCTCATTGTGGCCATCGCTTTGAGCAGGAGCCCGGTTTTTACTATGGTGCCATGTATGTGAGTTATGCGCTCTCAGTCGGTATTTTTTTAGCTACTGTGTTTGTCTTATATGTTTTTGTGGGGGATCCGTCACTCGAAACTTATATTATCAGTATATCGGCTGTGGCACTGCTTTTGTACCCCTTCACCTTCAGGTATTCCAGGATCATATTTACCTATGTTTTCGGAGGAGTCACTTACGATCCGAAAAAATCGAAATAGTGTATCTTGGGAGTGATTATCTAAGGTATGCGGCTAAAATTCAGCTTTTTTCTCTTTCTACTAATTCTTCTGGCTGTCCTTTTCTATGGGATAACCAGCAATCGACAACCCGAGACGATTGCTCAGGTAATATCCACTAATTTACAAACCGTACTTAGGGCCCAACAGCAAGACATAGATCAATTTGAGAATGAATTGGCTGTCTATACCAACCCTTTTTCCATTAAAGACAATGCTCGTTTTAGCAAGCGGGTCTTTGTTAATGGGGGATTGGTCTACTGGACTGACAATCAGTTTTATCCTGAATATGGCGCTTTAAAAAAATCAGACACCCTTTATACCATAAAGGATGACTTTGGAGTACGGATTGTCAAAAGGAGGCAGGTGGTAACCGATCGGGATCTGATCGAAATTTTCTCAATGGTTACGCTTTATGAAAGTCCTCCGGTCAAAAACCAGTACCTATCTGATCGGCTCAATAGCGAAATTTTCGAGGCTTATGAACTGAGAATTACGGACAGTGGCCCACATACTTTTTCATTCAACGGTATTCCCTTATTTACGGCAGTTATTTCAGAACAGGGCCATCCAAATGGTGAGTGGATGGGATTAGTGGCTTTGATTCTGGCGGGGTTGCTGTGTGTTTGGTTTGTCATAAGCGCTCTTGGGAGATCTTCCTATTCCAAACTCCAAAGATCAGGACTTTTGATCATGATTATTGTGGGATGGAGGCTGCTGCTTTTTTGGTATACACAGACAGCCGTTGGTGATTGGGACCTCTTCAATCCGGTATTTTTTGCAGCAGATCTGATCAACCCCACCTTGGGGGACTTACTTGTGAATGGATTTGTGCTTTTCATCATATCTGCCATTGTGTACAGCGCCGTGGTGAGCGACCTGTCAGATTGGGTGAGCAAATTGTCTCGTCCAGGGGCTATCGGGATAGGGGTACTCCTTTCACTAATGATTGTGATGGTGGCTTGGCTGGTCTACGGATCTACCTGGCTGCTTTTAGAGCATTCGCAGGTTGAGTTGGACATCAGTAGCTCTATCGTTTTTAATGAGTTAAGGATCAGTGCATATGCATTTTTGATATTGATAGGGCTATCAGTGATGCTGATTTTCAGCATTTGCCAATTGACTCTGTTTGTCCTTCCTGTAAATAAAGTGCTGAAATACATTCTTATGGTGAGTGCGCTCCCCCTAACTATTGTATTGCCTGGTCCTGGTCTGGGGTATGCGAGTGCATTTGTGCTACTTTCCTGTTTGGTTGACTTCTGGAAGTTTAGTAAAGCGATCAACAGGCTTCGTTACCAGACTTTCATCTTTCTGGTCATGGTTTTCGCAACCACATCCATTGTGAGCTCTCTGGCAGTTTACAAGCATCACGAGAAGGATGATTTAGTAGCTAAAGAGAAGTTTGCTAACAGACTTCTGATTAGAAATGACATTATAGGGGAGTATTATCTCAGTGAAATCATCCAGGAGATTTCTCAGGATCGATACGTAAGAACCCGTCTTATGAGCAAGATTCTGGCCCGACAAAACATCAGGGAGAAGATCAAGAGACAGTTTTTGGCATCCTATTTTAAGAAGTACGACATAGATGTTTATTTATTTGATGCTGCGGGTGAATCTCTGCAGCCTGACGTTTCGACCAAGTCATATAAAGCGTGGCAGCAGGAGTATGCCATTCCTGAATATTATACCGATTATGAGGGCATTTATTTCATGGAAGATCGGGAAGAGAACGTCAGAAACAAATACTTATGCTTTCTGGAGATTTCGGCATATGGTCGTCAGGTAGGCTATATTTTACTCGACCTTACGCTGAAGAAGTACATCCCATCCAGTGTGTTTCCTGAATTGCTTCTGGAGAGTAAATATTATCTGGGAAGTAAAGTAGAGTTTGACTATGCCGTGTATAAGAACGGTGAGATGCTCTACAAGCAGGGCCGCTACAGCTTTGAAAATAAGCTTTCGAGTGCTGAGTTTCAGGATGAAGAGCTGTATGATAATGGGTTGGAGAAAGGGGGGTATCACTACTTTGGTCTAAAGACTGTAGACAACCGCACGGTGATTATAGTGTCTCCGACTTATCAGACTCAGGCGATCCTGGCCAATTCAAGTTTTATGTTTTTGCTATTGGTTTTCTTCACAGGATTCCTGTTTCTTGGCGCCCGCATTTTTGTATCTGGAGCTCAGTTCAATCTGTCTACCAAGATTCAGGTCTACCTGGGTTTGTCCTTTTTACTGCCTATGCTGGTGGTGAGCGTTGCCTTGATTAATACATTGAATTCTTCCTACCGTGAGGAGATTGATCGTAATTTTCAGAAGAGGAGCTATAATATCGCAGAGAATATCCTTGATCAGTCTGAAATGTTTTTCTCTAATCAGATCAATATCGATGAATATGCCAACGAAATTGTGGAAGCTGCTACCCTTGCTCAGTCTGACCTCAATATCTATGATATCAATGGACGGTTGGTCATTACCAGTCAGCCGGAGATCTTCAGGCTCGGGTTACTTTCCAGGCTGCTGGATACAAAAGCATATTACCAGATCAAAAATAAGCGAGAGCAGAACATCATATTAGATGAAACCATTGGAAAGTTAGATTTCAAAACTTCCTATACGGCGCTCAGGTCCTACAAAGACGGCCGCCTTATGGCTTTCTTATCTATGCCTTATTTCGATTCTAAAAATCACTTGCGCCAGCAGCAGGTAGAGGTATTTAATAGCCTCGTGGTTATTTTTTCAATCATATTCCTCATATCACTGCTTGGAGGGAATGTGATTGTCGGTCAGCTGGTGAGGCCACTGAAGAAGATTGGTGAGCGAATCAGAAAAATCAGCCTTGAGGAGACCAACCAGCCTATTCACTATGAAGCACAAGATGAGATTGGGAGTCTGGTCAAAGAATACAATATCATGCTGGTGAAACTGGAAGAGAGCAAGGAGGCACTGGCGGCCATACAGAAAGAGTCGGCCTGGAATGAAATAGCCCGTCAGGTGGCGCATGAAATCAAAAACCCGCTGACACCTATGCGACTGAAGATCCAGCAGATGATGCGATCATTCGAAACAGATAGCAAGGAATATAAGACTTGCGAAGCGCTGATCAGTCAGGTGGATTCTCTCAGCAGCATAGCAGACTCTTTTTCAGAGTTTGCCAAAATGCCCGCACCTAATAATGAGCCGGTGGAAGTGATAGGTCTATTGAATAAGACTATTGATCTCTACCAAAGCAATGAAGTGGCATTGAAGAAAGACTATGAGGTGAAGTCTGTTATGGTTTATCTGGATCCGAAGATTTTCAGTCGGGTTATTACCAATATTTTACTCAATGCCATACAGTCTAAGGAGACCCCCGAAACGCACAAAATAAAGGTAGGCGTGCGCGTGAGCGGTGATAAAATGATCCTGTCTGTAGCGGATTCGGGAATGGGAATTTCGGATGAGCAAAAAGAAAAAGTATTTACTCCCTATTTTAGTACTAAATCTAAAGGAAGTGGGATAGGTTTAGCTGTAGCTAAAAAAGGAATTGAAAACGCCGGAGGTAACATATGGTTTGAATCGGAGCAGGGGAAAGGTACTACCTTCTACATCTCATTACCTGTCTATTCGGTATAGCCTGATTTTGCTGTTTGGATTGATCGTCCTGACAGCCCATTCTCAGTCGTTTAAGTGCTCCACTTATTTGGTTGGAGAAACTGTTTTGCTGGACACCTTGCCAGTAGAAGCTTCCAGCATTTCTGTCAACCCCGATGTGGCATTTCGCCTCGAGCCCGATCATCGCACCATCACCTTTTTGGAGACGCTCACTCAGGACTCAGTGGAGATTTGTTTCCGCTCCGTTTCTGAAGTCATACACCAGCCGGTGTTCAATAGAGATGTGAATAGATACACTGCCGGTGCACTGAGAGAAAGGGGTACAGCTCTTTCACCGATCAAAGAGGAAGAGATCTTTTCTTTTGGGACGGTTAGCACCTTTGGGGCGATCACCCGTGGAGTCACCTTTGGCAACCGCCAGAATGTCTTTGTTAATTCGGCTCTTAACCTCCAAATGGAAGGCAACCTTAGCGAAGACCTGAAGGTGAGTGCTGTCATTACGGATCAGAATATCCCTTATCAACCAGAAGGTAACACGCAGCAAATCAGAGATTTTGATAATGTGTTTATCAAGTTATACAATGACCAGTTTGAAGTGATTGCTGGGGATATTGTACTGCAGAACCCGGTGAAGGAGAGCTATTTTCTAAAATACTATAAGAATGTGCAAGGGCTGGCCATGAAGGCTCACACATCTGTGGGCAAAGAGTGGAAATCCACTTCTCAGGTGTCAGGGGCGCTGGCCAAGGGTCAGTTTACCTCGGCGGTGATTCAGCCACAGGAGGGTGTGCAGGGCCCCTATAAATTGCGAGGAGCCAATGGAGAGCGATTCATCATTGTGATGGCTAACTCCGAGCGGGTGTATTTGGACGGAAGGTTGCTGGAGCGGGGATTTGATCGGGATTATGTGATCGATTATAACCTCGGTGAAATTACCTTCAGTAGTGCGGTCATCATCACCCGGTTTTCCAGGATTCGTGTGGATTATGAGTTTGCCAATCAGTTCTATACCAGAACCAACCTGTCTGCCACCCAGCAGCTCAGCAATGAGCATTTATCGGTGTACTTTAATTATTATCAGGAAAAGGATAATCCATCCAATACCCTCGCCTTTGACCTGAACGAATCCGATGTGCTGAACCTTAGAGCAGCAGGCGACAATGGTGGTGTCGCGAGTATTTCTGGTGTGGACTCTACTGCATACATTGAAAATGCTGTCCTATATCAAAAGCGGGATACGGTCAATGCAGAAGGTGCGCAGGTCAGCATCTTCCAGCAAAGCACTGACCCGGAAGTCGCTGTATTCAGGATTAGTTTTTCTGAAGTGGGTACAGGCAACGGAGACTACATGCTCGCAAATACTACTTCAAATGGACGGATTTATGAATGGGTAGGGACCGGTGCTGGCAGTTATGCGCCTATACAGGTCATCCCCACACCCAATCAGAAGCGAATGTTTGTTTCAGGCCTGCGGGCCAAAATAGGGGCGTATGAACAGGTCTATCAGGAGCTGGCCATATCCACACTGGATCAAAATCTGTATTCGCCCATAGACGATGCTGACAACAGCGGCTTTGCATGGAAAGGAGGGGTGGTGTCTTCGGGTCGTGAGATTTCATTTTTACCGGGCTATCCGGTCAATGCAGAGCTGACTTATGAGTTTGATAGCAGGTATTTCACCTTTATTGATCGATTTAGAAGTGCCGATTACGATCGGGACTGGGGTTACGATGTATTTGCAGATACCCTGAAGACCCGGCAGGATCAGATTTTTTCTGCGCAGGTTGGATTAAGAAAAGACGACCGCAATGGTGGTCAATATGGCCTCACCGTGAGGAATAGGGCTCAGGTTGTTGCGGGTGTCCAGCAGGAGTTAAATCTTGGTCACAGGATTGGCCCAATGGAGGTGAAGTCCAGTAATTTCCTTATGACCAATCAACCCGCGGGATATCACTCCGAATGGCTCCGGTCCAGCCAACAGATTCAGCTCGTGGATTGGGTACTTCGACCGGGCTATCATTTTTCATTGGATCACAACACAACCACTGATGTGGACACCGAAGAAGTGTTGAGTACATTGATGTATTTTGATGCTCATGATTTTTTCGTCGAAAGCGGAGATTCATTGAAAACCACCTTTAGAGCAGACTATATACTCAGAAAGGACAAACTCCCTGTAGATGGCACACTGAGTCCCTATACAGAAGCCGAGGAATACCGGTTCACGATGAATTCCAAAAGCCTGACGAATCATCAGGTGGGTGCTCAGCTCAACTACCGGAAGGTGAAAGAACAGATTGGTGACAGGGATACAGATGAGAATATACTTGGTAGGGTATCCTGGTTGGGACATTTTGCGAAGCGGCACATTACCAGTAACCTTACTTTTGCGACGGCAAACATTCGTGAGCTTAAGCGGGAATTTGTTTTTTTGAATGTAGCCACGGGAGAGGGGACTCATACCTGGCGGGACGAAAATGAAGATGGAATACAGGATATCAATGAATTTTATGAAGCTATTAATCCAGATGAGAAGACCTTCATTAAATTATTCACACCCACAGATGAGTACATCAATGCCTACCAGTCTACTTACATACACACGCTGGATGTGAAAATGCCCGAGGGCTGGCGTGATGAAAGCGGGATTTTACCCGTGTTGTCCCGGGTGTCTTTCAATACCAACCTGAAATATGACTTCAAAACCACTTCACAGGATTTGATGTCAAGGTTGGATCCCTTCTCTGTGGACCTCAGTGATGAGAAAGTTGTTTCAGCAAGGAACCTCTATCGTCATACCCTTTTCTACAACAGGAATGCTCCGGGCTTTGGATTGGATGTCACGCGTTCAGGGCAGAGTAGTAAATCATTGCTCAGTGGGGGATTTGAGATTAGAGAGAAGCAGGATTGGCTCGCTGCCTACCGCATTGGATTTGGGTCAGTAGTTACTTTGAGAGGCCGTGGTGGGCTGGGCGAAACGGTTAATCATTCGGATTTTCTGGAAAGCAGGAATTTTAGCCTTGGGAGAAGAACCATTGAAAGCGAGGTGGTCTGGCAGCCACTGAATACCTTCAGACTCATCACGGGCTATGGCAGAAGAGACAAACAAAGGTTGGCGGAGGGAGATGAGAATACCCAGATCAATGAATATAAGCTGGAAGCCACATGGGTCAGGTCGGGGCAAGGTAACCTGAATGCTTCCTTCACTTGGCTGGAAATTCAATTCGACGGGGAAATCAACTCGTATCTGGGCTATGAGCTACTTGAAGCCCTCCAGCCAGGGACTAACCAGAAGTGGAATATCAACTGGCAGCAGTCCCTGGGCAAAGGGTTGCAGCTTTCGCTTCAATACTTTGGTAGAAAATCTGCAGAAAGTGCGGCTGTACATACAGGATCGGTGCAGGTGACCGCTTATTTCTAGAACCTATTCATACCTCAGGTTATCTGCAGGATTGGCCCGGGAGATTTTCAATACTACCAAGCTCACACTGCCAAGGGCCACGAGAAGCAGGAGAGCGGATGCCAGTAAGAAGGGGGTTACTCCCAATGTTACCTGGTAAGAAAATTCACCAATCCATCTTTGCATCAGAAAATAGCCAGTAGGTAGCCCCAGCAGGAGTGCCAGCCCGAGCAATCGAGCAAACTGAGAAAACACCATAGCTAAAATGTGATTGGGTGTAGCACCCATAATTTTCCGTATGCTTACTTCTTTTGCTTTTTGATTGAGTAGAGCCAGAGCCAGGCCGAGCAATCCCAGGCAGGCCAGAAACAAAGCCAATCCCGCGAAAATGGAAAAGACATTGAGCGTGCGTTCTTCAGATAGGTAAAGATTAGCCAGTTGCTCATCCAAAAAGCGATAGCTAAAGGGTAACTCACTCTCAATATTCTGGTAGCTCATTTGTATGTCGTTCAGTGTTTGCTGAAAGTTCTTACCCTCCATTTTCACCAGGAGGTGATTGGCATATTCGGGATTGAGCTGGATGATCAATGGTTGAATGGCCTCATGCAGTGACTGATAGTGAAAGTCTTTAACGACCCCTATGATGGTTCCTTTTTGGGCTACCGGATCGCTATCCCATGTCAGGCTTTTCCCGATCGGATCTTCCAGACGAAGGGCAGACATAGCGCTTTCATTGATTATAAAGGTGGTCCCGGCAGAATCTGCTGCATAGATAGGGTCAAAGTATCTTCCCATGGCCATAGACAGACCCAAAGATGGCGCCGTACCATAGTCTACATATAGCTCAGAAGCATCTACACGATTCTCGGGATTATCCTCCAGAAAAATGGCATTTTGATTAAACTGACCACCGGGCAGGTTGGAAATGGAACCTGTATTGAGCACTCCGGGGATATTGCCAAATTGTTCTTTGAAGGTCTCGACCTGTCGTAGATCGATTCCACCGATCTCTACACTTGGGTGTATGCGGATGGATATGACCGCCTCATGATCAAAACCCAACGATGTGGTTTTCATGAAGTTGATCTGCTTCATGATGATCAGACTGGAAATAATCAAAATGCTCGAGACACAAAACTGAAAGACCACCAATCCATTTCGCACTTGTCTTCCCTGGAATGAGGAAGAGAACTTGCCTTTCAGCACTTCCATGGGAATAAATGAAGACAAGGTGAAAGCAGGGTAAAAACCAGCCAGAAGTGCCAGAGCCAGACATAAACCCATGGATTTTAGCAGAAAAGAGCTGTTAAAGATGTCTGAAAGGTTAAATGCCTGACCGGATAGGTAATTGAAGGTGTCTAGACACAATACCGCAAGCAGGAGGGCAAGGACCCAGGCCAGCAGGCAAAATATAAGTGACTCCAGGTAAAATTGGAGCGTAAGATTTCCTGAATAGGCACCAAGTGTCTTTTTGATTCCCACCTCCCGGGCTCTTTCCAATGACTTAGCGGTAGTCAGATTAATGTAGTTGATGCACACAATGAGGAGTAAGAAGATCAAGGTGCCAGTAAGAATATATACATACAGGATGTTGCCATTGTTTTCCAGCTCCCATCGCAGATGAGACATGAGGTGTATTTCTTCTATTGGTTGCAAAGCGAACTGATAATCACCTTCCAGCAGAGAGGCTCTGTAAGACTGTGGCCAGTTGAGGTATGAAAGGACCCATTCGGGGATTTTGGCTTCCAACTTGGCGGGGTCCACACCAGATTTGGTTTTGATGTAATTAAAATGTCCAAAGTCCTCCCAGGTGAACCAGGGGTTACTGGGGTTAATGTTTTTGATGGTCACGTAGGAGACCAAGCCCTGAATGTGAAAATGAGATTTCTCGGGCACCCCTTTGATGACTGCTGCTATTTCCACAGGCATGTCATTTACGTTTAGTTCACGCCCTATGGGGTCTTCACTGCCAAAGTATTTTTTGGCCATCTTGTCGGTGATGACCAGATTCCATGGTTTCCTGAGTGCGTCTTTGTCGCCGGCTATTACCTCTAGCTGAAAGACATCCAGAAAAGTAGAATCCACAAAGAAGAAATTGGGCTCCTGAAACAGAATTTCAGCCTCCACATTTTCTACTTTCACAGTCTCATTGCTTTGCCCGACACCATTCCATGGTGAAAGACTGGTGGCAGCCTCTACCTCTGGCAGATCTCTGGCCATGGCCATGGCCATGGGGTGTGGGGTGCGCGTCTGGGGGTTGTCACTCATCCACGCTATGCGATAGATTCTCTCGCTATCCTCCAGCTCCTTGTCGTAGGAGAGTTGGTCGGTGATGAATAGGTAGATCAGGATACTGCAGGAAAACCCAACAGTGAGCCCAAATAGATTGATCGCAGAAAACACTTTGTTTCTCACCATTCTACGATAGAAAATTTTCAGGAAGTTGCTAACCATGTTTGTTTTGAGGTTTGGTAAAACATGGTACGAACTAAGGCCTAAGTATTGAAAGAATGGTTTTTTCTGGCCGGGCAGACGTTCTTCCCGATAGGATCGAACACCCTTGGTATCCTTAAATTCTGACGGTGTGAGCCCTGTATACTTTTTAAAAGCTGTGTTAAAGGCCGATTTGGAGTTGTACCCAACCATGGCAGCGATGTTTTCTATTTTGGTCTGCTGCTGCTCCGGTGCCTTCAGCAAGTGCTTGGCTTCACGCACTCTGTACTGACTGATCAGCTCCTGGAAGGAAGTGTTTTTGGTTTCATTGATCACCTGAGAAAGGTGATGGGTGGTGGTGTGTAGTTGATCCGACAACTGACTGAGGGATATGGTGCTCTGGAGGTAAAATTTATCCTTTTGTAGCAAATCATCCAGACGTTCCAGGATGGCCGCTTTCTGCCCGGGAGTGAGGGTTGATTTCTGATACTTATTTCCCAGAGGAATTGGGGATAGGAAGGTAGATTCCTTAAAGATTTGAAAATAGATAAAGTAGCTGAAAATCAGAATACCCAGGGAAGTCTCCCAAACACCGAGGGTATTGCCGGCAACGAGCCAATAGGAAATAAGGAGTACCGAGAAAAGGAGAAAATTTCTAAACCATAACAGGCGGCTTCCCGGGTTTTGAAACCAGTAGATCCCACGCTGGGCTGCTTCTATCTGTGCCGTCCTGAGGGCAGAAAGGAGGTATATAACCACAATGGCGATTAGGGTGCCTTCCCGAATAATGAAGCCATATTCGAAATCAACTCCCATCACCGAAGTAGATGTGAAAAGCGCTGGAAGCACCAACGGTAGCAGGTGCTTATTGTTATTACGGGTTTTTTGGGTAAAAAATGACCTGGTGTAGAGAAAAAGGCTGATAGCCACCAGAGCCAGGGCAAATTGATCCAGGAATAAACCGGAAGGGGCAAAGCTGCTCGAGAGAAAGATGAGCGTACTCAGGAGTAGTCTTGCCAAAAACTGACTCGCAGGGAACTTATTGAAAAGAAGCAGCACTGCTGCAATGATGCCGTGAACCACCGCACAGGCAAGTAACATTTCAGTCCAGGGCCAGTTCATCCATTCCTTCATCCCCTAAAACTAGTGGTTTTTGATGATGCTTCTGCTTTATCTGAACTCCTTCATCATTCTGTTGGCAAAGACAAAGTCGTCCAATTCCTTCACACCTGAGTGGGTGATGTCTTTGTTAGTGCCATCCCATAATTTTTCACCTTTGTAGAGATACATTACTTTCTGACCTATTTCTATCACCGAATTCATATCATGAGTGACGATGGTAGTAGTCATCTGATACTCCTGCGTGATTTCGTCAATGAGTTCATCAATGACCATACTAGTTTGTGGATCCAGCCCGGAGTTGGGTTCATCACAAAAAAGATAATTGGGCTTGTTGACAATAGCACGTGCTATGCCTACACGTTTTTTCATACCTCCACTGATCTCAGAGGGCATTTTTTTGTTCACATTCTCCAGCCCCACACGTTGCAGACAGAAGTTCACACGCTCTATCTTTTCTTCCTTGCTCATATCTGTGAGCACGTTCAGCGGAAACATCACGTTTTGCTCCACGTTCTTGCTGTCAAACAGTGCGCTGCCCTGAAAAAGCATTCCTATTTCCCTCCTTATTTCCGTTTGGGCCTCTTTGTCACCGTGAGAAAAGTCACGGCCATCATAGAGTACGTCTCCTTCATCGGGCTTAAATAACCCCACAATACATTTCAGAAGCACACTTTTTCCGGTTCCACTGGACCCAATGATCAGATTACATTTTCCCGGCTCAAAAGTGCCGTTGATACCTTTTAGGATTTCTTTGCCCTGAAAAGACTTCTTTATGTTGTTGATTTCGATCATCCGAGTAGTAGTTGAGCGAGAAGATAATCTGCCAGCAAAATGGCAATACAGCTATTGGTGACGGCAGCGGTAGACGATTGGCCCACCTCCAGTGCTCCACCTGAGGTGAAATATCCTTTGTAAGCAGAAATGGCAGCTACCAGAAAAGCAAATACAAATGCCTTGATGAGAGCAAATGCGATATTGAACTCAATGAAGTCATATCGGATACCGTAGATATAATCATGGCCAGAGATAATGCCCGTGGCCAGACTGGTGAGGTAGCCACCATAGATGGACAAAAATGCCGAAAGCACCACCAGCATCGGATACATAAGCATAGATGCGATGATTTTAGGAAGCACCAGATAGGAAGTAGAGTTAATGCCCATCACTTCCAAAGCATCAATTTGTTCTGTGATTCGCATGGTTCCGAGTTCACCGGCTATGTTAGATCCTACCTTTCCTGCATATACAATGGCCATAATCGTAGGAGCCAACTCCAAAACGGTCATATCCCGCACTACCAGTGAAATCACGTAATCAGGAATGAAGGGGCTTACCAGGTTATAGGCCGTCTGGATGGTAGTAACCGCACCCATGAATACCGAGACAATGGTCACAATAAAAAGAGAATTGTACCCCACCTTGATGCACTCATCGATGGTCAGGGAAACGTAGGTGGAAAAACTTTCGCGTCTTACGAAAAGCTGACCAGCAAAAATCAAAAATTTACCTAGTGATTTCATGAAGTATTCTCTTGCGTCAGATGTGTTAGCTTTGCCGAAATTAATAAGAACGAAGCAAACACAAACCGTTTGACCAACTAAAGGACAAAATGAAGATTTTGTTTTCTTAAATAACAATGTGGTTTCTGGTTGCTTTATAGAATTATGGGTGATCTGAAAGATAAATTAGTTGTGGTAACTGGCGGCACCAAAGGTATCGGCCGGGCCATCATAGAAAAATTTTCTGAAGCCGGCTATACCATAGCGACCTGCGCCAGAAATGAGACCGACCTGGATGATCTGAAGAAATCTATAGAGGGCAAGTACGGCAACAAAGTGCTGGTGAATGTGTCTGACGTATCCAGGAAAGCACAGGTGAATGACTTCATTGAGTTTATCAGATTGACGGGTAAGCCTGTGGCCGTTTTGGTTAATAATGCTGGCAAGTTTGTGCCTGGTCAGGTACACACAGAAGAAGAGGGCGTATTGGAGTCGCAGATTGAAACCAACCTGTATAGTGCTTATAGACTCAGCAGAGGACTAATCCCTGAAATGAAGAAGCGGAAAAAAGGGCATATATTCAATATCTGCTCCACTGCCAGCATTACGGCTTACACCAATGGTGGATCTTACTGCATCTCCAAGTTTGCGATGTATGGAATGAGTAAAGTATTGAGAGAGGAATTGAAAGCAGATCAAATTCGGGTGACCTCAGTGATGCCTGGAGCTACCTTTACTGCCAGTTGGGAAGGGGTGGACTTGCCGGAAGATCGATTTATGAAACCGGAAGACGTGGCAGAGATGATTTTCACCACTTATCAGCTCAGTGACCGGACCGTGGTGGAGGACCTGGTAATCAGACCACAATTAGGCGATTTATGATCCCGCAACTTTTATCTTTGTATGGTGTTTAGACCATAAATGTTATTTTATGAACCCTGCCGATGAGCTCCTGACCGGAAAGGTCAATTTTTGCGATAGCCTCACTCAATATAAAAGGAGAAAGACACGTGAGGTGTATGTTGGGGACGTACCCATGGGTGGGGATAATCCTATCAGGGTACAATCCATGACCACCGTGGACACCATGGACACACAGGGTTCGGTGGAGCAGGTATTGAGAATGGTGGAGAGTGGGTGCGAGTATGTGCGAATTACGGCACCCAGTATCAAAGAGGCCGAGAACCTCCGCGAGATAAAAAGTGAGTTGAGCAAAAGGGGATGCTTTGTGCCGCTGGTGGCTGATATTCACTTCACTCCGAATGCCGCGGAACTTGCTGCCACCATCGTGGAGAAGGTAAGGGTGAATCCGGGAAACTATGCCGATAAAAAGCGATTTGAGGAGATAGAATATACGGACGAGACTTATAATGCCGAACTGCACCGCATTCGCGAAAAGTTTACACCCCTGGTGGAGATCTGTAAGGAATACGGTACGGCTATGCGCATTGGTACCAATCATGGTTCATTGTCTGATAGGATCATGAGTCGATATGGTGACACCCCATTAGGAATGGTGGAGTCAGCGCTGGAGTTTATCAGGATTTGCGAAGAGCTGGAATACTTTGATATTGTGATCTCGATGAAATCCAGCAATCCACAAGTGATGGTGCAGGCTTATCGACTGCTCGTTCAGAAGTTGGATGAGGAAGGACTACAGCCTTATCCATTGCACCTGGGTGTGACGGAAGCGGGCGAAGCAGAGGATGGCCGAATCAAGAGTGCCCTTGGAATAGGCGTGCTGCTGGAGGATGGATTGGGAGATACCGTGCGTGTCTCTCTCACCGAAGCACCTGAAGTAGAAGCCCCTGTAGGGCAAATCCTTGTAGACAGGCTCGTGGGGAGACAGGGGCATGCGCCAATAGCCAACTGTGATTTTAGTGTTTACCATCCCTATGAATATCAGAAACGCCAGACGGATGAGGTAATTAATTTTGGTGGTGGGAATGTCCCCAGGGTGATTGCGGATTTTTCTGATATCGAGTCTGTAGAAATGAAGGACCTCAAAGCAATTGGGCACTTCTACCTGCCGGAATTGGACAAGTGGACGATGAATGATTTGGGGTGCGATTACATTTATACCGGTACCCGCCCAATCCCCTTTATGTTACCCAATGGACTTAAAGAGATACTTGATTATAACACCTGGTTGACGGTCAATTCAGACGCGAACAAGTACCCATTAATTACTGTAAATGAGATAGATAAGCCTATTGATTCAAAGTGTATTTTCATACAGCTATCTACTACGAAGCTCACGCCATCTGTGATCGAAAAGATCAGACAGATGACCAACGCTGTGTTGATTCTCAAAACAAATAATCAGCATGCTTATGCAGATTTGCGTCAGTCCTTCGTTGGATTGGTCAATGCCGGAGTGAGTATACCGGTGGTGATAGAGCGATCTTTTCCTTACCTCAATGCAGATGCCATGATGATGTATCCTGCCACCGACATTGGTGGTTTGCTCATTGATGGTTTTGGAGATGGAGCACTTCTGAGCATGGCTCAGGTAAAAGGGGACAGGTCAGAGAGATTGGCTAAAGCCAAACTGTATAATAGCACCGTGTTCGGGATATTGCAGGCGGCCAGGACCAGGATCACCAAGACAGAGTATATTTCGTGTCCTTCATGCGGGCGTACTTTGTTTGACCTGCAGGAGACTACTGCCATGATCAGGAAGCGCACCGATCATCTGAAAGGTGTAAAAATCGGGATCATGGGATGTATAGTGAATGGCCCGGGGGAAATGGCAGATGCAGATTATGGTTATGTGGGGTCTGGTAAGGGGAAGATCACTTTGTATAAAGGCAAAGAAGTAATGAAGCGGGGAGTGCCTTCTGCACGTGCCCTGGATGAATTGATAGAGTTAATCAAGGAAGATGGCAAATGGACAGAGCCACAGGCTGTCCTGTAACGATTCAAATAGAAGACCATGTCAGAGAAACAAAACCAGAATGAAGAGAAAAATGATGCTGGTTACTATTTCAATTTCAAAGAAGTATTAACCTATTTTTTCAGAAAAAAAGACCCTTCTCGACCGACCAATACGAGTATTAAGATGATGCATGGAATCAATAAGATTTCCATGATCATGTTTTTGATCTGCGTGATTGTCATCATCGTGAGGTACATCATCCGATCATAGTCTTTGCATCGTATATTCTGTAATCTATGAACATCGAAGATCTGAGAAATCACTGCATTGCCAAGCCAGGAGTGACTGAGGAGTTTCCTTTTGATGCCGATACATTGGTATTTAAGGTGATGGGCAAAATGTTTGCCCTGGCCAATGTAGAAGATTTTGTCAGTGTCAACCTGAAGTGTGATCCGGAGAAAGCCATCAGGCTGCGAGAGGAGTTTGAGGATGTGCTGCCGGGCTATCACATGAACAAGAAACACTGGAATACCGTGATGACAGTTGGGATTCTTTCAGACCAGCAAATACGGGAGTGGGTGGATGATTCATATGATCTGGTCGTCTCCGGCCTACCGGCCAAATTGAAAGCAGAACTGAAGAACCTATGAAGTTGATTTATTTGTTTTGCCTGATTTTCCCACTTTCCTGTATGGAGGCAGATGATAACCGCCCTGAAAATGAGGAGAAAACAAAGGATGAAACCCCTGCAAATGACGATGCTGAGCCAGAAGATGAGGAAAGTTCTGAAAATGAAGAAAATAATGAGGATACTACTATGACAAATGGAAGCATAAGTTTTCTCGCTTTGGGTGACTCATACACCATTGGAGAAAGTGTGGAAATAGCAGAAAGATGGCCTGTACAGCTGGTCACAGAGCTCCGTGAAAGGGGTGTGGAAATGAAGGATTCTGAGATCATTGCCAGGACAGGGTGGACCACAGCGGAGCTTCAAGATGGTATCGACCATTCTGAAGTAAAAGGGCCTTATGATTGGGTTTCGTTGCTTATAGGAGTGAATAATCAGTATCGTGGCTACAGCATATCTATTTATCGGACCGAGTTTGAGTTCCTGCTAAAGCAGGCCATTGCCTTTGCCGGAGGAGACAAGCGTCGGGTGATCGTGGTGAGTATTCCTGACTATGGAGTGACACCCTTTGCGGCCAATAGTGATCGGGCTAAAATCGCTCGTGAGATAGACGATTATAACAATATGGCCAGAGGCTTTTCGGAGGCTTACGGTGTGACATTTTTCAATATCACTCCTATATCGAGGGAAGCTGCCACCAAGCCCGAATATGTGGCTGAGGATGGCCTCCACCCGTCAGGAGAAATGTATGCAGCATGGGTGCAAATGATCCTTCCTCACGCACTGGAAATCTTAGATGAGTGATATTGAAACACTTTCTTTCTGCCCTACAAACTTTTACCATAATTAAAATAATCCTATTTTAGGGGTTGTATTCGCCGATAGCCATATTTATGAGGCAACTTTCCGCTGTTATTATCATCATCTTATGCCTGGCCTCCTGTCGTGACAAGATCATTTGTCCGGCTTTTCAGAGTACCTATATTCTGGATGATTCGGTGCGGATGGCCTACTATTCTTACCTCTGGAAAATAGACAAGGATGAGCGCCTAAAATATCTGGCGAGTCAGAAGCCGGTATCGCTGGATAGTGCGGGAGCGGTGGTGGCGTCTGTTGGCAAAGGGATTGATTATTTTGCCTATGTAGAGCCTTATGTGGTTACCCCGGATGAGGTGAAGAAGACCAAGTTTGGAATCGTTAAATATGAACCTTATTGGCTGAAGAACTACGAACTCAGGACCGCCCCTAAGGAGAATATACTAGCACCAAAGCCTATTGAAGAGCCTCCTGTGGTGGAGGATGTTGGTGAATTTATTGCCAGTGATTTTTCTGATTCGGCTACTGTGGTGATTGACTCTACAGCTACCATTGTTTCTTCCGAAGAGGATACCCTCGATATTCCTACGTTGGCGATAGTGGAGCCGGCCAAGCCTAAAACGGAACTCAAATACCTCTATAGGTATGATCCAAATGACAAGGCATTGAATGTTGAGCAGGCGTATTACAATAAGCATTTTGGACAGTATCTCTATACCAGAGTGCCCATACAGGAGGAAGTCTCAGAGCCTCTGTCTGATAACCCTGCCGATTCAGTGTCTTCCGGAGGTTTTTTTAAAGGCCTCTTTAAAGGGAAAAAGGTCAAATCAGACCCCATAATACAGGAGGTTGAGGTAGAACCTTCCTTGGATGACGCCATAAAAGAAGATCCCAATTCCGGATTTTAAATATGAAAATAGAGCACCTGGCAATCTGGGTTGGTGACCTGGAAGCCATCAAATCATTCTATGTGAAGTATTTCGGAGCCATTGCCTCCGATCTTTATCACAACCCTAAAAAGAACTTCAAATCCTATTTTTTAACCTTTGCAGATGGGGATACGCGCCTGGAACTGATGCAACAACAAGACCATCACCAAAAGGGGACCTCCACTCAATTGGGTTGGGCTCATATGGCGCTAAGTCTGGGAAGCAGAGAGGCCGTGGATGAGTACACAGAACGATTCAGACGTGCGGGCATCACCATTCACAGCGAACCACGAACTACAGGTGACGGCTATTACGAAAGCATCATACTGGATCCCGAGGGAAACATCATTGAACTGACGGTTTAGTCAGGTCAGACGAAAAGCTTCGAAGAGGGTTTTTGTACGGAAGGACGAAATTTCTTGAAGCCCAATAAAACAAAAAGGCTGGAAATCAGAAGAATCAGGGCGGTGGAGATAAGGCGTTTCATTTTTGTGCTAATTATTGCATAAAGCTAGCCAAAAGCCAAATCCAGTTCAATACCACGTTTTAGGGATTTTTGTCTAAGTATTTATCGGTCACATCCTCACTTCCTCTTCAAAGTCAATAGGAACAGTAGCGGGGTAACCGTGCACGGAGACTTTCACAAACCCCTTATAATGAACTGCCACCTTTTTCCCACCCAGGATGCTGATGATGCCATTGAGTAGTCCGATTTCTGTTATATCAAAGCTGGCATTCAATGGCACCCTGAATTCGGAAAGGGCAGGTACTTTGGTCGTAAATTCCTGGTTGATCACTCCGATTTTTTTGCCTTCCAGTTCGATATCAATGTTCACTTTGCGCAGCTTCATTTTTACATCGTTGGGGTTGTAAAAAATAGCTTCTGCTTTAAGCACGGCATTGGTACCCATGATTTTTGAGACTTCAATGTTCTCTATCCCTATGAATTGCGGAGCATCTTCGGGTCTCGTGCAAGCTCCCAGAAAGAGCAAAGTCGCTACGATTATTGCGTTTTTCATGTGGTGGTTGATTGCACAAATAATGCCACGATTATACCACCACATTGACGATCTTCTTAGGTACTACGATTACCTTTTTAGGCGTTTTACCTTCAGTCCATTTCTGTACATTGGGGTGAGCCAGTGCCTGCGACTCGATTTCTTCTTTTGACAGATCCGCTCCCAATTGAATTTTGGCTCTCATTTTTCCATTCACCATGATCGGGTACTCAAAACTATCCTCTACCAGATGACTGGGATCAAATACAGGGTAGGATGCATTAAAAATGCTTTCCTCATGTCCGAGAAGTGACCAGAGCTCCTCAGAAAGGTGTGGAGCGAAAGGGGCCAGGGCGATAACCATTGGCTCCAGTATAGCCCGCTTGTTACAGCTGAGTGCCCCCAGTTCGTTCACGGCGATCATGAAATTACTCACTGAGGTGTTGAGTGATAAGCGCTCTATGTCGTCCTCAATTTTCCTGAGAAGACCGTGGAGCACCTTTAGCTCTTCTTTGGTGGCGGGCTCCTCTGAGACCACCAGGAGATCCTCCCGGTTGTTGTGAAAGAGCGTCCAGAATTTCCTGAGAAATTTGTAAACACCCTCTATGCCATTGGTGTTCCAGGGCTTACTCTGCTCTATAGGTCCAAGAAACATCTCGTACATTCTGAGTGTATCAGCACCGTATTTTTCCACCAGATCATCCGGATTGACCACATTGTACTTGGATTTGGACATTTTTTCTACTTCCCAGCCACAGACGTATTTGCCGTTTTCCAATACAAACTCTGCATCTTCTGCGTCTGGTCTAAATGACTTAAACGCCTCCAGGTCCAGAATGTCATCTTTTACAATGTTGACATCCACGTGCACCGGGTAAGTATCAAATTCTTTTCTCAGTCCAAAGGACACATATTTGTTCTCATTTTTTACCCGGTAAACGAAGTTTGAGCGGCCCTGAATCATTCCTTGATTCACCAGCTTCTTAGCATACTCATCTACTTTGATGAATCCCATGTCGTAGAGGAATTTGGTCCAGAAACGGGAGTAGAGGAGGTGACCGGTGGCATGCTCACTGCCACCCATATAGAAGTCCACCTGCTGCCAGTAGTCAAGGGCTTTTTCAGACGCAAATTCCTGATCATTGTCCGGGTCCATGTACCTGAAAAAGTACCAGCTGGATCCGGCCCAACCAGGCATGGTGGTCAGCTCATAGGGAGTACCATCTTTGTACTGCCAGTTGTCTGCACGGCCCAGTGGGGGCGCACCGTCTTCTGTGGGGAGATACTTATCTACCTCAGGAAGGTTGAGTGGCAGTTCGCTGTCTTCCAGTAGATAGGGGATGCCATTTTTGAAGTGAACCGGAATAGGCTCACCCCAGTAGCGCTGGCGACCAAAGATGGCGTCACGCAATCTGTAGTTCACTTTTCTAACCCCAATTCCCTTCTGCTCCACCTCAGCAATAGCCTTGTCGATGGCCTCAAGTGGAGTAAGCCCGTTCAGAATACCTGAATTGATCATTTTGCCCTCTTTGGTGGCATCAGCTTCCGTTTCGGTAATTTTTTGCGAATCGATTATTTGTACTATCGGCAGGTCAAAGTGCTTGGCAAAGTCAAAATCCCTTTGGTCTCCGCTAGGTACGGCCATCACTGCTCCGGTACCGTATCCTGCCAATACATAGTCGGCAATCCAGACAGGCACTTTCTCTCCGCTAAACGGATGGATCACATAACTCCCGGTAAACACCCCGGAAACGGTCTTCACGTCGCTCATTCGCTCACGCTCAGAGCGGTTTTTGGCCACGGCAATATAATCTTCAACCTCCTGTTTTTGCTCAGGAGTGGTCAGGTGCTGTACGATTTCGGCTTCAGGTGCCACCACCATGAAGCTCACCCCATAGATGGTGTCAATTCTGGTGGTAAAGACTCTGATCTTCTTATCTGAATTTTCAATGGCGAAATCTACTTCAGCGCCATAGGATTTGCCGATCCAGTTGCGTTGCATGTCTTTGATAGGCTCTGGCCAGTCAATTTTATCCAGCCCGGAAATGAGTCTGTCGGCATAGGCCGTGATCCGCATGCTCCATTGTGCCATGCTCTTTTTTACGACAGGGTGGCCGCCCCGCTCCGAAAATCCGTCTTTTACTTCATCGTTGGAAAGGACAGTACCTAAAGCCGGACACCAGTTTACGGTGGTTTCTGCGATATAGGTCAGTCGGTATTTAAGCAACATTTTTTGCTGCGCCTCTTCCGACCAACTGTTCCAATCACCTGCACTGAATGCAGGCACGTCATCATCACACACGGCATTGATCGCCTGATTTCCGCTTTCGGCGAAAGCTGTAATCAATGTGTCTATATGCTCTGCCTTGTCTGAGTCTTTGTTGTACCAGCTGTTAAATAGCTGCTTGAAGATCCATTGGGTCCATTTGTAGTAGGAGGGTTCTGAAGTGCGCACCTCGCGAGACCAGTCATAGCTGAATCCCAGATTGGTGAGCTGTTCTTTGTAGCGGGTGATGTTGGTTTCCGTGGTAATGGCCGGATGCTGACCAGTCTGGATGGCATACTGCTCAGCCGGTAGACCAAAGGCATCAAAACCCATCGGGTGAAGCACATTGTGCCCTTTGAGTCGTTTGAAACGAGAAATAATGTCTGTAGCAATGTAGCCAAGTGGGTGGCCTACGTGTAGTCCGGCACCTGAAGGATACGGAAACATATCCAGGATGTAATACTTGGGCCTGGAAGGATCTATGCTTACTTCATAGATCTTGTTTTCCTGCCAGTATTGTTGCCATTTTTTTTCTACCTCCAGATGTTTGTACTCGGCCATTGATTCTCGATTTTTATAAAGTGCGCAAAGTTAAACGATGCCCTGAAAAACGAGTATTAAATCAAAGCTTTTAAGTGGGTACCATTTTATGGGAGAGTGCTTAGCTTTGAGGAGAATTTTGATTGATTGAATGCTGGTATTTTTAAGAGTTTTCTTTTGTGCGGTTTGGAGCATCTTTTGGATTAGCCTGTCGCTCATTATCTATCTATTCACTTTTCGCACAGCCATACCTGTGGCGATGGCCCGTAGCTGCTGGGCTCCGGGTATTTTGTGGGCTTTTCGTATCCGAATAGAAAAGAGTGGGATGGAAGTCATTGAGCGAGACAAACCCTATGTGTTTGTCTGTAATCATCAGTCGTATTTGGATATACCCATTCTTTTTCGGGCGATTCCTGCCAACCTGTACTTTGTGGCAAAGAAAGAGTTGAGAATCATCCCATTCCTTGGGTGGTACATGATGGCCACGGGTATGATTTTTATTGATCGGTCCAACCGAAAAAAATCGATGGAGAGTCTGAAGCGATCAGCTAAACTGATTAATCAGGGAAAATCAGTGTTGATGTTTCCCGAGGGCACACGCACAGTGGATCATCAGATCGCTCATTTCAAAAAAGGTCCTTTTATTTTATCCAAAGAGGCCAATGTGCCGATCCTTCCCATAGGCATCAGGCAGACCGGAAAGTCCTTTACCTGGGGCAAATGGAGCAGTACCCAGATGGTAGTGAGCGTATCTGCTCCGATCACCTGCGATGGAAGTGCCGAAGTGGTGGAGCAGGTCAGGGAAAAGGTAGCTCTACTGGCTAATAAGCCAGTAGCCTCATTGACAGGTGGATAGAGCTTTCAGCGACTCCTTGATGTGTCTGGTGGCCTTCACCGCCGAACTGAAGGTGGATACCAGCTTTCCTTCCTTGTTAAAGACGTAGGTGACCCTACCTGGTAATAACCCCAACAGGTTTCTCGGCACGCCAAATTCCTTTTCAGCCACTCTGTTGATATCACTCAATAACATGAAATTGAGACCGTGACGCGAAGCAAAACGGCTGTGGGAACCTACAGAATCTCCTGAGATACCGATCACCTTGGCGCCGGCCTCTTCAAATTCATCATATCGATCTCTGAAACTGCAAGCTTCCAGGGTACACCCCGGAGTATCGTCCTTTGGATAGAAATATACCACCAAAGAATGTTTCCCCTTGAACGCGGTTAAATCAATCAGATGGCCTTCCTGATCTTTGAGGGTTACTTCAGGAATGTCATCGCCTATTTTTAATCCTTTATTCATTGTGTAGTTAACAACTATAAACTGTTCTTGTTTTCTGTAAAATGAAGGAGTAGCGGAAGTAGGGTTAGATCAATGATCAGGGCTATTGTCAGGGACAAGGACAAAAACAAGCCCAGGTAATAAGTAGCTCCAAATGAGGAAAAAAGGAATAAAACGAAACCCGAAACAATTACCAGTGTGGTAATGCTCATGGCCTTACCAGCAGTCTGAAAAGTATTGATCATTCTGTATATCCTATTTCTAGCTTTTTGCCTTCGGTACACTGATATAAAATGAATGGTGTCATCCACTGCAATACCGAATGCAACAGCAAATATAATGGAGGTTGTGAGTTTTAACGAAATTCCTGCAAGCCCCATGTACCCGGCCGTGGCTAAAAGGGGGATGATATTGGGAATTAGGCTGATCAACAGGATTTTAAGCGAACGAAAATAAATCCCAAGTATTAAAGAAATGACTGAAATGGCGATTAGAAGTCCATGCATCAGGTTAGCGGAGAGCATTTCATGGCTTTTGTCGATCAGGTAAGTGGTGCCGGTGAGCCGGTATTCAATGACATCATGATTAAGGTGGGCCTCGAGGTAGGAAAGGAGCTCCTGATCTTTTTGGATAGTCTCAAGAGACCCAAATTCAGGAATGAAACCTGTAAAGCGGGCATAATGCTCATTTTGGCCGATCAGGCTGGGGACTTCAGGCTTCCGGGTGTAAGGGCGTACGGTTCGAATGGCTCTCTGGTAATTTTGTGTATCGGGCATCTCAAATGCTGAAGAGCTCCCACCATTGATCATTTGATGGCCATACATGGCAAAGGTGACCGGTGACCAAAGTCGGTCCATGGGATACTCCTTTAGTAAGTACTGATGAATCTTATGGGCCTCTCGCATGACCTCCTCCTCCCAAATGCTGCCATCGGGATCTTTAGGCCAGTAGGCCATTTCCCAGGGCTTGGACCCTCCGTAGTGAATGTCCACAAACTCAAAGTCCTGCCTGACTTCTGAGTCCGCAGGAAGATCATCCAGGAGGCGAGCATCGGTTTTGAGTAGATAAAGTCCTGCCACAGATAAGATCACCAGGAGTGTGGTGCCAGCGAGAACGACTCTGTAATGCCGGATCACCCAGATGGCCAGGTACCTTGTGGCTGTACCTGGTTTGCGTGGCGGGTAGCTTTGATGGATCAGCAGTGGTCCAAAAGCAAAAGTGATGATAAAAGAGAGCATAATGCCAATCCCACAGAAAATCCCCAGAAAGCGAATAGGTTCTGTATCGATGGTCACAAGACTAAAGAAACCTATAGCAGTGGTGACCGAGGTGAGAAAAGTAGGTGTGAGCACCTTATGGATGGCAGTCTTTAACCTGGTGATAAAATCGGGTTGTTCGCCTGCCCTGAAGGCATTGATGAGGTGAATGGCATCAGAGGTGGATACAAATAGAATAACAGGAGGAATAAGCGAACCCAAAATGGTAATGGTCTGCCCGAGCAAGGCCATCAGTCCCAGCAACCAGATAAGGCTGGTGACACTGATGAGGTAGGGCATGAGCGATACTTTCACAGAGCGAAAGACGAGGATAAGAAGCAGAAAGCTCACAACCAGTGCTGATGCAAGGAAGAGAATAAAATCGCTCTGAATGTACCCGATGAATGCCTTTTGAGCCACAAGTTTTCCCGCCAGTCGGTAGTGATCAAAATGCTCCTGGGTGAGTAACTGGTTCAGGTTATTGACCAGTAGATCAGCGGAAACAGGGTCTTCGAAATGCTGATGGGTAACCTGTACGAGTAAAGACCTGCCATCTTTACCAAAGAAGTGCCTGTAGATAGGGTGAGCAAACATGTTTGCACTGTCTTGTGGGTATAGTTCCGGGTTTTTCAGATGAATGAGCGGAACAAGTGTTACCCCAAGAGGGGCCTTGATGGGCTGTTGAAAATCGAGGGGAGAGCCAACCTGAATTACACCCTCTTCTGATTTGATACTGGCCGTTAGCTGCGCGATTTTTTGGAGGAAGTCCTCATGAAACACTCCATTGTTATTTTCCAGAATAATCAGGAGGTAGTCATTGTCGTAGCCAAAATAGTTCAGGTGATTTTCATAAAAAGTGATGTCCGGATCATCAAGAGGGAAAAACTTCTCGAATTCAAAATCCGCTTTGAGAAACTGCAGGTGATACGCAAAGAAAATGGTGATAACCACCCACAGGCTCACCAGTAAAAAGCGGAATTTACCACTCCTGAAATTTCCAAAGTACTTATTTAGTAAAGCGTTCAGGTTTCTACTTTTTAGGTCTTAATTTAGCGTTATCCTTTACGAAAGTAGCCAATCAAAAACGATTAATCATGAAACAATACCTCGATTTGATGCAGCATATCCTGGACCACGGTGTGGAAAAGGGAGACAGAACAGGCACAGGTACCCTGAGCATTTTCGGACATCAGATGAGGTTCAATTTGCAGGATGGTTTCCCCCTTGTTACCACCAAAAAAGTGCACCTCCGATCGATCATACATGAACTGCTTTGGTTTATCAAAGGAGATTCCAATATCAAATACCTGAATGATAACAAGGTGACCATATGGGACGAATGGGCAGATGCCAATGGTGAACTAGGCCCTGTCTATGGGGTGCAGTGGCGCAGCTGGCCCAAGAGCGATGGCACCACGGTAGACCAGCTTTCGGGCTTGATCGACACCATTAAAAACAATCCCAATTCACGGAGAATGATCATCAGTGCCTGGAATGTGGGCGAGATAGAAAAAATGGCTTTGCCACCATGTCATACCTTGTTTCAGTTTTATGTAGCCGATGGTAAGCTTTCCTGTCAGCTGTATCAGCGCAGTGCTGATGTGTTTTTGGGGGTGCCTTTCAATATTGCCTCCTATGCACTCTTCACGATGATGATAGCGCAGGTGTGTGGGCTGGAATATGGAGATTTTGTACACACCTTTGGGGATACACACCTTTATTCCAATCATCTGGAGCAGGCGCGTTTGCAGCTTTCTCGTGAAGTAAGGCCTCTTCCGATTATGCGACTAAACCCTGACGTGAAAGACATTTTTTCATTCACCATTGAGGATTTCACACTAGAAAACTACGATCCACACCCTCATATCAAGGCCCAGGTGGCAGTTTGAGTCAACTTTTTACAATAAGTGACATTTTAAAGTATCGTATTAGTTCTTTAATCGTTTAATTTCCTGATATGTCTGAAAGAAGCAGTGTATTTGATATGATAGGCCCTGTAATGATAGGCCCGTCCAGCTCGCATACAGCTGGAGTGGTGCGTATAGGCAGGGTGGCCCGTAAAATTCTGAAAGACAAACCCACCAAGGCCATCATTACCTTTTATAATTCTTTTGCCAGAACCTATGAAGGGCATGGGAGTAACCGGGCTATTTTGGCCGGCCTCATGGATTTCCCTACGGATGATGAGCGCATCAAAGGTGCGCTGGAGCTAGCGAAGGATGCAGGTATCGAGTACAAGTTTAAGTCTGTAGGCAATGCTTCTACGCTTCATCCCAATACGGTAAGGCTGAATCTTACCTCCAAGGACAATCAGGCTGAAGTGGTAGGAGAAAGCCGAGGTGGTGGGGTGATCAGAATCCGTGAAGTCAATGGCTTTGACTGCAATTTCACGGCCAGTGCCCACACACTCATCATTCATGCCGATGACCAGAAGGGGAGCATCGCCTTCATTTCAGATGTGCTTTCACATGACGATTGCAACATCGCTACCATGACTGTTTCCCGAAAAGGGAAGAACGATCTGGCCTGCCTGGTTTTTGAAATGGACTCAGGCATAAAAGCCATCACTTTAGAATATTTACGTAACCTTAACTGGGTGAGGAGTGTCCTCTACATACCCGACATTGATCAATGATCTCATGAAAAAACTGAACCTAACCCTACTGATTCTCTTCTTTACTTTTACCGCCTTTGCCCAAAGTGATTCACTTTATGTATTAGATCTTCAGCAGTGCATCGACATTGCCATAGAAAATAACCTGTCTGTGAGGCGCAGCAACCTCCAGGAGCAGCTTGCTCAGGTCAATCTGAACCAATCCAGGGCCAGTCAGCTCCCGAGCCTGAATGTGGGAGGAAATTACGGCTACAACTGGGGTAGATCCATTGACCCCACCACCAACTCATTCATCACTCAGCAGATCAACTTTACTGGGGTGAGCGGGAGTGCCAATATGACCTTGTTTAACTGGTTTAGAATCACCAATACCATCAAGCAAAACCGAATGAGTCTGGAATCGTCGCAGTATGCGGTGGATAAAGCGGAGAATGACATCTCGTTAAATGTGGTTACGTTTTACCTGAATGTGATTTTCAACCGTGAACTCTTTGAAAATGCCGAATACCAGCTACGGTCCAGTCAGGAGCAACTGGAGCGTACCAAAAAGCTGGTAGCAGGAGGAGCGCTGCCCCGCACCAATGAGTTGGAGCTGATCTCTCAGGTGGCTACCAATGAGGTGCAGCTGGTGACCGCTCAAAATAACCTGGATCTTGCCTTGCTGAGCCTGAAACAGGCCATGTTGATTCCTACTTCTCAGGACATTGAGCTGATTATCCCGGATCTCACACTGGAAGGAGAGGCCGACCTCACAATAAGTTCTGATGAGGTTTTTGAAGCGGCGGTAGCGTCCATGCCAGAGATACAAAGCGCCGAACTGCAGGTGCAAAGTGCCCTGATGGGAGTGAAGGTGGCAGAATCAGGGTATGCGCCTGCGCTTTCCTTGAGTGGAGGTTTCCGATCCAATTACTCAGATGCCTACAAACAGTTGGTTAATGGCTCTTTTGAGACTGTAGCATTCAATGACCAAATGAACCAAAACTTTAGTAAATCGCTGACTTTGAATTTGTCTATCCCGATTTTTAATAACCTCCAGGCCAAATCCAGCGTTGAAAACGCAAAGATCAATTTGCAGCAGGCAGAGATCACCGTACTAGAGCAAAAGAACTTACTGAGACAAACCATTGAAACGGCTTACAATGACGCTTTTGCTGCGTCCAAAACCTACGCTGCTTCATCACGACAAGTGGAAGCATTAGAAGAAACTTTTCGTTCTGTTGAAAACCAGTATAACTTAGGGGCGGCGAATTTCACGGACTATCAGGTGGCATCAAATAACTTGTTTCGTGCCAAATCGGATCTTGTTCGCGCTAAATTTGACTTCATTTTTAAGAAAAAAATCTTAGACTTTTATCAGGGTAACTCCTTATCATTCTAATCACCATGGCCAAAAAGAAAAAATCAAATAACAAGATATTATATATCCTGATAGGGGTTGTCGTGTTGCTCATCGTGTTTGCGATGGTTGGTAAATCCCAGGGTTGGGTAGGACAGAAAAAGGCCATTGAGGTAGAGTTTGGCAAGGTGGAGAAAGCTACCATTGTAGAGAAGGTGAGCGCCTCGGGCTCCGTTCAGCCTGTGGTTGAAGTGAAAATCAGCCCGGAAGTACCCGGCGAGATCATTAAGCTGTCCATCGAAGAAGGAGATTCTGTAACCAAGGGAGATTTTCTGTTGAAAATCAGACCGGACAATTTCATGTCTGTGCTGGAGCGAACCAGGGCCAACCTGAATCAACAAAAAGCCAACCTGGCCGATGCCAAAGCAAGAGAAGCTCGTGCAAAAGCCAACTATAAGCGAGCAGAGCTCGAGTATGAAAGACAAAAGAAGTTGTACGCCGAGAAGGTGATTTCAGATGCCGATTTTCAGCTTTCAGAAGCCAATTATAATGTAGCCCTGCAGGATTTGGAATCCGCTACTCAAAACGTGGAAGCTGCGAAATACATTGTGCAGAGCTCTCAGGCCTCGGTGAATGAGGCACTTGAAAACCTTCGTCTCACGGAGATTGAAGCGCCGATGAGTGGAATTGTTTCTAAGTTGGATGTGGAAGAGGGAGAGACTGTAGTCGGTACCTCACAGATGCAGGGTACGGAGATGCTGCGTATCGCTGACCTTTCCAATATGGAAGTGAGGGTGGATGTAAATGAAAATGACATCATACGCATCTCAGAGGGTGATACAGCGATTATCGATGTGGATTCTTATTCCTATATGGATAAAACCTTTAAAGGAGTGGTCACGCAGATTGCCAACTCTGCCAATACCAAAGTGTCGTCAGATGCAGTGACTGAGTTTGAGGTAAGGATTAAAATTTTGAATTCTTCTTATCAGGATCTGATTAAGGAAAACGGAATGAAGTACCCCTTCAGACCAGGAATGACCGCCAGTGTGGATATCATTACCGAAACCAAACGCGACATCCTCACAGTGCCACTTTCTGCTGTGACTACCCGAAAAGCTAACAGTGAAGGAGAAGAGGATGCTGAAGACACAGAGACCTCACTGGATCAGGAGCTGGATGAGGTGGTATTTACAGTAGCTGACGGAAAGGCAGTGAAAACCATTGTGAAGACCGGAATTAGTGATTTCGAGCGCATTGAAATTGTGGAAGGATTGAAAGAAGGGGATGAAGTGGTTTCAGGCCCATTCCTGGCCGTATCTAAGCGATTGAAGGATGGAGACGGTATCGAAGCTAAAAAAGAAGAGAAGAAGGAAGGAGATTCGGAAGAATAAGAGCCTTCTGAAATATTATAAAACACTAATAAAAGGGGCTTGTGAGCCCCTTTTGTGTTAAATATCGTCCTGAAATTCAGATTTTAAAACTTCATAAACCCTGTGAGTAGGTAAGCCCATCACGTTGAAGTAAGATCCTTTGATAGACACTACTTTCGTCTGTCCGATCCATTCCTGAATACCGTAAGCACCCGCCTTGTCGAATGGTTGATATTCTTCAATGTAAAAGTTGATTTCTTCGTCGGTCATGTGCCCAAAGGTGACTTCTGTAATTTCCGTGAAGGCCACTTGCTTCTTGGGCGAGGAGATACAAACCCCACAGATCACCCGGTGAGTACGACCCGAGAGGGATTTTAGCATGCTGAAAGCTTCCGCATGATCCGCTGGCTTATTGAGTACCAAATGGCCTAATACGACTGTAGTATCAGCAGTAATCACTACCTGATCGGAAAGCAGCTCACGGTAATTTTTGTTTTTCTTTACTGCCAAAAATTCTGCCACCTGTTCGGCAGGAAGCTCCTCGGGATAACTTTCGTCAAAATCCCGGACAAACACGTCGAAGCTAAAGCCAGCTTGTTTCAGCAGCTCCTGGCGCCGTGGACTATTGGAAGCAAGAATCAAAGGGTGTCTGAAACTCATGATCGTCTATGGAACTAAATACGAAACCACTAATGACTTTAGGGTAAAAGTAGGTTGATTTCTGGGGCATTGTGAATCCACTGTAGCATACTTGCTTGACAGTTTCAATTGAAATATCCTTGGTAATTAAAGCAAACTGTGCTTCACCTTTGAGCACCTCCCTTAGGCACTCTGTGAAGTTTCGTTGAAAGGTAATGTTTCTGGCATTCACCTGTTTCTGGCCGGGGATTTCCAGGATTTTCTCAAATATAAAATAATGCATTACCGTCAGGTCCAGGGCTTTCACTTCATCTGGGAAATTCCATTTGATCTCGTTGATTTTTTCCGGCTTTAGACGAATTTTATAAGCATTATCACCTATCAAAAGCCCGAAAGCCCACTGTTTGCCCAAAATGATCTCATTGACATCCGGTGCATTTTCCACCGTTTTGATGGTGAAATCCTCTTCCAGTTGGTTTAGGAGCCATTCTTCGGAGAAGTTATCCAGATCACGCACCACCCGGTGGGTGGGCAGTATTCTCAGATCATCCGCCTCGGTATTGGTGAGCATCATCATGTGGTAGTTGTACCCTTCCTGTCCGGTATGCTTTGGATTCTCCTTTCGGCGCTGCTGCATGTAGTTGAGTGAACCCTCGTAGCGATGATGACCATCTGCCAGTATGATTTTCTTCTCCCTAATGATTTCCTGAATCCTGCCTATGATTTTGGCATCATGGATGACGGAAAGTACGTCTCTTACTCCCTGATAATCTTCTGACTCATAGATGGGCGCCAGCATGCTTTCATCCAGGTACTTTTCTATTTCTGCATTCGGGTCGGTATAGAGCCCGTGGGTAGGGGACACATTGAGTTGGGTTTTATGGAGAAGCTGCATGCGATCATCTACTGAAAATGGCATGGTACTCTCATGCCTCAGGATTTCCTTTTCGCCCCACTCGTAGATTCTAATGTTGCAGATGAAGCCTTTTCGGATGTAGGTCTGGTCTCTGCCTGCCAATGAAAAATGCTGAAAGTAGACATAGATTCCTGGCAGCTGATCCTGAACGATTACCCCATCCTGCTTCCATTGGCTCAGTTTTTCTTTGGCCAGTTCGGCAGGATGTTCTCCTTGGGGTACCGAAAGGTGAATGCTGTTATACTCGGTTTGATAAAGTACTTCCCGCTGTTTATTTGAGACCACATCAAAGAGTGGTGAGGTAAGTCTATCGATATTTTGAGTATGCTTTTGATGGTACCTCCAGCCAGCAAATGGTCTGATTTCTGCCATACTAGTCGCGCTTAATCCGACTTTTCCACCCAGATTTCTGACTGGCAGCAGGGGTATACTGAAGCCGTTCTTTTTTGGCTTTGTATTGTTCAAAAGCAAAAATGGCTGCTACCCGCTCCAGATCTTCAGAAGGCTCTTTTCTCACATGATCCGGTGTGAAATGCTCTTCCACAAACTTCGTTGTAAAAGACCCATCGATGAAATCGGGGTGGTTCAGAACGAATTCGCAAAAAGGCAGGGTAGTTTTGATGCCAATGATTTTGTATTCAAAAATGGCTCTTTTCATCCTTTCAATGGCCTCTGCCCGGTCTTTGCCGTGGGTAATGAGCTTTGCGATCATTGGGTCATAGTGGATAGGAATCTCCATTCCTTCTTCGTAGCCATCATCTACCCTCACACCCGCTCCTTGTGGACGTCTGTAGGTACTTAAGGTGCCTGTGTCGGGTAAGAAATTGTTTTCAGGATCCTCCGCATACACACGCACTTCTATGCTGTGTCCGTTGATTTGAAGGTCTTCCTGGGTAAAGGAGATGGCTTCACCCTGAGCGATTTTGATTTGTTCTTTCACCAGATCCACGCCGCTGATCTGTTCTGTGACGGGGTGCTCCACCTGCAGGCGGGTGTTCATTTCCAGAAAATAGAAATCCAGATGAGCATCTGCGATGAACTCCACCGTGCCGGCTCCATAGTAGTTGCATGATCTGGCCACGTTTACTGCAGCTTCTCCATATCGCTTTCGTTGCTCTGGGGACAGTACAGCAGAGGGAGCCTCTTCTATTACTTTCTGATTTCTTCGCTGTATGCTACATTCTCTTTCAAAAAGGTAGACAATATTACCATGTTGGTCACCAAGTATCTGTACCTCAATGTGTTTGGGGGAAGTAATAAATTTCTCGATAAAGACCGCCTCATCGCCAAAAGAGCTGCGTGCTTCACTAACTGCTCGCGTCATTTGCTCATCAAAGTCTTTGGGGTCGGTCACTATCCTCATTCCTTTTCCACCACCGCCGGCGCTTGCTTTGATCATCACCGGATAGCCGATTTTCTGCGCCACGGCCTTGGCTTTTTCCACATCGCTGATAGGTTCGTCCATCCCAGGCACGAGCGGTACATCAAATGATTTTACTGCTTGCTTGGAGGCTAGTTTGTCGCCCATTACTTTGATGGCCTCTACGGACGGTCCAATGAAAATGATTCCTGCCTGAGCTATTTTCTCCGCGAACTGGGCATTTTCAGAGAGAAATCCATATCCGGGGTGTACTGCGTCAGCACCCGTGAGTTTGCAGGCTTCAATGATTTTGTCAGCGACCAGGTAGGACTGAGCGGAGGGGGGTGGCCCGATCAATACAGCTTCATCTGCGTAGAGTACGTGCGCTGCTGCTTTGTCAGCTTCGCTATATACCGCCACGGTTTTTATCCCCATTTCTTTCGCAGAGCGCATCACCCTTATGGCGATTTCGCCTCTGTTGGCTATGAGTATTTTCTTGATTTTCATTTTTTTGGGTTATGACACAATGCTAATGAATATTTACAAAAAATGACCGCAGGTTAAATGCCTGTATAACATTTGTCCAATCTTTAATAAGTGTTAGTTTTGTATTTCCAAATTGGTAAGGTTTATTAATACACGTTAGATGGATTTATTTGAAAAATTGCTACAGGATAGGGGGCCGCTAGGACAGCATTCTTATTTTGATGATAACTTTTATATGTTCCCAAAACTGGAGGGTGAGATTGCTCCCCGAATGAAGTTTAGGGGGAAAGAAGTGTTGACCTGGAGTTTGAACAACTACCTGGGTTTGGCTAACCATCCTGAAGTAAGAAAGGCAGATGCCGAGGCAGCTGCCGAATGGGGAATGGCGTATCCTATGGGAGCCAGGATGATGACGGGAAATACCGTGTACCACGAGCAGTTAGAAAGAGAGCTGGCGGCCTTTGTGCAGAAGGATTCGGCCATGCTTTTGAACTTTGGCTATCAGGGTGTAATGTCCGTGATTGATGCTTTGGTGGATAGAAAAGATGTGATTGTGTATGATGCTGAGTCTCACGCCTGTATTATTGATGGATTGAGATTGCACATGGGTAAGCGTTTTGTTTATCCTCATAATGACATAGAGAACCTCGAGAAGCAGTTGAAGCGTGCTGAGAGACTCGTAGGAGAAACTGGAGGAGGTATCCTTGTGATTACTGAGGGTGTCTTCGGGATGTCTGGTAACATGGGAGATCTGGCCTCTATCGTGAAGTTGAAAGAGAAATTTAATTTTAGGTTGTTGGTAGATGATGCTCACGGGTTTGGTACCATGGGAGCTACAGGAGCAGGAGCAGGTGAGGAGCAGGGCGTGCAGGATGGTATTGATATTTATTTCTCTACTTTCGCCAAGTCTATGGCCAGCATTGGGGCGTTTATTGCCGGAGATGCAGCGATCATAGATGTACTTAAATACAATGTGAGGTCTCAGATATTTGCCAAGTCGTTGCCAATGCCACTGGTTATCGGTAACCTCAAGCGTTTGGAGCTTCTCAGAACTAAGCCTGAGTTGAAAGAAAACCTTTGGACCATAGTAAATGCCATTCAGTCTGGCTTCAGAGAAAAAGGCTACAGAATAGGCACTACACAGTCTCCGGTGACTCCTGTGGTCATGAATGGAGACACCATGGAGGCAGTAAACCTCGTAAAGGATCTCCGAATGGAGCATAGCATATTTTGTTCTGTGGTGGTATATCCTGTGGTGCCTAAGGGTACCATTATTCTGAGGATCATCCCAACAGCTGTGCATAGTTTGGATGATGTGGCAGAGACGATCACGGCTTTTGAGGCAGTTAAGAAAAAGCTGGATGATGGAGTGTACAAAAAAGCAGGAGTAGAGGGTGCCACTTTGGCACAACTTTAGGTCATATTTAGCTTTTTTAGCTCAATATGCTTGGTTTTTGAACATTTTATATAAATTGCCTCATCGAATAATTATCAGTAACCTTAAAGATTTATCAATATGAAAAGATTCGAACAACTTAAAGAATTAGTAGATTCTCTTGAAGCAGATTTCAGCAAATTTTATGACAAAGAAAACTCTGCAGCAGGAACAAGAGTTAGAAAAGGAATGCAAGAGCTGAAGAACCTCTCACAAGAGATCAGAATCGAAGTGCAGGACATGAAAAACAAAGCATAATCCCAAAAGATTATAAAATAAGAGAGGGGCTTTTAAGCCCCTTTTTTATTGTATCAGCCCTTTCCGGGCACTGAGCATAAAAAAAGCCAGATACTTTAAAGTTGAGTATCTGGCTTTTTTGTTAAAAGCGTATCTCTATTTATTCAGATACATTTTGAAATGTCTGATGAGTTCTTTGCTACCTGCATAAAGAGGCGATCGTACGGTGTTTTGAATAAGTCCAAAAGCATCCAGACCGGATTTAACAGAAACCGGGTTGCCTTCTGCTGAGACCAGTTCGTAGCCCTGCAATAGCTCAAAGTGGAGCTTGGATGCTCCTTTGAAATCACCGGCAAGTGCTAGTTTGACCATTCGTGAAAATGCCGCCGGCTGCAGATTGGCAATGACAGAAATGGCACCCACACAACCAAAAGACATCATAGGAAGGGTAAGTGCATCATCACCTGATATCAATAGAAAGTCCTCATCTGTGTTGGCTCTGATTTCCATGCACTGTGTGAGGTTTCCAGAAGCTTCCTTGGTTCCAATGATATTGGGATGTTTTGAAAGCGTTACAGTGGTCTCAGTGGTGATGTTAGAGCTGGTTCTGGCGGGTACGTTGTACAATATCACCGGAAAGGGACTTGCGTCGGCAATGGCCTCATAGTGCTGTACAATGCCTACCTGTGATGGCTTGTTATAGTAAGGACTAAGGCTCAGGATAGCCGCCAGAGGGTAGTCCTTGATCAGATCGAGCTGATCGGTCACCCATTTGGTACTGTTTCCACCCAGACCATATACGATTGGCAAATTCCGCGGGTTATTGGCAATGACGAATTCGGTTACCTGATTCTTCTCTTCCGCAGTGATGGTAGGTGCCTCGCCAGTTGTACCCAGAATGACCAGGTAATCCACTTCTCCCTCACTTACGTGATCTATTACCGCTTTCAGACCGTCAAAGTCAATACTTTGATCTTTATTGAATGGGGTAATCAAGGCCACTCCGGTACCTTTAAAAATTTCAGTATTCATAAGATTGAATCATTTTTAAATATCTTAATACTTCACTACTCAGTGGGGTTTGCTGATCATCAGCCTGAATCATCATCTCAAAGAGATGGTCTCGCGAAGGTGTCCTAATGCCAACACGGCATTTGGCTTTCACTTGCGAAAATACATAGTCAATGATGAAATGCCGTGACTGATCGAAACATAATGCAAAATCGTAGCTCTGGCGAAGGAAAAAATTGAGGTCTTCGCTTTTGATTTCGCCAGTCAGTGAGATTTCCTTAGAATGAAAATGGGGGAGAGCGGTGGTCTTTTTCTTGATGCTGTGACAGTATACCATCATACTGATCTCTTTCCCTTCCTTTTTGAGCTCGTTGACGATCTCACTTATTTGCTTTTCATTCTCAAAGAGGTCTGAGTAGATGATCGCTATTTTCTGGCTCGATTTGAAATCGGTCATAAGCTCCTGGGACCTCTTTTTCAAAATCCGCTTCGCTTTAAAATTCAGAATGGCTTTCTTTAGCATGTCATTGGTTAATCATCTCACTAAACTCCTTCTCTGAGAGTATTTGGGTGCCCAGATTTTGAGCCTTTTCCAGTTTGGCCGGGCCCATATTGGCACCAGCAATCAAAAAATCAGTGCTTCCGGAAATGGAACTGGAGACCTTCCCGCCAAGGCTTTTGATGAGTTTTTTCAATTCCTCACGTTCAAAACTCTCAAAAACCCCTGAGACCACAACCGTTTTTCCCTGAAATATTTGCGTCTGATACTCCGGAGTTTGGGTTTCTTCCATCCTCATTTGCAGACCAGCGGCCTTGAGTCGTTCTATCAGTTCTATGTTCTCAGGGATGCTAAAGAAATTCACCACACTTTCGGCTATTCGCTCACCGATCTCATGAACTGCGATCACCTCTTCCATACTGGCATTTCGGAGGTTGTCGATGGTCTTGAAGTGCTCAGCCAGCTTCTCAGCTACTGTGCGCCCTACATACCTTATACCAAGCCCAAACAGGACGCTTTCAAAAGGAATCTGCTTGGATGCTTCCAGTGATTCCACAATGTTCTGTGCGGATTTATCTTTAATGGACCTGATCTTTACTTCCCCTGTAAGTTCATCTTTGTCCTCAAACTTCAATCCATTCAGGTCCTCAAAAGTGAGTGAATACAGATCTGCAATTCCGGATATTTTACCTGTCTGGAAGAGGCCCTCGATGGTTTTGGGACCCAGGTGGGCAATGTCCATGGCATTTCTGGAAATGAAATGCTCGACACGTCCCATGACCTGAGGAGGACAACCATCTGCGTTGGGACAGTAGTGATTGGCTTCTCCTTCTTTTCTCACCAGTGGAGTGCCACACTCCGGGCAACTGTTCTGGTAGATCGTTTCTTTTGAATCCGCAGCACGACGATCGTGATTTACCCCAGTGATTTTCGGAATGATTTCACCACCTTTTTCCACAAACACATAGTCTCCAATCCGAATATCCAGACGTTCTATTTCATTGGCATTGTGCAGGGAGGCACGCTTCACGGTGGTGCCAGCCAACAGTACGGGCTCGAGCTCAGCCACAGGAGTGATGGCTCCGGTGCGCCCCACCTGATAGGTGATGTTATTCAGTCGGGTCTCTGCGGCTTCAGATTTGTATTTGTATGAAATGGCCCAGCGTGGTGTTTTGGCTGTGAACCCAAGTTCTTCCTGATGAGCTGTGCTATTGACCTTGATGACGATTCCGTCGGTCTCTACAGGCAGTTCGTGTCTTTTTTGCTCCCAGGTGTTGATGTATTCAAAGACCTCTTCAAGACTTTTACATCGGGCATAGGTGGGTGAGACGTTGAAATTCATACGTTCCAGGAGATGGATAGACTCTTCATGGGTGCTAGTGGTAATGGCGTCTCCAAGTAAGCTGTAAAGGTAACAGTCCAGCTTTCGGCTGGCTACCACTGAAGAGTCCTGCATCTTCAGGGTGCCTGATGCAGTATTTCGCGGATTGGCAAGTAGTGCCTCTCCATTTTTTGCACGTTCTTCATTGAGCGCTTTGAAGACCTTCTTGGGCATGAATACCTCACCCCGAACCTCAAAAGTTTCAGGGTAATCACCATTAAGTCGTAAGGGAATGGTGCGAATCGTTTTCACGTTGCTGGTCACTTCATCGCCCTTTTCACCGTCTCCGCGCGTGACGGCCTGGCTGAGCACCCCTTGCTCATAGAGCAGGCTGATGGCCACACCATCAAATTTGAGCTCACAGAAGTACTCATAATCCTCCGTTCCCAATCCTTTCATCACCCGTTTGTCAAATTCGATGAGATCATCCTTGGAATACGTATTGCCAAGCGAAAGCATTCGTGATTTGTGATAGACGGTGTTGAAATTTTTAGTGATAGTGCCACCTACGCGGTGCGTGGGCGAATCCTCCAGTTTAAACTCAGGATAGGCTGCTTCCAATTCTTCCAACTGCTTCAGCTTCTGATCAAATTCGAAATCAGAGATTTCAGATTTGTTCTCCTGATAATAGAGATAACTGTGATGATTCAGCTCTTTGGTGAGGTTGGCGATTTTCTCTTGTGGTGATGTGCTCATTGATCGGATTTCGTCTCTACAAATCTAATAAGTAGTACAAATAAGCCGAGGTGTACTGGTGGTTTATTGTCAGCGAGTTTGACATTTGGCTGTAAGGATTTTCCTTTATACTGCGTTTTTATTCTGGTGCCTACAAACTGCATTGGATTGATTGTTATAATTTTGAGCCAATGATGGTAACGGAGGTTTTGGATAAGCAAGTGGATTTTCATCCATTGATTCACCGTGTGGGTCAGGTGGCGACAGGTTTGGGGGTTTCAGCTTATATAGTGGGCGGTTATGTGCGGGATCTTATTCTGGGTAGAAATTCCAAGGATATCGACTTTGTATGTTTGGGAAGTGGTATCCGGCTGGCAGAGCAGTTGAAGAAGGAGCTTGGTAAGGAAGCCAAACTAGCCGTATATAAGAACTTTGGCACGGCAGCCATCACTTATGATGGATACGAGCTGGAGTTTGTAGGAGCCAGAAAGGAGAGCTATAGAGCGGATTCCCGGAAACCCATTGTAGAAGATGGCACCCTGGAGGACGATCAAAACAGACGGGATTTCACCATCAATGCACTGGCCATCAGCCTGAATGAACACGATTTTGGAACCTTGATAGATCCTTTTGGCGGGGTAGAGCATTTGGGTCAGAAACTGATCAAAACTCCTTTGGAACCAGAGGTAACTTTCTCAGATGATCCACTCAGGATCATGCGCGCCATTAGGTTTGCTACACAGCTCAAATTCGACATAGACCCGGATACTTTCAATGCCATTGTCACTCAAAAAGAGCGGATCAAAATCATTTCTCAGGAGCGCATCACCGACGAGCTCAACAAGATCATTCTGGCAGATACACCTTCCTATGGTTTTAAACTCTTGTTCTCCTCAGGTTTATTAGAGATTATCTTTCCTGAAATGGCCCGGCTTCAGGGCGTGAAGAAAGTAAATGGAAAATCCCACAAGGACAATTTTTACCATACCCTTCAGGTACTGGACAACATCAGTGAGGACACTGATGACCTCTGGTTGAGATGGTCGGCCATTCTTCATGATATTGCCAAGCCCGCCACACAGCGCTTTCATGACAAAGCAGGGTGGACCTTTCATGGGCATGAAGATATGGGTGCCCGGTGGGTGCCGAAGATCTTCAAAAACCTGAAGCTCCCTCTAAATGATAAAATGAAGTATGTGCAAAAGCTCGTGAGGCTTCATTTGAGGCCCATCGCTTTGGTGAATGAGAAGGTGACTGATTCAGCGATCAGAAGGTTGCTCTATGAAGCAGGTGATGATATAGAAGACCTGATGACCCTGTGCAGGGCGGATGTCACCTCCAAAAACATGGATAGGGTGCGGCGCTATTTAGCCAACTTTATCAATGTGCAGAATAAGATCAGGGAAGTAGAAGAAAGAGACCATCTTCGCAACTTTCAGCCTCCGGTATCAGGGGAAACCATTATTGAAACGTTTGATATAAAGCCTTCGGTAATTGTGGGCGAAATCAAAAACGCCATCAAAGAAGCCATTCTGGAGGGACAGATCAAAAATGATCCTGCAGAGGCGTATGATTTGATGCTGGAGATAGGAAAAGCCAAAGGGCTGACTGTCAAATCAAAGTAATTTCTATTTTTGCAACTTCTTGAAAATTTCACACTAAACAAATAACATGAAATACCTTGCCACTTTATTGATTGCTCTTTGTGCAATCTCAGCATCCGCACAGCAGCAGGCTCCCAAGGATAGTATTCCTTATGAGCTGAGAAAACAGGCATATATCTACACCCTTGCCAAAAAGTACAATGATCCGGATGTAGCAAGGATGGCACTCTACAATCTGATTGCCACCAACCCCAATAGCAGTGCAGTGCTTGATTCACTGGCTTTACTCTATTTCGATTACCAGCAGTATGCATCTGCAGCGCTTGTGGCGCAAGATGCCATGAAGGTTGATCCCAATGATCTGTTTGCTACGGAAGTGGCTGCAGTGGCTTTTGATAACCTGGGGGTGAAAACCAGAGCCGTCAATAACTACGAAAAGTTATACCTGGCAAATAATGATCTGGGCACGCTCTACAAAATTGCGTTTTTGCAGCTAGAGCTCAAGCGACATGGTGAAGCCATTAACAATGCCGATATCATCATAGCTTCTCCTAAGTCAGACCAACTTAAATTGGTTTTCCCAATAGATAATTCAAGAACTCAGGAGATTTCGCTCAAAGCAGCCACTATTCGAATGAAAGGAATGATCGAAGCGGATAAGGGCAATACCTCAATGGCTAGGGAGCTATTTCAAAAAGCTCTTGACATGGAACCGGAGTTTGCCATGCTGAAGGAGCAGATTGCAGCACTCGATAAGAAGTAATAACAGATATTATTGTTCAGCACGTTGCTTGAGTCGCTCCAGCCACTTGAGCAGCGTGGTGTGCAACTTCTGATGGCTGAAAAAGAGGGTGAGAAAGCCCTGGAGCGATTCTTCGGTAGATACAATGGTTTGATTATCTCCTGAATCTTCCAATCGCCACACCTGGATGGCTTTGATGCCTTTGGTAGAACCAGTCCAGCTCAGGAGCTCAGGAGCCTGCACTTTTCGAATGGTGGAGGTTAGGGTGGAGCCATTAAGGGTCCAGCGAAATTCAGCTCCGTCTTTTACCTCATCCACTTTTACTGATTTGATGTCTCCATTCCACTCTGGCCAGCGGGACATATCGATCAGCACCTCCCATACCTTTTGAATCGGCGCATTGATAATGACAGATTGGCTGTCTCTAATGCTCGCATCAGGATTAATTCTTCCGTTTTCGGCTAGTGGTGCTAAAATCTTCATAAGGTGGCGTCTAGTGCTTCTTGGTAAATTTACGATTTTAGATGGATTACCAAAACGTTTTCCGATCTATGGTGCCGCATTATGTTGGGCATAGTCCGACTGCATCTGGGCCACAATTCTTCGGTTGAAAAACGCGGAAATAAGGCCGCCTGTAACATAGGTGATGGCTACGGCAGAATATATGCCAGCAACTCCAAAGGAATATTCCAACAAATAAAGCAATGGAATGCATATAACAAGCATTTGCACAAATACGATCAGCGATGCTGCCAGAGGTTTGCTGAGGGTATTGATATTACTGTTCACCACCTGCACAATCCCCTGAAACCCGAAGGAAAATGATACGATGGTCAGGTACATTTTGGTGGATCGGATCACTTCAGGGTTGTCGGTGAAGATGCTGGCAATAGGATCATTCAGCAGGTACAGGATCAGCGCCATGCCCAAGCCCCAGGTCACGCTAAATACATTGGCATAAAAAACACCAATACGTATTCTGTCAAAATGGTAAGCACCAAAGTTTTGTCCGGTAAATGGACCTATGGAGGCCGAAAGGGCAAAAAGGATGCTCATCGAGAGGAACTCTATCCTGGTGGCGACTCCATAGCCGGCAACCATAAAGTCCCCATAGCCAGCGAGAAGCGCGGTAATCACACCTGTAGTGATGGGTACAATCATTTTACTCAGGCCTGAAGGGATACCGATGTGGAGGATGGCCTTCCAACATCCAAGCAGCGTCTTCCATGCAGGGATAGTTTTGACGATCAGCTTTTCTCTCCTGGCCAGCACCCAAAGTGAGAGTACCATGGTCATGGCTCGGGAGATGGCGGTGGCTATAGCGGCGCCTTTCATCCCCAGCTCCGGGAAGGGACCATAACCGAAGATCAGAAGAGGATCGAGGATCGCATTGACTAGTACCGCAAAAATCATGATCAAACTGGGTGTTCGGGTATCACCAGTCGCACGGAGAGCACTGTTACCCACAAACGGGATAATCACGAAGAATAATGCCAGGTACCAGATAGACATATATTCGATCACATATGGCAGGATCTCGTCACTGGCTCCCAGCAGCCTGAAGGTAGGGTTAATGGTGAATAGCCCGATGACAATAAACACTCCGGCTATTAATACCGAAAGCACCAGGCTATCAGTCGTTTCGCGGGCGGCTTTTTGTCGATCATTCCTGCCGATGGATCTGGAGATCAATGCCGTGGCTCCGATGCCCAGGCCCTGGATAATGCTGAAGATCACCAGGATTACCGGAAAAGTAAAGCTGAGTGCTGCCAACTGCAGGCTCCCAAGCTTTCCTACAAAATAAGTATCCACGAGATTGAAAGCCACCATGCTCAGGATTCCCATCATCATGGGCAGAGTGAGGCCAATTAATTTCTTAGGAATAGATCCGGTGGTAAGGTCTTTTTTATGTGCTTTCAATAGACTTAATTCATGTAGATGTAAAAACCATCAGTCCGGTATCGGCATGTTTCATGTAAATTTCTAGTTGCTCTGCCGAATTGATTTCATACCTCAGACCAACTCCCTGGCGCCCTTAAAGTTTATCATATCACAAAAAGTTGTCAGACATTCATAAACGTTGGGTAATGTTAATATTAGCCAAAATGAAGTATTAGATATCCACAGGGCAATCGATGCTATTAAAATACAATCTTGAAACCGGGGGCTGAGGAATACAGATCCTTTGAAAGGAGCAAGTATAGGTTGAGTTTAAGGAGGTATTTGTGAACGAGATAAAATGTTGTTTATTTCGTGAACCTTTTGAGTGATCGGGAGGTTATTCTTGCCAAATTTTCTCAAATAAACAATGGAAAAAATAACGTTAGGTTCAGGGTGTTTTTGGTGTACAGAGGCTGTTTTTCAGCGTCTTAATGGGGTGGAGTCTGCAGTGTCTGGTTATTCCGGAGGGAAGACCAAAGATCCCTTCTATAAGGAAGTGACTACAGGCAGGACCGGCCATGCGGAAGTAGTACAGGTGACCTTTGATCCGGCAGTGATCAGTTTGGAGGAAATTTTGGAAGTGTTTTGGAAGACGCATGACCCAACTACACTCAACAGACAAGGAAATGACGTAGGTACTCAGTACAGATCAGCTATATTTTACCATGATCCGGCACAGCAGGTGGTGGCCGAGCGATTGAAAAAGGCGCTGGATGAATCGGGAGCATGGGGTGACCCGATTGTAACTGAAATTACGCCGTTTGAAGTGTTTTACCCGGCTGAAAATTACCATCAGGATTATTTCAACGAGAACGGTAGCCAGCCATATTGCCAATTTGTGGTGGCTCCCAAGGTGAAGAAATTCAAGGAGGTCTTTGCTGATAAGCTGAAAAAAGATTGATCTAAAAAAAAGGGCCTCAATATTGAGGCCCTTTCCATTTAGAAGTAAGTATTACTCTCGGAGTTTCCAGATCTTCGCCTGAATGTCGGTGCCATCAAACCAGAAGTTTTGTTCTTTACCAACCTTCAAGGCTTCAGAATATAGTTTTAAGGCCTCGTCTTTCTCACCTTTGTCGCGATAGTAGTCGGCTTTTATTTCCAGATTAAAGGGGTCTTTGTTGATTTCTATGGATTTATTGATCCACTCCAGGGCCTGCTCCACATTTTCCTGTTTTCTAAAACACACCTTGGCACTCTGAGCCATAGTCTTCCAGTCATAAGGAGCTGCACCTTCCACAGCGTCCTTCGCTTTTTTTACTGCATTACTGTCATCAGGAGTGGCCTGAGTGCTGTACGTGAAAATCATTATCAGTGCTGCTACTCCCATCATTCTTTGAATCGATTTCATACCTGTTGTTTTTATAGTTGAGAATTAAATAATTGAAATCTCAGGATATCAATTCTGTGCCAAATTGATAACTACTTGATAAATAGCTATTTAAAAATATTTTGAGTTTCATTAGGTGTTCATGATCGGATCTAGATGTTCACATTTCTGAACACTTGCCCGAAATTCCGGGGTTTAAAAAGTTACACTTACGGGCTTTATTTAACATTTTTTTTTGAAGCCCACTTATTTCGGGATGTTGTTCCCTTTGGTTATTTGTCCGGCCAACCGTCTATATAAGTATGTCATGTTAGTCGGTTGATTTGAGTTATTTTAGCAGCATTCAGTATTCAATGAAATGACCCAATGAAAAAATATATAGTAGCACTTTTGGCTTTAGGTAATATGCTTGGCGGCCATAGTCAGTTGAAATCTCCTGCCAGCTTTTTGGGCTATGAGCCGGGTGAGCAGTTTAGTCGTCATCATCAGGTGGTGGACTACTTTCAGCATGTAGCCGAGGTTTCACCTCAGGTAGTGCTTCAGCAGTATGGCGAGTCTTATGAAAAGCGTCCTCTATATCTGGCCTTTGTGTCCACCAAAGAAAACCTGGACAAGCTGGAAACCATTCGCACGGATAACCTCAAACGTGCAGGATTAGTGAGTGGCTCTCCTGAGTTGTCCATCAGCGTGGTTTGGCTCAGTTACAATGTGCATGGAAATGAATCAGTATCAACAGAAGCGGCCCTGACTACCTTGTATGAATTGGTGAGAAGTGACTCTGACAAGGCTGAATGGCTCGAAAATACGCTCATCGTCATGGACCCGTGCGTGAACCCTGATGGGAGGGAACGCTATGTGAATTTTTACTGGCAATACGCCAATCAGCCCTACAATGCCAACCCGGACTCCTGGGAGCATCATGAGTCATGGCCCGGGGGTAGAGCCAATCATTACCTGTTTGACCTGAACCGGGATTGGGCCTGGCAGACTCAGGTGGAAAGTCAGCAGCGAATGGCCGTCTATAATCAGTGGCTTCCCCAGATTCATGTGGATTTTCATGAGCAGGGAATCAATGAGCCCTATTATTTTGCTCCCGCGGCAGAGCCCTTTCATGAGCTGATTACCGACTGGCAGCGTGATTTTCAGACGCAGATCGGTAAAAATCACTCAAAGTATTTTGATGCCAACAACTGGTTCTACTTCACCAAGCAGTATTTTGATTTGCTCTACCCGAGCTATGGAGATACCTATCCGATTTACAACGGTGCCATTGGGATGACCTACGAGCAGGGTGGCTCTGGGAGAGCCGGCCTTGGTGTGATCAAAGAAGAGGGAGATACACTCACACTGAAAGACCGCATAGCTCATCATTATACCACGGGATTGTCTACTATAGAGATTACCTCCCAGAATAATGAAAAGGTACTCAGTGAGTTCACGAAGTTCTTCAAACAAAAAGGCCCTTCAGATTATAAGAGTTATGTCCTGAAGTATGACGGTAACCAGGGAAAGTTTGATGCCCTCAAGCGATGGTTAGACATGCAGGGGATCCGCTATGGGGCTGCCAGTGTTTCTAAACCACTCAGTGGCTATCATTATGGTTCTGGGAAAACAAAGAGCTTTTCTATCGTATCTGAGGATATCGTGATCTCTACGGATCAGCCCAAGTCGGTTCTTACCTCTGTCTTGTTCGAGCCGAAAACTAAACTCTCCGATTCACTTACCTATGACATTACAGCCTGGGCAGTGCCTTACGCTTATGGGGTGGAGGCCTATGCCACGAGTGCGGTGCTTTCGGTGGGTGCCAGCAAGACCACATCTTCAGAGCTCACACAGCTTTCTCCGGCTTACGGATATATTTTCAAATGGGAGAATATGCAGGATGCCCGATTGCTGACAGCCATGCTGAAGGAGAAGGTGCAGGTGCGTTTCACTACTCAACCCATCCAGCTGGAGGACAAAGTCTTTAATCAGGGTTCTTTTCTGGTTACCCAACGCGACAATGCAAAAATTCGTGATTTTACCAATTTCGTGAGCAACCTGAGCACTCAGTACGGACGCCAGGCTACTCCGATTGCTTCAGGGTTTGTGTCTGCAGGACCAGATATAGGGTCTGCTGATGTTCGGTTTCTCCGGGCACCAGAAGTGGCTCTGATCGGTGGGCCTGGGACGTCTTCACTTGATTTCGGCGCTACCTGGCATTTTTTCGAGCAGGAGCTGGGGTATCCCGTTACCACACTTTCTACTGAATATTTCGATCGAGTGGATTTGAGCCAATATGATGTGCTCATCATGCAAAATGGTTGGTACAGCGATTTTGGAGCTAATACTATGAAGAAAATAAGTGACTGGGTGGCTGATGGAGGTACGTTGATTGCCGTGCAGGGCGCACTGAATAAGTTAGCAGACAGTGATTACAGCGGTTTGAGTGCCTTCAATTCAGAAGCCGAGAAAGGGGCATTTGAGGATAAGGATGATTTAGTAAAAGAAGAACTGAAACTAGTGCCGCATGCAGACAGAGAGCGCTATGATATCCGGGAGTATGTGGCGGGTGCTGTATTTAAGGTCCATCTGGATAAAACCCACCCTTTGGCTTTTGGGTATGGTGATTCATATTTTTCACTGAAAACCTCAGCCTCCCGGTACGGCTATTTATCCTCAGGCAATGTAGGAGTCATCAAGTCTCCGGAAGATCATTTGAGCGGTTTTGCTGGTCAATTGGTCAGGAGCAGGGTGGGAAGCTCATTGGTGTTTGGGGTAGAGTCTATCGGTGCAGGACACATGATCTATATGGCCGACAATCCATTATTCAGGTCTTTTTGGCAAAACGGGAAGTTGCTGTTTACCAATGCCATATTCTATGTTGGAAACTAGTCTCTGCCAATGAATACATGGTGGAAAGCCAATATTACCAGCCCGGTGATCAATCGGCTCGGACGAATCAGGGAACGCAATCACTTCACCAGAGCTCCGATACTTATTGGTGGCTGTGGTCGGTCCGGTACCAGTCTGCTACTTTCCATGCTCTCTGCGCATCCAGGTATTTTTGCTTTTGCTAAAGAATTAGATGCTTTTACAGAATGGCATCAAGGGAGTGCAGGGCTGGTTCCCACACGCATTGATCGACTTTACAGGGCCATTCTGACCAAAAGAATCCCGCAACAATGTCACCGCTGGTGTGAGAAGCGTCCGGCCAATGTGCGGTTTATACCTGAACTGCTGGAATACTTTGGGCCGGATGCCCGGTTTATCCATATAGTACGTGATCCTCGTGCGGTCTGCACTTCCATTCATCCCGAAAAACCCGATGAGTACTGGATTCCAATTGATCGGTACATCACCGATGTTTCGGCAGGGGTGGCCATGCATGATCATCATCAGGTGTTTACGCTTAAGTATGAGGATTTGGTGACGGACTATTTAGGTCAAATGAGGAAGGTTTGTGATTTTATAGAGGAGCCGATGAGTGAGGAATTGTTGAGGTGGTATGACCATGCCACAGTCAGAGATAACAGGGCCTGGTTTGATGGGGTACAGGAGGTTCATAGCCTGGGTTTGGAGAAGTGGAAGGATCATTCCCATCAGAAAAGGGTTGTGGAAATCACCACGAATGCTGAAGTACGTGGGTTGATGGATCGTTTTGAATACGTTATTTAGTATTCAGTTAAAAATAGGGGTAATGTTTTTGCGTTAGGTTGAATGAAATATTTAATTTAGAAGAAAAATATACCCTATGAAGAAGATTTCGTTACTCGTCGTTTGTTTGTCCATGTTTGGATTGGCCAAGGCCCAAATATCTAAAGGTGAACACTTTTTGGGAGGTACCGTGAACATTAGTGATAATGACGGATCTGGTGCGTTTGTCCTGTTGCCTGAGTATAGGTATGCCATTGGGGATCGGGATTTACTCGGACTCTCCATCGGATATATTTCACGTTCTATACCTGATGTTTCGTACGCTGTTTTTCATCCCAACTACACCAGGATATTCCCGATAGAAGGAAGCTTCTTCTGGCTTTTGAATGGCTACGTTGATTTGAGTTTTGGAGATCAGGAAAGAGTGGCACCCGGTATAAGCCCGGGTTTGGGTTATCGGGTTCACAGAAGCACAGTGGTTATTCTTCGCAGTGGAGGTATTTCTTATGATTTCAAGGCAGATTACTTCGACTTGGGGCTGAATACGTCCAATCTCGGCATGAGTGTCTACTTTAGGATAGGAGGCCAATAGGCAGAACCTTTAATATCTCATTTTATTAGTATTTTTACCATCATTATTTGCATTTTACTAAAATAATGATCTTATTTACTTCCATAATGTGGAAGCTATGAATAAGAATGCTAATATATTTAGAGTGAAGGATCTGCTGACCGTGGCAGCGGATGTGTCATTTGATGACGAGTATGCGCTTAAACTCAATTCCAAAAAGTTAAAATCGGGTAAGTGCCAGGTGAAATTTTATGCGACCATTCGGGAGCGTAAAGACATGTACGGCTATGTATTGGTGGATGCGAATAAGACCCTTCGGGATGTGGTGGTTACCATTAAGGAAAAACTTCATACCATCCGACAGACCAAAGAGTTTCATCATTTACATTTGTATTCTATTGGCAAGTCAGGGCGGGATGATATGAATTTCATTATTTTCGATAGCTGATCCCCACATGGATAAAATGTTACGCTATATCATTAATCGAGCAGAGTTGTGAGTATTATCGCTGAAAACATCAAATTTCTTAGAAAGCAAGCCGGATACACCCAGGAGCAGTTTGCCAATCAGGTGGGCATTAAGCGGTCGGTAGTGGGTGCCTATGAAGAAGCCAGGGCCGAGCCCAGGCTTCAGACATTGATGAGCATCGCCGAGGTACTCAATGTGAGCACTGACGATTTGATCGCCACCGACCTGACCACAGGAAAGGGGAGTTCACCTCGGGATAAGGTGAGAATATTGTCAATCACGGTGGACAAGGAGGATAATGAAAATATTGAATTAGTACCCCAAAAGGCAGCTGCCGGCTATATGAATGGATATTCCGATCCTGAATACATCTCAGAGCTTCCCAAATTCAACCTTCCAATGCTGCCCAAGAATGCAACTTACAGGGCCTTTGAGATTTCTGGAGATTCTATGTTGCCCATTACATCCGGATCCATTGTCATTGGTAGGTACCTTGAAAGCATTACAGAGATCAAAAACGGTAAAACCTATGTGCTGGTGACTGACCGTGAGGGCGTAGTTTATAAACGCGTGTTCAACTATATTGAGGAGAAGGGTACCCTTTACCTGGTTTCTGACAACAAGTCCTATTCAGCATATGAGGTTGATCCAAAGGAAGTAATGGAGATATGGGAAGCCAAGGCGTATATAAGTATACAGTTTCCTGATCCTGAGGCCGCAAATGAACTTTCTATTGACAAAATAGCGGGCATGGTGCTGAACCTTCAGCATGATGTAAATGAGATTAAGAAAAATATCAGATAAACAACATCTCATTTTTTCCTCCTTCGTAATAATAGACTTGATTTGCGTTGGTTTCAGCTCTAGCTCTCGACTATCCTTGAAGAAGTTTCTTTTTACTGTCTTTTCCTTGTTTTCCCTCGTTGCGTTTGCACAGACCACCACGGTCTCGGGCAAAGTGATTGAATCTGCTACAGGTACGCCTATACCTTTTGCTAATGTGATTTTCACAGGAACACAAGATGGTACCATCACCGATTTTGAAGGCAATTTCATTGCCAAGACCAATCAAAAAGTAGATTCAATAGAGGTGCGGTATATTGGTTTTATTATGCGGGCCAAACCCCTCGAGAGAGGGCGCGACCAAATCATCAACTTCCAAATGGATGAGGATGTGAAGACTCTGGGCGAAGTGGTGGTATATGCCGGTGAGAATCCGGCCTGGCCGATCATGCGCAATATCATTCGCAATAAAGACCTGAATGACAAGCGGAGCTTGAGTGCCTACCAGTATGAAAGCTATACCAAGGTTGAATTTGATGTAGATAATATCTCAGACCGGTTTAGGAACAGGAAGATTGTTAAGAAAATCACCAACGTATTGGATAGCATTGAGCAGATTGCCGGTGAAGATGGGATGCCTATTTTGCCCGTGTTTATCTCAGAGGCGATTTCTGATTTCTACTACAAAAGGGACCCCAAGTTTAAGCACGAGAACATCATCAAAACCAAAGTAAGTGGGGTAGGGATCACTGATGGCACACTTACCTCTCAGGTCATTGGTTCCACATTTCAGGAATACAACTTTTACCAGAACTGGCTCAATATTGTCACCAAAGAGTTTGTTTCTCCGATCACTGACGGATGGAGACTCTATTATGAGGTGTATCTGGAAGACAGTGCCTACATCAATGACCAATTTTGCTATCGGATTGATTTTTATCCCAAGAGAGAGCAGGATTTGGCTTTTACGGGTACGATGTGGATTACCAAAGAGGAGTATGCCCTCAAACGAATTGATGCGTCCGTACCTAAGGCAGCCAATCTGAATTATATTGAGAAAATTAAGATTCAACAGGATCTCATCAAGACATCAGCCGGTCCCTGGTTGCCGGAAAAAACACGGGTGGTAGTGGATGTATCTCAGGTCACAAAGGAAACGGCGGGTATGCTCGCCAAATTTTATGTCTCCACTAAGGATCACATTGTTAATCAGCCTAAGCCCAATAGTTTCTATCTGAATCCCGTGGTGATGGAGGAAACCGTTCGCGATTATGATGAGCAATATTGGGCTGAAAACCGGCACGATTCACTGTCACCTACTGAGATCAATGTATTCAGTATGATCGATTCAATGAAACGAATACCGGTTGTCAAAACCTATATGGATCTGGCCAAATTTGCTGTGAACGGGTATTATAAGGTTGGTGCGATGGATGTTGGACCTTATTCTACTTTTTTGGGGAATAATAATATTGAAGGTGTACGGGTAGGTTTCGGGGGTCGTACTACCATAGATCTGAGTCGGAAGTGGACCTTTGGTGGTCATGTAGGGTATGGGTTTGATGATGAACGCATCAAATATCGATTTTACGCGGACAGGATATTAGACAGGCAACCGTGGACCAACATCAAATACGAACAGCAGCGGGAAGTTGAGCAGGTCTGGTTGCTCAATGAGCAGATTGAGCCTAATAGCCTCTTTTATTCCCTTAGCAGATTTGGCACCCTTACTCAGCCCTTTTTGATTAATAAGTACAGATTGAGTCTCTTCAGGCAGCTCAGCGCGGGGTTTGGAGCGACGTTTGCAATGAAACACGAATCCTTCGATCCGTTCTTTGATTTTCAGTACTATCGTAGCCCCGGAGACACTGAGACCTCAAGCATGTACAAAGTGAGCGAGGCTTCCGTATCGATGCGATATGCCAAGGATGAGCTTTTTGTGATCAATGACAATGAAAGACTCAGTCTGGGGACCGTCCGGTGGCCAGCATTCAACCTGGATTATACCTATGGTTTCAAGGGAGTGTTGGGTAGCGACTTCAACTATCACAAAATGAAACTCTCGGCAGAGAAGGATCAGAAAATGGGCATCCTGGGAGTGTCCAAAATTAAACTTACCGGTGGATATATAGTCGGAGATTTACCATACACTTTGCTGTACAATACCATTGGTAATGAGACCTTTTTTTATGTGGATTTTGCATACAATCTAATGGACTACTTTGAGTTTAGCACAGATAAGTACATTGAATTCAGGTACCGACACTCCTTTGAAGGGTTTATTCTCAATACCATTCCCCTGATGAAGAAATTGAAATGGCGCCTAATTGGTAGTGCCAATATGCTTTATGGTGACATTAGCGATCGCAACCTTGCCATGACCAAAAATAAGATGGTGGATGGGGTAGAAGTGTTGCCATTCCATCAGATGGACAACAGACCCTATGTGGAGCTGGGTTATGGTGTGGAAAATATCTTTAAGGTCTTCTCTGTGGAAGCCTTTCATCGCCTCACTTATCTCGATCGCCAGGATGTTCGTAAATTTGGTTTGAAATTCAATATCCAACTCATCCTATAGTGATGTATCGAGCCCTGATTTGCATTTTCATTTTGGCTGGTTGCTCAGACCATCAGAGATATTCCATCTCAGAGGTCTCGGTAGGCCCTGATTATTATCTCACTGCTTTGAAAGCTATCAACTCGGAAATCAGGGATAAGCCCAAGGACGTATTGCTGCGGAAAAAGCGCTTATTTATCAATCAAAAGCTTAGGTGGCCTGAGGAAGCAGACGATGATCTCAATTTTATTATTTCCAATGCCGGATTGGATCAGGAGGTATATCTCTATGGACAGGACTATTTCAGAACACATCATTTGTATGAGAAAATGCTTGATTATGTGGCGCATTGGGAAGAGCTGAATGGTTTTTCGGGCGATAACCTACAATGGAGGGTTATTGCCTTGTCCGGCCTGGGGCGGGAGAGAGAAGCCCAAAATCACCTGTGGGATTTGATACAAGTGAGCAAGGAAGATCCTGAGAAGTTGACATTTGCCGCACGCACCTATCTGAAAATGGAGGATACCACCAGAGCACTGTATGCATTTAGCAATCTTTCCAGGGCGGATAGCGATCATCCGTCTGTACTTCATGCCTATGTGCCATTACTTTTGGAGCACAACCAGTTTGAAGAAGCCGGTAAGGTACTCGAGCGACTGCAGATTAATGTTGATGATGCTGAGGGACAGATGCTTGCCGCAAAGACACTTTATGAGCTGGGTAGGAGTGAACAGGCCCATTCCAGGTTGCGGGTTTTGAAGAGTTTGGAGGTCTACTATCAACGAGCTATTTGGTACAAGCAGGACAATCAGTGGGATTCGGCCACTTATTATCTCGATTTGGTTATTCAGCAAGACAGCTCATCGCGGGCTTTACTGGCCAAAGCCGAGATCTTCGAAAACCAGGGTTATCTGAATCAATCTTATGCCCTTTCATCACTGGTTTTTGAAAAAGATTCTACCAATTCACTTGCCGAAGAAATGGCTCGAAATGTTGGTCGAAAAATTGCATATTTGCGGAGTTTGCGGGAAAGAGAGAAGAGAATCCCCATTTTAGATATTTCATCAAAGAAAGAGACTGAGAATGAGTGAAATTAAAATCACTTTACCGGATGGTAGTGAAAGGCAATATGAAAAGGGCGTAACTGCCATGGATGTGGCCATGGACATCAGCGAAGGGCTGGCCAGAAATGTGTTGGCCGCCAAGGTAAATGGCGAAGTAAGAGATGCTACCCGGCCTATTAACGAAGATGCTACACTCAGCCTGCTCACCTGGAATGATGACGAAGGGAAGTCTACCATGTGGCACTCATCTGCTCACCTTATGGCAGAAGCCCTGGAGGCGCTCTATCCCGGCGTGAAATTGGGTATAGGCCCGCCGATTGAAAATGGCTTTTACTATGATGTAGATTTCGGAAATCAGGTATTTGATGCCGAAAACCTCAAAGCCATTGAAGACAAAATGTTGGAACTGGCCCGGGAAAAGAATCCCTATGTCAGAAAAGACATCAACAAGCAGGATGCGGTAGATTATTATCAGAAAAAAGGGGATGAATATAAGCTCGAATTGCTTGAGGGCCTGGAAGATGGCAACATCACTTTTTACGAACAAGGCAACTTCACCGACCTTTGTCGTGGGCCGCACATTCCTCACACAGGTTTTATCAAAGCAGCCAAAGTACTGAGTATTGCTGGTGCTTACTGGCGTGGTGATGAGAAGCGAAAGCAGCTAACCAGGCTGTATGCCATCACTTTCCCCAAGCAAAAGGAATTAACCGAATACCTCGCACTGCTGGAGGAAGCAAAAAAGCGAGACCATCGAAAGATTGGCAAGGAGTTAGGACTTTTTACCTTCTCAGAAAAAGTGGGGAAAGGGCTTCCTTTGTGGTTGCCCAAAGGAGCAGTCCTTCGTGAGCGTCTGGAGAACTTTCTGAAGAAAGCGCAGGTAAAGGCGGGGTATGAGCAGGTGGTGACTCCCCACATAGGTAGTAAGGAACTGTACGTGACATCTGGTCATTATGCCAAATATGGCGAAGATTCCTTCCAGCCTATTCGCACCCCGGCAGAGGATGAAGAGTTCTTGCTGAAACCCATGAACTGCCCGCATCACTGCGAAATCTATAAATCAAGTCCGAAATCGTATAAGGAATTGCCTGTCAGGTATGCCGAGTTTGGTACCGTTTACAGATATGAGCAAAGCGGAGAGCTTCACGGACTCACCAGAGTAAGGGGCTTTACTCAGGATGATGCGCATATTTTCTGCCGGCCTGATCAGGTGAAGGCAGAGTTTGCCAAGGTCATTGACCTGGTGCTTTATGTGTTTAGTGCCTTAGGCTTTGAAGATTTTACTGCTCAAATTTCTCTACGAGACCCTGAGAACCCTGATAAGTACATTGGAAGTGATGAAAACTGGGACAGAGCTGAACGAGAAATCACTGAAGTAGCGGCAGAGAAGAAACTTAAGACCGTGGTAGAGCTTGGTGAAGCTGCGTTCTACGGACCCAAACTGGACTTTATGGTCAAGGATGCCTTGGGTCGAAAGTGGCAGTTGGGAACCATTCAGGTGGATTATAACCTGCCCGAGCGATTTGAGCTGGAATACACCGGCACTGACAATCAGAAGCATCGGCCGGTGATGATTCACCGGGCACCATTCGGATCCATGGAGCGTTTTGTGGCCATCCTGATTGAAAGCACCGCGGGAGACTTCCCGGTGTGGCTGGCACCTGAGCAGATTGCGGTGTTGCCGATCTCCGAAAAGTATCACGATTATGCCCATTCGGTATACTCTTTCCTCCAGCAGGAGGATATTAGAGGATATATTGATGAGCGCGATGAGAAAATCGGGAAAAAGATAAGGGATGCCGAAGTAAAGAAGATACCTTACATGCTCATCGTAGGAGAGCAGGAGTCAGAGAGCGCAAGTGTGTCTGTTCGCGCTCATGGCAAGGGAGACCAGGGCAGTATGAAAATCGAAGAATTTAAAGATTTCTTTAACAACACAGTAAAAGAACTGTTAAATAAAGGAAATTAGCATTTTATATAAAGAGAAATAATAACGATATTTGCGTTTTATTTTTCAATGGTAGAACCAAAAAAGGAGGATTACAATTAGTAGACCATACAGAAAGCCGTATAGGGGTCGCGTAGAAGAGCCTTATAAAGTGAACGAAAAGATCAGAGCTCGCGAGGTGCGGGTAGTTGGTGACAATGTTGAAGTGGATGTATATCCCATCGAAAAAGCATTGGAATTAGCCAGACAACAAGGATTAGACCTGGTGGAGATCTCTCCCAAGGCCGAACCACCTGTTTGTAAGGTGATCGACTATTCAAAGTTCAAATATGAGCAGAAGAAGAAGCAAAAGGAGATCAAAGCCAAAGCTCAGAAAACTGTCGTAAAAGAGATCAGATTTGGACCCAATACGGATGAGCACGATTTCAACTTTAAGTTGAATCATGCGATCAAGTTTCTTAAAGAAGGCGCCAAAGTGAAAGCTTATGTGCACTTCGTGGGTCGAACAATCGTTTTCAAAGAGCGGGGAGAAATCCTTCTTTTGAAATTTGCGCAGGCCGTAGAGGACTATGGCAAGGTAGAGTTACTTCCCAAGTTGGAAGGTAAGCGCATGTCTATCATCATTGCAGCGAAATCAGTAAGTAAGAAATAAATAGTAGGAAATGCCGAAGGTAAAAACCAATTCGAGTGCTAAAAAGAGATTTAAACTGACAGGTACAGGTAAAATCAAAAGAAAGCACGCATTCAAAAGTCACATTTTGACCAAAAAGGAAACGAAGCAAAAGAGAAATCTGACGCACGCTACTTTGGTTCATCCAAGTGACGAGAGAAACGTTAAGCACATGCTTAACCTCTAATCAAGGTTCAATAGTTTAACCCGATAATTTGGCTCACAAGCTCAGTAATGACTGGCGCCAATTGTCAAAAAAGAAAAACAAATGAGATCAGTAAATCATGTAGCATCCAGAGCTCGTCGTAAGAAGACGATGAAGCAAGCCAAAGGGTACTGGGGCAGAAGAAAGAATGTCTGGACGGTAGCAAAGAATGCCATCGAAAAAGGTATGCAATATGCTTACCGTGACAGAAAAGTAAAGAAAAGAGAATATAGAGCACTTTGGATTCAGAGAATCAATGCAGCCGTGAGAGAATATGATTTGTCATACTCTCAATTCATGGGTCAGTTGAAAGCTGCCAATGTAGAGATCAACAGAAAGGTTCTTGCTGATTTGGCAATGAATCACCCTGATGCTTTCAAAGCTGTAGTAGATTTAGCGAAAAAATAAGTGTTTAACAGTACTTACTGATTTAGAAGCCTGACGGAAACGCCAGGCTTTTTTTGTGTCTTTATTTGATGGAGAAGTCCAGGTGGTACCCGCGTTGCTTCAGCTCGTGGTACTTACGCTCATCAAACATGTACTTATAGGCTCCTTTTTTAGAGCTTGATTTATCCTTTTCATCCAACCGCACCAATACATCCGTGGCCAGTATCTTTTTGCGGAAGTTTCTGTCATCGATGCTTTTGCCATAGATACCCTCATAGAGGCGCAGCAATTGCGGAAGGGTAAACTTCTCAGGCAACAGCTCAAACCCGATAGGAGTGGTTGTGGCATTGCGGCGTAGTTGCTCCATGCCCAGCTGGGTCATGTCGAGGTGATCCATGACCAGCTCGGGGAGTTGCTCCAGATCAAACCAACCCGCTCCGTGACTGTTGACCACTTCCTTTTGGATAGAATCCAGTTTGATGAGACTCCAGTATAGTACCGATACCACTCTGCCGCCAGGATCCCTACTGGCCTTGCCAAAGGTGGAAAGTTGCTCCAGAAATACACCGTCCAGCCCGGTGAATGTCTTCAGTACACGCTGCGCACCGGCCAGGAGGTCTTCGTTTTCGTTAACAAATCCACCAATGAGCGACCATTGTCCAGCAAATGGCTCTACTTTTCTTTGAAATAAAAGTAACTTCAGGTTCTCTTCGGAGACATCATAGCCAAACACCAGACAATCAATGGAAACCCACATGGTTGGATGCTGATAAGTCATGATGAATCGTGTTTTGTGATTGTTGTTAGTCAACTGTAAGCGTTAAATTTACGTTTATAGTTTGAGAATATAAAATTCCGTTTAGCCCAGAATACCCAAAATGAAACGTGTCGCCACCATCAAAGATATTGCCAGTGCGCTGGATGTGTCCACCTCTACCGTATCCCGCATTCTCAATGGTAAGAATCAAAGCAATGCTCAGTTGGTCAAGGAGGTGAAGGCCATGGCCCGTAAACTGAATTATCAGGTAAATACTGCGGCCAAAGGACTCAGAACCAATAAGACGAAACTGATTGGGATCATCGTGCCTGAGATTGGTGATGATTTCTTTGCTGCCATACTATCTGGTATGCAGGAAGCCTCAGAGGAGCTTGGGTACAATCTGCTGGTTTGCCAGTCTAACGAATCCAAAAAGAAGGAAAATCAATTGGTAAAGTCTTTGATTGCTTGTAATGTAGAAGGGATTCTGATCGCTCCGTCTAAGGAAACCCACAATATCAATTTCCTTAAGGGCCTGCCTGCTCTGGGTAAGCACGCGGTGATTTTTGATCGAATCATAGACCAGGAGGTTTTTCCTCATATTTCATTCGATGATGAGCAGGGAGGATACCTTGGAGGTAAGTACCTCATAGCGTCGGGGCATCGAAAGCTATTGTTTATCGGGCTCTCTGAGGCGCTAAAGAATGGCGTGGCCAGACTAAGTGGATACAATAAGGCTTTGGACGAAAGTGACCTTCCCAATTGCACAGCAAGTTTTTTGGATACTGATGGTACTGCATCTGAGATTCTCGACCATCATTGGCAGGAAGGGGCATACGACGCAGTGGCCTGTTACAATGATTTGATTGGAGCCCAGGTGATTGCCCACTTCAACGAGATAGGAGTGAAGGTGCCTCAGGAGGTTTCGGTTTTGGGTTTTGACAATCGGCCATTGTGTGAGTATACCTTTCCCAGATTGTCAAGCATAGAGCACTCCACCAATAAAATGGGCCGCATGGCCGTGACCACTCTCCTGGACTTACTGAATGAAACCGAGTCAGAGACTTTGGACATTGCACCAAAGTTGGTTGAGAGAAATTCTGTGAGACAAAGGTCTTAAGTTTCTACGCTCCAGGTGTCTCCCCCTTGATCTAGGGTGGAGGGACTTACAGCTCGAAAATTATTTTTCTTTACCAACGGGGGGTTGTTTAAATTTAGACTATGAAAGCTCCATGCCTTACAATATTCATTTTACTGACTTGTTTTTGGCAACTGGAAGCCCAGCAACAGGACTCTATTCCTTTCGGAAAGGTGAAAATGCAGACAGGTACTTATGAGCTTGGCAGACAAGGTATCAGTGAAATTCAACTTAAATCGGGCAGCCCTTCGCAATTCTTGTCCACGCAGCCCCAGGGAAAAGAGAACTTTTCCGAGAGTGTATGGACGCTTCTGACCGGTCTGAGTACCAGCACACTCATTGAGTCTGCATGGATCTATCCCAATGAAATCCACTTGGGAGAAAGAAGTCGGCTCGCTCTTCCATTGATTGTAAACGGATCTTATGAGAAAACCCGGGAACGGGTGAAAACAGCCGATGGGAGTACCCTCGAGCACACCGAACAATTTACATTGCTACTGGACGAAGGGGCCTTGGGATGGATCATCGACCAAAGAGACACTCTGGGAAGTTATCGGGTTATCAAAAGAAGTGAAGATTCACTGGCGTCACTTTGGAGCTCCTGTTTTAACGATGACCTGAAGTGGCTCAGGGTCAGGCTGCGGAAGTATGGAGCAATAGAAACACCCACTGATTTTTTAATTGAGGCGAAGATCAACGACCGCCAATTTCTGGTCGTGTACAGTGGACAGTATTTCAGGGCCGTGGTGTTATCCGATGGTCGGGCGGTGGCCACCTGGCAGGATACTCCTTATGCTATTATGCTCTCTAAAAAATACCGGATCAATCCGTATTTACTTATTCCTTCCGGGAGTTCTGATCAGGATTTTATGGAGTTCATGGCACTTTTGGGTCTTGCGCATTCCATCTCCAGAAATTTGATGGGGATTTAAGGTTCTTATGAACAACTTAGGGTGGAGACACCGTGGTAAGGTTTGTTAATCGGAGGTTCTAAGAAGTTCTGGGTGTAAGAGCCTGGCAGAACATTATGTCTAACCCCTATAAACAAAAAAACCCTCTGAAAATCAAAGGGTTTTGCAATTTTTTGCGGTATGGACGGGACTCGAACCCGCGACCTCCTGCGTGACAGGCAGGCATTCTAACCAGCTGAACTACCACACCGTTTGCTCAATTGCGTTGCAAAACTATACCCTTACTTCTTCAAATGCAACACTTCATTTCAAATATTTTAAATGTGTTTTTCAATTCGGTTAAAATGTCTGAAAAGGGTATTTATGGCTACATTTGTACCTCAAAATTTTTCAATACATGCACCTAGAATTCGAAAAACCAATCGTAGAATTAGAAAGCAAACTGGCAGACATGAAACTGTTGGCCCAGCAGAGTGATGTAGACGTGTCGGCGGCTATCACAAAATTGGAAGAGAAGATTGTGAAGTTGAAAGAAGATACTTTTGAAAACCTGACCCGGTGGCAGAAAGTACAGTTGTCCAGACATCCCGAGCGCCCTTACACACTGGATTATATTTATGAAATTTCCGATGATTTTATAGAGCTCCATGGTGATCGTACGGTAAAAGACGATAAGGCCATGGTAGGCGGGTTTGCCAAAGTAGAGGGACTCTCGGTGATGATTATCGGTCAGCAGAAGGGGCGTAATACCAAGCAGCGGCAGGAACGTAATTTTGGTATGGCCAATCCAGAAGGTTACCGAAAGGCCCTACGTCTGATGAAGCTGGCAGAAAAATTCAATACCCCTGTGATCACCCTGATAGATACTCCTGGAGCTTTTCCGGGTATAGAGGCAGAAGAGCGTGGACAGGGAGAGGCTATAGCCCGAAACCTGAAAGAAATGATGACCCTCACTGTGCCTATAGTAAGTGTGGTGATTGGGGAGGGAGCTTCTGGTGGTGCTTTGGGTATTGCCATAGCTGATAAAGTATTGATGATGGAAAATACCTGGTATTCGGTGATCTCTCCTGAGTCGTGCTCGTCAATTCTATGGCGTAGCTGGGATTATAAAGAACAGGCCGCAGAGGCGCTTAAATTGACTGCCAAGGACATGCTTCAGCATAAGTTGATTGATGGCATCATCAAGGAGCCCCTTGGTGGAGCACATACTGATATGAAGGCGGCTTCAAAAGAGTTGAAGAAAGAAGTGGTGAAGCATATTAAAAACCTGGAGAAACTTTCCGTAGAGAAACGAATTGCCGAACGAATCGACAAGTTTTCAAATATGGGCGTAGTGGCCTGATGCAGATGATTATCCGCACAGGGTATTGGGATGTGTTAGTGGTGGAAATCGGTATTTATAGCGATTTGACTTTATGAAACTAGGTCTCGTATTATCTGGCGGTGGTGCCCGGGGAATCGCGCATTTAGGGATTATCCAGGCGTTGGAGGAAGAGGGATTGTCGTTTCATATTGTTTCCGGCTCCAGTGCAGGAGCACTGGCTGGTGGTCTGTATTGTGCGGGATACACCCCATCGGAGATATGCGGCTTTATTGAAAAAACCAATTTCCTCACAACGTTCCGCCCGTCATTTAACTGGCGAAGCCTGCTCAATATCGAACGGGCTTCGCATGAGCTAAAAAAGTACTTTCCGGAGGATTCGTTTGAAGCCCTTAAAATTCCTTTGTGTGTATCCACCACCGATATCAAACGAGGGAAGGTAAAAGTTTATAGGAAGGGCCAATTAATTAAACCCATCCTGGCTTCCTGTAGTATCCCTGTAGTATTTGATCCGATAGTGATAGGTAAAAGAACATTGGTGGATGGAGGAATTCTGGACAACCTTCCTTACGCATCTATCCAAAAGAGTTGTGATAAGATCGTAGCCCTGCATTGTAATCCCATCGACAAAGGATATGAGTTGGGTAATTGGCGCGACCTGATGGAGCGCTCCATGATGCTGACTGTCACTCAGAATGTTCATTCCAGAAAGAAGCACTGTGACGTGTTTCTGGAGCCTCCTGGACTGAGCAAGTTTAAGGTGTTTGATTTTAAGCAGGCTCAGGCTATTTACAAGTTCGGATATAAGTATGCCCGAAAAGCCATCAAAGAAGGTGCATTGAAGAAACTATAACCCCATGAAGAAATTGTTTTTTAGATTTTGCTTTAGGCTGACAGGCTGGAAGATGAAAGGCCAGCGTCCTGACCTGAAGCAATATGTTGTGATCGTGGCACCACATACGAGTAACTGGGACTTTTTTGTGGGGGTGGCAGCCAGGAGTATTAGTGGATTGAAAAGTCACTTTCTGGCCAAAAAATCACTGTTTGATCTTCCTGTGGTGGGGTGGTTTATGCGGGCTGTAGGTGGATTTCCGGTAGATCGATCGAGGAATACCAACATGGTGGATCAGGTGGTGGAATTATTCCAGCAGCACGAGGATTTTATTATCACCATTACGCCGGAGGGCACACGGTCATATGTGCCAGAGTGGAAGACTGGCTTTTACAGAATCGCCCACAAGGCTGGTGTACCCATCGTGATGGTGGGTTTTGACTTTGAACACAAAGTGGTGGAGTATCGGGAGCCTTTTTACCCAACAGGGGACATGGAAGCGGATATGGAGTTCATCAAATCCTATTATAGATCCATCAAAGGCAAGCACCCAGAGAAGGGAGTGATATAAAAAAAGCGCCACAAGGGCGCTTTCATTATTTTTTAGTCGTTGTTCGTTTGGTTCTGCGTTTGGGTTTTTCTTCCTCAATCACTTCATCCTCAACATCTGAGAGGATTCGGCCACAGTGCTCACAAACTATAATTTTCTTCTTTTCACGTATTTCTGCTTGCTTTTGCGGGGGCACCACATTGAAGCAGCCGCCACAGGCACCACGCTTTACCGGTACCACAGCCAGGCCATTTCGCATGTTCTCTCTTACTTTCTCGTAAGATTTCAGCAATCTGTCTTCTACCTGCTTAGCCGCTTTATCTCTATCTTTCATGAGTTTCTGCTCATCCGCTTCTGACTCACTTGCGATAGTATCCAGTTCGTTTTTCTTAGAATCAAGATCTTTTGTACGCTCAGATAAAATACCTTCAGTCTGTGCAATCTCTTCTTTTTTCGAATCGATTTTTACGTAAGCTTCTTTGATCCTCTTTTCAAGAATTTGAATTTCAAGCTGCTGCAACTCCACCTCTTTGGTGATGGCATCATATTCGCGGTTGTTGCGAACATTCATCTGCTGCTCTTCATACTTCTTGATGAGCTTCTCAGCGTCTTTGATGGCGGTCTTGTTGCTCGCTATATTTTCTTCTAGTTCCGCAAGCTCTGAGTTTTGTTTCTCAACTCTCGTCTGGTAACCAGCAATCTCATCTTCAAGGTCCATTACCTCATCGGGTAAGGCTCCTCTGATCTTCAGTAGTTCATCACGTTCAGAATCGATGGATTGTAATTTTACGAGGCTTTCGAGCTTTTTCGCTACGGTGTTTTCCATGTAGTATTACAAATAATTGATAGGATTCGTTTGTACCTCCGATAAACGGAGTGCAATATTAGTGAATTTTTCGCTTATTATATCATAAAGCAAGTCCTTTGTGAACTGCTCACTTTCGAAGTGTCCAATATCTGCTACCACGATTCGGTTATCGGCTTCAAAGAAGTCGTGATATTTGAAATCGCCGGTGATAAAGACATCAGCTCCTGCACCTATTGCTTTAGTGAGCAGGAAGCTTCCAGCTCCTCCACAGAGGGCCACTTTTGATACTTTTTCCTTGCAAATTGGGGTATGTCTGACACAGTCGGTGCGCATGGTTTGCTTGAGGTGACGAAGGAATTCGGATGTGTCCATGGGGGAGGTGAGGTCACCCACAATGCCTGACCCTACTTCCTGGTTTGTATTGCTGAGTGTGGAGAGGTAATAGGCCACTTCCTCATAGGGGTGACTATTGTGCAGGGCACTGACTATGCGATGCTTGAGGTGGGAGGGGAAAATGAGCTCGATTCGCTTTTCACTGACCGTTTCATCCACATGGTGGTTGCCAATATGCGGGCTGGAGCCTTCTCCTGGTCGAAAAGTGCCTGTACCTTCCGTTTGAAAGCTGCAATGGTCATACTGACCGATCTGACCGGCACCGGCATTGTACAGGGCATCCAGGACTTGCTGGGCATTTTCATGCGGCACAAACGTGACCAGTTTGGAGAGGATCTCTGATTTAGGACTCAAAATACGAATATTCTTTAGCGATAATTTCTCTGCGATTTTTCTGTTTACACCGAGGTGCACATTGTCGAGGTTGGTATGGATGGCATAAAGTGCAATGTCATGTTTCAGCGCTTTGATCACACATCGTTCCACCCAGTGCTTTCCGGTCAGACTTTTGAGTCCTTTGAAAATCAACGGGTGGTGGGCGATGATGAGGTTGTCTCCATTGTGAATGGCCTCATCAATGACTTGCTCGGTCACATCCAGTGTAATGGCAATCCCCGAAATCTCTGCATTGGCATCACCAACTAGGAGCCCTGAGTTGTCATAAGACTCCTGATAGCTGAGCGGTGCAAATTGCTCTAAGAAATCTGTAATATCTTTGATTCGCATAGTAAACTCCCTTTATGTATTGGTGGCAAGTTATTGTATTTCCTTTTGCACTTTTGTTTGACCTGATCACCAGGCTCAGAAACCTGCTCTATGATCTTGGGGTAAAGAAAACGGTTCGCTTTGATACAAATGTAGTGGTAGTAGGTAATCTATCCATAGGCGGTACCGGTAAAACACCAATGATTGACTATCTGGTGAGGTATTTTCAAGGACAGGACAAGAAAGTATGCACTCTCAGTCGTGGCTATGGGCGGAGAACTTATGGCTTTAGGTTGGCTACCACAGCTGACACACCTGATACAATTGGGGATGAGCCCTACATGTACCTGCAGAAATATCATGGGATAGTTCCTGTGGCTGTAGGGGCAGAGCGTGACCTGGCCATCTCTGAGCTATTGGGGCATGTGCCGGATGCGCATGCCATTTTGCTGGACGATGCTTTTCAGCACCGAAGAGTCACGCCTTCAGTGTCGATTGTGCTTACTACCTATGAAAATCCTCTGCACAGGGACTATTTGCTGCCGGCAGGCAGGCTGCGCGAAGCACGACGTGGGGTGCAGCGTGCGGATATCGTAGTGGTGACCAAGTGTCCGGAATATATGAGTGAGGCAGATCAGGTAGGGATGCGGCATGAGATCCAGAAATATACCTCAGCAGCAGTGCATTTTATGACCGTACAGTATGATCCTTTGGTTTCACTTTTTCAAAATGGGCGTGAACTCAAAAGAAATGTACTGGGTATTTCAGGAATGGCTAATCCTGAGCCTTTTGAGAATTACCTCCAGCGCAACTATGCCGTGAAGCACACTTATAACTACAGAGACCACTATCGCTACAAGCCAGCAGATGTGCGTGACATCCTCCGTGAAATGGACGAAGATACCAGCCTGATCACCACTGAGAAAGATATGGTGAAGCTGAAGCAGTTTCAGGAGCTGCGCGATTATTCCTGTTTTTATCTACCCATTCGTATGAAATTTTTGAAGGACGAATCGTTATTCCTGTCTAACCTGGAGTCGAAACTGAAAAACTATGCCCAAGAACCTATTTGATTATACTTTTGCGCTGTGAAAAAATCACTATCGGCAATACTTCTTTTGATGAGTCTGCTTTCCGCAGCTCAAATCACGGATGATTCCAGTGAACTGGTTTACGGATCTAAAACCACTTTGATCATTTATGAAAGCGATCTGAAGAACAATCAGGAGAAGGAAAGGCACCCAGATACGACACTTTACGAATTAGAGAAATTCACCAAGCTGGATATAGAGCGACGAAAGTTTCAGGACCTGGGTAACAATGGGACAGCCCTGTTCCCGATTTTTTACCCGGCTCCAAAGGAGATAGGGCGTACCAGCGGTCTTTCGGTTTATGATCCTTACATGGTCAATCCTGACCAGCTAAAATATTATGACTCCAAGTCGCCACATATCAATCTGATGGTGGTATTTGGGGGAGAAGGTAGATCTGTGGTGGATATGGCCTTTAGCCGGAATGTCAACGAAAACTGGAATGTGGGTTTTGATATTTATCGGATCACCTCCGATAAGCAGATTGGTAAAAGTGGTCAGCAAGATCGCAACGTGGTAGGTACGGTTTTCGATTTGTATACTTACTATAAACACAAGGAGAAGCCTTACAGCGCCATGTTTCATATGGTGAAGATGGGGTACGATATAGAAGAAACCGGTGGTATCTATATTGAGGATCTGTCTCAGGCGACCAAAGCAGACCTATTTGAATACCAGGATTCTGACATCCAGCTTTCGGAAGCCCGATCTAATGATGACCGACTTAATTTTCACCTCTATCACCAGTATAACTGGACCACTCCGCTGCAATTTTATCATCAGTTTGATTTGAAAAATCAGGAGGTAGGCTTTCAGGACTTCAAAGATGTGTCCAGTGGGACTGATGTTACCTATGGTGGCTATTACGATCAGTTTTTGCTGGGGACAGACAGTACCTATGAGCGATTTACGTGGAAGGAGATGGTCAATGAAGTGGGGATTAAGGGAGATCTGGCCAACATCTTTTACCGCCTATACCTCAAAAGGAGAGACCTTGATTTTGACAACCTCTATCAGGATCCTACGCCACGTTTCAGTGAGATGTTTTTGGGTGGTTATACCCGGTTTGATTGGAAAGACCAGTTTAACATAGAGGCGAAAGGTGAGCTGATGCAAAGTGGTGAATACCAGCTGACTGGTCAGCTCAATTCTGACTTCCTCTTTGGATCATACAAGTCTGTGAGGTACAAGCCCGCCTTTATTTATGAGAAGTATTTTGGCAACCATCACGAATGGAATCAAAGTTTTGCTTCTGCTTTTAGCAATGAGATAACCGCTGGTCTGCAGGTGGATTTGGGCTTTTTGAAGATCAGGCCTCAGGGCAGGTTGCTGAGCCTGGATAAGTTCTTCTACTTTGATGAAGAGAAAACCGCTCAGCAGAGTGGCGATGTGGCCATTATGGCTTCATTGGGTGGCGATTTTAATTTCAGGTTGTACACGAATAAAGCACTGAAAGAAGCTTTTCATCTGGAAAATGAGGTGTACTATACGAACACTTCTGGAGGGGGCGCTGACCATATGGAGGTCCCACAGTTTTTTTACAATGGCCGTTTTTTCTGGCGTGGATACTGGTTTAAAGATACCATGGGGGTGGAAGTGGGTATAGATGTACATGCTAAAAGTCAGTATTACGCAATGGGATATGCACCTGAGATCCAGCAGTTTCATTTGCAACGAGAGTTTCTGATCGAGCAGTTTTACACCGCAGATCTCTTTCTGAGTATGAAAATCAATAACCTAAGAGCTTTTGTGAAAATGACCAATATCAACCAGCAAAGTAATGATGGCTATTTTGTGACACCCTATTACCCAGGGCAGTCACAGGTGATGGATTTTGGTGTGAGATGGATGTTTTTTGACTAATGATGGAGGACCACAAGACCGTATTGGGGCTTAAGTTACCCACTGACCCGCGCTGGGTCAACATTGCTGAAATGCAAATAGAGGACATTCTCGTAGATCATGCTTATTGCGAGCAGAAAGCGGCCTCATCTTGCATTTCTCTAATCATTCAGTATCCTGAAAAGTCGGAGTTGGTAGATGTACTCACTCCGGTGGTAGCTGAGGAATGGGCTCATTTTGAACGTGTAATCGAGCAGCTTAAGAAGCGAGGATATGCGTTAGGGTATGCCCGCAAAGACGAATATGTTACTGCACTGAACAAAGTATTGAATAAGGGGGGTAGCAGAGATCAGCAGCTAGTGGAGAAGCTGCTCATGAACGCATTGATAGAGGCACGTAGCTGTGAGCGCTTCAAGTTGCTTTGGAAAAACATTGCGGATGAAGAGTTGCAGACTTTCTATTATGAGTTGATGGTCTCTGAGGCAGGGCACTATGTCAATTTCATAGAGCTGGCCAAAGTCTATATGACTGAGGAATATGTGAAAGCCCGGTGGGAGGAGATCCTCGTTGCAGAAGCTGATATTATCAGAAGCCTGGAGCTACGAGGAGACCGGATGCATTGATCGTTTGAGTTCTAAGTCACAAATCAAGTTTTTTGTTTTTTCTTTTTGGCTGCAGGAAAGAGGATATTATTGAGGATAAGCCGATAACCCGGTGAGTTGGGGTGAAGGTTAAGATCTGTTGGCTGTTCATTCACGAAATGTTGGTAATCCTCAGGATCATGTCCGCCGTAGAATGTCCAGAAGCCCTTGCCCATAACTCCATGAATGTATCTTGCTTCGCCCACGGAGCGTGTTTCACCCATTATCACCACATCCGATTTGATAAGAGACTTCCTGAATGAAGTGGTCTGTCCCATAAAGCCTTTGATGATGTGTTCGTGATTTTGGGTCAGCATGGTAGGGATGGGATCCCATTTGGCGGAGAATTCAAAGAGTGAGAAAAAATCCGTTTCCTGCTTCAATCCTCGCTCGCGTGCCTGCATGTCTATGTCAGAGTATTCATACTCATAGGGATTTCTTTCCAGGCGGAAATTCTGAAAGGCCATGGTCTTGTCAAAGTCCAGCTTATTCTGGGCATTAGGGTCCGCAGGGTCACCATCATACATAGATTCCACTATGTCTAACCCCTCTGCAGCCAGGGCTATGTCGTAAGTATCTGTGGCAGAACACATGGCAAAAAGGAAACCACCTCCGGCAACAAACCCATGTATTTTCTTGACTACAGCCAGTTTGAGGTGAGACACTTTGGAGTAGCCATGCTTTCGGGCAGACTCCTCATATTCACGCTGCTGCTGCTGGTACCAGGGGAAGTGCTGGTAGGTGCGGTAAAATTTGCCATACTGACCTGTGAAATCTTCGTGATGGAGGTGGAGCCAGTCGTACTTAGGGAGCTCATTGTACATGATCTCATCATCGAAGATCACGTCGTAGGGAATCTCTGCATAGGTCAGCACCAGGGTAACGGCATCATCCCAGGGCTGTTTGCTTTTAGGGGAGTACACTGCGATTTTTGGATATTTCTCCAGCTTCATTACGTCCATATTGGAGGCCGGGCTGGCGATCTCATTCAGGATTTGGTTGGCCTGTGCATCAGAAATAATCTCATAGGATACATTTCGGATGACACATTCATTTTCGATACTTTGGAGGTGCTTGACCATAAAACTACCTCCGCGATAATTCAGCAACCAGTCGGCTGGCACCTCCTGGGTCAACATCCAGTAAGTAATTCCGTATGCCTTTAGGTGATCGGTCTGTGTTTCATCCATGGGAATGAGGATGTAGGCACATTTGGCCTGAAAGCCAACAAAAAGGATTAGAATCAGAAAGAGTTTACGCATCCCACTATCAAAATTTAATACTGCAACAGTCATTCATAAAGCATAGTTCTCACTAACTTTCCAAAGCGATAAAGGTAACCCATGGATCTCAGAGAAAACGTAAAAGAAGGAATAAAATCAGTGATGGCCAATAAGCTCAGAACCTTCCTCACAGCAGCCATTATTGCCATTGGTATCACTTCGCTCGTGGGCATTCTTACGGCCATTGAGGGGATTCAGAGCTCTATTAATGACAGTTTTTCAAATTTGGGCGCCAACACTTTCGATATGGAGAGTGTGCGCAAGAATCGCGGGTCACGCGATGGGAAAGAGGCCAAGGTATTCCCACCACTTACCTATGAGGACCTGATGAGGTTTAAAGAGAAATTCACGGCCGGCGTGGTGAGCGTAAATGCCTACGTGTCCTTTGCTGCGGAGATCAAACGCGGATCCAAGAAGACTAATCCGAACTCACGCGTGCAGGGTGGTGATGATAACTACCTGCTGGTAGATGGTTATGACATTAAGGAGGGCCGTGGCTTCTCGCAAATAGAGGTGCAGAATGGCGCCATGGTAGTGATCATTGGCTCGGAGATTAAAAGTGCTCTGTTTGAAAAGGATGAAGACCCTATCAATAAGGAGATCAAGTTTATGGGTTCCAAATTTAAAGTGGTGGGCTTACTCGGTGCTCAGGGGGGTACCGGCGGCAATGGAAGTGTGGATCGTATGTGTTTGGTACCAACACTAACTGCCAGACGTCTGGCGGCTGGACGTCAGTTGGATTATGAAGCTACTGTGGCTGTATATGACCCCACCCAGATGGATGCAGCTACCGGCCTGGCTACAGGACTTATGCGTGCCATTCGGCGCGACCCTGTTAAGGAGGAAAACTCCTTTCAGGTGACAGTGAATCAGTCATTGGCTGAGCGATTAGGGGAGATTACAGGCTACCTCAAAATAGGAGGGTTCACCATTGGGTTCATCACCCTGCTGGGTGCCTCCATTGGATTGATGAATATTATGCTGGTGTCTGTGACGGAACGAACCCGCGAAATCGGTGTTCGTAAAGCCCTGGGAGCCACGCCATTAAAGATTCGTCAGCAGTTTCTCATAGAAGCCATTGTCATCTGTCAGATGGGAGGTATTGGGGGAATTGTGCTGGGCATTATCATTGGCAATCTTACTTCCAGCCTGATCAGCAGCGGTGGTTTTGTGATCCCCTGGCTGTGGATTGCAGTGGGTGTGATCATCGGTATGACTGTTGGGCTTATCTCTGGATACCTGCCTGCCTATAAAGCTTCCAAACTCGATCCTATCGAGTCATTGAGATTTGAATAACTTAGCCTGATGATTTCAGAAAAACTTTCCAAAGTCATTCGTGACGTTCCTGACTTTCCGAAACCCGGTATCCTGTTTAAAGACATAACCCCCGTACTGGCCAATCCTGAGCTGAGTGCCGAGGTGAGTCAGACCTTCTTTGATTACTGGAGTACCAAAAATGTAGAAGGTGTGGTGGGCATCGAATCCAGAGGGTTTATTTATGGTTTGCAACTTGCCCAGCAATTGGGTGTACCATTTATCCCCGTTAGAAAAGCGGGTAAGCTCCCTTATCAGACCATCAAACATTCCTACGATCTGGAATATGGATCCGCTGAGATAGAAATCCATGTAGACGCTATCACTAAAGGTCAGCGTGTGCTCATTCATGATGACTTGCTGGCCACTGGTGGGACGGCCCTTGCGGCGGCCGAACTGATCAGGAAGATTGGTGGAGAGGTGATTGGTTATTCTTTTTTGGTAGAATTGTCTTTTCTCAAAGGCCAGGAACGCTTGAAAGGCTCCGGTGAAGTGCATTCACTTGTTACGTTTTAGAATTGAAACGTACGTTATACCTGCACATGGATGACGGCTGTTACTCAATTACCATCACTTCCTTCACACGGTCTAGTGCATCAAATTTCACGCTTAGGCGACGAAATGTTCCATTCTCACAGCCTGTGGGTGGGGTAAGGTTATAGTAGAAGAACTTCTGATTTCTGTTGTATAGTTCATGCTCATCAGGTGCGCCTAAGAGCTGCTGGATCTCTGCCTGACCTTCACCGAGTAGTTTTTCCTGCTGTGAAATAAGAAGCTGTACCATGGCCAGGCGATTAGTTTCACAGCTCATCTCAGATTGCCAGACGTCTTTGTCAAATCCCTCTATTTCAGGAATGGAATAACAAGCACTTAATGAGAGGGTTAAAAGGAGAGGAAAGAAGTATTTCATGAGTTGATCACCGACCCAACTGTGTCGGTTGCAGGTTTATATGTAAAGAAAAATGAAATCAAAGCGACCCCTATATAGGTGATTGAAAGGATTATAATGAGGGGATAAGGATAAAGAAAAGCGAAGACCCCTCCGCAAAACAGAATGCGCAGGTATTCCAACCTGCTCCACTCCGGGTGATTGTCCAGCAGCAGTCCAAATTGAGCAACGGACCACACGATTACCAAAGAAAAAATGAGTTTGTTGATCAGTTCCTGATCTGCCAGGGTAAACAGAAAAGCAGAAGTCACCGCCAGTGTAATGATGAACTGAACCAGCACGTAGAGACTCATCCTAAATGCCGGATGTGTGTCATACTTTCGATAGTTCACTTTGTCCACTTCTGGGGCTGACTGATAACCGCCCTGTGCCACAGGCCTCCATCCGGGTTTGTTAAACATTACCCCCAGCTTATTTATAAGACCGGGTGTGCTCCTGAGCTGGCTGGCCATATCTGCATAATGCTGCAGATTGGCCCAAACAGGATTCCAAGTATTGATTGGTTTGGTGATGCCATAAGTAGGTCTTTCTTCTTCCTCTTGAAAAGTGCCAAACATCCGATCCCAAATGATCAGAGATCCCGCATGGTTCTTATCGATGTACTTGGGGTTGCGGCCGTGATGCACCCGGTGATGGGAGGGAGTATTGAAAATGAACTCAATCGGTCGGGGAAGCTTACCAATGGTTTCCGTATGGATCCAAAACTGATAGACTGTATTGAGTGCCAATACTATCAAAAACGTTACAGTATTGAATCCAAGGAATGCGAGAGGTATGTAAAACCAAAAAGTCCAGAGAATCTGAAAGGAGCCCTGACGAAGCGCAACGGAAAAATTATAGTCCTCACTTTGATGGTGAACCACATGTCCACCCCAAAAAAGATTTACTTCATGACTCATCCGGTGCGCCCAGTAGTAGCATAGATCCACTGCCAGGATGAGTAGGGTTACTGACCACCAGGTATTTTCAATGCGGAAAAGGCTCCAGTTTTCGTAAACAAATTGATAAGCTGCTATCGTTGTTACTTTGAAAAAAGCACCCGTAATCTGCTGAGTAATGCCGCACGAGATGTTAGTCACCGCGTCATTGAGGCGGTAAATCTTTTGTTTGTTGAAAAACTGAATCAGGAGCTCTGCCACAATGAGCAGAAAGTAAATGGGGATGGAAAGAATAATGGGGTCAATATTCATGGACCAAAGGTAAAGCATGCTATCCAATCACAGAAATGAATCCGACTGATAGGTACCGGGTGCAAGTACCTGATCTTTTTGCTTCATCTGATCTATTCGAACCCATCTGATCATTAGATTTGACTTCTCAAAAAAGGTCATTCATGGATCAGCTCAAAGCCAATTTGTACCATTTGCCAATCAGTGAGTTAATGGATATGGTTAAACGGGAGTTTCCACATGCGGTCTATGACCTCAAGCGGCATTTGGTAGTACTGAATGATGAACACAATGAATCTTTAGGGTTCATCCGATTGCCCTTGCATCTCACCGTGCGTAAGGACTTTTCCATTCCTGAGCAAGCCGCTTGTGTGCTTTATCTGACAATTGAGTCTGGGAATGCTGCTATTTGCATTATGCATGGCAGCAACAATGTGTATCATACCACATTTTCCGCTTATATGACCCGTAAAAAGCAGGGGTTCAGTCAGATCAAATATTTAAATAAAAAGGGGAAATCGAGAGCCGGATCCAGGGTGAGGCTGGCGGCTACCACAGAGTTTTTCGAGAAGATCAATCTTACCCTCACAGAGCTATTGGAGGCCCATCAAGTTTCACGCGTTGCGCTGAATTGCAATGCAACCCTTATACCTTATTTGTATCAGTCCAGAGTGCTGTTCCCTATTGATAAAAAAGACCCTATTCTCTACAAAATCCCTCTGCACATTCCCCAGTCCAACTTTACGAACCTGGAAGCTGCCATCAGGAAGTTGAGAGCCCCGATGCTATTTTATGATCCGGCTCATGCCGAAAGGATGGAGTTATTCATGCTGAAGGACTGATACAATCAGTTGGTACGCTTCAAAGCCTTCTGGAGTGGGCACTCAGGAGCAATAGGTTCACCCTTTCTGTAGGCTTTCAGGAGCCCTGAAGAGCGCTCCGCAAGTTTCCGGCGCACAGCTCGTCTTTCTCCTTTCACTCTGGCGATTTTCATCCGATCATATTCTGTTGTTTGATGCCGCATCCATGCCGTTACGGCTCTTGAAGCTCTTTCAGAGAGCGGGATCATCTGAGTACGGGCCACTGTACCACTGCCTATCGGAATGGCATGAGCAGTGATTAGTTTGGCCATCTGTGTTTCAAATGCTTTGTATACTTGGTGAAAGTTGAGGAAGTTGATGACTGCCTGCTCAAATTCTGCAGTATATGCTGCCTGCTTTTGATCTCGTGATTTGGCCGCACTGGCTCTCTTCTTGGCATAATCAGGGGTGGAGCGCATGCCTTTTACCTCCTGCTTGGCTCGGGTTATATGGTCCTTTGGTGCCCATATCCCAAGTGATTGCAGGCGTCTTCCTTTCTTGATTTGTATCCGCCAACAGTCTCCGAGAGCAGTCACTTTTCTGGTGACCGCCGCATCTCCAGCAGGTAGAAAACCCCAATCATGGGGAGGCTTTTCAGCTAGTCCATACTCGTTGATGATCTGACCATCAGATCCAGGCCGCATGAGGCGTATTTGATGCATTGGTTTGAGCGTTTGGGCTGCAAACATAGGAGAAGCACCTAAATACTGAACTTAACCGTGCGTTAAATTCCCTTCAATTCTTCGATGGTTTCATCCAATCTATTCAGGTACTGCCCGAAAGCCTTTCGGTTCATCCACCTGGCCAGCCAGTGACCACCAATGGTGAGGAGCAAGATGGTAATGACCAGAAAAACCCAGTGAATGGTTTGGGTCATAATCTGAGCTTCGCGATCGACCAGCTGAAATCCCAGGAAGAACCCACCGGAAATGGAGACAGGGTAGAGGGCCAGGGCAGTAGACTCCTCATACCTGAGCACACGTTTGATACGGTCGCGGTAGGTAGTCAGTCCGTGTAGTACATCCTGAGTCATGTCTACACCTCTGTTGAGTATTTGCAACTCCTGGTAGAGCAATACCGCACCCACGAGATAAGCCACAAAGAGGATGGTGAGCAGGATTTGAGAGGCCAGCGGAAATGCAAAAGGAATACCGCCCCCAATGGCTAATGTGAAAAAGACCGCATATGCCAATTTCTTCTTAACCCCAGATCGTAGCTTTTCTATCACACCCGCGGATTTTACGCTGGTTGTGCCCTTAATTTCTGCCTCAGACAGCTGAGTCAAATCCTTGCTGTCGGAAGTCATTTCTTCCCAGGCTTGCTTTAATTCGTCCATTGGGCTTTTTCGTTAAGTTTTTTCCTCAATGCTTCCTTTATCCGGTGGAGCTTTACGCCCACATTGTTTTTACTCAGGCCGGTGATATCGGCAATTTCTCCATTGTCATAGTCTTCCAGATGGAGTGTTACGATCGTTTTGTCCACATCATTCAGGTTTTTAATGGCTCTCAGGAGCAGTTCTGATCGCTCGGTTTTTTCAGCAGGATGGTGGATGGGTTCTGCCGCTGAATCCAGGCTGGTGGAGGAGATTTTTCGCTTTCTATTGAAAGTAAATACCGTATTAAGGGCCACCCTGTACAGCCAGGTGCTAAACTGGGAGTCTCCCCTGAAACGATCCTTGGCACGCCAGGCCTGTAGCTGGATTTCCTGCTTCAGGTCCCGTTTGTCTTCCGGGTCATCCACGTACAGATACAGGATCTTGTGGATGATCCCGGTATGATTTTGAATTGCTGTTATAAATTCTTTTTCAGTCAAGTGATTGTGCTTGGGGTGACCTACTTTTGTGCAGTTAGTAAGATTTGACATTTGAAAATTACAGCTTCGTTTAATTAAATATGCTTAGAGTCGTTAGTTTCCTCAAGTTACTTTCCATCATTCTTTTCCTGATCATTCTCGTACTGGTATATGCCTACTTACCCATCATGGTCGCATTGGAACCCGATGCAGGTAGTCTGCAGTTGCACAAGGAGACCTTTTTCTATTATGTGGTGGCTGGTTTCGTGATCGTAAACCTTGTGATGCTGGCTTTTCAAAAACTCTTTGAAGGTAAAATTGAAAATGAAGACGTAAAGGCCTGGGTAAGGGGTGGAGCATTTGTGATTAATATTTGCCTGACTCTTCTCGTAGGATTCATTGGGGTACTCAATAACAGTGCACACCTCAACGCCTCCGGCTTTGCCTATTTGAACTACCTGGGACCGGCCCTTATTTTTTCCTGGATTTTAGGATTATTTTATATGATCTATAAAAAGGCCTAAAACTACTTGATCTGCAATATTTTAAGGCTTTTCAATTCATTTAAAGGCTCAAGTCACTACTGATTTTAAGGCCTTTCTAAATCTGTTTTTTTGTATAAATTCCGATTTGAGTTGATCAAATCAATGGTTTAATCATCCGATTTCAAACGCGCGTATGGCAGAAGTACAATATACCGAGGATAGTATCAAGTCGCTAGACTGGAAAGAACACATCAGACTGAGACCCGGGATGTACATTGGGAAACTGGGCGATGGCTCGGCTCACGATGATGGTATTTATGTATTGGTGAAGGAGATCATCGATAATAGTATCGATGAGCACATGATGGGACACGGAAAGACCATCAACATCAAAGTATCTGACCGAAAGGTGGAGGTACGGGATTTTGGCCGTGGGATTCCACTAGGCAAAGTGGTGGACTGTGTGAGTAAAATCAACACCGGTGGAAAATACGATTCCGGCGCTTTCCAGAAGTCTGTAGGACTGAATGGTGTGGGAACCAAGGCCGTCAATGCTTTGAGTTCTTATTTTAGGGTACAGTCGTTCAGAGATGGGGAAACCAAGCTGGCAGAATTCGTAAGAGGTGAAATCACCAATGATGCCAAGGTGGAAAAAACATCGGAGCGCAATGGAACAGCCATTAGTTTCGAGCCAGATGACACGGTATTTAAACATTATCACTTTATACCCGAATACCTCGAGAACTTACTTTGGAACTATGCCTTTCTGAATGCAGGACTCACGATCAATTTCAATGGTAAAAAATACCATTCTGAGAATGGTCTGCTGGACTTACTGAAGCGCAAGACAGATGAAGAAGCCTTGCGATATCCAATCATCCACCTTAAGGGCAATGACATAGAAGTGGCCATGACCCATGCTAATCAGTATGGGGAAGAGTATTACTCTTTTGTGAATGGACAGCACACTACCCAGGGAGGTACACACCTGGCGGCATTTAGGGAAGCAGTAGTGAAGGTCATCAGGGATTTTTACGGAAAAAACTTCGAGGCCTCAGATATCCGGGCATCCATCGTGAGTGCGGTAGCAGTGCGGGTTCAGGAGCCGGTCTTTGAGAGCCAGACCAAGACCAAACTGGGTTCCATTAATGTGGCTGAGGAAGGGCCTACCATGCGAACTTTCATTAATGACTTCCTAAAGAAAGAGCTCGATAACTACCTGCATAGGAATAGTCAGATCGCAGACGCATTGCTCAAGCGCATCCTTCAGTCGGAGCGAGAGCGGAAAGAAATTGCCGGTATCAAGAAACTGGCCAATGAACGGGCCAAAAAAGCCAATCTTCACAATAAGAAGCTAAGAGATTGTCGCATTCACTATGACGACAAAAAAGGCTCAGATGAGTTGCTGGAGAAGACCATGGTATTTATCACCGAGGGAGACAGTGCCAGCGGATCCATCACCAAGTCAAGAGACGTACAAACTCAGGCGGTTTTTAGTTTGAGAGGTAAGCCTTTCAACTGCTTTGGGCAAACCAAAAAGGTGGTGTATGAAAATGAGGAGTTTAACCTCCTGCAACATGCACTCAACATAGAAGACGGTCTGGAAGGACTGAGGTATAGAAAGATCGTGATTGCCACGGATGCCGATGTGGATGGTATGCACATCCGATTACTGCTGTTGACTTACTTCCTTCAGTTTTTCCCTGAGTTGGTTAGAAATAACCACGTCTATATTCTGGAAACCCCACTTTTCAGGGTGAGAAATAAAAAGGAGACCATCTACTGCTATAGTGATGAGGAGCGTAAGGCAGCCATCGAAAAATTAGGAAATAAACCCGAGATCACTCGATTCAAAGGATTGGGAGAGATTTCGCCCGAGGAGTTTGGTGGTTTCATAGGGGAGGACATCCGACTGGAGCCTGTTATCCTTCAGAAGGATACCAAGATCAAGGATCTGCTGAGGTTTTACATGGGTAAAAACACCCCTGATCGTCAGGAGTTTATCATCGACAAACTCCGCATAGAAAAGGATGTGGTAGACAAGGAATCAGACGCACCTATTTTGGTATAGAACTTTTAAAGTCAGGATGATGAAGGAGATGAAATTATGGATATTGGGAGGTGGCCTCGGGATGCTGATGCTCCTGGGAAGTTGCAAGGATGAGGATGTCACTCCTAAGGAAGAAAAAGTAGAGGCATCTCCGCAGACACTCGTAGAAGCCACCCGCATATTTTCACGACCTGCCGGGGATCTGCGTGCCTTCATCTCATTGTCCGGTTTGGACGTGGATGTAAACCTGATGGTTCATGATGTGACCTTGTATAAAATCACTTATAAGACTGATTATAAAGGGGATTCCATCACCGCCTCGGCAGTGATTATGCTACCTAATACGGAGGATACGGTGTCTACAGTCAGCTTCCAGCACGGTACCATTGCTTCGGAGGCTGAGGCCCCAACCAATCTGGAGCTTTCAGATGGTCAAATCATTTTTGCTTCGGCATTGGCTAGTACAGGGCTTGTGGTGATCCTGCCAGACTTCATCGGTTTTGGAGCATCAGGCGATCTCATGCATCCATACTATGTGGAAGACCTTACGGCCACTTCTGTTGTCAATGGTATTTACGCTTCCAGGCAGCTGGTGGCAGATTTGGAAATGTCCATTGATGATGAATTGTACCTGGCTGGTTATTCTCAGGGCGGTTATGCTACCATGGCTACACACAAGTATGTCGAGGAAGTGGGTATGGCGTACTATGACCTGAAAGCATCTTTCCCATCTTCCGGTGGGTATGATGTCAAAGCCTTTCAGGAATACTTCTTTACCCTTGATACCTATCATCAGCCTTTTTTCCTGGCTTATGTGGCCTATGCTTACAAGACGACTTATGATTGGAATCAGGAGTTGAATGTGTTCTTTAATGAACCTTATGCTGCCGCCATTTCAGGATATTTTGATGGATCCAAGAGTGGAAGTGAGATCAATGCACTCTTGAGCGACGAGCTTTCAGTATTGTTAAACCCCCAATTTATTGCGGGTGTTGATATGCCGGCATACGCTTTTGTGAAAGAGGCTTTTCTTGAAAATAGCCTGACAGACTGGACACCTACGATTCCGATGTTTATGTATCATGGGGATGCAGATATTACAGTTCCTTATCAAAATTCGGTAGATGTGTATGCAAAACTCATTGCCAATGGAGCTTCTGCTGATGTGGTTTCATTCACCACATTGTCGGGAGGCACTCATGGCACGGGTGTGGGTCCTTATATTGAGCATTTTGCGAGTGAAATATTCAGATTAGAAAATGACTGAGATGAGAAAAATTGTTCTGAGTTGTATTTCCCTGATGGTGTTTTGGGTGGCTAACGCACAGTATAATAAAGAGCATCCGTTAGTTCATACTTACTCCATCGTGGCATACGATCCTGAGACAGGGGATTTGGGTGTTGCGGTTCAGTCTCATTGGTTTTCGGTGGGCACCGTGGTTACCTGGGCCGAAGCTGGAGTAGGGGCCATAGCTACCCAGTCCTTTTCCAATCCTGCTTTTGGTCCGCAAGGCCTTGCGCTTTTAAAGACCGGGTTGAATGCTGAGCAGGTGTTGGAGGCTTTGATCAAAAGTGATGAAGGAGAAGCCTACCGTCAGCTTGGGATTGTGGATGCAAGCGGTTTGGCAGCTTCCCATACGGGAGCTAAAAACATTCCGGCTGCAGGACACCTGGTTGGGGAAAACTTTGCCGTACAGGCTAACCTGATGGATAATGACAAGGTTTGGCCGGCAATGGCAGAAGCGTATAAGAATGCCAAAGGACCCCTGGCCGAGAGGCTGATTGTCGCTTTGGAAGCGGCACAAGCTGCCGGAGGAGACATCAGAGGTAAGCAATCAGCGGCAGTATTGGTGGTTTCGGGGCAGCCTACAGGAAAACTATGGTTGGATCGTAAAGTAGACATTCGGGTGGATGACCATGCAGAGCCTTTGGTGGAAATCAGGCGTCTATGGGAGGTGCATCAGGCTTACGAATATATGAATAAGGGCGACCTGGCTGTGGAAGCAGGGGATTTTGTGGCTGCGAGCGAGCTATATGAGAAAGCGGAAGACATGTTTCCTGATAACCTGGAAATGCAATACTGGCATGCCATCAACCTGGCTAATACTAACAAAATGAGTGAGGCACTTCCCATGTTCAAATCTATTTTCAAAAAGGACGAACACTGGCGGACGCTCACCCCCCGACTGATTAAAAATGGTGTATTGAACGTTTCGGATGACCAACTCCAGGCAATATTGGCACAGTGACGTCAGTGAAGATTGTAGGTCGGGACATACATCCAATAGAATGATTTTAAGCAGATAAGAAACTCCCCGAGGGAGTTGATAAAATGAAATAAAGAGTAACGTGTGGAATTTGGATCTAAATGTAAATTCTATAGCAAGTCAAAATACAGGATCTCATGAGTGAAGAAAACGGCAGAGAAGAAGAAGAGCTGCATGAAGTAATCCCGGTTTCGGGAATGTATGAAAATTGGTTTTTGGATTATGCCTCCTATGTGATCATGGAGCGAGCCGTACCGGCCATTGAGGATGGGCTCAAGCCCGTACAGCGCAGGATACTCCATGCCCTGAAGGAAATGGATGACGGACGGTTTAACAAAGTAGCCAACGTCATAGGAAGTACCATGCAGTACCACCCTCACGGTGATGCGTCTATTGGTGATGCCATTGTCAATATTGGGCAAAAGAACCTCCTGATCGATACGCAGGGTAACTGGGGAGATGTTCGCACAGGAGACAGTGCTGCTGCTGCCAGGTACATAGAGGCACGCCTTTCGAAGTTTGCGCTGGATGTCATTTACAATGCTCAAACGACCACCTGGCAACTGTCCTATGACGGTCGTAAAAAGGAACCGGTTACTTTTCCCGTCAAGTTTCCGCTGCTTCTGGCCCAGGGAGTAGAGGGTATAGCCGTTGGCTTATCTACCAAAGTGCTTCCGCATAATTTCTGCGAGATCTTAGAAGGAGCAATCAATATCCTGAAAGGAAAGAAAGTGGTGCTCTATCCGGACTTTCTGACCGGAGGGAAAATAGATGTATCAGACTACAATGATGGTAAGCGAGGCGGAAAGGTCAGAGTAAGAGCGGTCATCGAGGAAATGGATAGCAAGACGCTGATCATCAAGGATATTCCGTTTGGAACCACCACTACCTCACTCATTGAGTCCATCATCAAAGCCAATGATAAGGGTAAAATCAAGATCAAGAAAGTTATTGACAATACCGCTAAGGATATTGAGATACAGATCCAGTTAGCACCAAACACTTCACCTGACATCACCATTGATGCACTTTATGCATTCACCGATTGTGAGGTGTCCATTTCGCCCAATGCCTGTGTGATTTACGACGATAAACCACAGTTTTTGGATGTGACAGAGATCCTGAAGCATTCGGTGGACCAAACAGTGGGGCTACTAAGGCAGGAGTTGGAGATCAGACGAGGTGAGTTGATGGAGAAAATTCTCTTTTCTTCCCTCGAAAAGATCTTTATCGAAAACAGGATCTATCGCGACATAGAGGAGTGTGAGACCTGGGAAGCCGTACTCCAGACCATTGATAAAGGGTTGGACCCATTCAAACCTCAGTTTTACAGGGACATTACTCAGGATGATATTATCCGGCTGACGGAAATTAAGATCAAGCGGATCTCCAAGTTTGATGCCTTCAAGGCAGATGAACTGATGCGTAAGCTCACTGAAGAACTTGAGGAGACAGAGCACCATCTGGCACACATTACCGAGTTTGCTATAGCCTATTACAAGAATCTGTTGGATAAATACGGCAAGGGCCGGGAACGCAAAACCGAAATTGCCAACTTCGATACCATATCAGCTGCTGTGGTAGCCGCTAATAATGCTAAGCTCTATGTGAACAGGGAGGATGGATTTATTGGTTATGGCCTCAAAAAAGATGAGTTTGTTTGTGAATGCTCTGACATTGACGATATCATCATTTTCCGCAAGGATGGTGTGTGCCAGGTAACCAGAATACAAGAAAAGGTCTTTGTAGGTAAGAACATTATTTACGCCGGGGTATTTAACAAAGCCGATGAGCGCATGGTCTATAACCTGGCTTATGTGGACGGGAAGAGTGGGCGCAGTATGGTGAAGCGCTTTCAGGTGCTTTCTGTGACCAGAGATAGGGAATATGACCTGACCAAAGGGGGCAAAGGTTCTCGGGTTCATTACTTCTCAGCCAACCCCAATGGAGAGGCGGAGGTAGTGACCGTGTATCTCACTCCGGCCAGCAAGGCGCGTAAGAAAGTTTTTGATTTTGACTTTGCAGAAATTGAAATCAAGGGAAGAGGAGCCGGAGGAAATATCCTCACCAAACAGCCCGTAAGAAAGGTGCAGTTTAAGTCGGCGGGAGTGTCTACGCTAGGTGGCCTGGATGTATGGTATGATGAGGTGATTGGCCGACTCAATACGGACAAAAGAGGTAATCACCTGGGCAACTTCAAAGCAGAAGATCATATCATTGTGTTTTACAAGGATGGGAGCTATGAACTGACCAGTTTTGAGCTAACGAATAGGTATGAGCCCAACCAGGTTCTTGGGCTTTTCAAGCATGAAAAGGATTTACCGATCAATGCGGTTCACTATGATGCTGGCAATAAGGTCTATTACGTCAAGCGATTCCTGATAGAGACAACCACCCTTGACAAGCGATTCAGTTTTGTTTCTGAAGCCAAAGGCTCTAAACTTATTTTTGCCAATAACAGCGATAATACACTGATCTCCGTTACTTATAAGGACGGGCGCAAAAATGAAACTGCCCAATTGGATCTGGCAGAAGTCATTGACGTGAAAGGATGGAAAGCACTGGGTAATAAATGCCCATATCAGAACATTCTTTCTGCCGCGGAGGTCACTCCTCAAAAAGAGGAAGAGGAAGTGGATGATGAAAATGAACAAAAAGAAACAGGCAAGACAGCAGTGGATCTGGAGGCATTAAAGAGCAATATTAAGCATGAAGTGGAGGAAGAGGACAATCAGTTGGGGCTTTTCGGAGGGAAAAGCAAGGATGAAGAAGACTAAGCCTGTAAAGGACAAATCAATTAAAAGCTAAATGCAATTGCTCAAGAAAATCGCTAAGTATGCAGTGATCATGGTTGGGGCTATCAGCGTACTCGTGTTAGGCCTCAATTTCTGGATCATTTCAAGCACCAGCGGTCAGATCTATTACAACATCACTCAGGTTCCCAGTAAGAAGGTTGCGCTTTTATTGGGAACCAGCAAGCGGACAGTAAAGGGCGGTACCAACAAGTACTTTAAAGAGCGAATAGACGCCACTGCCGAGCTGTATCATCGGGGGGTGATTGATCATGTCATTGTGAGTGGAGATAATAACACAGTTTATTATAACGAACCAAAGGATATGCTCAATGCCCTGATGGCTCTGGGGGTGTCTCAGGCTGATATCACTCTGGATTTTGCGGGGTTCCGTACCCTGGACTCGGTTGTTCGCTCAAAACTCATTTTTGGCCAGGATGAGCTGATCATTATCACTCAGGATTTTCATTGCTACCGGGCACTTTTCATTGCGGATTATTATGGCATGGATGCCGTTGCTTTTTCTGCCGACAATAAGGACCAGCTACCGCTATCCTTGGCCATTCGAGAGATTTTGGCACGTACTAATACGGTTCTGGATCTTTACGTTTTCAATAGAGGACCCAAGTTTTTGGGTGAAAAAGAAAAGCTCCCTATAGATTGAAGCGGTTGTTCATCTCCTGAACCGCAGCTTTACACTCACTTTCTATTTGCAGGATCTGCTCCAGTGTCACCGTTTCAGGTTGCTCCTGTATACCAACGGCTATTTCTAGGCTGGCAAGCCCCAGCATTTCCAGGGAAGGCTTTAGTTGATGTGCGAGTTTTTTGTTACTGTCAAAATTACCTGTCTCCAGGGAAATTTTGAGCTTCTCTATGATACTGGTGGAGTTGGATTCAAACGTCGATATAAATTCTTGAATGAACGCCGTATCACCGTCACTGATCGAAATCAAGTATGAAAAATCCATATTATCAGGCATTGTAAATTCTAATAAATTTAACTTGCTCCCAGTTAACACGCACGAATGGCGAGAATAATTATTACTCTACTCTTTTTTGTTACTCTGGGAATTACCTCACTTTTTATTGTCGCTTCAGAAGGCAATCTGGAAAAAGATCAACACTTCAGTACAACGCAATATGACAGCAAGATAAAGCAATTTGAGCGATCAGACACCCTCAGCGTTGTGACGTTCAATATAGGCTATCTATCTGGGATGACCAATAATCTCGCGGTGGAACGCGTAGAGGAATTGTATCACCAGAACTTGTCGGTGGCTCTGAAAACCCTTGAAAGGATCGAAGCGGATATGATAGGTCTCCAGGAGGTTGATTTCGGTTCGCAGCGTTCCTTTATGTACAACCAGCTGGATAGTTTGGCCCTGCAGTTGGACTATCCCTATGCCTACCGTTCTGTGAATTGGGATAAGAAATTCGTGCCATTTCCCTACTGGCCATTGGGGCATCAGTTTGGAAAAATGCTCTCCGGTCAGGCTATTTTATCCATGTTTCCGGTGGCTAACGCACAGACCATCACCCTGATCAAACCAATCAACACTTCTTTTGTATACAATGCCTTTTATATCGATCGACTGGTACAGGTGTGTGATCTCGTATTGGCCCCTGGGGATACCATTCGTGTGATGAACCTTCATTTGGAGGCTTTCGACCAGGAGACCAGACTGGCACAGGCCGAGACCGTGAAGCAACTCTTCGAATCCTATTCGGATCAACTCCCGGTATTGCTGATCGGTGACTTTAACAGCCAGCCGGAGTACCTGCAGCCAGATGATGCCATGAGTGTGATCATGTCCGCCAAACATATACGGTCAGCTGTAGACTCTTTGACCTATGAAAGTTCACCCGCGTCATTCAATACTTTCAACAGTAGGGAGCCCTATCAGATGATCGATTATATACTTTACAATGAGAATTTTATCACAAGCGTGGGACAAAGTGTAATCTCCGAAACAGGAGAAATTTCCGATCACTTACCTCTACTGATGAAGTTTGTGCTACGGGGTGAAAATGATGAGAATTAATTACGGGTAAACACTCATTTTTTACTATTTTCGAGCGAGTTTCAATAGACACAATAATGATCAAAGAATTCGAAAACCTAAGAGAAGAAGAGATTGATGTTTTGCTGACTGCCCCGGTGTATGTAGCAATCCTGATAGCGGGCGCTGATGGCAATATTGACAAGAGCGAAAGAAAAGAAGCCATAGACGTGGCACATAGCAAGCAGAGTAGAGCGAGAGAGCAGCTGGTAGACTATTACAAGTTAGTAGGGGAAAGCTTTGAGTCTAAATTCAATAAATTAATAGATGAGCTTCCTGAAAGTGCTGAAGAGCGCAATAAGGTGTTGACAGCTGAGTTGAGGAAACTGAATTTTATTCTTCCCAAAATGGATAAGAATTTTGGTGTGAAGCTACATGCCTCGCTCAAGGAACTGGCTAAGAAAATAGCTGAGGCATCTGGTGGCGTCCTTGGATATTTGTCTGTGAGCTACGAAGAGTCAAAATTGATTGAGCTTCAAATGATCAAGGAGCCAGGTAAATAAACCAATAATATTAAATGATAGAAGCTGCCACTGGCAGCTTTTTTTGTTTCTTTAGCTTACCAATGTACAGATCCAGTGTCATACCACCTCTGAGGTTAGTCTTTCTGATGTGGCTCAGCTTTAGCATTCAGTTCTATGGTTACATAGATTTAGGCTTTCTGGGTATTCTTCCCAGAACAGTCAGTGGTTTGATCGGAATTCTCGCCGCACCCCTCATTCACGGGTCTGTTTCTCATCTGGTTAGCAATACATTTCCAGTTTTATTTCTTGGGAGCGCCGTTTACATCTTTTATGACAGGATTGCCACTCAGGTATTTTTCCATGGTTATTTTCTGACCAATGTATTGGTGTGGGTTATAGGCAGGCCATATTACCACATTGGTGCGAGTGGGCTGGTGTATGCACTGGCCAGTTTTTTGATCTTCTTCGGGATTTTTCGCAGAAACTTTCGCTCTATACTGATTTCCATCATTGTGCTGCTCATATATGGAGGGCTCATTTACGGCATTTATCCGCAGGATTCTTTTGTGAGTTGGGAGTCACACCTGATGGGATTTATAGTGGGGATGGGCAGTGCTTTCGGACTTAGCAAAATACGAAAAGTATATAGCTAATATATTTAGCTTAACTAATTATATTAGTATATTTACTAATATGAAAGGTAAAGGTGCGCAGTACAATCCCACAAATCCATTTTTTAAGCAAGCCGTGGGGCAGTACCATGATGAAGGGATAGACGAGTACACACAGGAGGAGCGGCCAAACAGAACGATCTTTCATGAATCTCCAAAGAATGTACTGAGCAAAAACAACAGTCCTGATTTGCAATTTACTTACTCGGTAAATCCCTATCAGGGGTGTGAGCATGGATGTGTGTATTGCTATGCACGCAACTCCCACACCTATTGGGGCTTCAGTGCCGGGCTGGATTTTGAGAGTAAGATTATTGTGAAAGACAAGGTGGCTGCGTTGCTGGATGCGCAGTTGAGCAAAATCTCCTGGAAGCCTCAGCCCATCATGCTTTCCGGTAACACCGATTGCTATCAGCCAATAGAAAAAGACCTGAAGCTCACCCGTGGTATTTTGGAGGTTATGCTCAAGTACCGAAACCCTGTGAGCATTATCACCAAGAATGCACTGATTTTGAGGGATATGGATTTACTTCAGGCTCTGGCGGAGAAATCTCTTGTGCATGTTTACTTCTCCATTACTACACTGGATGAGTCTCTCAGGGCCAAACTGGAGCCAAGGACTGCTACAGCTACGAAAAAACTGAATGCCATCAGGGAGCTGAGTGCGTTGGGTGTGCCGGTGGGTGTGATGAACGCGCCCATCATACCAGGCCTCAATGATACTGAGGTTCCTGCCATCCTCAAGGCAGCATCGGAGCATGGTGCACTGGCAGCCGGATACACTGTGGTGAGACTGAATGGTCAAATTCGGGAGATTTTTGAGGATTGGATAAAGAAGAGTTTTCCTGATCGAGCCGAAAAAACCATGAATCAGATCAAAGAGCTTCATGGAGGCAAGGCCAATGATACCGATTGGGAGAGAAGGCTACACGGGGCAGGTAACTATGCGCTGATGATCGATCAGCTTTTCCATAACTCGAAGAAGAAGTACTTTGATAACAAAAAAATGCCTCCCTTGAACCTGAACATTTTCAGGAAGGGAGGCAATTATAATCTGTTCGATATTTAATTGGTCAGCTTGCTGCTCATAAAAAAGGCAGCACCCGCCAGGGAGGTAGCTTTTAGGAAATTGGCTGTGTCTCCCTGATCTCCATCCATAAATCCACCGAAATGAACCAGTAGTGCAAATGAAAGTAGCATGATCCCAAGAAGCATCGTAGCTAGCTTTGCTTTCTTGTCAATTACGATGGCCACTACTGCCAGAATATGTCCAAGCCCGGCCAAATATACCCACGCCTCTGGTGCGGGAAATGCCGCTGGTACCATTCCAGACATAGCTGAGGCATTCATGAAATGGAAAAAACCAAACATAGCAAAGGGCAGAACAAAGAGCAGTTTCCCAATGAATCCAAGACTTTTCATAATCAATAAGAGGTTAATGGTTCAAATAAGTGTATCAACATAAAAATTAACCATTAAACCTATGAATACCAAATAGGTATGGGCTATCGCTCCAGTATGTCCAAAATACGGGATTTAATTTTGGAAGCCTTGGGGCCGGCCTGCTCATCAAAGAGCTGATAGCCAGACATAGCGTCCTGGTCAATCCAAAGTCCGTCCCCGGATGGTTTTTCTACCGATTCCCCCTCAAAGTCTATGGTGTACACATCGCTCATCAGCTGATGGAGTTCATCCCAGCTGATGTCCTTTTGGTTGATTTGACACGTTTTGTGTTCAAAGGAGCCCTCCAGCTCGTAAAACGACCGCTCACCATTGGCTTGATGAATAAACTTGAGCTTAAGTTTATCTTCTATCCCTGCTTTTTCATAGATGGCCTGTATCACCTCCTGAAGCCTGTAGTCCCAATCTTCTGCCATTACAGCGATGCCACTGTCTTCCTGACCATCATGCGATATTTCCATGTGCAGATAGATATTGAAATCCTCGCTTTCGTCTTCCAGGTCAACTTCCAGAAGGTCATCATAAAGGTCCTCTACCCATGCCTTGCCCAGGGTACCGGTCCAGCTATAATCATCATTCTCACTGAATCCTTCTTCTTCAATTTCTTCAAGAGTAATCTCATCCCGGTTTAAAAACTCCAGATCGTACTGAATTTTAATTTCTTCCTCGTGAAACTCCATTTCCAACGTGTAGGCAAAAGCAAGAGGAGGGGGCAGTTGCAGGGTCTGGTAAGATACTTTTACTTTCATAAGTTCAATTTTTTGAGTGTTTCAGTCCGATTTACCTTGCCAGAGGGAGTATAGGAAAATCCTGGGCTGTAATAGACTTCTTTGGGGCGACTGTATTGACTGATATGGCTGAAATCCAATGTAACTGGCTCTGGAGATTCCACGATCATCACTACCTTTTGACCCAAAGAAGCGTCTGGTAATCCAGCCACAAAGAACGGCATTTTCAGTTGAGAACTTAAGGATGCTTCCAATATTTCAGGATGAACTTTCACTCCTCCGGAGTTGATGGCAAAATCAGCTCTGCCCAACCACCGGAAATGGCGTGGATCTGTCAGTTCTACTACATCGTTGGTTTGGATCCATTGGTGATCTGTTACCGACCCTTTGACCTTTAGGCATCCACGGTTATCCTGTTGTATCTCAGCATCTCCCAATACCTCGAAGCTGTCATCACCGTCGGTCAGGTTTTTCAAAGCAATGTGTGAGGCCGTTTCAGTCATCCCGTAAGTTTGAAAACACCTCACGACCTTTAGTGATTTGAGCTTAACAATGTACTCATGAGGCAGGGGAGCACCACCGATTAGAATGGTTTTGAATTGCAAGAGCGTATCCGGATGATGATCAAGCAGGTACTGTACCTGCATGGGTACCATGGACACAAGATCGTAGCACTCCTTGCCCAGGACATCAGCCAATCGGGAAGTTGGCGCCACCATGCTCACATCCAAATCATGCGTCAGCGCTCGAATCACTACCATGAGCCCTCCGATATAGTCGGGGTTGATACAGAGAAGAGTAGTTTGATAACTTCCGGTAGGGTCTATGTATTCCATTGATTGCCGTGCGCTGTATTGCAACGCCTCACGGCTAAGGTGTGTCTCTTTCGGGGTGCCCGTGGAGCCAGAGGTAGGCATAGCAAATTCCTTCTGCCCCGCGAGCCATGAGATTATGAATTTTACCACACGAGATTCAAGATCGGAAAGAATATTTTGGTTTATTTTTCCGCTTTTAAGCTCGCCAATGGTTAGCTTTTGCCTTTCAAATTTGAATAACATTAACTGGTATAGTTTGCAAGACCCTGATCAAGTACTGGTAGAACGCCTACGCAACAAAGATAAGCGCGCTTTTGAACTTGTGTTCAATGAGTACTATGGATTGTTGAAATCCTATGCGATGAGATTTATGGATGATCCTGATGATGCCGAGGAGGTGATTCAGGAGGTTTTTGTGAAATTTTGGGAGAAGTGTGATACACTGGCTCCAGACTCATCCATCAAAAGTTATTTATACAGATCTGTACATAACACGTGCCTCAATTTCATCAAACATCAAAAGGTAAAGGACTCTTATCGACAGTACGTGATCACGTTTATGGAAGAAGCCGTAGAGGGTCCTTCCCCCGATGGAGAAAACAGTAACGTGCAGGAACGTATTTTTGAAGCCATTGACAACCTGCCTCCCAGGTGTTCTGAAATTTTTAAGCTCAGTCGCTTTGAGGGACTGAAATATCAGGAGATAGCAGACCACCTGAGCATCTCTATCAAAACGGTGGAGGTTCAGATGGGTAAAGCACTGAAAACCTTAAGAGAAAAACTGAAAGATCTTAATTGAGGCGATGAGATGGAAATGGCTATTTGGGTTTGTTCTGTTCGCCTTTCTCCATTCGGTAAAAGGACAGGATACCACAGATACGCTTTCCATATCCTTTAAGGACCTTCCACTGGAAATTGTACTGGACAGCATCACCTATAAGAGTGGGTATTATTTTTCCTATAATGCTGATGCCATCCCTAAAGGGAGTTTGTATACCCTCACCAGAAAAGGTATCCACATCGACAACCTCTTGAATATACTCCTGGTAGGTACCATGCTGGAGCATTCGAGATACGAGGATCAGATCATCATCAGAGCCAAGCAAGGGGTCTCGAAGGAGGGAGTGGATGGTAGCAGAGGCAAGGTGCAGATAACCGGCTGGGTGCGTGAGTACAGATCTAAAAACGCCATTGAGGGAGTAAATGTATTCATTAATGGAACGACCATCGGCACAGTGACTGATCAGTATGGAAACTACCGGCTGACGGATGTGCCGCACGGAAGCTATATTTTGGTTTTTTCCCATGTGGCATATGAGCTGGCTTCCTATTCCTTTAAGGCCGAAAATAATAATTCTTATGCCATCAATGGGCTGCTGGATTTCAAGGTGCGGACACTGGATCAAATAGAGATCATTTCTGACCCTATCGTGTCTGAGGATGAATGGCCCAGGTACTACAGGATGTTTAAAAAGGAGTTTCTGGGATCCTCCGCCAATGCCTCCCGATGTGAAATACTAAATGCGGAATCTTTGGATTTCTCTTACAATGAAGATACCCGGGTTTTTACAGGGGAAGCTCAGGAGCCACTGATTATCTTGAATGAAGCGCTGGGATATCAGGTGAGCTATGAGCTTGAGCATTTCGAAAGAGACGATGACCGCACGAGTTTTTACGGAAAGGCAAGATTTACGCCATTGGACCCTGAGAACAATCGGATCAGGAAGAAATGGCGCAAGAACAGAATGAAGAGTTATTACGGGTCAATCACGCATTTCTTTAAGTCTTTAATTGCTGATGAACTCAAAGAAGAGGGCTTTAGAATTTATAGCGTCAAGGATATTTCCGAAATATTCAATAAGAAAATGGTTGAGATAGAGCCTGATGACATCCTTGCACGAGGCACCAATCGGTATGAGTGGAAGCTCGATTTTGATGATTATGTAATGGTGAGCTACGACAAGGAGGTCGAAAGCACTCAATACCTGAGTAGCCTTAATGAAGATGAGATTTCATCCAATGGGTTGGGTCCAACTTCCGGGATCAACAGTCATCAGCCTGGAGCTCAGAAATCCATGCTTGAGTTGAAACGTACTTACGTTACTTTGGATCACAACGGTCAGATAAAAGAACCTTTGGGTCTAACCACCATTGGGTACTGGTCCTGGGAGCGGGTGGCAGATTTGATGCCTGCCGATTATGACCCGAAAGCAGATAATCTCTGAAAAAGAATAGGGGGTATATCCATGTTATTTGTTTATTTGTCGGAGTATTAAAGGAAATGGAAGAAGTATTATCAAAGTATTTTTCGGGAGAAGCATCGGACGAAGAAATTAAATCCGTGCACGAGTGGAGGAGTGCCACAGAAAATAACTCAAAAGAGTTTCTTGAGTTCAAGAAAATTTGGTTAACCTCCCAGCCACTTGAAGAAGGAAATCCGGCCATGTTGAACAGTATTTTGGCCGATGAGGAGAGCGCACCGAAAATAATTCCGATTTGGAACCAAAAAATTTTCAGAATTGCTGCAACGGTTATTGTGGCATTGGGGCTGGTGTTTGCGCTTTACCCCAAGAAGGCAAATAACCCTTATGGACAGGTGGTTGCCACGGTGACACCCTTTGAGCTACCAGATGGCACTATCGCCACCTTGCAGCGTGGAGCCAGCATTAGCATTGGCGATTTCAAAGACAAGCGCGAGGTGTTTCTGACCGGAAAAGCATTCTTTGAAGTGGAACGAAATGAAAATAAACCCTTTATCGTGAATACCACCAACGTACTTGTGGAGGTTTTGGGGACTTCATTTGTGGTGGATGCCCGTGAGGAGAGAAATGCCGTGGAGGTAATGGTGAGCAGCGGATCAGTGGCTATGGCTCAAAACCCCGAGGTGTTTGGCAGAAGAGCTATGAAAATCAACCTGGAGAAAGGGGAGATGGGTATCATTCAGCTAGGAGAGCGCGGTATCAAGAAGCGCAAAATTACTGATGATAATTTCCTCTCATGGAAGACAGGAGTGATTACCTTCAAGTCTACCAGCTTGAATGAAGTTTCTAAAACGATGAGTGAAGTGTATGGGGTGACATTTGATTATGAGAATCAGATGCTCAAAAACTGTGTGCTTACAGCTAAGTTTAATGAAAAGACCATTGATGAGGTAGTCGATATCATTGCTGAGACCTTCAATTTCACTTATGTGAAAACCGCAGATAAGATATTATTTACAGGGAATAGCTGTAAATAGCGGAAAAGATTATTGTACGCTAATTAAACAAAGAAAAGCCGGAACTCTTCCGGCTTTTTGAATTTGGCGGGTGGAGTATTATCAGGAAGTGAATGCCTTTTTTACCTGAGCAAATACCTCATTGTTGGTTTCTGGGTCAGTGAATATTTCCAGTAGTCTTGGGGTTTTTCCTTTTTTCACAATGGACTTCATGGCTTTTTCCACACCTGCAGCATCTTTGGCCTGGTAGTAATCAAAACCGTACTCCATGGCCGTGAATCTTGCAGAGTGGGTGTGTCTGGTTTCAAAGTGCTGTTGCAGCTCTGGTAGGGCTGATGGCCCGGGAATTAACCGGAAAATGCCACCACCACCATTGTTAAATACGATGAGAACTAGTTGCCTTAAGTCGTAGTGGTGAAAGAATGCATTTCTGTCATAAAAGAAACTAAGGTCACCGGTGAGCAAAACCGTCAGTCGATTGGATACCAATGATCCTCCCACGGCAGTGCCGTTTGTACCATCTATCCCGCTAGTGCCTCGGTTGGCAAAAACCTCGGTGCCTTTCGGTAATCCCTGTATGAAGTTGACATAGCGGACAGGCATACTATTCGCCACGTGCAGGTCTGTGGAGTCGGGCAGGAGCTTGATCACTTTCGCAAAAGCTGAGAACTCTGAAAACTTCATGTTTTCAAAGCTTTCGGTTAGTCGTCTTTCTCCCTTACTATCCTCCACGGCCCAGTTTTGGGCAAAATTCTTTCTGATCTGAAAACTGAAATCGCTAAGATCTCCCTTTGAGTCAGCCATAGCTGCCAGAAAACGCTCGGGCTTGGCCTGAATGAGCTTGCTCATGCTCTGAAAAGGATCAGCTGATACCATGGCTTCATCGATGTGCCAATGTTCTTTGGGTGGATTCTTACGTAGGAAAATCTTAAGGTTCTTGGAGATCACTGATCGGCCAAATGTCACGAGTAGATCCGGCTGCAGACTCTCTGCGAGCTTACCTTCTACGGAAGCCAGAAAGAGGTCGTGGTGTCGGATGGCGGCCTGTCCTGATATGTTGGAGATCACATCACCAACTACCACCGCCTCACCCGTGAGCCTTCCCAACGCCTCGTTGAGCTCAGGGGTCAGGGGTTGTTGCCCGGGTACGATCAGCCTTTTGTCAAAGTGTTGCCATGCTTCGGCCAAGGATGAAAAGTCAGGTGACAATTCAGAATAATGAGGAGAAATAACCCAAGGGTGATCTGAGAACGTCAATTGATCGTTCGGTTGAGGGTAAAAAGGCTCCCTGAATGGGATATTGATGTGAACCGGTCCTTGCGGAAGCTGTGTGGAAAGGTTCACTGCCTCATTGAGTTTTCGTGAATATTCCCAGGCCAAATCCTCATGCTCAGTCTGAGCAGGTAGTTCAAACGTTTCCTTCACAAAATTTGCAAGTGCACCTACTTGATGGATAGTCTGGCCATCTCGTTGTCCTTGCCATTCAGGTGGTCTGTCTGCAGAGATCACGATAAGGGGGATTTGCTGATACCAGGCTTCAGCGATAGCAGGTGCATAATTGAGCAGAGAGGTACCAGATGTGCAGCAAAGCACCACGGGTTGCCGGAGCTTTTGGGCCATCCCAAGAGCAATAAACCCAGCGGATCGCTCATCGACGATGTTATAGATTTTTATGTCCGGGTTTCTGGAAAAACTGATGGTGAGCGGTGCATTTCTGGAGCCCGGGGAGAGTACCACATGGGTGACACCTTTCAAACTCAGTATTCTGGAAGTATCGAAAACCGTTTGACTAATCATGAATAAATCACCTTTAAGAGGGTTTGCATTTTATTGTTGGTTTCCTGCAGCTCCTTTTCCGGGCGGGAGTTTTCTGTGATGCCTGCCCCGGCATAGAGTCTCGCCTTTTCTTTGAAAAGCTGCATACATCGCAGGTTGACAAACAGTCTTGAGTTTCCGTCTAAGCCAACAGGGCCTAGAAATCCCGCAAAAAGTTCACGTTCGTAGCCTTCATGGGTGCGGATAAAATCATTGGCCAGCCCTCTCGGCGAACCACATACCGCTGATGTGGGGTGTAACAGTTCCAACATCGTACTGCCCAGCAGTGGGCTGTTAGTCTCCTTCATATCCACCTTAAAGGAGGTTTTTAAATGCACCAGGTCTCCGGCTTTCACGGTTTTTGGGCCTACCTCTTCAAACTCCCTCAATCTTATTTTTTTGAAGCATTCGATGATATAGCGACTGACCATGGCTTGTTCAATGATCTCTTTTTGAGTCCAGGGTACATCGCTGAGGTCTTCCACCTCACCCAGCACCTGTGTGCCTGCCAGGGCATCAGTACTGAAGTAGTGTTCGTCCTCAATGGCAATGAGCTTTTCTGGAGTAGCACCCATCCATGCACCAAATGTGGAGGTCTGTACCAGGTAACAGAACGCGTTGGCGTAGGTTTGATCCAGCTTTTCAAAAATCGCGATGGGATCGAAGCCTTCCGGGAGATCAAAATCCTGATAGCGGGAGAGCACGACTTTGTGTAATTCGCCTGATTTGATGTGATCGATGGCCTCAGTGACCATTCCTTCAAAATCAGGATGGAATTCACTTTCCTGAGGGTTTCTGCCTAGTGCCGACAGTTCCACCCGATCTATGGCCAAGGTGAATGCCTCCAGATCAGATGCCTTTAGAGTGGTGCTCAGGGTTACTTTTGATTCGGGCCCCTGAATGTTAATTATAATATCGCCTTTGAGCACCAACGGATTTATTGGATGGCTTTGGTCATAGCTATTGATCACAAAGCACTGTTCAAGACGTTCTATTTCTGCCTCTGCGTGACGTTCTTCACTGGTGATGTCTATCAGGGCCAGAATGTCGGTGGTGTTGGGTAGTCTCCACAAAGCCACAGGGTAGGTGGTGTTCAGCGTTTTTCTTACAAGCTCCAAGGCTTGATGTCTCGTGGAGATTTGCTCAATTGTACTGGCTGTAATTTGCGTACTCATAAGGTCTATTTCTTATCTAAAATGGCCATGGTGATTTTACTAATGGCCACCAAATCTCCAGCTTCGTTGGTGATTCGGATTTCCCAAAGGTGGGTACTACGGCCTACATGCAAAGGTGTTGCTTTGCCATATACGTAGCCTTCACGAGCAGATTTGATATGATTGGCATTGATTTCCAGCCCCACCGCAAACTGCCCCTTGGGAGTCACAATCAAACTCGCTGCCACACTACCCAATGTCTCAGCTAAGGCCACGGAGGCACCACCGTGTAACAGTCCCATGGGTTGTTTGGTTTTCTCTGAGACCGGCATTTTAGCGATAAGATAGTCGTCACCCACTTCGGTGAACTCAATGTCAATGTGAGAGACGAGGGTATTGATGGAAAATTCATTCAACCCCTCTGGGGTAATTCCTTTGGGAAACATGCTTTCTATTTTGCCCTAAAAGTAAGCAAAGGTCGCTATTACACCATGATGGTTTTGGATAATGAATGCTCATTATTGAAGGAAAGTGTTTGAATGAATTAAGTTTGCGGCTTTGGTAAAAACTGAGATCTTTTGAAAAAGCTTTATATCATTCGCCACGGCGAAACAGAGTACAATAAATTGGGCATGGTGCAGGGTAGTGGGATAGATGCTCCCCTCAATGAAACCGGAGAACTACAGGCGGAAGCATTTTATCAGGCTTATCATCACATCCCTTTTCAGAAGATTTATACCTCCAATCTTGGTCGCACACAGCAGACGGTGCAAAAGTTCATCAATCAGGGAATCCCGTATGAGGCATTGGCAGATATGCGTGAGATCAGCTGGGGCTCCCAGGAGGGTGTGGCTTTTACCCCCGAGTCATCCACTGAGTACCAACGGATTTGTGAGTCATGGACACAGGGAGATCTTACTGCCAAAATCCAAAATGGTGAGAACCCACTGGAGGTGGCTGAACGTCAAAAAAGGGCCATGGATTACATCCTGAGTCAACCGAACGAAAACCCGGTGTTGATTTGCATACATGGGCGGGCCATCAGGATCATGATGTGCTGGATGCTCAATTACCCATTGAGCCATATGGATCATTTTGAACACACCAATACCGGACTTTACCTCGTTAACTGGACGGGAAGTCAATTTTCTATTGAGTTATTCAACGAAACTTCGCATCTTGAGCCGTAACGAAGGTGCTGGTGCATGGCTAAGAAAAGAATTCATGTAGAAGTAGGTAAATACAAGCTTGAGCTCTCAAACCTGGATAAAGTACTCTATCCGGAAGGTGAAATACTGAAGGCCCAGGTGATCGAGTATTACCTCACGTTGGCACCCACCATTCTCCGACACATCAAAGGCCGACCGCTCTCGCTGGTGCGCTATCCTGATGGCATCTATGGCGAACAATTTTTTCAAAAAAACCGACCCGACTGGGCACCCGACTGGATCGACTACATCAGGCTTGGAAAGGAGCGAAAGAAGGAATACATCGTGGCTAGAGAAGAGGCTACTCTTGTTTGGCTGGCCAATCTGGCCTGCCTGGAGATTCACCAGATCCATAGCTTCAGTGAGTATGCAGATAAACCCGACTACATTGTTTACGATCTCGATCCCCCCGAAGGAAAGGATGATTTTGAAGAAGTTAAGTCATTGGCATTCAGTCTTAAGGAAGAGCTGGAGCAGTTGGATTATCACGTATTCATAAAAACCACGGGTGGCAAAGGGCTACATCTGATCACGCCACTTGAAGTCAATTATAGTTTTGATGAATGCTTTGATACGGCCAAGAAGATTGCAGAAGCTTTCATCCGAAAGCACAAGAACACTACGCTGCACCTGAACAAAGAGGCAAGAAAAGGCCGGGTACTCATTGACATCTTTCGAAACAAATCTTCGCAAACCATAGTGAGCCCGTACAGCCTTAGAGGCAGGGCAGGAGCTCCTGTATCTGCGCCCATCACCTGGGAGCAGCTTCAGGACATACAAGGCGCTCAGGAGCTGACCATAGCGCTAGTGAAGGACATGGTGCTGAATGATGGTGATCCGTGGGAAGATATTCGCAGTTGGGCAGTGCCATTGCATACAGATACTCAAAGAAGGTCTGTTTATAAAAATTTACCACAGAACCCCAAACACAAGAGTCCCGAGCAGCTGGCCGAATATGAGCAGAAGCGTGATTTCGGAAAGACACCTGAACCTTACGTGCCTGAGGATGATGGTAGGGGCAATCGATTTGTGATTCAGAGACACCATGCTTCTCACCTCCATTATGACCTGCGTCTGGAGCAGGACGGTGTGCTCAAATCCTGGGCGGTGCCCAGAGGAATGCCCCCGGTGCCTGGTGTGAAGCGGCTGGCGGTGCAAACGGAAGATCACCCGCTGGAATACTTGTCATTCGAAGCGGAAATCCCCAAAGGGCAATACGGAGGAGGTATGATGTGGATTTATGCAGCAGGCCGGTATGAGATCACCAAGGAGAAGAAAAACGGCTTTTACTTTAGACTATCAGGTCCACAGATCAATGCAGAATATAGGATGCACCTGATGAAAAATAAAGAATGGTTGCTGGAGCGGGTAGATAAACCCCAGCAGAATTTTCTGGAGATGGAGGTTCAGCCCATGGTGGCAGATGCCTTAAAGAAGCCGCCGAAAGGGAATTATCGCTATGAGGTGAAGTGGGACGGGATCAGGGTCATGATCACGCTGAATGAAGGAAAAATGATCATCAGAAGTCGAAATATGAATGATATCACCGCTCAGTTTCCCGAGTTAAATATTCCCGAAGAAGCCTTTCGTGTTAACAATGGTGTTTTTGATGGCGAGATCGTATGTCTGGATCCGCAGGGCAGGGCTGATTTCCGAAAGGTAATCAAGCGCCTGATGACCAAAAAGCAGATGGAGATTGACTATCAGGTCAGGAAGAATCCTGCGTATTGTTACCTGTTTGATGTTCCTTATCTGGATGGGCGGTCATTAGTCAATGATCCATGGACGCGCCGCAGGGAATGGCTGAAGGACTCTTTCCGGAAAAACACCCCTTATCGGTTCAGTGAAGATATAGAAGATGGGCAGGCGCTCTTTGAAGCCGCCAAGACGATGGGTATAGAAGGTATCATGGCTAAGGATCCACTGGGAAAGTACTATCCAGGTAAAAGATCCACCGCCTGGTATAAAGTAAAGGTGAAAAACACGGTTGATGCCTTTGTGATCGGGTATACCAAAGGAGAAGGGGATCGGGAGCGGTATTTTGGTTCGTTGCACCTGGTAGAGCTGGAGGACGATCAGCTGGCCTACAGAGGTCGGGTGGGCACGGGATTTACTGACAAGCTGCTCGCGGAACTCAAAGACTATTTTGATTCATTGGAAGTAACCGAAAAACCCATCTCCGAAAAAGTATCAGAAGAATCAGTTTGGTTTCGACCAGTACCATGTGAAATCGAGTACACGTCGCTCACTAAAGACAGGCACTATCGGGATGCTGTGTTCAAGCGACTCAGAGAAGACCTTTAGAAGATTACAACAGATAATGGCTATTCAGTTGAAATTCAGGTGGGTGTTGCTTCAAAATTCAATCTGCGCTCTAAGCAGTGGGGCGGGTGATAAGAATAGATAAATTACGTATTTATAAAGAGCTGATAATTAAATATATAAGCCTATTGAGTTGGTTTAATTATTGAATCTTTATTAACTTTCTGCTGAAAGTTAACGCGACAGAGTCATGAGAGCAATTTGGAAGGGTCACATTCGATTTTCCCTGGTCACCATCCCCATCAGGATTTACAATGCCATAGATAACAAGCAGACCATATCTTTTAATCTGCTGTCTAAGGAAACCCACAATCCCGTAAAGTATGAGAAGAAGGATAAGGTAACCGGGGAGACCTTGCGTACTGAAGATATTGTAAAGGGCTATCAGTATGAGCCTGGTCAGTTTGTGATTGTGGACAATGATGATTTTGAAAAAGTAAAACTCAAGAGCACCAAGGTAATTGAGATTGAGGGGTTTGTCGACGCTAGTGAAGTGCATGCCACCCTGTTTGACTCACCTTATTTTGCCGGCCCGGATGGAGATGTAGCAGCCAAAACTTATGGCTTGCTATCCGAAGCGCTCAGGGCTTCAGGAAAAGTAGGGGTAGGTAAAGTGGTACTGCGTGATCGGGAAAACGTCGTTTTGCTCACACCACATGAGGGAGGCATTTTACTGTATAAATTGAGGTATCCTGAGGAAGTAAGAAGCATTAAGCAGGTACCAAAGCTGGATACACTGGAAGAAGCCATCGATGCGGAGCAGCTCAAAATGGCAAATACCCTGATCGACTCTATGACAAAAAGTTTCGAAGACATTAAATTAGAGGATCGATACAATGGTGCACTTAAAGAGGTGATCATGAATAAGATAGAAGGCAAAGAGGTGATCAGTATCACCGAAGAGGAGCCTGAAGTAGTGGATATCATGACCGCTCTGAAGCAAAGTATTGAACAGGCCAAGGCAGACAAGAAGCCTATGAAAAAGGCCAAGAAAGAAGTGGAGGAAACCAAAAAGAAAAGAAAGGCTAGCTAATGGCCAGAGTGATCAAATTTCCAGTAACCCCACCAGAAAAGCTAGGGCCCAAGAAAGTAAAGAGAAAAAGAAGGCGACCCGATCCGGAGGACTATGGCCAGATGAACCTGTTTGATGGCCCAGCCAAAGAGGGGCGACTGGTGAGTTTACCACAGTCCGATAGCTTTTTCGAAGAAGCCCTGATGCTGGATGAACAAAATGATCCAGAGGCAGAGAAATACTATTTACTGGCTATTCAGCATGATCAGTCGGTGGTGGATGCTTACTGCAATTTGGGCATCCTCAAATCTCAGCAGAACGAGCTCGCCAAGAGTATTGACTATCTCACCAAGTGCCTGGAGCTCAACCCAAGGCATTTTGAAGCCCACTATAACCTCGCCAACGTATATTCCGATATGGGCAATTTTCCGCTGGCCAAAACCCATTATGAGGTGTCCATCAATATAGACCCGGATTTTCCTAACAGTTACTACAACCTTGGTCTGGTACTGATTTCGCTAAAAAAATACAAAGAGGCCATTGACGCCATCGATCAATACATCGACAGGTCACCAGACAATGACCATAAAATTGCTTCTGAACTGATAAAAACCTTAAAATCCTTTGCCTAATGAATGATAAAAACCAAATACTCGCTGAGCATTTCGAACGACTCAAAGAACTGATTCCTGAAGTTTACAGCCAAAAGGTGAACGCAGGAGGTGATGAAAATACCCAGCTATTTCAGCTACTCAAAAGAAGCCTTGGGATAGTGGAAGCCATCTACTTACAAGGAGGAAGTCCATTCAATCCGGCCACTGTGGAGGAATACGCCATGGTGATCAAAGAAGTGAAAAGCATGGGCTACAACTACAACGGAAATGAGGGGCTTTTGGAAAAAGCCACTGGTCAGCTCATCATGAAAGCTAAGAAACCCATGGAAAAGGCCAAAGGGAAGAAAAAGGAATCTGGGAGCGATAGAAAGGCCATGTGATGCAGAATTATACCAGGAGTTTGCTAGTCATTTTGGCTGTTTTGAGCCTTATTATATTTTCACACTGCGGTGATGATGATGTAACAGGTACGTGTGCCGGATGCCCGGACGATGCTGTTTGGTCGGTTTTTGGTTCGGAAGAATGCTATAAAACCATTGAGGAGTGCGAAGCAGCAGAAAAGGGTGACTGTGTCATTTGTAATTGATTAGGCAATTCGCATATTTTTAAACACCGAAGAATCCACGTTATGACAAAAAAATTAAGACTTTTCGCCCTTTTGGGCACATTTACGCTTGCAGCGATCACCATTTCCTGTGGAGATGATGATCTGCAAAGTTGCACCCATTGCTCAGATGACGCTCCTTATGGAACCCTGGATGGTGGCTGCTACGCCACTTTGAGTGACTGTGAGAGCAACGAGTCAGGGAATTGTGTCATCTGTCAGTAGTCAATCCACTTTAAGCAATTCTACAATCTGCTCTGTCAGCTGATCAATATTCACGGCTTCCAGATTCACTTCCTTAGGCTCGGTTCCTTTTTTGATCAGGCTGACCCGCGCGCGAATGAGGTCGCCGGATTCGGTGTATCTACCGCTGATGATGGTTGCTCCACTAAAACTTTTATCATCCACGAAGACAATTGGCGCGTCTTTGCTTTTACTCAGCTCCACTAGTTTGCTGTCCATCAGATCGCTGACTCCCAGGCGATCATAGATGGAGCTTTCGTCCTGAAAGCGACTATGAACATACACTGGTTTTGGTGCTTTGATTGCGATCTTCTCGCGCGATGATTCAGAGAGCTTACCGATATCAAAGCTTTTCCCGTCTTCGGGCATTCTGATTTCAGGTCTTTGGATTCCTCCGATTTCCTCTGCCAGTTCGGGTACTTTATTGGCTGCAAACTGAAAGAGATCCATTACATCCACGAATCCGTCTTCATGAAGCGCAGCTCCCTTCATCCCGAAGAGCAGTGAGTAGGTGAGCAGCCCCTGACCAAACAGCGTAGTTTCGTAACTCACAGCATCTGCGGCAGAGCCCGCCAATACAAATAGTCCTGTTCGGTCTTTCATTCGCTCCAGGGCGCGTATTTGCGTAGAACTCATGGCACTTCTGGAAGTGGCCAGGGAGGATGCCAGCCGTCCGGAGTGGCACGCATCGATAATGAGAATTTGCTTTAGAGCCGACACAGATTTGATGTATTCTGTAAACTCGCTACTCGCAATGGCCGAGTTCTCTCTGGTCAGGCTATTGTTCATGTCACCACTTTCTGCAGTACAGGTGAGGTAATAAAAGTCACTATTTTCACCACCCTGGTTTACTCCGTGTCCCGAGAGGTACACTAGCAATACGTCATTGGCTTTGGCTTGTTTGGAGTAGCTTTCAAAAGCAGACTTGATGTTTTCTTTGGTAGGCCAAAAAGCCTCTTCCTGATCGGTCGTCAGGAGTGTGATGTGCGTGTTTTCTGCACCCAGGTATTCTTGCGCACTTAAGCCTATGGCATTGGCCAGGTCAGTGGCATCTTTGGCGGCATATTTCAGATCCAGCGCTTCTCCCGCATAATCAGAGCTACCCGCTATAATGGCGAACAAACGTGGTGTTACGGTGTTTTTCTCTTCTCCGAAAATGTACAAGCTCTTTTCTTCCGAACTAAGTGTTCCATCTGAGTTGTAGGCCTTAATGGATACTTTATTGACCCTGTCATTATATAGAAAAGGGTGGTTAGTGATGTCATAGTCAATCTCTACTGATGCTTCATTGGTCACTGATGCTGCCCGCACATCACTGCTTACTTCTTTTCCATTGATCATGATGATCACCCGTCCAATGCCTCCGCCACTGTTGCTGAGATTGATTCCTAACTTGCCGTTGTTTTTGAGTGGGTGATCCAATGACAGCTCCGGGTAAAGCGAAACTCCCGACAGATCTGCTGAAGTGCGTACCGGTTCAGCATTCAGCCCCAGGAGCTTAGAAAGGAGGTGTGGCTCATAGTAAGCAGATTTCATCTGGGATAATGCCACGATCTTTCCACCCTTCACATAATGCAGTTGATCCATCGCACGAGGCGTAGCGTCAAACAGACCTTTCGGGGTGGTGATCACATATTGGTCATCGTCTAAAGGAACTACCGACCCTTTCAGTGGGTTCTGTGCATTATTCAGGTCCCAGATGTTGATTTTTCCATCCACCGCTGAGCTAAGCAGGTGTCCATTGACAAATGCAATGGAGTTGGTAAACCCGGCATGTCCCTTTAGAGTAGAGGTGACCTGACCGTCCCGAACATCGATGATTTTGATGCTGAAGTCGGGACCACTTTCACCACGTTTGGTGGAGTTTCTGATCCCAATCAGATATTTACCATCGGGTGACCAGTAGATTTTGTCACTGTGTCCTTCTACGGGGATCGTTAGTGTTGAGGTTTTTTGATAATCCTTATCAAAAATGTGGATGGTCTGATCGTCTCGAAGGAGTGCAGCGGTAAGCCCTTGAGCGGAAATGGAAATGTCCTGAATCTCCTTGAGTGGGATTTCCTTGATTACTTTTAGGGAGATGGGATCATAAATACTGAGGCCAGAGGGTGTTTGAAAAACGAGCCTTCTGCCATCGGGCGAAAACTCATACTGCTGACCATCCTTTACCTTTAGGTTTTTGGGTGTCTTGCTTTTGAATTGATAAAAATCAAAGTCGCTGTTGCTACTTTTTCTGAGGATGTATTTGCCTGTGGGATCAAATGTGATGGGGGTGGTGCTGTATTCGCCTTTGGCTTTCAAAGTGAAAATTTCTTCCCTTGAGATCAGGTTCACAACCCTGATTTGTTCATCCATTCCATAGGCTGCTATGACCGGATTCACCGGGTGAAAGTCAATGGCCCGGGTTCCCAATTCACTTCCTGTGAGGATCATATCCGATTGAGTACCAGTAAGGTCTATTACTTTGATGGAGCCATGACCTGAGGCAATGGCCAGCTGATTTTCTGTCCGATTCACGGCAAGGTCATAAACTGCGGCGGCTGTCCCTTTGAATATGGGGCTTGTCCACAGCTTGTTTTTCAGATCATAGGTGCGTATAACCTGCTGATAATCTGCCATCAACAATAAGGTATCTGCGGCTATGGTCATTGCCCTTAACCCAAACTTAAATGCTTCAGAATTTTTATCTGTTTCTATCTCGAAAGAGAGTGGAAGGGCCTGGAGGGTTTTAGCGTCAAATACTTTCACATTTTCATTGGCATCCCGGCCACAGGCATATACCAGGTTCTGAATCGGAACCGAAACCACCCGATAATTTCTCAGACTGAATGGCGCCGACTTAGTGATCCCAAATGTCTTCCAATCAAGCTTGATGAGTTCTCCCGCATCAGTGCCCAAAAAAGCACCCGATTGATCTGAACAGATACTACCAATGCGCGCTTCGGAAACTTTCTGTTGATTGATCACCTCTCCAGTGATGATGTGGATAAGAGCCAGCTCCCCCTGGCCACCGCCTATGATCAGGTAATTTTCCATGACAGAAATGGACTCGATGGATTCAACTGGTGACGACCATTGAGCAATTTGACTGCCAGATGCAGCATTCCATATTCCAATCTGCCCGGCCGAAGCAGTCACCAAAGTGTCTCCGCCGGAGGTAAATCGTACTTGTTTAATTTTTTCGTCATGTGCCTGGATGGTCCATCTCTTCAGGCCATGGTCGCTCCAGAGGATGAGCTGACCACCATCATCTCCACTGGCTAACCACTGCGCCTGGGGATGGTATGAGATGGCATTAACAGATTGCTGATGATGTAGGTGGTATAGCTCTCTTCCCGACACATAGTCCCAGAGTTTTACCTCAGTGGATCCATCAATGGAGGCCATCCACTGCTGTCCAGGTGAGACAGCCATATCCACTACACGCCGGGTATGTCCCAGGGGAATGATTAATTCAGTGTCCTGTGCAGCAACTTGTGATAAAGCTGTGAAGAAGAAGAATAGGGTAGCAAGTGATCTCATGAGGCAATAAATTAGCGGGCTAAATTTAGGTAAAATATGACTTGAAATCTCTTACCAAAAACCAAACCAATTTGCCAACCCGTGATCGCTACTCACACCTGATACTTTCGGATGGGTTGGATAGGGCCACACCGAGCGATCGAAACCCAATAGTCAGAAGCGCCACGACCAAGGATACGATACCACTTGCTGCAAATACATACCAATAATCCTGCAATGCAATGCGATAACTGAAGGCCTCCAGCCAGTTGGTGACAAAGAGCCATGCAAGAGGAATGGATACCATGAAGGCCAGGAGAATCAGGATGGTAAATTCTTTCGATATCAAAGAGAGGATCTCACCAACAGAAGCACCAAGCACTTTTCTAATACCAAATTCTTTCTGGCGACGCTGTGCGGAGTAGGTCACCAACCCAAATATCCCCAAAGTGGCCAGGAAAAGTGAAATGACGGAGAAGGTGGTAAACACATGGTGCTGCTTTTGTTCATTTTCATAGAGTCGGGAGAGAGATTCATCCAAAAACGAATAGTTCATGGGAAACCCGTCAATGAGTTCTTCCCAGGTGTTGTTCATATGTTCAAGTCCCTGGTTCAAACTACCTGCCTGTACTCTCACCACTACTTTTCTCGGTCTGCCACCTAGGACAATGCAAAGTGGTTCTATTGGGCTTTTCAATGATTGAAAATGATAATCCTCTACTATACCCACTACTTTTCGATTATAGTCATCCCATAGCGGCATCTTCACCGTTTGGCCCAGCACTTCTTCTGCAGACATCCCCAACTCTTCCAGCGCCTTTTCATTGATCAGCACACTTCCGTTCATATCCGAACCAAATGAACGATCAAAATCGCGACCTTCTACAAGTTGTACATTGAGCGTTTCCAGAAAGTCATAATCTGCAAATAACGTCCTGATCTTCAACTGCTCCTCGATACCACTAAACTGTAGACTAGCTCCATCGTGAAATCCTCCCGGCTCACCTGATACAGCTGTTACCGACTCGATGGCTGGGTTCGCGAGCAGTCGCTCTTTGAAGGTGTCTATTTGCTTTCTGATGTCACCATTATTGATGTCTATGGTGATGATGGATTCCTGGTCAAAGCCAAGCTCCTTATTTTTCATGTACTGGATTTGAATAGTCACAAGGAAAGTGACGGCTATCAGGAAAATGGCAATGACAAACTGAGTGACCACAAGGCCTTTTCGAATGAAAACCCCTTTGGTACCCTTGATCATTTCGCCTTTCATTACCCGCAAGGGCTTAAATGATGACAGCAGAATGGCTGGATAAACCCCTGAAGACAAGACCACCAAAGCTACCAGCGCACCTATGAAAAGCATGATATTGGGGTCTGACCAGTTGTAGGTAACCTCTAACCCGAATAAGCTATTGAACAAGGGGAGGAACAATTGACTCAGCCCCCCTGCGAGTAATACAGCCACTAATATCACCATCAGGGACTCACCAAGAAACTGGACAATTAAACGACCCTTTCTGCCACCCATGATCTTTCTGATTCCTACTTCCCGTGCCCGCTTGAAGGAGAGGGCCACGGACATATTCACATAGTTGAAGCAGGCTATGAATAGGATGGCAACGGCTACCATGGCGAGAATATAGACGCTTGTGAGGTCACCATGACGAGCCAGATCATATCTAACATCGCTGGCAAAATAGGTCTCTGACAGAGGCTCAAGTACCAAACCTATTCTGGATTTGGTCTGATCAAAATCATCCCCCATATATTTTTCCATAAACCACTGTAATTGGCCCTCCACATACTGCCTGTCTTTCGGGGAGGTGAACTTGGCATAGGTAATCAATCCATTGTTCCACCAGTTGCTCGTCCATTCATACTTATCCAAAAAGGCAAACGGCAGTACCATGTCAAATTCCAGATGTGACTTTGATGGTATTTTGTCCATGACACCTGTCACAATGAACTGTTCACCTTCTGTCTCTATGATTTGCCCGATGGGGTCTTCATCACCAAAGTACTTTCGGGCGAGTGCTTTAGAAAAGACCACATTATTCGCCTGACTCAAAACGCTCTCAGGATTCCCAGTAGCCAGTGGGTAGGAGAAAAAAGTAAAGAAATCAACATCTGCGAAGAGGATGTGTTCTTCAAAGAATTGTTTGTCTTTGTATTTGACCAGACTTGTTTCCAGGCTGGCACGGCAGGTATGAATTTTCCCCTCAAAGTCAGTTTCCAGCGCTCTGGCATAGGGTCCGGAGGTGACGCCAATTTTAAATGGACTTCCGTTCATCTCAGCGGTTCTGAGTACTCGATATATTTCATGGTAGTCCTTATGAAAAGTGTCGTATTTCAACTCACTGGAGACATAGAAATACAGAAAAAACACGCACAGAAGGCCAATGGTAAATCCCGCAATATTAATGACGGTATTCATTCCTTGTTTGCGCAGATTGCGAATGGTCAGAAGTGGGTTAAAGATGAACATAGGATGTTGGCTTGATAAGTGGATGTTTTTCAGACAAGAAGGACGGAGGTACAGGAGGCACTCACGCCAAAGACGTGCTTTGCTTCCATGGTTGTGAAATGACTCTTCCAGATTACCCAGAATTTCCTCCTGAAGGTCATGTTTACATAACCTGGAGATCAGGAGTAGGGCAAGTCTCGGCAGGCCTTTTTGACTATATGGTTCCATAGGTATCTAGTGAGAATTTGGGAGCCTGCTGCCATAGACTTTCACGCTGGGTGCGTACCTGATTCAATACGATTTTACCATCAGATGAAAGCTGGTATATGCGTTTCCTTCTGCCACCACGTTCGGCAGTGGCACCGGTCATTTCAGAACTCAAAAAACCTTTTTCTTCCAGTCGGGTGAGGGAGGCATGGAGGGCGCCCATGGAAGTGTCCCGCTGAACCTGATTTCTGATTTCTTCCTGAATTTTCAATACATAGGCCTGATCCTCCAGTATCAAGACAATGAGTAAAAGAAGCTCTTCAAATTCACCCAGATTAGTACCTTTCATTTCTTTGTTTCTATTTTGTATGAATACTCATACGAAAGCACTAATCATTTTGTTCTGAATAGTAGAAACAAATAGTTGGAATCCATTATGACAGGCCGTTCGTGATTACAAATAGTGGCTATTCAGAAAACGGTCACTATTTAATACTCATCCCTTGTCTTATCCCCTTGAATCCATTAAGTTTCATCTTCAATTAACTGCCGCCATAGTTTTGAACATAAGTATTATCATACCGACCCTCAATGAGGTCGCTAACATCAGAAGGTTATGCGCCTTTCTATGTAACAACCAGGCAAATGATCACTATGAGATCATTGTAGTGGATGGAGGAAGTACAGACGGAACCATTGACTCTATTTCTGATCTTCGGAAGGTTACCATTATCAATAGTCATATCGCCTCCAGAGCTGTGCAGATGAATCTGGGTGCAGCCAATGCCAGTTTTGATGTTTTATATTTTGTGCATGCTGATGTGACACTTCCTTATACTTTTTACGCCGATCTACAGCAAGCTCTGGTTAACTATCACGTCGGGAGTTACCGCTATCGTTTTGATTCCACCAAATGGTTACTTCGTATCAATGGCTATTTCACCAGGTTTTCCATGCTATGGTGCAGGGGAGGTGACCAGACACTTTTCATTCAGCGATCACTATTTGACCAACTGGGTGGTTTTGATGAGTATTTCTCTGTGATGGAAGATTTTGACCTGATCCGACGTGCGAAGAAACTCACTCATTTTTACATTATTCCGAAAGAGGTGATCGTCTCCGCTCGTAAATATGAACATAATCATTATCTCCGGGTGCAGTGGGCTAACATGCAGGCTTTTCGGATGTATAGAAATGGCGTAAAACCGGAGGTTATTCGCCACTTTTATAAAGAATCATTGAAACTGGCTACTTACTAGTTTGTAAATTACTTGTCTATGAAATTGACGATTCTTGGCTGTGGGGATGCTTTCGGTTCTGGAGGAAGGTTCAATACTTCTTTTATGCTGGAGCAAGACCATCGGCAGATTCTTGTAGACTGTGGTGCTTCTACACTCATTCGCCTCAAGCAGTTGGGCATTTTAGTTACCAGCATCGACACCATTGTGATCACTCATTTTCATGGTGACCACTATGGTGGGATTCCCTTTCTGGTGTTGAGCAATCATATCGAATACCAGCGGACCACTCCGCTTACGATCATCGGGCCGTCAGGAGTAGAAAAGATGGTTTTTGCATTACAGGAAGCATTGTATCCGGGTACTTCCAAAATACTGGAAGCACTTAATATCACTTTTGTAGAGTATAAGGATAAGCACTGGACTAATACGAATGATCTGGAGGTTTACGCAAGACCTGTTACCCATGCGATACCTTCCCACCCACATGGAGTGAAAATCAGGTGGAAGGATAAGTTATTTTCATTTTCAGGAGACACAGAATGGAACGACTCGCTTATCGATTTGGCGGATGGGTCGGATGTTTTTGTGATAGAGTCCAATAACCTCAAAGAAGACTCTCCGGGGCATTTGAGTTATCAAACAATCCTTGAAAGAAGGGCACTCTTCAACACTAAACGAATGTTACTAACGCATATGGGAGCGGAAGTAATCAATCAGAATAGTCTGGAAATAGAGCGATTATCTGATGGTCAGGAAATAATATTCTGAGACCTCTTCAGGCCTTGGAAAGGCTTTCAATGTATTGATTCACAAATTCTGCTTTTCTTTTCAAACGATACTGCATCACCCAGCGGGGATGAGGTACTGTCCGGATTTCATCAAAAAATTTATATTTGGCATTCAGTGCATTGAGATACTTCAGGTTTTCGCCCTGACCAATACTAAAAGCCACATTTCGACTGATGGGCAGTTCTAATTGCTCCCGGATACACGCTACCACATATTCTTCAAAAATGTCTGGCCAACCGTTGATGTCATAATAATTGAGGTTTTTACCTTCTCTTACAAATCCGATTGGGGAGACTGCCGATAAATAGAATTTTTGATAAAACAGGGCCGGTCCGCCAAAGGCTGCGATCATCTCATAGATGAACCTACTAGAGAGTTCTGGTCGCTTGTCCAAGTTATTTTTAATCTCACAAGTCTCCTCCAGGTGGATAGGGTCTGTAAAAGGCACACCGGTAAGTCCTCCGCCAAAACGCCCCGGGTTGATTCCGAAAAGGGCGATTCGCTCTCGCGAATCAGAGTAATATTTTTGGTAAAATAAGGTGCAGGCTTCCATAGCTTGCTCATCTTTGTATGGATTCAACACCACCACATCCGGAGGCAATCCTGATGGGGGAGTCAGAGATTGATAGAAGTTTAGTATGTTCTCGGCTACAGTCATGTTTGAAAGTTAGATTACCCAATGGCGCGAACCAAGCAGTATTTCATTATCTATAAGCCCTTTAAGGTGCTCACTCAGTTCACCAGCGAAGATGGTAATCCGGGTTTGGGTACCATCTTCGATTTGCCCAGGGACATTTATCCCGTTGGCCGTCTGGACCTGGATAGCGAGGGGCTGCTTATCCTCACCAATGATAAAGGACTGAACTCCGCCCTTCTGAATCCCAAAAATAGCCACCAAAGAACATATTGGGTAGAGGTGGAGGGTATTCCTACTGAGACATCCCTGGATGCACTTAGAAACGGTCTGGAAATCAATGTGAAGGGGATTTATCACACCCTGCCATGTGAAGCAAGATTGATAGAATCGCCGGCACTTGCGGAGCGTGATCCTCCGGTTAATTATCTTAAACATCCTGTAAGGTCGTGGATGGAGATCAGGCTGGTGGAAGGCAAGAACAGGCAGGTACGCAAGATGACTGCTAAAATCGGGCACCCGACCTTGCGACTGGTACGAGTGGGCATTGAGGACCTTTCTGTGTTTCCTCTTCAGCCGGGTGGTATTACCCAGATTTCAGAGAAAGTCCTTTACAAAAAACTCAAGTTGATCTAGTACCACATCATTTGGTGGGAAGAGATGCTATCCGTTATCTTGGACCCCGATCAAGTATAATTCCAGCATGTATAGATTAATTTCAGCAATAGTAATCCTCACTATGTGTGCTCATTGCCAGACCCCAGAGCAGTCCCGGCAATTGGAGTCTTCCTCGTTGGTACAGGCGACTCAGCCGGAATGGATGAAAAACGCCGTATTGTATGAGGTAAATATCAGACAATACACTCCTGAGGGCACTTTCAGCGCTTTTCAGAATCACCTTCCAAGGTTGAAAGAATTGGGGGTGGATATACTTTGGCTGATGCCCATACATCCCATTGGAAAAGAGAAGCGCAAGGGCACCTTGGGGTCAGTTTATGCTGTTCAGGATTATTATGCCATTCATGCAGGTATGGGCACCCAAGAGGAATTTCGTGCACTCGTAAGGGCCATTCATGAAGCTGGTATGTATGTTTTGATGGACTGGGCCGCTAGTGCTACGGCCTGGGATCATGTGCTCACAGAGTCACACTCCGATTGGTATCTGCATGATGATGCGGGAAATTTCATTACACCAGAGTATATGGGTCAATCCGATGTGATTGCCCTTGATTACAATGTGGCGGCATTGCGTGAATATATGATTGGCGCCATGACTTACTGGGTGACCGAATATGACCTGGATGGTTATGTTCTTCATGTGAATGACAAGATTTTATCATCATTTTGGGAGGATGTGCGCAAGACGCTCGAGTCCGTGCGTCCAGTGATTTTACTCGCAGATGCATCAGGTCATTCTGTGCCGTCAGGATTTGACATAGTGAGTGGATGGGAACTGGAAAAAGCCATGCAGGCTGTTAGCAGAGGAGAAGTGAGCGCCACTGTAATTCGCGAATTCATTCAATCTCAACTGGATAGTACGTCCAATAGGGGCATCCGAATGCTTTATACCTCCAACTATGAAAAAAATGCAGAAGAGGGAAGTGTATTTGAACGATTTGGCAAAGCCGCGGAAGCGTATGCAGTACTGACCTACACCATGCAAGGCATACCCATGATCTATTCTGGGCAAGAAGTTGGGCTCAGCCATTCCCTGTCTCTTACCGAAAAAAATGAAATCTCGTGGGGTGATCACCCGTTTAACGCGCTCTATTCGCGGTTGAATAAACTTAAAAAAGATAACCCAGCGCTTTGGAATGGGGCTTGGGGTGGCCGAATGGAGCTGCTAACCACCACAAATCCGGATCAGATCATTGCGATTTATCGGGTGAAAGACGGCAACCGTGTATTGGCTGTTTTTAACTGCTCTCCCGAAGAGGTGCATTTCACGGTCGATGCTCAAGAGTATCAGGGAGATTTTAAAAGCTTCAAAAGTCGGTCTACAGCCTCTTTAACGGGTAGGGAAGCAATGACCCTGCCAGCCTGGGGATATGAGGTTTATACGGCTCGATAACGGTTTTAGGAATTCTTGTTCTTCTTTTTCCCTGCAAACATGCCAAGGGTACGTTTGAGCCCATCAGTCAGGAGCAGCAAATAGAGCAAGCCAATCATCACCCAAAGTACAATGACATTGAAATAAACCGTATCTATGTGCCAATCACCTATGATTTTCTCAGAAGCATAGAAATGCGCCCTTCCGGTGTGGCTGTAGGGATCTTTGAAAATCGGATCCTTTCGCTGTATGAGTCGGTTATCAGATCGAATGATTTTATTGAATTCATTCCTGTTTTCCACAAGGTCAGATACGCTCTCATTAAAATGATTACGTTTCAGTCTGTAAAACTCTTCTTTTCCCATTTGGTCAATCAGGCTTTCATAGATTGAATCCTTCTGAGCTACTGCATTTTTGTATTTAACCTGAAATGAGTCTTTCAGATCATCGAGATAATTCAAAAAACGCTGACCAATGGATGGCGAAAAAAGGGCAGGAGAGAATGAGCCTATCATGGGAAAGGTTTTCACCCCAAAGTGCTCCACCAGATAATCATATTCTTTTTGAATCAGATCAAAATTGGCCTGGTGTGTTTCATAGGCACCACTATCTCTGAGGATATCTCTGGTGGCAGTTTCCAGGCCGGGGATCAGGTAAGACCTTTGAAATGAGTTTTGGCTCATCGCTTTGTCTGCTTCGAAGAAATGACTTTCGTAGGCATTGTGTTTGAATTGCGCCACACTAAGCGCTTCATAGGCCCATCTGGAGGCCATCACATCTCCCACCAGTGGCACATGTGATTGCTTGGCTATGCCGGTGTGCAGCTCGTCAAACTTGATCATTGCACCGCCCAATAGGAGCTGAGGCACCAGAATAAAGGGAATGAGAATGTAAATGGTGATGATGGAGTTGAGTGCCGATGAAATGTTCAGTCCTATCATATTGGCAAAGCACGACGTGGAGAAAAGGATCATCATGTAATACCAGGTCATACCCTGGATCTCCAGCACGTAGTTGCCCACCAGCACAAATGATAATGTCTGAATGCCGGATAAGGCAAAAAGGAAAACCACTTTGGAATTGATGTAGCTAAATCGGCTGAGATTCAAAAACGATTCCCGCTCGAGTATCCGCCGATCCTTGAAGATCTCCTCCGCACTGACAGACATGCCCACAAATAGGGCTACCACCACGGCCATAAACAGGTACACAGGGAGATTTTTATTATCCGCGAACACATACTCTCCACTTGGCGCGTACTTAGAGAAGTATCCCAAAATAAAGGCCAAAATCGGTGCTTCCAATAAATTGATCAGAATGTACTGCGTATTGGACAGCTTGGAGAACAGGTTTCTTTTGGAGAAAATCCTAAACTGATGAAAGAGCGAAGGAATATGGAAGTTGGTCGCAGGTAGCCGCTCTTCAAACCTGATTCTCTTGAGTTTGCTCTCCAGATTGGTTTGGTATTTTTCATACCAGGTATTCGGTGTCACCCTTCTCGCATTGGTCATCCGGCCAGCGTCATCGATCTCTTTGGCCTCAATGATCTGCAAAATCTGATCCGGTATCACATTGCCGCAGCGGGTGCATTCGCTCTCCGCGGCATTTACCTGGGTGCTCATGGTCTTAAAGTAGACCACTGCATCTATCGGGTTGCCGTTATAGATCGGATACCCGCCTTTGTCCAATATCCATAGCTTATCGAAGAGCTTGAAAATATCAGAAGATGGTTGATGAATGATCGCAATAACCAGTTTCCCCCTGCGGGCGAGTTCCTTCAGCAGGAGCATTACCTTTTCGGAATCCATCGAAGATAAGCCACTGGTTGGTTCATCTACATAAAGCACTGCAGGCTCCCGCATCAGCTCCAGGGCAATATTGAGGCGCTTGCGCTGACCACCACTGATAAACTTATTCAACGGATCACCCACCTTCAGGTCTTTGATGTCCTGCAGGTCCATGTCATCCAAAATTTTGTTCACAGTTTTTTCCAACAGGGTAGGAGAAAAATCACTGAAACAGATTTGCGCGTTGAAGTGCAGGTTTTGGTAGACCGTCAGTTCCTCAAAGAGCATGTCATCCTGAGGCACATAGCCGATGACACCTTCCTGGCTGGCTCTATGAATGGTGTGACCATTGATGTGAATGCGACCAGATGTAGGCTCTAGTTTTCCATTGAGCAGATTGATGAGTGTAGATTTACCTACACCACTTCCACCCATGATGCCTATCAGGTTACCAGATTCTTCATTGAAGCTGAATTTATGGATTCCATTGGCGCTGTTTTTGAAGCGGTAAGTCAGGTCTTCTCCAGCCAGTACTATTTTGACTTTATTGCGCTCCTGGACGAACTGTCGGATGATTTCGGACTCATAGATGGACCTGATGTTGGGCCCTTTGATAATGGATCCGGGTTTTAGCAAATAGAATTTTCTGGGGACAATTTTGTTGCCTTCCAGGTAGAGGTTCAGAGGGCCGTCATACTTAAATACATATGTGTCTACGGATGCAATATGCAACACCAGGATTTTACCAAAAAGGTTCTCCACGTACATGTGATGAAAACCAGAGGCGCCTGGAAGCTTCTTGCTCTTCTTTCGCATCATCCAGGCCACTTCTTCGGGCCACTCGGTCATCTTATTGTCGATGACCATGGCCTTGTCCTGATCGATACCTTTGCCGTTTGGATCGATGATAAATGACTTCAATGAGTCCGCTTCCGCCGCATTCAGGTTGAAGTTCATCGCCACCAGGGAAATAAACTCGTTCTCACGAGGGATCACCTTCTCATCTGTATTGATGAGCTCCAACAGTTGCATAAACACGATGATTCGCTCTCTGGACTGGAGTTCTTTATTAAGTTGATTGCATATTTTGGCCACCTGCAAGATGCTGGAAGAGTCAATCTCCAGGATGTGATCGCTGGCCTCGGCATTTACTTCCCGATAAAAGGAGAGGTAGTCATAAAACAACCGTAGGTACTCGTTGGTGAGTTCCTGATTGAGGAGTTTGCTCAAATACGGTTTGATAATGAGCTCACCCGAATCCACCACGTCATTATCCTCTTTCACGCTTTCGATAATAGCGAAAAGGTGGACTAATGCATTAATGATTGATTCGGTCATAGGTATGGGTCATAAAAAAACCGTCTCAAATATAGATCAAGTTTGTGCGGACTTTTTGAATTTGCCTTATGAGCTTTCGCTTGTAAAGACTTTGCAATAGTGCTCAACTGATCTGAACATACCTGAGACGGCTTCAGAGTCTATTTACTAAGGTGATTAACCTACAATCTTTGCTCTCATTTCAGAGATACTGGCAGATACATCATCAAACTGGCCTTTGCTGATTTCTTCACCTTCACCAATCTGATCGTAAAACAAGTTTACGTATCTGAGAAACGGCAACACCTTGTTTACGTTTTCATCGCTGGCGTGTGCTTCCATAAGAGTAGTGAGGTCACCCACCTGGTCTTTCTGAGCAGCCAGTACATTCATCAGACTTGCGTTGTAGTCACTGGCTTCAATCAATTGAGCAGTGATGTAGAGCCCTTCTATTACACTTCCGGCCACTACCAGAAGAGAAGTTTTTTCATCTCCGCTTTTGTTGAGGTAGTTATACGTCTGATAGAATGATTCAGTGATGATCATGATCAGAGAATCTTTATTTTCAAGGTTATCCTCAATACGATCGGCAAGGCTTTTATTGAAAGCTGTTGACACATTCAACTCTTCGATCAATCTTCTGGATGCATTCAGGAAGGCTACAGACTCCTGCTGCTTATCGAAAGTACTGGCATAGCTGAGATCTGCACCGTAGACACCCAGGTTGAGTGCTTTCTGCCACTCAGCCACATATTTGTCCACGCTTCCGGCATCATTGGTGATCTCACTATTATATGAGGCATTGGCGTCCTGAAGCATTTTTGTTACTTCAAAGGAGGTAGGCAAAGGATATTCAAATTGCTCTTCTACAAATTGCTCCAGTTCTTGCTTTTTTTCCGCAGCTTTCTCGGATGCGGCTTCTTTTTTGGCATTGCTACAATATGTAAACACAAAACTTAGCACAACTAGCAGCACAACGTTCACTTTCTTATTCATAATGGATTTAGGTTATTGAATATTCTTTAACTGGGATCAAAAATAATATCTTGGTTCTCTATATAGAATTATTTGAGGATATATTTTAGCCATCCGAAAGGAACTAACCAACTCAAATGAAAATTATCCAATCTTCCCACGACTCTAAACAACGCGTTCAAATCATCCATGATGATAAAATTTTATTAACGGTAGCTCCGTGGTATGGAGCTAAGCTGACAGCTATGAAATTGAATGCAGGTCAGGAATTTCATGATGTGCTTTGGCCAATCTCAGATACGGACCTTGAGAGCAACGCCTGGTTTAAACAGTCAATATTGTTCCCGTTTCCAAACCGACTCAAAGACGGACAATACCATTTCGAAGGTCGGTCTTACCAGTTTCCGATTAATGAGGTAGAAGTGAATAATCAGCTGCATGGTATGCTTTTTAATGCGCCATTTAAGGTCACAGACACGAGAGAATCAGACCTGGAGGCATCCATTACACTGGCTCATGAGTATTCCGGTATACTTCCATATTATCCTTTTCCATTTGTATTTGAGGTTACTTACCGATACTATTTGTCCGGTTTCAGTGTGAAATTTCAAGTGAAAAACACCGGTCAGGAGCGTTTACCTTTCGGCATTGGCTGGCATCCATATTTTCAGATTGATGGTATCGGAGTAAATGATTACGTATTCAGTTCTGGTGATCTGGAGGAGATTGCGCTGGATCAGCGAACTTCCATTCCTACCGGAGAGCGAAAGCTCATTCCCAATCCGGTTTTGGCATTGAACAAACACAAACTGGATAATGCTTATCAGCTAAAAGGAGAAACGACCTATTCCCTCAAAGGACCTGATGCGCTCAGGGTTTCCTTCAGGGCCTCAGATTCTCTGAGCTATCTGCAGCTATTCACACCCGATGGAGGTGAAACCATCGCCATCGAACCGATGACCTGCAATGTGAATGCCTTTAACAATCAGGAAGGCCTGCTCACCCTCGAACCTGGGGATTCTTTTGATTGCAAAGTGAAAATAGAGCTAACAAAAGACACTAATATGACACCATAAACCCCTTTTTTGGATCTCGATGTATACTTGGTAGTGGGTTTGTCCGTTATACCACACAGACATTTTTTTTTACTGATGGTTTTTTGCGAGTGTAAATGGTAACCTGGCGAGAAACTAAAAGTATAGTTTTGTAATCACTAACCAATCTAGTTGCATGCTGAAGAATAAAAGGGTTCTGATTGTAGGAGGGGCATCCCTCTTTTTACTTATTCTGTTTTTTATTTTACGGGGCTCCGGTACCGGGATTTCTTCCGACATTATGGTTCCGGTATCTGTTGGTGAGTTCATCGTGGATGTGAACACCACCGGTGAGTTGGAAGCGAAGAACTCTACCAGTATAATGGGGCCTTCTGGTCTGAGAAATTACCGGATTTATCAGGTCAATATTCAAAACATTATAGACGAAGGTACTTATGTGAAAAAGGGCCAATATATCGCCCGACTGGATCCTTCTGAGCTCACCACACGGGTGAAAGACACGCAGCTTGAGGTAGAGGAAAAAGAATCACAGTTCATACAAACCCAACTGGACACCACGTTGCAAATGCGCGAATCGCGTGATGAGCTAATCAATCTGGAATATGCGGTAGAGGAAAAACGGTTAGTGCTGGAGCAATCTCAGTTTGAGCCACCTGCCACGATCAAACAGGCTGAGATAGAGGTAAATAAAGCCAAGCGTGCCTTTGAGCAGGCTAAAGAAAACTACGAGATCAAAAGGCAACAGAATGTAGCCAAGATGCAGGAGGTAGCCGCCAATAGAAAAAAGGTACGGTTAGAGCTGCAAGGGATGATGGACCTTCAGGAGAACTTCATCATCACTGCGCCCGAAGATGGGATGCTTATTTACCGCAAGGGTTGGGACGGAAAGCCCATCAAAGAAGGAAGCCAGATTAGTGCCTGGGATCCAGTGGTGGCGACCTTGCCAGATCTCTCTTCCATGAATTCCATTACTTATGTGAATGAAGTGGATATCAGGCGCATTGCTGTGGGGCAGAAGGTGGATATTGGGCTGGATGCTTTTCCTGACAAGCGATTGACGGGTTTGGTGAAGAGGGTGGCCAATGTAGGAGAGCAACGACCCAACTCAGATGCCAAGGTTTTTCAGGTAACGATAGAAATAGACAAAATAGACGAGTCTCTTCGTCCAGGGATGACCACCAGTAATAAAATATTCACCAATGTAATTCCGGAGACCATTTTCATTCCGTTGGAGTGCCTTCACAATCAAGAAGATAGCATCACCTATGTCTATCTGAAACAAGGGTTGGGTTATATCAAACAAGAAGTGCAGGTGGGTGAAACCAATGCCAATTCTGCACAGATCTTGATGGGCATTTCCGAAGGTCAGCAACTCTACCTGTCCATTCCCAACGGTGGTGATGAAGAAGTTTCTTTGCTCCCGGAACTGAACGGTAAGCGGGGCAAGAAGAGCGAGGAAACTCCTGCGGTGAAAGCCCCTGAACCAGAGCAAGGCAGAAAAAGGAAACCCAACGCCTGATGAATCAAAAGTTACTGATGAATCTATATATCGCCATTGAGGCGGTATTGGCCAACAGGATGAGGTCCGTTTTGACCGGATTGGGGATCATCTTTGGAGTGGCGGCAGTGATTGCCATGCTGGCCATCGGCAATGGCGCTCAGCAGGAAATACTTGACCAGATCAAGCTGGTAGGTGTAAATAACATTGTTATCAGACCGGTGGTGCCTCAGAGTGAGGAGAAGCTGACGGATGAAGACAACAAAGGGCAAACCCAGAAATTCTCACCCGGACTTAGCTCCAAGGATACAGAAGCCATTCGGAAAGTAGTGCCGGGAGTGAGCATGATCAGTCCTGAAATCACCCTGGACACTTACATCATCAACAATGGATTCAGGCGAACAGCCAAACTGGTGGGGGTAGAGCCAGCCTATTTTCAGATCTTCAATTTTGAGCTGGATAAAGGGGACATGTTTTCCGAGCATCACCTCATCAGTGGAGAACCTGTGTGTATTATTGGCAAATCCATCAAGGCCAAATTTTTTCCGACAGAAGACCCCATTGGCAAATACATCAAGTGTGGAAACAATTGGCTCAAAGTGATTGGGATCCTCAAAGAAAGGCTGATTAGTAAGAATAGTATCTCCAACCTGGGTATCAGGGATTACAACATGGATGTATACGTTCCTTTGCAAACCATGCTCATCAGGTATAAAAACCGAGCGTTGGTCACTACCGAAATGCTTAGAAGGGCTAATTCCTTTAATGATGATGATGAGGAAGCGATGAAGAATCAGGATCCCAACTATCACCAACTGGACCGACTGGTGGTGCAAGTGGATGAGACGGCCAAAATTGGCGCTACCGCTGATGTGATCAGCCGAATGCTTCAGCGAAAACACTATAGTGTGGTGGATTTTGAGATTGAAATTCCCGAGCTTCTGCTCAAACAGCAACAAAGAACCAATGATATTTTTAACTATGTTTTGGGTGCTATTGCCGGGATATCCTTGTTGGTGGGGGGCATCGGCATTATGAATATTATGCTGGCTTCTGTGCTGGAGCGGATCAAGGAAATTGGACTGCGACTCTCTCTTGGAGCCAAGAAGTTCGACATCATCAATCAGTTCCTGTTTGAGGCCATGATGATCAGTGTTTCGGGTGGCCTTATCGGGGTGATACTCGGTGTGAGTATCGCCATTATGGTGAGTGCTTTTGCGGAAATCCCTACTGTGATTACCTTCTCATCTATTGTTTTATCCTTCGGCGTAGCTGCTGCTGTGGGGCTTATTTTCGGAATTGCCCCGGCGAGAAGGGCAGCCTCTCAAAACCCTATTGACTCCCTTAGATATGAATAAAATAGCCTTTTTACTCTTGATTTTTAGCCTTTCGTTTACTGCGTCAGGTCAAATCAAGCTTTCACTCGTGGATGTGATTGACCTGGCAAAAGAACAATCTCCGTCTGCCAAAGCTGCCGAAACGAGAAAGAAGAATCTTTACTGGCAATACAGAAGTTTTAAGTCTGACTACAATCCTTCCCTGAACCTGACCGGAAATCTTCCAGGGTACAACCGCGATTTTTTTCAGGTTTCTCAGGATGACGGTACGTTTGCTTATAGAAGTCGTGAGCAGCTCTCGTCCAGTCTCAATTTGGGTTTGATTCAGCCTATCGCGGCCACAGGAGGAGAAATCAGTATCAATAGTAACCTGAATCAGTTTAACGACCTCAACGCCAATTCAACCACGATCAATCCTATATATAACACTACTTTGTTCAACATTCAGTTGGTGCAGCCGGTCTTTGGTTTCAACCAGCTAAAATGGGACAAACGAACCGAACCGCTCAGATATGAGGAGTCTAAAAGATCGTATGTAGAGGAGATGGAGTTTATTTCGCTGCAATCCACCAACCTTTATTTTGACTACATGGATGCTCAGATCAACCTGCAAATTGCTGAGTTCAACCTGGCGAATAATGACACCATATTCAACATTGAGCAGGGGCGATACAACATTGGGACGACCTCCAAGGACAAGTTGCTCCAGGTAGAGCTTCAGTTGCTGCGTTCCAAACAGGATGTGGCTCAGGCCAATCTGGACCTGCAAACCTCCCGACTGGCCCTGAGAAGGTACATAGGCGTACAGGACTCCACCGCCAGCAAGTTGGAGTTGTTGCTTCCTGAAGAGCTTCCTGAGTTCTCTATTGCTTTGGACAAAGCATTGGCCTATGCCAAACGAAACAGGGCGGATTATATCGAGTTTGAGCGGAGGAGAGCTGAAGCTGATAGAGATGTGGCCAGTGCCAGAGCCCGAAGGTTTCAATCCAACCTGGTGGCTTCCTTTGGGTTGAACAATGCTGCCGGAGACCTGCCCCAAACCTACAATAGTCCGAATGATCAACAGCGAGTAAATCTTACCCTGAGCGTGCCCATACTCGACTGGGGAAGGAGCAAGTCGCGGGTACAAACTGCCCTGGCCAATCAGGAACTGACTCAATATACCCTGGATCAGGAGATTCAGAACTTCGAGCAGGAGATCATCACGCTTGTGAGTAGGATGGATGTGATCAGACTACAGGTGGAAATCACTAAAAAGTCTGATGAAGTGGCTCAGGAAAGGTATGAGGTCGCGCAAAACAGGTACCTGATTGGTAAAATAGACATCACCAACCTGAATATAGCACTGACTGAAAAGGACAATGCCAGGAGGAGCTATATAGGTGCACTGAGGTCCTTCTGGGCTGCTTATTTCGACCTAAGAAGGCTTACACTCTATGACTTTATGAATGATGAGTTACTCTATCAGGAACTGGACTAGATCCAGAGTTCTGATCTCAAGATCTGCGGCAGTGTCGGGTTGATATTTCCCGTCTTCGTAAGCATCCCAAGCGCTGGTGGCTATGTAATAGAGGGTGTTGCCTGAAATGACTCCCTGAGTGGGCTCACCTTTGAGCGAACTGTTTTGCTCAATCAGTTTCATTTGCACGGCTTTGTGCGCATCGAATCTGACACCAGTAACCCGTTTGGGTTGGGTGCCATTCTGAAAACCAATAAGGTGCCCCTGATAGGACAAAAGCCCGTCTGTCCCTTTCTCTGAGTAGAGATCATTGTCTCTGAGTTTTTTCAATGATTTAGTTTTCAGATTCAATGAATAGAGCCCAGTCAAATAATCAGAAATGTAAAGTTGGTTCTCAGACTTTGACAGGCCCTGAAGGTTCAGCAGCGTGCCACTCAGGTCAGCAAAGACGCTAAAGCCATCAGGCCTCAGCTCGTACAGTTTATTCCCCAATCCATCAGAAGCCAGGGCAGCGCCATTGCCCGTGCTGATGAGGTCTCCCAAGATAGCCTCCGGTATCGGGTAGGAGAATTTCACTTTTCCAGTGGTGAGTTCCAGGCCAAAGACTGACGACCTGTTTTGAAGTGTGTCTGAGTAACCCTGCATTTCCGGGAGCGCTGCACTGCATATCCAAAGCATGTTCGACTCAGGATCAATATCCAGCCCCATGATGGAGTAGAGTAGGGGCTCATCCCCCAGGAATTGTTCTACAGCACCACTCTTGTACTTCATGATTCTCCGTGTGTTGATCGTGCCGAGAAAAAAGGTTTCGGAACCCGCGTCGTAGGTCATGGATTCATAATGATTCTCCTTTTGGCTCAGTTTGAATGCCACCTGCGCATTGGTCATCTTTTTGGTCGATTGGGCGACTTGTTCCACCAGCTGTTCGTAAGGTTCATAGCCCCGCAGCGAATCGAAATCAGAGTCTTTCTGATAGTCCAGGCTTGCATTCATTCTCAGGAAAGTGCTCAACGCACTTACGGCCTCTTCTTTGCGATTATTCACTGCGTATGCTGAGGCCAGATTGTAAGCGAGTGCAGGGTGATTAGGTCTGATCTCATTGGCCCGAACAGTATACCTTAAGAAATCTCCGTATTCACCGGCTTTGTAGGCTTCTATGCTCAGTTGGTAATAAGTGCGCAAACTGTCCATTTGACCAAAAGACAGATGAGTGGACAGGATGAAAAGTATCAATACAAAGTGGCGCATAGTAAGGTTGGTTTAAGAGTAAGACCGATGAGCAGTTCCATCCCCATCGCATTTGTGATAAGCGACCTGGTAGAAATATAAGCTGAGAATTAGGCATTTGAAAGGTGAGGGTTAGTTTTGCAAACTAAATTAAACCAATGGCCTCACTCACACCTTTTCACCTGGCAGTACCCGTTGATGACCTCAATGAGACTCGTGCCTTCTATCGGGATACCCTTGGGTGTCCAGAAGGGCGCAGTTCAGATCACTGGGTGGATTTTGATTTGTTTGGGCACCAGTTTGTAATTCATCTGCAACCTAAAAGGGTGAGTCAGGAAGTGCACCACAATCCGGTGGATGGTCATGATGTGCCAGTTCCCCACTTTGGTGTGGTTCTGGCAATGAAAGACTGGGAAGAGCTGGCGGCCAGGCTAAAGTCCAAGGGAGTGGTGTTTATCATCGAGCCGTATGTTCGGTTTCAGGGTGAAGTAGGAGAGCAGGCGACCATGTTTTTCAGAGACCCTTCGGGAAACGCGCTTGAGTTTAAAGCATTCAAAGATATGAACCAGATTTTTGCCAAATAATGCCTGTAAATCCAAAGTATAGAGCACTTACAAAAGATGAGCTGGCCGGGCTCGAGAAGGAGTTTGTTGATTACCTGATTGTGAATGGCATAACTGCCGACGATTGGGTAAAGATCAAAGAAGAGGAAAAGGAGAAAGCCGAGGACATCATAGTCCTATTCAGTGATGTAGTATTCGAAGGGGTAATGAGGAAGGTGAAGTTTCTGGAATTCAGGGAAAAATCTGACCTGAAAGCGTTTCAATGCCTGGAAGAAAAGATCATTTTGGTGGGAATGATGAGTGAAAACCCCGAGGTGAACTTTACCGAGAAAAAGTACCTGAAGACAGCTGCGCAAGAACCACCAAAGGGAGTAAAGGTCTACTCCACCGAAAAGCGCTATGCTAAGACAAGAGAACTGGAGCTTTTCGAGATGATCCAGGCAGGGTGTTCCATTTCTGACGGACAGATATTTAAAGCCCTGGCAATGGCCATGAACAAATAGACACTCAGAGGGGTGCAAATAAAAAGGGCGTTCAAATGAACGCCCTTTTGTTTTTATATCAATCTTTTTGAAGTGCCTTATGGCTTGAAGTTGATCTTCCTCATTCTCAAAGACAAAGGAGTTACTTCCACATATTCATCTTTGTTGATGTATTCAAGAGCTTCTTCCAATGAGAATTTCTTCGGCGGAGCAATTTTCATACTTGCATCCGTACCGGATTTTCTCATGTTGGTTAACTGCTTTCCTTTCTGCACATTCACCGCCAGGTCATTGGCACGTGAGTGCTCTCCGATTACCTGACCCACATACAATTCGTCACCAGGAGCCACAAAGAATATGCCTCTGTCTTGCAACTTATCAATCGCATAAGCAGTACCAGGGCCTGTTTCCATAGAGACGAGTGAACCATTCAAACGCTCTGGGATTTCACCTTTGTAAGGCTCATATCCATTGAACCTGTGCGTCATCACAGCTTCTCCGGCAGTAGCTGTCAGTACCTGATTTCTCAGTCCGATCAAACCACGTGCAGGGATATTGAATTCAAGGTGTTGAATGTCACCTTTAGGTTCCATGATGGTTAATTCACCTTTTCTCTTGGTTACCAACTCGATGGCTTTACCTGAAACATCCTCCGGAACATCTATTACCAAATGCTCGATAGGCTCATGCTTCTGGCCGTCTATTTCTTTATAGATTACCTGAGGCTGACCCACCTGAAGCTCGTAGCCTTCACGTCGCATGGTTTCTATGAGTACTGACAAGTGAAGTACGCCTCTACCATACACCAGGAATTTATCCTCACTGTCTGTAGATTCTACCCTCAAAGCCAGGTTTTTCTCTATTTCTTTCATCAGTCTGTCTCTCAAGTGCCTTGAGGTCACAAACTTGCCTTCTTTCCCGAAGAAAGGAGAGTTGTTGATGGTGAAGAGCATGTTCATCGTTGGCTCATCCACACCTACACGCTCCAGGGGTTCTGGATTGTCAAAATCCGTGATGGTATCTCCAATGTCAAAGCTTTCAATACCGGTCACAGCGCAAATATCTCCACATCCAACTTCTTCAACGCTTCGCTTGCCCAGTCCTTCAAATACATGAAGTTCTTTGATTCTTACCCTTTTGATGGTGTCGTCACTCTTAGTGAGTCCTAAGCTTTGTCCCACTTTGATTGATCCCTGGTGGATTCTTCCGATGGCAATTCGGCCTGTGAAAGCAGAAAAATCAAGAGAAGTGATTTTCATCCTCAATACACCTTCTTTTTGCTCCGGAGCAGGAATTTCTTTAAGGATAGTATCCAGTAATGGCTCCAGGTTGTCTGTAGGGTTTTTCCAGTCATGACTCATCCAGCCATGTTTGGAAGAACCATAAAGGGTAGGGAAGTCCAACTGGTCTTCTGTAGCATCCAGGTTGAACATCAGGTCAAATACTTCCTCATGCACCTCGTCAGGACGACAGTTTTCCTTATCCACTTTGTTCACCACCACGATAGGTTTCAGCCCCAGCCCTAAAGCTTTGCCCAATACAAATCGAGTTTGTGGCATAGCTCCTTCAAAAGCATCGACAAGCAAAAGCACACCATCAGCCATACTCAAAACACGCTCTACCTCACCGCCAAAGTCGGCGTGACCAGGAGTGTCAATAATGTTGATTTTAGTTCCTTTGTAATTGATGGATACGTTTTTCGAAAGAATCGTGATCCCACGTTCCCTTTCCAGGTCATTGGAATCCAGGATTAGTTCATTGTTATCCTGAGATCTTTTCGCGTCATTGGCCTGAGCTGCGTAAATGATCTTGTCTACCAATGTGGTTTTGCCATGGTCAACGTGTGCGATGATGGCGATATTTCTAATATTTGTCATGCGTTGTCTAAAAGAGCGCAAAAATAATAGGTATTACCCTCAAATATGTGAGTTCGGTAAAAAGAATTCGTTAATCTTTCGCGAAGCACGAATCTTAGGATAGAATTTGAGGCCTAGGATAAGGTGATTCTTTTGGCATACTTGTTCTAAAACTAAGCATTCAACTCACTATATTTAGACATGGATAAAAGGGCATTTATAAAGAAAGCCAGTTTAGTGACCGTTCTGGCTAGTTTTGGTTTGACACTCGAAAGTTGCTCATCTGATGATGAACCAACGCCTGGCAATACATCTAAAACGACCATCGATCTGAATACCTCACCGTTTTCCAGCCTCAAGTCTCCCGGAGGATGGGTGCTGCATCCTACCCAAAAGATCTTGCTTGTGAACGTGGGTGGCACGATCAGTGCCTTTTCCAGTGTTTGTACACACGAAGGCTGCTCTACAGACTGGAGCTTTAGTGGTGAATTCTTATGTGGCTGCCATGGCTCCAGGTTCGACACCTCAGGCAATGTCACCAACGGGCCAGCTTCACGTCCGCTTTCCAGAATATCAGTGACAAGAGATGGTGATACACTCACATTGGGATAGGTAACTTATCTTGCGTAGATAATCCCGCAGAGGTATGAAACGCTTGCTGAAAATCCTGATCCTTCCCCTGACCCTTTTTCTCGTCTATCTCCTTGGTCCCAGGCCTCAGTTTGATGAGTTAGAAGGCCCAAATATCAAGCTGATGAATATCTCGCTGGATAGTCTGAATCGCTATGTGAAGGCGAAAGATCAGGACATTCCCGACCTGAAGGCAGATAATGCATCAAGAATTGTATGGGCAGACAGTATCAGGAAAACGAGATACAGTGTGGTCTATTTACATGGCTTCTCCGCCAGCCCAATGGAGTCCAACCCAACACATTTAGATTTTGCACGACAATTTGGGTTTAACATTTACCTCCCTTTGCTCGCGGGTCACGGGCGCAATAGCGTAGAGTCCTTTGCTGACCTTCAGCCCAATGACCTGATCAGAGACGCAAAGGAAGCCATAGCCATTGGCCAGCTCATTGGAGAGGACGTCATTGTGATGTCATGTAGTACCGGTAGCACTCTGGCTATCTATTTGGCTGGCGAAAATAAGGAGCTGATAGATGCTTTGATCATGTATTCGCCAAACATTGCCTTGAAAGACCCAACAGCTAAACTCGTGACGGGCCCCTGGGGCAGGCAGATCATTCAGCAGGTAGTGGGCCCTTACTGGAACCCTAACGCTCCGGAAGAGGGCGGTGACGGGCAAAAATATTGGACAAGAACGTATCGAACCGAAGGGCTTATCGCATTGCAGTCGCTGCTGGACCAAACCATGACCACAGAAATCTTTGAGAAGATCACTCAGCCTTATTTTCTGGGTTATTATTATAAAAACGAGGCGGAGCAGGATGGAACCATCTCCACAGATGCGATTTGGTCGTTTGTCTTGCAGACAGCTACATCTGAGACTCAAAAGATGGTGGTGGCCTTTCCTGATGCCGGAGAACATGTGATTGCCAATCCCCTGAAAGGTAGAAGTGTACAGAACGTACAGGACTCTACTGCTCGGTTTGCTAAGCAGATTCTGAAGCTGACCGGCATTCAATAATAGCATTGCCAAAGGGAACAGGTTAAAATCAACTTGGTTTCATTTTCCCATCCTCACTACTCTCGCCAGAAGATTATTTTCTTTCGTTACAATCAGGGCATCAAATGGGCGTTATGGTCTCATCAATGACTTGGAATAGTCGGGAAATCTTCATTGGGTTTTTACTTATGGGAGTGCAGCTCAAGGGTGGGCGACATGTTAGAAAGGTTCCTTTCATGTGGTCTTTAATCTCATTTTCAGATTACTTCAATATTGTCTTATATTACCGTTTTATTAACTCAAATTAAATTTTTACCAAATTAAATGTTTGACAAGTTCCTTGAAGGCAATCAATATTATGACTATCCTTCATTCGAGGTGGCCGTTTTTTCCCTCTTACTCGCCCTGGTACTCAGTACTTCCATTGCCTATATTTATCGTTTCACCAATGGTGATGAGTTCTATTCCAAGAGCTTTTTTCAGGCGATGGTTTTGAGTGCACTTGTCACTTCTATGATCATGATGGCTGTGGGTAATAACCTTGCTGTGGGGTTTGGAATTATCGGGGCTGTGGCCATTATTCGTTTTCGCACCAATATTCAAAATCCCAGAAATGTTATTTTCATTTTTGCAGCGCTTTCCGTTGGGATTGCATCCGGTGTACATGGGTATGCCGTGGGCATTGCGGGTACCATCATTTTCTGCATTACGGCCATACTTTTATACTGGTCACCTGCTGGGGGGAAGATGAGTCACAAGTTTGAGGTGATTTGCCAGTCTTCTGATCATGAGTTGATTCAGGAAGTCAAGGCATATCTGATTGCCAGGAGCAAGTCATTCGACGAATTGGAACTGAGGAAGCGCACCGAGTTGAACAACCGCTATGAATACCTGATCTTCCTGGAGGACGAAAGCCATATTCTGGAGATTTTTGAATACCTCCAATCCCTGGAGGGAATTTCCGATGTGCGGATCATTAAGAAACCAATCCCCGAACAACTTTAAGTTTCATGAGTAAAAAATTATTTGTATTGATCTGGGTTGTATTGGGTGTCTCCCTTGCGGTCATTTCCTTAAGGTATAAAAGCAGAACAGAGGCGTTGGTGGCAGTGGTGGAGTCGCAGGTGACTGCCGTGAGTTATCAGAAGCCGGTCATTATAGAAAGAATCTACGTCATTCCGGGCCAGGAGGTCAACGTGGGAGACACTCTGGTGGTGGTTTCCAGACCGGACCTTAACCTGGATATCGAAAGGAAAACCAACGAGCAGGAGCGCGTGGTTTCAGGTATAGTCCAGGCCAATCAGGACTACCTGAGCAAGAAAGAGCTTCTTACTATAGAAAGAGAAGGGAAGATCAACAGGCTAATCTCCGAAAGAAGCGAATTGCAGACAGAGCTCAACCAACAAACGCGAATCCGCCAGCAGTTGTCCGGAGGAATGCTTTCCACCACAGCAGACTCATTGAAAATCATTCAGCTAAAGGCCATTGAAACAGAAATATCTGACTTGAAGCGATTCTACGCCCAGGAGATCCAACGTCAGCAGTTGCAATTAAACGAGCAATTGGAAATCCAGAAAAAGGAGATTGAGCTGATCGAAAAAGAGCTTCAGGCCCTTTATGACGAGCGAAACACCCTCGTGAGGGTGGCTAAGTTTCAGGGCATCGTGGGCACGCTGGATGTACATTTGGATGAACTCGTGCCGGCTTTCAAAACCCTTTTGTCCATTTATGAGTCTCACCCTTCCATCATCAAAGCATATATCAACGAACGTTTTACCTCTATGGTAAAGCCAGGAGATACGGTGAAGGTGGTTTCTGAAAATAGGCTATATAGCATTACCGGGTATGTGAAGGAGCTGGGTGCGCGGATTACGGCATATCCTGGTAAAATTCAGTCACCAACGGCCAACACAGTGAGTTACGGACAGGAGATCTTCATCAGCATCCCTACGGACAATAGCTTTCTGAACGGGGAGAAGGTATTTGTATATCCTCAGATGTCTACCACGCAATGAAAAAATGGATTTTGATGATCGGCCTGGCATTGACCAGCGCATTGACCAGTCAGGGACAGGGCCAATTAGAGTACCTCAGTGCCCCAATCACTGATGGGGAGTACATGATCGTACAAATGACGGAGGACTTCCTCTCTGATCATAAATTTGGCTCTCCATGGTTGCGAGATTTGGATTTCAGGGTGCGTTCCTCTGGTTCACAGATTGGGGTAGAAGAGTATAGGATGCGCCTGGGCCTTATCAATCCACTGGAGATCAAAGCCAACAGAGATTATAAACGTTTGATGGATAGGCAGTTGGGCGCAGAGCGACTGGAAGTTATTAACAATGTCATGTTGCGACGATATGAAATACTATTGGAGCATGCTTTTCTCACCAGAAAAAAGGACCTGTTGGAAAGTCGGGAAAATGAGCTCCAGAAGCAATCGAATCTCCTGCTAGGAGCCCAGGGGTCGCTAAATGACCTGATTGACGTAGAGGAGTCGCTCACCAAACTGGGGCTTGAAAGCATCGGCCTTGATCATAAAATTGAATTGGTCATGTCGTCTGTTTCCTCCTCGGGCGTGCGGAACTTGGAGTGGGGAAGCTTTGATGTGATCCCGATTGACACTATCTGGCAGCGCACCAGGGAGATAGAATGGTCTAATGGAATGCTGCATGACCGGGCGCTGCGCTCTTTGGCTCAGAAGGAACAGCTGCTGAAAATTGATCAGGCAGAAGCTTTCAGCAACATCGGCTTCATTCAAGGCGAATATGATCTTGACAGGGGAGACGCACCCGCCGATCACCTTGGGTTTCAGATGGGTTTGACCATCCCTATTTTTAATTCGGACAAGCCACAATTGGAGCGCAAGAAGTTGGCGCTGATAGACGATCAGGTGGAATTGGAGACATCTGTGAGCGTAGAGAAGGAACGGGTGGATTATATGATCTCAGAGATGGAAACCTCTTATTTGCAGTTGATGCTGCTGGCTAAACGATCGCAGAAATTGAATGAATACCGGCAGCTGAACAGTGAGATCTCGGGTGATCTGGATACTTACATCAAATTGTCGGAGCTTGATTACTTTATTCGTGAAAAGACCCTGAACTATGAATCAGCCATTCGGATGAACTATATCCGACTATTGCATCTCAAGGGTAAGCTGGCTGAGTCGCCACTGATCAATTATTTATCGGCAGATGAGGTGTCATTTGAGTTGAAGTAGGACAATCCTGATTGGTGAATACGCCATTCACCAATCAGAAATTCCATTTTTACGCTTCAGTGATGACCACTTTCTCCATCACATCATCTTCTCTGATGGCATCAATTACTTCCAAACCCTCAACCACTTTTCCGAATACGGTGTGATTTCTATCCAGATGTGCAGTGTTTTTTCGGCTATGACAGATGAAAAACTGTGAACCACCTGTATTCCTGCCTGCGTGCGCCATCGAAAGCACTCCACGGTCGTGATACTGATTGTCACCATCCAATTCACAATCTATGGTATATCCGGGGCCACCTGCTCCGGTTCCTTTTGGGCAACCACCCTGGATCACGAAATCAGGTATCACGCGATGAAATGTCAATCCGTCATAAAACCCCTTCTCTGCTAGAGAGATAAAGTTAGCTACAGCTTTAGGAGCGTCTTGCTCGAAGAAATTGATTTTCATCACACCCTTTTTGGTATGTATTTCTGCTTTTTTCATTGGTATTGTTATTTATGAACCCCGCAAAGGTAACAGAGGCTCAGTAAATAGAATACCTTTGTGGCTTAATAAGGTCCATAATGTCGTTACCATTAGTCGAAATAGGCAGAATCAATAAGCTTGAAGTTTTAAAGTCCACAGAACAAGGGCTATACCTCGGGGACAGTGTTGAAGAAATATTATTGCCCAATAAGTACATTCCCGAAGGTCTTGAAATAGGGGATTATATAGATGTTTTTATCTATACAGACTCTGAGGACCGATTGATTGCTACCACCTTGACCCCTCACATCATGCGGGGAGAGTTTGCTTATTTAAAAGTAAAGGATGCCACTTCCTTCGGTACTTTTATGGACTGGGGGTTGGAAAAGGACTTGTTGGTTCCCTTCAAAGAGCAATTGGAGCGTATGGATGTAGGCAAATCTTATTTGGTCTACATGTACCTGGACAATGTGACCGATCGCCTTGTTGGTTCTACACACCTCAACAAGTTTGTGGAGCAAAATACGATCGAACTGGAAGAGGGTGAAGAAGTGCAGATATTGGTGGGCAATGATACTGATCTGGGCTTTCAGTGCATTGTGAATGGTAAATACAAGGGCCTGGTTTATAAGAACCAAATCTTTAAGGATATCCAGCCGGGAGATACCACATCGGCTTTTGTGAAGCAAATAAGGCCTGACAATAAGATAGATCTGGTGCTGGAGCGTACAGGCCACGAAAGCATTGAACCCAATGCTGAAAGAGTGTTTGAGGTACTAAAGAAGAACGAAGGTTTTTTGCCACTTCATGATAAGAGTGATCCTGACGAAATCAAGCGACTTCTTCAAATGAGCAAAAAGAATTTCAAAAAGGCTATTGGTACCCTCTACAGACAACGACTCGTGACCCTTGATGACAAGGGAATTACCCTGAAATAGATCCGACTCTTCTGTTTTCTTAGTACTTCCTTATAACTCTGTTGTTTCAAAATAATAAAACATTATGGAGGTATAAGGAGTTTATTAGGATCGAATGTCTGTGAAATCGCGTTTGATTGGTGACAAAATTGTACCCATGAAATCGCAGGATCGTTGATATATAGAGTCACCGCCACATGAAAAACAAGATTAGGATCCTTTTGGTAGATGATCATCCCATGATCAGGGACGCCATCCGGCAATACTTTTCTACAAATGAAGAAATAGAGATTCTGGATGAAGCCAATAATGGACAGGAAGCCCTCCAAAAACTTGAAGAGAAAGATTTTGATCTGATTATCACAGATATGGCTATGCCAGACATGAATGGGGTGGAGTTTATGACGGCCCTTCAGGATCGGCAAATCAAACAGGATGTTCTGGTAGTCTCTATGATCAATGAAGTTTCTCAAATTAAGAAGATGATAAGTCTTGGAGCCAAGGGGTATGTACTGAAAAATAGTCCAAAGGAAGAAATACTCAAGGCCATCAAAACCATAAGTGGTGGAGAAAACTACTACACACGTGAAGTATATGACATCATCATGGGGCAGTTGTCTGGTAAAAAACCTGCCTTGCAGCGTGTTTCACTGGAGGTAACTCTTACCAAACGTGAAAAGGAGATCGTAAGGTTGATTATGGAGGAGCATTCCAATCAGGTGATTGCGGATATGCTCTTTATTAGCGTAAGAACCGTGGAAGCTCACAAGCGTAACATCCTCGAAAAGACAGGTTGCAAGACCATGGCTGGCCTGGCCATATACGCCATCGAGAAAGGCATCATTTGAGCCTCTGCTTAACTTATAGGTAATTCACCTATTTTTCAATAATCAGGTTAACACCCTAATATCTCTTTTTGAGTCCGGATAGATTTGTATCATCAGCAATTAGAAAGATGGTAAATCCACATGATCTTATACGGAACACAGAAATAATTCTCATATCATCGAATCCCTATGAGGTGGATATGATGCTGAGTAGTTTGAAGGTTTCGGAAGAGACTTGTGATTTGCTATGGTTAAAAGACAGCCAGCGAACGTTTGATTATTTGCGCTCAAGAGGATTATATAAAGGAAATGAGCTCGGGAGTCGAGCCAGAATATTTATTCTCGGTAAAAATTTTCCTGAAATAGAGTGCATCATAAGCTTACTGCAATCCGATCATCGGTTTCTGGATTACCCGATCTATCAATTTGCAGTGAATACCTAGACTGCCAGGAGTAGGGTCATGTGGTTTTCGCTAGAAGAAATTTTAAAATGGGTTTTTTGTTTTAGATACTCACACTAAAACCCCTCTCTTTATTGTAGATATCAGTGCGTGAGCATTTGAAAGTCGGCCAAGTGGCCGGCTTTCTTTTTTTCTACTTGGCAGAGTTACTTCTTTCTCTTAGTTTTAGCTTCTTCTAAAACATAAATGACCCATGTACAAAGCCCTCTTTACAATACTCATTACCCTTGGCGGCTTAGGTTGTTCTGAAAAGCCCACTTCTGAGGCAATAGAACAGCCACCAGTCTTCAAATGGGAGAATGCGACGATCTATTTCCTGTTGACGGATCGTTTTTATAACGGTAATCCCGAGAATGATACGAACTATGGTCGTGAGCCCGATGGAGCGGTTTTAAGGAGCTTTATGGGCGGAGATTTGCAAGGGATCACCATGAAAATAGAGGAAGGCTACTTTGACGACCTGGGGGTTGATGCCATTTGGTTCAACCCACCAGTGGAACAGATTCATGGCTATGTGGACGAGGGTACTGGTAAAACCTATGGATATCACGGATATTGGGCGCGTGACTGGACGGCCATTGATCCCAATTTTGGCACTATGGAAGACCTCAAAAGTCTTGTGAAAGTAGCACACGAGCATGGGATCCGCATCTTAATGGATGTGGTGGTGAACCATACCGGGCCCGTCACACCAGAAGACAGCCAGTGGCCGGATGCATGGGTGCGAACCACCCCGCAGTGCACTTATACAGATGCCGCTTCCACCATAGCCTGTACACTGGTAGAAAACTTGCCGGATATCCTAACGGATAGCGACGAGGAAGTGGCGCTTCCCGATTTTCTGGTTGAGAAATGGACCCAGGAGGGAAGATTGGAGGAAGAAGTGGCGGAGTTGGATGCGTTTTTTGAAAGAACGGGATATCCTCGAGCACCCAGGTTTTACATCATGAAATGGCTGACTGACTATGTGCGCGAAATGGGAATTGATGGCTACAGAGTGGATACTGCTAAACATACCGAAGCTTCTATCTGGGGAGAGCTCTATAAGCTCGCCAGCGAAGCCTTTAAGGATTGGAAATCAACTTCACCGGCGGAAGTGCTGGATGACGAGGACTTTTTCATGGTCGGGGAGGTGTATGGATACGGTATTCAGAATGGTCAAGATTACTTTTATAATGCTGAGGACAGTGTCAATTTTTTCGAAAATGGCTTTAAAAGTCTGATCAACTTCTCTATGAAAGGTGATGCTGGCAGAGTGCCGGAAGAGGTTTTTTCCTATTATGCCAATCAACTCAGCACTGTTCTTAGTGGCTATACAGTGCTCAACTATGTGAGTTCTCATGATGATGGTGGGCCTTTTGATCGCGAAAGAACCAACGGCTACCTGGCCGGTACCATGCTAATGCTCACACCTGGACAGGCCCAGATCTATTATGGAGATGAAACGTCCCGGCCATTGCAAGCGGAGGGCGCTCAGGGAGATGCCAACCTTCGTACCATGATGAATTGGGCTGACCTGGATACTCCGGAAATTCAGGGCTTGCTATCACACTGGCAGCGACTGGGACAGTTCAGAAAGGATCATGTCGCCGTTGGTGCGGGGAAGCATCAGCTCATGAACGGAACGCCTTATACCTTTTCAAGAACCTATAGTGATGGAGCTGCAAGTGATCGTGTGATAGTGGTGATGGATAATGATGGTAGTGCGGTTAACTCCAGGGGGATTTTCGGCGATGGGGAGCGTGTAACGAATTACTATACGGGCGAAACCACTGAAGTGGCGAATGGTGAAATCTCTTTTGAGGAAGGGGTAGGACTGCTCTTGATCGGAAGGCGCCCTTAACAAAAAAGCCCTTCAAAATTAATTGAAGGGCTTTTTACTAAATTTTTCTAACTTCAGCGTTGATGTTATAGTCTTTCACCAATTCCTGAGTGAATTTCATATGACCATGAGGTACAAATATTTGAAATTTGCCTCGCTTCATTGTTGCCAGTGTTTCCAGCAGTTTCCATTTATTGATCAAATCATTCGGGTTATCCACTTTAGTAGAAATCTCAAAGTAGGCTTTTCCGTCGTTTTTCGTTGCCGTCACATCTGGAGTAAAATTCACATCTTTGGTTTGCCCAATCAATTGGTAAGGGGATTCATAGTCGCTCAGATCAGCTCTGATATTTTCGTAACCCTGTTTCTTAATGTTTTCGATTACGCTTGATAATAATTCTTCGTAAGAAGTTTTACTCCTAGTTTGTTGAAGCATAGGTATTTAAAATTTATGATTTTTTCGTTTGTCGAAGTGCAGCTGCCTAAGTGGCAATTTTTCAGTGCATTAAATAATCCACTAAGTTAAACAATAATCTCACCACATTGTTTTAAACCGGCATTAATCTTTTCTAGGAGGGGTAATCATGATGTGAGCGCGATGAGTACCCGGATCCATAATCCAGGGACCCCCATCAGACATGGGGCCGGTAGGTAGTCCTGTTTCCTCGGCTGTGGCAAATGGTATATACACCACATACCTCAGGTATGGATTAATGGGGCTGCCATTGTCATCCAGATCGGCTTGATATACTGTTAGCGTAGATTTATCTGGAATCACCAATTTACCAGCTTGAGCTTCTGCCTCACGGGTGGCAAAGATTTCATCGAACGACTTTCCCATGGCTTTCAATTCACGTCCTCTGGCCATAAAGGGATCCAGGTCTTTGTGATAAGCTACCACACTAAACCCTTCTTTGGACGGATCATCACCTATGCAGACCAGGTGGTTGGACCCCTCACGAAGCAAAACAAACGTTCCGTCTGCATTGTATCCATATACTGTGGCATTTGCACGGTATGCTTCCGGTGCAGCCAAAGTAGCCAACTCAAGGTTAGTCTGTGCAATCACAGGAGCTACACTAGATAGTAAGGCAAGAAATAAGGGGAGTAGAGTGACGCGCTTCATGGTCTTTCGGGTTTTGATCATAATTTACCCAAAATCATACAGACCAGCAATTTGCTCTGTGATGGCATCCGTTACAAGGATAAGTATTCTCAATTAGGCGACTATTTTCTCATAATGATAATTTCTCAGGTTTGAAACTTAATTTAATCAGTACTCAGTAAGTTTGGAATGCTATTTGCAATAGGAGGTCAGTCTTTGAAAGTGGATAAATTATTACATCATATTTCAAGAGATAACGTTTAACGATCATGACAAACCAATGAATAAAATGAGACAAAAAAGATTGAATATTTCGCTGATCAATACCACGCTTTTGCTAGCGCTGATTGTGGGCTTTTCAGCATGTAAAAACAAAAAGAAAGTTGCCGAAGTTTCGGATCCGCAGGAAGTAAGAGACCAAATAGAAGAAGAGCTGGCCGAAGACCAAACGGAAGAAATGGAAGAGCCTGAAGAACGAATCGCCACGAAGGAGCCTAACAAATCTCAAAAGCTGGAGAACTATTTTGCAGCCATAGCGAATGCTCCCTCTGCCACCTCTGCCAATGGAAGTATTAGCGAGGCATTAACCATGTTTGGTAGACCCGATGCACCGGTGCTTATCGTGATCTATCGCAAAGATGGTAGCACTGACTATGACGAACCCACCACCATCAAGAAGTATCTGGAATACCTGAAGGATACCGGAAACAACAAGGCCAAGGTGGAAGAAATGGTGTTGGATGATTATGGCAAAATCAAAGAATTGGTGCTTAAGAAGTAAACTCAAAAAGACAGAAAATCATGAAAATATTTAAATACATCACACTGGCAGCCACGCTGCTACTAGTATCTTCTGCGTTTGCGCAGGACGACATTGATCCTAGAAGAAAACAGGCGATAGATTCACTCGCGTTGGAAAAGGTCAAAGACCTGAGTAAGTACATCAGCATTATAGGGGATAAAAAAACCCAGTATTCTGAAGCGCAGCGAGTCATGGATCGGGCAGAAGAGCTCTTTGCTCCTGATAGTGAAATGGGCGTTTCTTCCTTATCCAAAGAAGAAATCTCCTACTACAAAGTTCGTCAGTATTTTGAGCGGCTGATGGCGCTCAATTATGACAAGGTGAGCATCAAATGGTACGATATCCACTACATCAGTGATTTGGAGCAACAACCAGACGGCACCTTTGTAGGAGTGATTACCATTTACCAGCGATTTGAAGGAACTTCTGATGATGGTATGAGCTATAAGGATACCACCAAGAAGGATATCACGATCTATGTGAAGAAGAAGGAAACACAAATTGCCGGTCGCACCATCGAGTTTTGGGATGTCCTATTGGGAGATGTGCGGGTAACCGAAACCTCTGCATGAGATACGGCCTATTGATTACAGCCCTTGTGATCACTTTCACTTCATCAGTGGCCCAGCGATCGGTCACTGATGAAATGAAAGATACCGAGGATGAGTTGTATGCGTCTACCAAGCAGATCAATCAATTCTTTCACCGCTTCAATGGGGAAGAAGACGAGCGCGGTAATCGCTACTATCCGGAGGATAAGAAATACCGGGATGCGGGACTCAGAAAGAAGTATCTGCCGATACTTTTTGATACTGAAACCGGATACGTCAAGACCGAAACGGCCAACTCATTTATCAAGGAAGTTCTGGATAAGAAAAACCCTGTATTTCTTGACTTTCACTCAGGCGACTGGTTTGCCGAAGTGAATACCACTTTCCTCTACAAAGGCAAAGAAGTGAGTGTGTTGCTCTATATGATCCTGCAACAGCAGGGCCAAGGTTATGAATGGGTCATCGATGATCTCTCTTTCGATCCTTATAAGTCATCCTTTAAGAAGGACACCTCAGAGCAAAAAATGTTTATACATCCCATGAGCCATGAATTGGATTTCATGACCCTCAGGAAAGCTTTTAGAAACACCCAAAACCCCGAGCAATATACCTCTCGAAAATGGGAGCCGGATTACCTTACACTTTTCCTTTTTGAGATGAAAGGCGGTGCACTTGAGTTCAAAACCGTGAAAAATGTGAAGTTCCACTTCTTTGAAGTGGATGGCTGGTATTTTGAACTCTCCAATTTTAACAGACCTGGATACAATACTGGCTGGCTGATCTCTAACCTGGTGAAGGTGGGGGCTGCTGAGCAAAAACAAATGAAAGATTACCTCTATGACAAAAACTAGCCTGAAGGCCGTTTTCATATTCCTGACTTTTACCTTACTCTTTGGCACGATCAAAACCTTCGGCCAGGAGAATCAAACCACAGAAACAGACGAAGCCTATCTGTCTGAAGTGAGAGGTTTGGTGTCCTTTTATCAGTATATGCTCAATACCGTGGGATCTTCCAAAACCCCCACAAGAGATAAGGAAGCCATTCTCACCGAGAGTTATAAGAAAATCTTTCTAAACCGGCAGGTGCAGGTGGAGGATGACCTGCTGCCCGACCGCAACGCCATCACCAATAAGGATGTGTCCGGCTACCTCAGGGATGTGGATTTTTTCTTTAAGCACATCTCTTTTTCATTTGAGGATATCCAAATAACAAAGGCCGAACGGGAAAATGGAAAGGCCTATTTTCTGGTAGAGTTCCAAAATACGATTGAGGCGGTTACCCTGGAGGGAAATCCCTACAAGAATACTTCCAGGCGCTTTCTGGAGGTGAACGTAAATGAAGAGGAATCTGACCTGAAAATTGTCAGTGTATACACCACCAAGATCAGTCGGGAAAAAGAGCTGCGAAACTGGTGGGAAAACTTGTCTTATGGTTGGACACGCATCTTCAAGGCCTATGTAGACTTTGATACCATATCGGATGAGGCACTTTTTAAGATAGCCGCCATAGATAGTATCAATTTGTCTGGAAACCAGATGATACAGGACATTCGTCCACTGGCTGCCCTGAGAGGACTGAGGGTATTGGACATCAGCAATACCAAGGTAGATGACCTGGGGCCACTGCGGTATGCCATGAAGCTTGAAAAATTAAGTGCATCGAATACACGACTCTCAAATATTGACGTACTTCAGTACTTCGAAAACCTTAAACAGGTCGACCTCTCACAGACCCTGGCACAAGATATTACGGCTATTGGAGGACTTACCCGTCTGGAAACGCTGAACCTATCAGGTTCTAATGTAATTGTATTCACGCCGCTCAGAAGTCTGACCAGCTTGAAGATGGTTGACTTTTCCAACACGGCTTTTACCGATCCGGAAGTGCTTATCGGTAGTACACAACTCCAAAAAGCTCTGTTATCACGAACTGGGGTGAAGACGTTATCTGTACTCAGCGGCTTCAAAGGTTTGAAAGTGCTGGACTTGTCTGAAACTTATATCAGCAGCCTTGTCGGCCTGGAGAATCACCCCGCACTGGAGCAACTCTCCATTAATCAGACCACTGTCAACACCCTGAGCCCATTGCGAGACTGCCCAAAATTGAAGAAAGTCTATGCGGACTACACGGGAGTATCAGAGTCACAGGCCTCTCAGTTGATGTCTGCCAAACCTGGATTGGTGGTGGTGATCAACAGTGAAAAGGTCATCGAATGGTGGAAAAATCTACCTTTTGATTGGAAAACTGTACTTACTCAAAGGGTCGGGCTTTCAAATCCTAGCAAAGAGGATGTGATCAAATTACTCAATATCGATTCGCTGGATGTGAGCAACCAGCAGCTGGTGTCCTCAAAACCTTTGGAAAAATTCACGAGACTCAGGTATCTAAACGTCAGTAAGAACCTATTTACTGATCTGCGATTTACAGCAGGAATGTCTGATCTTGAGTTTCTGGAGGGAGAGAAGCTCCCCATAGAGACATTGGCCGGATTGGAGCAAAACAAAAACCTCAAGTACGTCATTGTGAAGGGGAGCCTCATTCAGGACATCAGGTCTATACAATCCCTCAATAAGCTCTTACTGGTGGATGTGGACCAATCGAAAATCACTGAAGATCGGGTAAGGGCTTTTTTGAAAGTGAACCCGGAAACAGTGGTTATTTACCAGTCGGAAGCTTTGCTATCGTGGTGGGAAGAACTTTCTGATCCCTGGAGAAAGGCCTTTGGTTTGAGTAAAACAGATGCTTTTACTTTGCATCAGCTCATCGAGAGCCGCTCTGTCAAAATAGAAAACACTCCAATTTCCTCGCTCAGGCCGCTGGATAGATTTATCAATTTGAAGGAGGTTTCACTCTCCAATACCGGAGTGACTAGTCTGATTGACCTCAATGTTCATGAAGGGATAGAGCAAATCACCTGCAAAAATGGCCCGCTGATGGACCTGGAAGGATTGGCGTCATTACAGTACCTGCGATTGCTGGACATCTCCAGTACAGCGGTGGACGACCTGAGGCCGATCAGTGACAACCAGACCCTGATGACCCTGAACTGTTCAGGCACCAATGTCAAGAAATTGAAAGGGCTGGAGGCACTGCGCCAGCTTGAGGTATTAAATATAAGCAACACAAGAGTTTGGCAACTGGACAGGCTTTACGATATTAGCGGTCTGAAATCACTCATTTGCTACAATACCAGAATTCGGTCTCATAAGATTGACGAATTCAAGGGAGTTTTCCCTAACTGTGAGGTGACTTTTTATTAATCAAATACAATCAATACCAAACCAGCGATTATTAGATGAAAAAGGTTCGTAGAGCACTGAAACTTTGTTTATTACTATTTACTGTAATGGCCACCACTCATGTGGGGTACACACAGGAGAGCCTAAAAGATCAGTACGAACAGATCATGCAGAAGTCGTCCACCTACGAGCAATACAAGGTGATCAGACAGACCGAAATTGAGGGTTTTTGGGTAAATATTGCAGATACCCTCAGCAGTAAGTCAGATGAAATTTCATCACTTCAATCCAGAATCACAGACCTTCAGACGAACATAGATTCTCTGAAGTCAGACTTACGTAAAGTGAATGTACGATTGGCTGAAAGCATCAAAACCAACGATGTGATAACCTTTCTTGGTATGGAGATGGAAAAGACCGCCTATCATATTCTGGTTTGGGTGATCATTCTCATTCTTGCCGTGGCAGTGGTACTGGCTTATGGCATGTTTATGAAGAGCAATGCCTCCACCTCCCGAATTAAAAGAGAGTTTGAACAACAGCGAAAAGAGTTTGAAACTCACCGGGATAAATCCAGGGAAACTCAGGTAAGACTCAAAAGAGAGCTTCAAACAGCGGTGAATACCATCGAAGAAATGAAACGCGGAGGAGCCCGGAGGTAGCTGTTAAGACATTCACTTCTCATATCCTTTATTGATCCTGTGACCCAACCGAGGATGGGGTCGATCCTTTGAGATCAAAGTTCCTCATCGCTGATTAATCAAAGACTCAGTCAGAGTTCCGATGCTGGTTAGGCGGTGATTAGAAGGGTTGTTTGTGCATTCCTTCATTTCTCGCAAAAACAATCAAAACCTCCTGTAAAAAATTAACTTAGCATCTGATATGGAAATACACAATAAAGGAACCAAGCGATTATTTGAGAATCCGATACTGGAGCGTCTCACAAGAACCCATATAGCCCTGCCAATCGGCATTTTCATACTTTATGGAATGGCACTACTCTATTGGAGTATTGCGACGGTGCAGCTGGATCCACTGGTTACCACCGGCTTATTTTTTGGCGGATTGCTTTTTTTTACGCTTTTGGAGTATTCCATTCACAGGTTTCTTTTCCACATGAGCACTCACACCAGCGCTCGTAAAAACTTCCAGTATAAATTTCACGGGGTGCATCATGACTACCCGAAAGACAAAGACAGGCTGGCCATGCCACCCATCGTAAGCGTGACGATTTCTACGATTTTACTTTTCCTGTTCAAACTGGTGATAGGGGATCAGGTGTTTGCATTTTTGCCAGGATTTCTGTTTGGGTATGCAGGATATCTTTTCATCCATTACCTGGTGCATGCTTACCGTCCGCCTAAGAATTTCCTGAAGATCTTCTGGGTGCATCATGGGATTCACCATTACCGTCAGGGGCACAAAGCTTTTGGGGTTACTTCTCCGCTTTGGGATTTTGTCTTTCGCACGATGCCCTGATCCACTGGGTGTAGCGCATCCGAATTGTTAAGTGATTTTAGTTTCGGCATAAATCTGAAACATTACCATCTGTAGCTTATCTAGGTATTCAGCCATCGCCAAAATTTACCTAATAGTGATTTAGGTTGTGGCTTTTGTTGGGTGACTTGTTTTGGCTTGGAGGTCGCTTTCTTCTTGTTGGTAGTTTGTTTGGCACTGGCCTTAGACAACTTCTTTTTATAGTGTTCAGCTTTGATGTCTTTGAGTCGCTGTATCTCCCGTGCTTTGGCACGTTCTTCAGCTTCTCGGATACGCTTTTCTTTGGCTCTCTTGTTTCTTAAGCGCTTTTCTTCCAGCTGCTCAGGAGTGAGTCTGGGCCGGCTGTTTCTTTTGCTGTGATGCACCAACCGTACTTTGGGGATAGATTCTTCCTTTTCCTCTTTCTCGATGGGTTCTTCAGGTTCCTCATCCTCTTTAGGGGCTTTAGGTTCGGGTAGGTCGATTTTGCCTACCACCTTAAGCCCTGGTAGCTCTATTTTAGGTGCTTTAATAACTTCTATTTCTTCCTCTGAATCCGGTGTTTCTGATGCTATTGCTTCTTCGCTGGCTGGTTCAGTAGGTTCCACATCGGACGTAGTGGCTATTGGCTCGGCCAATGGGTCATCTTCAATTGCATCACTCTGTGGCTCCGGAAGAATGTCGCTGTCCAATTCAGATGGTTCGTTTTCGATGGTCAGGGTTTCTGAAGTTTCCATGAGTACCGAAGTTTCTTCAGATTTGGGGTCGCTGAATTTTTCCATGACCATTTGCTCAGCGTTTTCATCAAGCTTTACATTGGGGTGATCTTTGATTTCAATATTGTTTTCAGCCAAAAAATTAACAATATCTTTAGTGTCCAGGTTGAGTTGTCTGGAGAGCTGACCGAGTCTCATAGGCAAGTGATGTAAACGTTTTGAGTACTAGGCGCAAAAATAAGAAACTACGCCCAATGACTTGGACCTTAGGGGAAAAAGAAACCTCGAAAACCCGCTTTAAAGTGAATTTTGTTGGGAAACGAACTTTGTGACGTGTAGGACAACTTCATCAATCAGCTTTTTCCGGGCACTTTTAGCAGTCCACGCCATGTGTGGGGTGATAATGCAGTTGGTAAGCCCGAATAATGGGTGCTGCGCTCCCGGGGGTTCCATCTCCAGCACATCCAGTGCGGCTCCTGCCATGGGATGTGCCATAAGCCAGTTTTTCAGGTCCTCTTCATGGATCAAAGGCCCGCGGGCAGTATTGATCAGGCGAGCATCCGGCTTCATCTTACTCAGGAGCGCTCTATTTACCACACGTTCATTGTCATCGCGAAGGGGGGCGTGTAAACTGATGATGTCTGATCGCTCAAATAACTCAGGCAGGCTCACAAATTCATAATTGGGGTAATCAGCGGGGAGGGTATGACCGCTCACCACGAGAATGTTCATACCAAAGGCCCGGCCAATGCTGGCTACCTCCCGACCTATACTTCCGAAACCATAAATGCCAAGGGTTTTTCCACTGAGGCCTGTAACCGGAGAGACGGTGTAGCTAAATCCTTTTCCTGAATCCCATTCACCATTTTGCACACTGTGATGGTGAGCAGACACTCGGTTGGTTAATTCCAGAATCAGGGCAAAAGTATGCTGTGCCACGGATGGAGCGCCATATCCCACAACATTCTTCACCAAAACTCCATGCTCTTTTGCCGCTTCCAGGTCCACGTTGTTCATTCCTGTGGCGGAGATCACAATCATTTTGAGCTTAGGAAGCTTGTACAGCAGCGCTTTTCTCAATTCCACCTTATTGACAATGAGAATATCGGCTTCCAGGGCCCGATCCATTACCTGTTCGGGGGCAGTTCGTTCATATATAGTGAAGTCTCCATGGGGCTTCAAACCATCCCAGATCAAGTCTCCAGGGTTGGCATAGATGCCATCCAAAACCACAATTTTAAATCGCATTGGCAATCTCTTCTTTTCGGAGTTCTTTGCGCAAAATTTTACCAACGGTGGATTTGGGTAACTCTTCCCGGAATTCTATGAACTTAGGCATCTTGTAAGCCACCAGATGGTCCCGGCAGTGCTTCATGATCATATCTTCAGTGAGATTTTTGTCTTTTTTCACAATGAAGGCTTTGACCACTTCTCCGGAGGTTTTGTGCGCTACACCGATCACGCCCACTTCTAAAACACCCTCCAGTTGTGCAATCACATCTTCCACTTCATTTGGAAAGACTTTCATGCCAGATACATTGATCATCTCTTTCTTTCTGTCCACAATCTTGATGTATCCTTCACTATCGAAAAAACCAATGTCCCCGGTCTTGAACCATTCGCCCTCCATCACAATGTCTGTTTCCGCTTGATTTTGCCAATAACCCATCATTACCTGTGGGCCTCTGGCCCAGATCTCTCCAAAATCACCAACCCCCTGGGTTTCTCCTTCATCATTCACAATTTTGATCTCAGTAGAGGGGACAGGCAGTCCAATTGTTCCTAGTTTCTCAGTGCCATCTATGGGATTGCAGGTGAGGAGTGGAGAGGTTTCCGAAAGTCCGTAACCTTCCACTATATCATTGCCAGTCAGGTATTTCCACTTGTCGGCCACAGCTTTCTGCAGGGCCATACCACCTGCTACGGCCACTTTCAGGTGCTCAAAATTCACATTCTGAAACTCAGGTCTTTGTACTAGCCCATTAAAAAGTGTATTAACTCCTGTAATCACTGAGAACGGATGATTTTTTAGCACTTTGATGAAATCGCCCATCTTCCTGGGATCTGTAATGAGGACACTCTTAGCCCCGATTTTTAGCATGCCAAAACAATTGACCGTAAGCGCAAAAACGTGATAGAGTGGGAGAGCGGTGATGGTCACTTCTTCACCTTCTACCAGTCTGGGGCGCATCCAGGCGGCCACCTGCTCTATATTTGCGATTAGGTTGCGGTGGCTCAAAGCAGCGCCCTTGGCCACCCCTGTAGTACCGCCGGTATATTGAAGTAGTGCCAGGTCTGTATTCTTAATCTCTGGCTGCACATAGGTGTGTTGTTTGCCTGCCTTGATGACGTCCTGGAAGTCTACCGCTGTAGGTAGATCGTAATCAGGCACCATTCGCTTGACTCTTTTGATCATGAAATCTACCAGCGCACCTTTGAGAGTTCCCAGCATATCGCCCACTTCGGCGATGATGATGGTCTCAATTGGAGTCTTCGGTAAAATCTCCTCGAGTTTAAAAGCAAATGTATTGAGTAAAATAATGCCTTTAGCACCCGCGTTGGTAAACTGATGCTCCATTTCTGAAGGCTTATATTGAGGGTTGGTGTTGACCACCACCATTCCGGCTTTGAGTATGCCAAACAGTGCAACAGGATATTGGAGCACATTGGGCATTTGCAGCGCCACCCGATCGCCCTTCTTGAGGTTTGTCTCGTGCATCAGGTAGTTGGCAAAGGCACTGCTGAGCACATCCAGATCGTTAAAAGATATCTCGACGCCCAAGTTTTCATAGGCACTCTTATCCCCGAATTTGGCTACACAATCAGCCAGAAAGGCCACCAGTGAGGGATAGATGTCGGGATCAATTTCGTGGGGAGTAGCCTCCGGGTACTGGGCCAGCCATGGGTAGTCTTTCATGTTGTCTATTCTGAGGTAAATGATCTATTTGAGTGCTTCTTTGGCCGCCAGGGCAGCTCCAATGATTCCGGCATGATTTCTTGACTCGGCGGGTACCAATTGGGTATCCAGTGTAAAATACTGTTTGTATGAGTCAAAATCCTTACTGACACCACCTCCTAAAATAAACAGGTCTGGCCAAAATAGAAATTCCAGTTTCTTGAAATATTCATTGAGCCTTTCTGCCCATTCCTGCCAGGACAAATCCTCTGACTTCCGAACTGAATTGGCGGCATAATGTTCACCAGGCATCCCTTTTACGTGCACAAAACCCAGTTCAGTATTGGGGACCAAATGCTTACCAATGAACAGTGCCGTGCCTATACCAGTGCCGGCGGCCACCATGAGTGTTACTCCTTTTTGGTCTTTGCCAGCTCCAAACTTCATCTCGGCCATACCTGCAGCATCTACATCGTTGACCAGGTGGGTAGGGCAGCCAGTGGCTTTTTGAATGGCTTTGGCAGCATTCATGCCTATCCAACTTTGATCAATATTAGAGGCCGTGACTACAATGTCGTGACGTACTGCCGCCGGAAAACCGCAACCTATAGGGCCTTGCCAGTCAAATTCCTTTACCAACTCTATGACTGTCTCGATAATGGCAGCTGGGGTTGCAGGGTCGGGTGTGGAAATCCTATGCCTTTCGGTGATCAATTCACCTTTTTTGGTATCTACGATACCTCCCTTGATTCCTGTGCCTCCAATGTCTATTCCTAATATTTTCATCCTGCCTTAAACTTACCAAAATATGAATGAATTGGTAGCGTTTCCTGCCAGGCTGTGTTGGAATAAATCATCTACCCAATATCTTCCAAGCAACAGATTATCGCTAGATTGTGCCGAAAATAAACACTCATAAAATGTTGAAGAAAATATTAATCTCGCTTGGAGTAGTTGTAGTTCTGCTGGTGGCAGCTTACTTCTACCTGGACAATAGAAACCGAACACTTAGCCCTAGAGGAGCGGCCAACCTTACCAATGGGGAGCTGACTGTTGACATCACTTACAGTAGACCATCTGTAAGAGATCGCCTGATTTTCGGGACCGAAGAGGACGAGGCTTTGCAGCCTTATGGAAAGTACTGGCGACTAGGGGCCAACGAATCTACTGAGGTTACTTTCAGTCAGGATGTCCTTCTGGTGGATCAGCCAGTGAAAAAAGGAACTTATCGCATGTACGCAATCCCCGGCCCTCAATATTTTGAATTGAGATTGAACTCAGAGCTTGGTGAGTGGGGTGCTTTTGAAGCGGATAGCGAGTTAGACATTCTTTCGGTGATGATTCCTGTGCTTACTTCTGAGCATACAGAGCAGTTTACAATTGCGCTGGAGCCATTGTATGACACAGGCGTTAAGATTGTCTTCAAATGGGACAAGATTAAGATGGAAGTTCCGGTGATTACAGAGTAAAGAAAAAGGCTGCCATTCGGCAGCCTTTTTTAATTGAAATAGTCCACTCAGTATCTTAGTAGAGATACTCAAAAGCAGTCACATCATAAGAGCCAAACTCACCATCTTCACTTGAGCTAAAACAAGAGAGCATGATTGAGTTGGCATCAAATCCTGTGGGAGTGCCGGGGATGTGGTTGGCACCTACACCTCCATCACCTTCATTTCCTCCTGATCCACAAGACAATGACCTGTTGAAGTAGTCAGTGTGTCTCATACCCAGGCAATGACCAATCTCGTGAGTGATCACATGTTCGGTTACATTCGTGCCATAGCTGCTGGTTCCTGAAAGGATTTGCACGTACTTGTAAGGATTTCCACCACTAGGGAATCCGGCAGAACCACCGGCTCCACTACCTCCTTTGTAGACTACAATATCTTTGCTACCATAGTTGGTACCATAAGAAAGAGTGAACGTCAGGCCGATGTTGAGCGCGTTGTAGTTGTCTACTGCCCAGCTCAAGGCTGTCCGCATGGTGTTATCCAATGCTTGTGATCCACCAGTGTAGCCGATAACCGAAATCGTTCTAGGTGAACTCACCAGGTTATTGGTACGGTACTGCTCACCACAAGGACCCTGGTGGAAAAGCTCACTACTCAGCATTGATTCCATTTGTGCCAAAGGAATCATAATGTCCCCCTCCAGCAAGAAGCCCGAAGTGGTTTCTTTAGTGAGCGGATTAGTGGTGTTGACTTTGCGCATATCACTTACGTCAAATCCAAGTTCCTCGAACTTGGCAGAGATTTCGTCAGAAATCGCATTGTCATTAGGGACTACTTCATCTTGTGTACAAGACGTCACCAACGTGAAAGACGCCAGAAGCACAACAGTGCTCAATAGCGTGAATTTTAATTTAGACATAATGAATTAGGTTTTAGTTATGCATCGAATGTAGAAAAAGAGATTCTATTTGCAGAAGGAATGATTGTATTTATTTTACCTATATATCATTTGATATATAGGATATTTTGTCAGTCTAAGCATATTTATCCAAATATAATTTTGTTTAGGCTAACTATGAAAAATGCAAGATTCACCCTTGAATGAGCGGTTTAGTGTTCATTTCTTAGGCTTTTGGAGTTAAATTTTACCTAATTTGAAATCAATGATTAAGGTACCAGTTTATTTAGTGTTAACCCTTCTTTGTTTTTACGCCGAGGGACAGATTGTGTCTGGTGAATCGCGCCGAGAGAAAAACTTAGAAGAAACGGTCTCAAAAAGTGAAAAACAAGGGCTTTCTACGTTGGAAGTCACCCTTAGAGGCCAACAAGGAAAGGACTACTTACGGGATACTTCGAATCAAATTCTTCGGCGAACAGGTCAGAATTCGTACATAATTCGGCAGCAGAAAGAACAAAAAAATAATTTGTATGGCATTAGTGAAGTGGAAGCAAATAATCTTTGGAAACTGCAATTCAGGGACTACCTCACCATGCCAGATGACTGGGTAACCTATGTAATCAAAAGTTCATCAATTGATATACTGCCATTTCTGGAAAATTTCGGAAATGTGGAAATTATAGACCGATCCAGAAAATTATTTACGCTAAAAACCCTGAACAGGCACCTACCCGAAATCGTCCAAAACCGCGAGGTATTGTTCGTCTCCAGGGAGTCTCTGGAGCCAGTTACAGAAAGCCGGGTAATCGACCTCAATCTGAACCCGAATCGGGTAAATAAGTTGCATAACTTTTTCCCGTTGCTCAATGGGAGTGGCACTACGCTGTCCATTCAGGAAGACCGCTTTGATCCTACGGATATAGATCTCATAGGCCGCACGCACATTTCTGATAAATCATCCCTCGAAATGAGCCAGCATGCCACTGAAATGGCCACTATAGTGGGCGGAGCAGGTAATTCATTCATCACAGGGAGAGGAGTGAGTCCTGCTGTCCAACTCTCGTCATCCGGGTTCAATAATGTATTGCCACAGTCGGATCTCTATTATCAAAAGCGGGGTATCTCTGTTCAAAATCATTCCTACGGCACCAGTATCGAGAGTTTTTACGGGTTGCAAGCCGAGGCTTTTGATCAGAATGCCGTCAGGAACCCAACCCTGCTGCATGTATTGAGTAGCGGAAATCAGGGGTCACTGACCGCTCACGTGGGCCTATACGCAGGGGTCAATGGGTTCAGTAACATTACCGGGAATTTCAAAATGGCTAAAAACACACTAATAGTGGGCGCTGTAGATACAGTAGGGCACAGGTTGGAGTTTTCCTCCCGTGGCCCGGCATATGACGGACGAATAAAACCAGAAGTAGTATCGTACAGCATGTATGGAAGTTCTAACGCTGCAGCGCTCGTTTCAGGTACGGTTTCCTTGCTTCAGGAACAATTCAGTAATGCTTATGGATATCAGCCCACTTCTGCACTGATCAAAGCCCTTCTGATTAATGGTGCTGATGATTTTGGTGAGGTGGGGCCAGATCACGTTACGGGATTTGGCGGAATCAATGCGTGGAAATCAATGCAATCTCTCCTTTCTGGGAATTTTGTCTCTTCAAGTGTCACCCAGGATGAGATCAGTACTTTCGAACTTTTCATTCCTGAAAATGCAATCAATCTTAAGATTACACTGGTTTGGATAGATCCGCCCGCCCATCCGGGAGATGCTATCGCGCTGATCAATGACCTGGACCTGGAATTGATCGATCCCGAGGGAGCCATCTACCGACCTTGGGTTCTCAATACCGCTCCTGATAGTTTGGCGCTGAGTCTCCCTGCAGTCAGAGGCGCTGATCACCTGAATAACATTGAGCAAATTTCACTAAGCACACCCCAGGCAGGGACTTATACGCTAAATATTAACGGAGAGGGGCTTCTAACCCCTTCACAATCCTTTGAAGTGGTTTATGACTGGGATACCCTGAATACTTTCGAATGGGATTATCCAACAGGAAGTGATAATTTTCCTTATAATGGAGAAACCACTACCTATTTTAGATGGCAAAGTACTTTCGGAAGTAAAACAGGCACATTGGAATATCAGATGGTGGGGCAAAGTGAATGGCAGATGATTGAAGAGGACCTAACACTCGAAAATGGCCATTTTCGATGGAGCTCTTTACCGGATGATCTTACAGGCATGGCCAGGGCTCGAATGTCTATAGATGAAGCGCAATACGAAACGGAGGTGTTCACGATTTCCAGACGGCTCAATGCTTCTGTTGGATTTAACTGTGGGGACTCGTTGATGCTTCAATGGCCCATGCAGGATCTGTCCACACAATATCGGGTTTCTACTTTGGGTGAGTCACACCTTGAACTACTCTCTGTGGTAACAGATACCTTTCTCCTCCTAAATGGGGAGAATCTTACTAGTAATCACTTTTCGATTCAGCCAGTCAGCAGCACTGGTGACACGTACCTTCCAAGCTACACCTTTGATTATACCATCCAGGGGGCAGGGTGTTTCCTGAGTTCCTTTTTTCAGGAAGTGGTACTGGAAGAAGGCATTTATCTAAACCTGACCTTGAGCACTACTTATGGAGTAAAGAAGATTGTATTTGAGAGAAGAATAGGCGACAATTTTGAAAGGGTGGGTGAGCTGGTTCATCCGGAATCCACCAGCATCAGACTACTGGATCCGCAACCCAGGCAAGGTCACAATGAGCACCGGGTGACATTGCATTTTCAAAATGGACAATCGCTTAGCCAAACCGCAAGCAACACTTATTATCTGACTGAAAAGCCGATTCTTATCTTTCCAAATCCTCTGAGCAACACCTCTTTTCTCAATGTTTATACCCGAGCGTTTGATTCAGCAGCTCCAGTCTTTCATCTTTATGACCGTGGTGGAGCACTTATTCTCAGACATACTTTATTGACTAGTCAGGAATCTGTACCTATTATTGGAGTGCGAAGTGGTTTGTATTTTTACAGAATAGAAGCTGGCAATCAGTCATTTAATGGTAAGTTGATCATTCAATAGATGCGAATTCTGAAAATATCACGAGGTGCTCCCAACGACCAGCTAAGGGCATTGCTCAATGAAAACATCATTGGTACTCCGGGTGAAAGTCTGGTATATCAGCATCGCATGGTCAATCCTAAGCTGGATCACATCAGCAACCCCGTTTTTCTGACGGTGGAGTTGGGTGATAAAGTGGTGGGAGCCTGCTGTTTGGTGGGCAGAACCGTTTCCAATTCAGGGCAGGATTCACCCGCCCACTACATCAGGTACCTTACTTTTCAAAGCAGATTCAGAGCTCCCTCTAACGCATTGCAACGCCTTGAGAAAAAGTCAATTCTTAAAGATGAAATTGCCGAGGTGCTCTCCGGAAAAACACTTGAAATTCCGGAAGGTCATCTTTTCTATGCTTACGTAGATCCGGATAATCTTCGCTCCAGAAGGCTCATTACCTCCTTTGGGTTTGAGGAAGTTGGAAGGTTCCGTACCGTATTTTTTAGTCGCCTGTTTCCCAAGAGGCATCCGAAAATAACACCTGTCAAGGAGAATGAATTGGAGGATGTAAAGAGACAGTTGAAGACAACTTATGGTGATCATTGCCTTTTCACTGCCGAGAATATGGGATTTCAGGATGGCTATTTAGGATACTATGAAAATGGAGAGTTGGTGGCCGGGCTCCAGGCCAATCAGGAAGCATGGCGGGTTTATGAAATACCCGGTGGAAAATTGCTGCTTAATCTCGTATCCAGGATCCCTTGGATCAATCGATTATTTAGCAAAAACTTCCGATTTTTATCGATAGAAGGTGTTTTTTGCCCGGAGGGCAAAGAGGGGCTCATTGAAGTTTTGCTGGAAGATGCGCTTGCCCGTTCCGAAAGGAGTACCGCCATTATTTGTCTCGACCCTGAGTCAGACTTATACAGGAAGTTCAAGCAACTCGATCAAGGGCTTATCAGGAGACTCACCACAGAAAAGGAAATGGCCGTGATGGCCAAGGGAGCTGATGTGGGGCATTTGAAACAACATCCGGTTTACGTTTCCGGGTTTGACAATATGTAGCTATTACATCACAAGCATATAAACACCGGCCGCCAGTGTGGCGCCTACTAACGGGCCTACTATTGGTATCCAGGCATATGGCCAGTTGCTGTCTCGCTTTGCGCGAATGGGTGCCAGCGCATGAAAAATTCTCGGGCCAAGGTCACGCGCAGGGTTGATGGCATATCCGGTGGTACCACCCAATGACAGACCAATACCCACCACCAGCAACGCTACCGGCAGGGCATTTAAGGATCCGAGTCCTTCACCCGACGATAGGTAAAACACGGCAAAAACAAGGGTAAATGTACCAATGGCCTCTGAGATGAAATTGTTAAGCGTGGATTTGATGGCTGGACCTGTGCAGAAAAGGCCGAGTTTGGTGTCTTGATCCGCTGTGTCGGAAAAGTGTGGGCGGTATTGCAAATAGGTGACCCATGCACCGGCGAATGCCCCCAGGAGCTGTGCCAAAAGATAGGCCGGTACTGCTGACCAGGAAAAGCGACCCACCAGAGCCAATCCAAGGGTCACTGCAGGGTTGATGTGTGCACCACTGGAAGATCCGGCAATAAATACGGCCACGAACACCGCCAGACCCCAGCCCATTGAGATTACGATCCATCCTGAGCTGTTTCCATAGGTTTTATTCAACGATACGTTGGCGTTAACGCCATTGCCAAGAAGCAAGAGGATAAAAGTGCCTACAAATTCGGCGACTATTGGGTTCATAGGGGTCAATGATGATTCGGCTAACAAATTAATGGAAAAAACGATTATACCAACCGCAATTTGAATCGATGCTAGTGATGAGTTGCTCGGGATTAATTTTTGATCCTTATCCAGCGTTAAAGAGCCGGTGATTGTTCTCCTTTTGGAATTTCAATTAAATTTCCGTCAGCAAATCAAACATCCCAAACCAAAAATGGAAGCATACGTCAGGCGAACAGATCTTAAAGATGGAATTACCGAAATAGAATTTTTTCATCCACAGCATAACGCCCTGCCTGGCGTGCTGCTGTCTGAGCTGGCAGAGGCCATTCACACTTGTGGGAAAGAAGATCAGGTAGAAGTCATTATTTTAAAAAGTGGTGGAGACCGTACCTTTTGTGCCGGAGCCAGTTTCGATGAGCTGGTTCAGATTGGCAACCTTGAAGCAGGAACGGTTTTCTTTTCTGGCTTTGCCAATGTGATCAATGAGTGTCGGAAGTGCCCAAAGCTGATCATTGGCAGGGTACAGGGCAAAGCGGTAGGAGGTGGCGTAGGGCTGGCGGCAGCGGTGGATTATTGTCTGGCTACAGAGCACGCCGCTATCAGGTTAAGTGAAATTACGATCGGCATTGGTCCATTTGTGATAGGGCCGGCGGTAGAGCGAAAAATCGGACTGGCAGCTTTTTCTCAACTTTCCATTAACGCCACGGAATTTCAGTCAGCCCAGTGGGCCAAAGAAAAGGGGCTGTATGCAGAGGTTTATGCGGATGCAGAGCAACTTGACCGGGGGGTCATGAAAATAGCAGCATCACTCGCTGCGACAAGCCCTGAAGCAAGAGCTGCGTTGAAAAAAGTGTTCTGGGAAGGATGTGAGCACTGGGACAGCCTCCTGGCCGAACGAGCAGCTATGAGTGGGCGGCTGGTGCTTTCAGAGTTTACCAAAAAGGCACTGAACAAACACCGTTAAACTACCCTCGCTTGAATGCCAGAAAAGTTTCTGTGGAGTTTTGTGGGTCAAAATAATAGCCCTCGTAATCAAATGCTTTAAGGTCTTCGACCTGACTGATTTTGTTTTTAATCATGTATCGGGCCATCAGGCCCCTGGCTTTCTTGGCAAAGAAGGAGATGATCTTATACTCTCCATTCTTAAAGTCCTTAAAATCCACATCAATTACCTGCGCTTTCAGAGCCTTCCTGTCTACAGATTTGAAGTATTCCACTGATGCCAGATTTACCAATATTTTGTCACCCTGCTTTCTCAGGTCCTTGTTGAGGGTTTTGGAAATGGTATCACCCCAGAACTCATAGAGGTTTTTATGTCCGTTTACGGGAAGTTGCGTGCCCATTTCTAACCGGTACGGCTGAATGCCATCCAATGGTCGCAGGAGACCATAGAGCCCTGATAATATTCGCAAGTGGTCCTGAGCAAAAGCGGTATCTTCCTCTGTGAAATCATCCGCATCTAATCCCACATACACATCTCCTCTGAAGGCAAAAAGACTTTGTTTCGAGTTTTTGGGGGTATGTCTGGTCGAAAACTTTTGAAAGCGCTTCACATTGAGCTCTGCCAGCTGGTCGCTGATACTCATCATGTCTTGCAGGTCCTGTCCGCTTTTGTCTTTCAGTGTTTCCAGTAGCACTTTCGATCTGTCAAATAACCGTGCTTTACTTTTTTCAAGGCTTATTTCGGTTTCAAAATCCAATGTTTTGGCAGGTGAGAGTACAGCAATCATAAGTTCTTTTTGATCAATAAATCCCCTAGCAGGGCGAAATGTTTAGAATGGCAAATATAAAAATGAAGCGTATCCAAACGACCATACACCCTAGAGTTTTTATTAGCTTTAAGCCCTCCTTAAAAGTGAAGATTTGTCTGGAAAATTATATTCTATAATCGATGTTGAAACTACTGGTGGAACCACACATTCTTCCAGGGTTACGGATATTTCCATTTTCGTGACCGATGGGATAGAAGTCCTTGACGAATTTTCGAGCCTTATCAATCCCGAAATGTTTATCCCGGGCTTCATTACTCAACTTACCGGCATTGATAATGAGATGGTCTCGGGCGCTCCTACATTTTCGGAAGTAGCCCAGCAGGTGTTAGATATTACTGCTGGAACCACCTTTGTTGCGCATAATGTCAATTTCGATTTTGGAATGATCAGCTCTGAATTCAGGCGATTGGGCTATGTATATGAGTTACCAAAGTTATGTACGGTCCGACTTGCCCGCCAATTCATTCCTGGCCATCGGAGTTACGGTCTGGGTAAGATCTGTGAGGACCTGGGGATACCTATTCATGGGCGGCACAGGGCCCGTGGGGATGCAGAGGCCACCGTTGAGCTGTTCAAAATCATCATGCAAGCTTCTGGTGGAGACCTGAATTTGGCCAGTGAAAAATGGGTGAAGTCACTTCCTCAGCAGCTCAAAAGAGAGCAGGTAGACCGATTGCCGGAAGGAGCAGGGGTGTACTATTTATACGATGATCAGGGGGTTCCCATTTTCATTGGCAGTGCCGGCAATCTTTTCAAAAAGGTCAAGACCTTTCTGGTGAGTAAAGCCAGGAAAGCAATGGAGATCAAGTCGCAGTTGGCGGACATTGATTTTGAAAGCACCGGGAGTGAGTTGATAGCGCGACTCAAAGTGATGTCCGCGATTCAGGAGCATCAACCGGTATTTAACCATGTCCCCAACCGCAAGTCAGCTTACTCGGTGAGGATGAGCACAGACCTTTTTGGTTACAGCCACCTGGAAGTGTCACCACTCACATCTCGCAGCGACAATGGGCTGATTTTCAATACCAGAAGGGAAGGAGAGGCCTATCTGGAAAAACTATGCAAACAATATGAGCTGTGCCCTCAATTATGTGGACTGAAACCAGGCCAGCGATGCGCAGAACAAATGTGTCTGGGTGCATGTCGACAACTGGAGCCTGCCGAAAGTCACAATGCCCGGATTCGTCAGGCCCTTTCAGAAAGGAGCTTTAGCAAGAGCAATTTTGTGATCATTGAAAAGGGGATGACACCAAATGAGCAGGCATTTGTGATGATCGAAGACCATGAATACATAGGCTATGGAGTAGTGAATCAGGAGCTGCATGCCGTGAGCACGTTGGATGACTTTAGGAATTACCTCAACTCTGATACTGCCAGTCAGGAGAAAATAGCGATCATACAGACGTATTTGAGTAAGAACAAACCCCGGGTAATTTCGACAACTTGAAAGAATCCTAATCTTTCATAAGGCACCTGCTACTCCACCCGAAACGTTTCCAACTCCGATTTGAAATGAACCAATAGTTGTACTGACTGATCGTTTCGGAGGTTTTCATGGTTGACTTCCAGTGCCAACCGACTGATGCCAGTGATCTGAGCAATTTCCTCCAGGCGATTGGTACCATTCTGCAGCGCATCCAGAAAATCCAATACGTTCCGTACCCCTGCTTTTTGCAGAAGCTCAAATTCGTGCTGAAATTCAACCACCAACTTGGCCTGAGCGGTCCAATCCAAAAGCATTTGTACCGGAAAGGGCGTTTTAATGATTAGAATTAGGAAATTGAAATAAGCAAGATTCTGAACATTATCGATACCAACTTCCGCTAGCCTTTGCTTATGAAGAGCGCTGATTCCCTCCACCACCTCTACGGGCCGGTTTTTAAATTCATCTTCCACTTTAGGGAAGAATTTCACCTTGCTTAATAGCAGCCGCATACCTCGTTCTGGAAACAAACCCACCAAAAAGGAGATGGCCAGAATATGGTTGCCTTCTGACAATCCAATGTCTTTACTTAAAAACGCCAGCATTAATGAAATCAGTGCAGCATTGACCATGCGAATACCCACAGAAAAGAAATTACCCGGGGTAAGGTCAATGGTGGAAAATCGTCGGTAAATGTATTGAGAGGCTCCTATGAAGCTTCCCATGATGGAAAAAGCAACCACTGCAAGATTGCGCTTTTCTGTCGAATAGACACTGGCTGTTTCCCAAAAGGCGCTGCCAGAGAATATGACACTTCGGTAACCGTCAGGATTGTCAGCACCCGGCAGACCATAAATAACCCAGGAAGCTAGTAATATCACCATTCCCACAAAGGTGATAAACGTCACAAAAGTGACTGGCAAGAAATAATCTCGAGAAGTAAACTCTCTGGCCATGTGCTCTTTTACTGCTCCGGGCTGGTTTTTGAGTAAATTTACGCGATCAAGGAGCAACTCCAGCTCCTGCTGTTTGCGGGTAAGTCGATACCTAAAGAAAGAATAAGTAAGGATAGGGAAGTAGCTGCTGAGTACCAGCACGGTTACAATTTCAAGAATTCTGCCTGTCTCCATTCGGGATTAAATTTTAGACGACGGAATCTAGAGAAAAAGTAACAAAAGAGAGTGTATGCGCGGATTGAAATGAACCCATTTCCTGTGTGATTCTAACTAAATAATTGAATAACCCAACTTATGCCAAGGTCATCGCTATCAGTTGATCATTCCATAGGCAATCAGGCTGCCTTCCAGTGTGTTGGGTGAGTTCGCGTAAGAAGTAGTCATCTTCACCATTCCAATTTTATAAGCAAAGAGGTTGTCATTATATCGAGTGGAATAGGGGTAATCCTTATTCTGGGGTACATATTTACCCTGAAAGTTCAGACATTCAAATGTTCCGGCAGGTACTGTGACCTCTTTGGCGTCTTTCTCCAGGTAATAAAAAGTGGTAAAAAGAGGGGAATCGCTGGGGCCTATTACTCCCTGGTGAGTTGTGCTGTCCAGAGTAAAATAAAGAAATCGGTCTGGATAAGTATATACGGATTGGGCGGAATCAAAGAGGATAACATCGAAATCAAGACCCAGACGTTGACCTGTGAGCTCCATAGCAGTATGACCATCCACTTTTACACTCCCAGTGACCAGGAGGGTGTCTCTGGAGTAAAATGCGCTGTTTCCTTCCGGATCAATTTCATACCAGTCATAAACCCAAAAATTGCCCATTTCCATATGAGTGTAGTTGGAGGCTAATTCCTGATCCACTTCCAGGGTAGGCGAAACAGTATCATGGGTGCAGGCCGAGATCAGAATGCAAAACAGGGAAAGAGTTAGGAGGGATTTCATGTTGATGCTTTTTTCCTTAACGGGGAAAGGCATGTCATATTATGACAGAACCGGGAAAAATGGGCTCAACTCCTTGGCGATTTAAACTAAATAATTGAATAACCCAACTTATACGCTGGTTCTGGCTACCTTTGTGCCTCATTTAACACAATATTTTTGAATAATTTCAGCAAACTAGGACTTTCAGCATCAATTATTGAAGTCCTTGATCAACTTGGGTTTGAGAACCCAACACCTATCCAGGAAAAAGCCATTCCGATGCTCCTTACCCAAAACCCAACCGATTTTATCGGATTGGCACAGACAGGTACAGGTAAAACTGCAGCTTTCGGTTTACCATTGATCGACCTGATCGATGAAAACAATCAAGCCACACAAGCATTGATCATGGCACCTACCAGAGAGCTGGGCCAGCAAACTGGTAAGCAACTCATGGACTTTTCCAGAAACAACAAAGCCATCAATATAGAGGTGGTGTATGGAGGAGCTGCTATCATGAATCAGATAAAAGCGCTCAGAAAACCAACTCAGATCGTCGTAGCCACACCTGGCCGCCTGATCGACTTGATTAAACGTAAAGCCGTCAACCTTGACAGTGTCAAGTATGTGGTGCTGGACGAAGCTGACGAGATGCTCAATATGGGCTTCAAGGAAGATATAGATACTATTTTATCTCATACACTTGACGAAAGGGTGACCTGGCTATTTTCAGCTACCATGCCTGCCGAGATCCGACGTATTGTTAAGAAATATATGGATAGCCCACTGGAAGTTTCAGTGAATAGTGAAGAGAAAAGTAACAAGGACATTACACATCAGTATGTGACCACCAAAACAGGCAATAAAATACCTGCATTGCGACGTTTTCTGGACATGCAGCCTGAAATGAGGGGAATCATGTTTTGCAGAACCAAGCGAGAGACACAGGAAATTGCCGACGACCTGAGCGCCATAGGATATGGTGTGGAAGCACTTCATGGTGATTTGTCTCAGGCGCAGCGAGATGCGGTGATGAAGCGATTCAAAACCCGTTCGATGCAGCTACTCATCGCTACGGATGTAGCGGCAAGGGGAATTGATGTCAATGACTTGACTCATGTGCTTCATCACACCTTGCCGGACCAGCTAGAAAGCTATACGCACCGAAGTGGGCGTACCGGTAGAGCTGGGAAGAAGGGTATTTCCTTAGCTTTTATCAACCCAAGAGAGGGCAGGAGAATAGAAGAGCTTGAAAGGAAGATCAAAGTTAAATTTGAGCGAATCGAAGTGCCCACGCTTGAAGCACTTAAGTCCAATAGAATTCACAACTGGGCCAATTTCATCATCAATACCAAGGTAGATGATCAGGCAGAAGCCATCCTTCAGGACATGCAAGGTCGCTTTGCAGACCTGAGTAAAGAAGATCTCCTGAAGCGTTTGATTACCACGCAGCTGGATCACATAATGAGCCAGAGTGGTGATAGCAACAACCTCAATGAATCCGCAGGCGGACCTCCGGATCAGCGTGATAAGAGCAAATTCCACCGATATTTTGTGAATATTGGGAGTATTGATGGTATGACCAATGCGGATATTATTCACTTTTTGTCTGATGTATCAGGGGTGGATAGGAAGTACTTCGGTGACTTATCATTGCAGAAAAACTGTGCCTACTTCGATGTGGACAGTGGACATGATAAGGGAATGAATCTGAAGTTTGAAGGTGTGGAAATTGAAGGTCGAAGTATTCGTGTCAATAGGGATGATGATGGTGGATTAAGGTCCAAAAGACCATCCGGACCCAAGAAGAGTTACGGATCAGGTGGTGGAGGTGGCGGACGCCGTTCTGCCAGACCAAAGAAGGATTTCGGAAGAAGATCAAGCAGAAGAAGATAAAAGTCTTTGGCGAAAAGGCGTTCCCGACAAGAAGTCGGGAACGCTTTTTTATGCCCTAACCCTGAGTAAATCAATCAGTTGACCCTGAGGAGAAAACTCTGTGGGTAGAACGACTCACGAAACCATCGGAAAAAGTTTATCTTTGCAGTATGAAAGCGGCAACATTTTATGTTGCGGTATCATCGTTTTCATTCAGTTGGGCTCATAAAAAGTTGATTAGCAACAACTTAATACCTTTCTTCTAAAGTACCCATGAGCCCTTTATTTTAATAAGCCTGAATGCTGGACTTACCCGGCACATCCGGGAAGGGATAGGGCAGCATGTTTTACATTTAATATTTCTACAATTATGGCAAGATCACAAAATAGCTTTATCAAAAAACAGAAGGAGAAGAAGAAGCTCCAGAAGAAGAAGGAAAAGCAAGAGAAGAAAAAGGAGCGTCAGGAAAACAATGACAAGGGAGGAACTTTGGATGATATGATTGTCTATGTAGATGAGTTTGGCAACTTCAGTGATGAGCCACCAGAGCCACCAAAAGCCAAAGACAAGAAGAAAGACGATAAGAAAGATGAGAAAAAGGAGGAGAACTAATCGGTTACGTCCACTCACAAAAAAGGCTATTCTAACATTGTTAGAATGGCCTTTTTTTTATCTAAACTCCTTCAGAGCTCTAAATCAAATCAGCTCAGCAGCTCGCTTGCTTTCCAAATACTCATCATAAGTACCTAGCTTATCAATGAAACCATTTGGAGAGATCTCAATGATTCGGTCCGCGATGGTCTGTGTGAAGGTATGGTCATGAGAGGTGAAGAGGAGCGTGCCCGGAAAGTCCTTCAATGAATTATTGAGGGCTGTAATGGACTCCAGGTCCAGGTGGTTGGTTGGATCGTCCAGTACCATCACATTGGCTTCCTGTAGCATCATTCGGCTGAGCATACAGCGTACTTTTTCGCCTCCTGAGAGCACATTGCATTTTTTCAGGGTTTCTTGTCCAGAGAAGAGCATTTTACCCAGGAAGCCCCGTATGTAGACTTCATCCTTTTCTCCTGGAGAGAATTCTCTCAACCAATCGATCAGATTTTCATCACTTTTGAAAAACTCGGCGTTTTCGTTGGGTAGATAGGCAGTTGTTACCGTCTGACCAAACTTAAAAGTACCAGAGTCTGCTTTTGCTTCGCCCATCAAAATCTTAAAGAGGGTAGTGAGCGCCAGGGTATTGTCGCCTACAAAAGCAATTTTCTCCCCTTTGTTGACAAACAAATCGAAATCCTTGAAGAGAGTGTTTCCGTCGATGCTCTTGGTCAGTCCCTTGATTTCCAAAATCTGATCTCCGGCCTCCCGGCTTTGATTGAAGATGATGGCAGGGTATTTCCTATTCGATGGCTGAATGTCATCCACATTGATCTTTTCCAGTAGCTTCTTTCTGGAAGTAGCCTGCTTGGATTTGGAGGCGTTGGCACTGAATCGTGCTATAAACTCCTGTAGTTCTTTCTTCTTCTCCTCAGCTTTCTTGTTGGCTGATGAGCGCTGTGTCAGGGCTAGCTGGCTGGACTCATACCAGAAGGTGTAGTTTCCGGTGTAAATTTTGATGGCACCAAAGTCCACATCTGCGATGTGTGTACATACGGTATCCAGAAAGTGTCTGTCGTGAGAAACTACAATCACGGTATTTTTGAAGTCAAGCAGGTAGTTCTCCAACCATTCAATGGTTTTCAGGTCCAGATCGTTAGTAGGCTCATCCAGGATCAAGATATCAGGATTGCCAAACAGCGCCTGAGCAAGAAGTACCCGTACTTTTTGCTGATTGCTCAGTTCGCCCATGATGCGGTAGTGATCTGCCTCCACAATGCCCAGCCCACTCAATAGTGCAGCAGCGTCGGACTCAGCATTCCATCCATCCATTTCCGCAAAAGCAGCTTCCAGATCAGAGACTCTGTTGCCATCGGCTTCTGAGAAATCCGGCTTGGCATATAGTGCCTCTTTCTCTTTCATGTTGGCCCATAGCTTATCGTGACCCATCATCACTGTGTCCAATACCTGAAACTCATCATACTCAAAGTGATTCTGCTTGAGTACTGCCATGCGCTTCTCTGGCTCTATGTGGACAGAACCAGAATTAGGCGAAATCTCCCCCGAAAGAATCTTAAGAAAAGTGGATTTACCAGCACCATTGGCACCAATGATGCCATAGCAGTTGCCTCCGGTGAATTTTACATTTACTTCATCAAAAAGGACCCTTTTGCCGTACTGAAGTGATATATTTTGAGTAGAAATCATATGCTCCCTTGGTTTTCGAGGTGCAAAAGTAAAGATTCTAACAGCCAAAAACTAAAATTAGCGGTATTCCTGAAATTAATTTAGGCAGACTGTGGGAGAGGCGAGAGGCTTCATTTTTAGCGTTTGGGTGGAAAAGGGGCACTTTTCACCATACCGCGGTATTGAGTTGGATTCCTGTACTTCAGAATGTTTTGAAATAAAAAGTGGCTTCTAATAAATTAAACTATATCTTTGCATCGTAAAGCAGGAGTAAAACTTTACGTATTCAATCCCACACGATTCAATATTTGATCCTTACACCTTCCTTATCGCTCATTTTCGAATAATTGAGCATTCAAAAAAGAAACAATACAATTAATAATAATCTAGTACAATGCAAGAAGGAACAGTAAAATTCTTTAATAACTCCAAAGGTTTTGGTTTTATTAAACCAAATGACTCAAGTGAAGACATCTTTGTACACGAGAGTGGCCTTGTGGATGATATCCGTGAGAATGACAAAGTAAAATTTGATGTAGAAAAAGGAAGAAAAGGAATGAATGCAGTCAACGTAGAGTTGGTTGACTAATTCTCCTCCCAATACATAAAAATGAAAGCCATTGAATATTCAATGGCTTTTTTTGTGCCCTTTTCGTTCTTAGCAGACTGGATTTGAATGGATGGGCAATTCCATTTGATCCATAATGCTAGTCCATTTGATCAATTAGATTGATAGAAGTTCCCCTTTCGGTAAGCTTCTGACAGAGCTGAAGGTATTTCAGACTCAGCTTCTATTACCAGGGCACGGGCTTCCTGTATTTTGGCGAGCATCTCATGCTCGAGTGCCACAGCCATAGCCCTTCTCTCTTCGGCCTTGGCATTGGCAATGACCAAATCTGCCTGTGCCTGATCTATCTGGAGAATGGCTCCGATATTTCTCCCAATGTTAATGTCTGCAATGTCAATGGAAAGTATCTCGAATGCGGTGCCAGCATCCAGCCCATTGTCCAGCACTCTTTTGGAGATTTCCTCCGGCTTCTCCAATACTTCCATGTAGTTGGTGGCTTCACCAATACGAGAGATGATTCCCTGGCCCACTCTAGCCTGTATGGTTTCTTCACCAGCACCACCCACCAATTGCTGAAGATTGGTGCGCACGGTCACCCGGGCCTCCGCAATCAACTGGATACCATCCACAGAAACTCCCGTGATAGCTGGTACTACGATAATATAAGGTGTTACCGATACCTGCACAGCCTCCAGCACATCTCTGCCTGCCAAATCAATGGCCGTGGCTTGCTGGAAGTTCATATTGAGATTGGCTTTATCAGCGACAATTAGCGCTTTAATTACTTTCATGAGATTGCCATGGGCCAGAAAGTGCGTTTCAAGTTTGGCTGTATCTACGTCCTTAATACCAGCCTTGGTGGCCAGGATCAGTGATTTCACAATCAGTGCCGGGGGTACTTTTCGGAAGCGCATAAATACCAGATCCAGGAGATTGACCTGAACTCCTGAGAAAATAGCACTTATCCAAAGACTGATGGGGAAGATGAAAGTAAAGAACCAAAATCCTGCCAATACGGCACCAATGATAATGAGGGTAGTAACTGGCATAAGTAAGGTGCGTAGTGGTTTGGTACGAATGTAGACTTTAACCAGCTTAGTTTGTGGGTTACGCTGGTAAATATTATATCATTCTCAGGTGACCTTCAGCAAGTATAGAATCTGAGTGATGATGACTTTAGTTTTTGATTACACAAAACACATCACGCAAGTCCCAAATTCATTTGAGCAATGTATTGGCACAAAGCGCAAACCATCTCCCTGGTATAGTATGAAAATACAGCCCTGAACTATAAAACACCCTATCTTTGCAGCTTTCACATTGATATGAAGTTTGAAGACTACCGCATCGGGGATGCACTCAAAAGAAGTATAAAGGAGCTCGGTTATAAAAAACCCACGGATATTCAGTTCAGGACCATTCCCGCGGTGCTGAAAGGAGAGGACGTACTGGCCATCGCCCAGACGGGAACTGGTAAGACCGCTGCATTTGCCATACCGGTAATCAGTATGATTGATGAGCGCAAGTCCAGCAAACGTTCTGAGCGGGTGAGTTGTCTCGTCATGGCACCTACTCATGAGCTTGCACTTCAGATCACGAGTGCCTTTGATACTTTAGGCAAATTCACGAAGGTAAAAACACTTTGTGTGCATGGTGGAGTAGAGCAGGAGCCCCAAATAGCCAAACTGGGCAAAGGGGTAGATGTGGTCGTGGCCACTCCGGGCAGGATGTTCGACCTGGTGAGTCAGGGAGCGTTGGTGCTCAAAGATGTGGACACACTGATCCTGGATGAAGCCGATCATATGCTTGATCTGGGCTTTATCAAAGATATACGAGACCTCATGAAGCATCTGCCAAAGAAACGACAGACGTTGTTTTTCTCGGCTACAATCAATCCTGAGATCAAGAAGTTGGCCTATTCATTGGTAACCAATGCCATACGCATACAAGTCTCCCCTAAAGACCCTGTAGCGAAGAACATTGAGCATGCTGTAGGTTTTATTGAAATGGACGACAAGCGCTTCTTTCTGGAGGGATTTATCAACAACCATCCTGAGAGTAAGATGCTGGTTTTCGTGCGAACCAAAGTGCGTGCAGAGCGGGTAAAGAAGGCCCTGGAACGGGTGGGGTTGGAGTCGGATACCATTCACAGTGATAAAGAGCAAAAGGAGCGGGATCAGACCATGAAGAAGTTTCGAAGTGGAGAACTAAAGGTGCTGCTCGCTACGGATATCTCTGCCAGGGGTATCGATATTCCTAATGTGGAGTTTGTGGTAAACTATGACCTCCCTGAGTCATCTGAAAACTACGTACACAGAGTAGGGCGAACCGGACGTGGTACCCAAAAGGGACAAGCCATTTCATTTTGCAGTGCAGAGGAGAAAGCCTTGCTGAAGGAAATCGAAGAGAACCTGGGCAAACCGATCCAGCGGATTGAGATTACCAAAGGGGAGTATCAAAACACGATGGATTTTTCGAAGGAAAACGCTTACGATGTACAATCCCTCATCAGAGAAGCTGAGGCATTTGAGCAGAATCGGAAGAAAAAGAAGAAAAACAAGCGATAAAAAAACCGCTCCATGAAATGGAGCGGCTCATTTATAAATGCTGAATTAGCCTTTTTTGGCTTTCTTTTCTCGCTTCTCAGCTTTCTTCTCTTTTGGAGTTTTGGCCGGTTCCTTTTTTACGCTCTTCTTGGCGTCTTGAGATTTGGACATGGTCGTGTTTTTAAAGTTCAAGGTCCCGTCATTTTCCGGGCGAATGCAATAACGACATTTTTGATATTTGGTTGAAGTGAATGACAGAATATTTCCACCAAAATCCTTCTTATCCCTCACAGATCACATCTATTTCCCTTCTCAAAGTTTTTGTCCTTTCCATAGCATCAAGTAACTCAACATCAATAGAGAGCTCTTTGGAGCCCATCACCGAACCTTGATGCTCCAGAGGTGTGTCTATATTTTCCTGAAGATGTAAAAGCCTCAATTCATTACCTATTCGAATCATCCTCCAAAAGAAAGAGGCATCGGGGGGTGCAGGGATCAAAAAACCCTCATTGGGGAAATCCTTGAACCTCTTTCTGAAAACACTGCTAAACACCATCGCATAGCAGTATTCTATCAAATGATTACTGTGAAATGTCGACCTGAATTCGGGACGGACTTCTGCACTTTCAGCAAAGCAAACCTCGTGACTTGAGGGCTCGGGCGTGTAAATAAGGTCAAGTTGACGGGCAACCAAATTACCCAATGCACTATCACGCTGAGCATGTAGGTTCTCATGGGGCACGTGACCGTGCAGAAGTCCTCCCAGCTGTTGACGAATGGTGGCTCTCATCGGATCACCCGGATCAAGCCAATCGATTTCAGAAGAGTATCCCCAAGATGCTTTCATGCATCAAAGATAACCTGTTGGCTATAAAGCGCTTTATGCCAACTCCCTCAAATCCACTGGCACTACTCTGGATACACCTTGCTCTATCATGGTGATTCCGTAGATCACATCGGTGCTGGCCATGGTTCGCTTGTTGTGGGTGACAATAATGAACTGCGAATCTTTTGAGAACTCGCGAATAATTTGGTTGAATTTATCAATGTTGGCATCATCCAATGGCGCATCCACCTCATCGAAAATACAGAAGGGTGCAGGCTTCAGCAGATAAATGGCAAAAAGGAGTGAGGTGGCTGTAAGTGTTTTCTCACCTCCTGAGAGCTGATTGATGGTGAGAGGACGTTTGCCTTTCGGCTTGGCCATGATCTCAATGGAAGATTCCAGAGGATTATCCGGATCTGTCAGTTTAAGTTCGCAATCATCCTCTTCCGTGAAAAGGGTACGGAAGACCTTGATGAAATTGTCTCTGATCTTATTGAAAGCATCCAGAAAGGTGACCCGGGCCACCTCATCAATTTCACCAATGGTGGTGAGCAGTGATTCTTTGGCTTTGATCAGGTCTTCTTTTTGTTCGGAAATAAAGTCATGACGGGTTTTGATCTCTTCATAGGCCTCCATGGCCATCGGGTTGATGGGCCCCATGTTTTCCAAACGGTTCTTCATTTTATCCACCCGGTCTCTGAGATCTTCCAGTGGCTGATTGAGCAGCTCCTCGTTATCAAAGAGTTCCACCTGCTTCATGTCCAGGTTGAATTCCACCGAGAGGCGATCTTTGATTGAGTTCAGCTGGATCTTGGTTTCATTGAGCTTATTCTGCCACTCCATCAGTACCTGATCCGCAGATTCGCGCATGCGCTGAATTTCACGTACATTTTTCTCAGCCTCATCTATGGCATTGCGCACAGCATAGTAGTCTTTTTCAGCTTCATTGACTCCCATCTCAATGGACTCCTTTTCTTCGTACATGGCCACCAGGTCGTCATCGCTCTCTTCGGATTTTTTCACCAGTTCATTCAGATCCTGGGTAGCTTTTTGTAGCTCCTCAGTGTTTTGCTCTATTCTGGCCGAACTACTGACGAAGGTTTCATCTTTGTGACTAATCTCCTGAGTGATACTATTCACCTTATTTTGCTGGCGGTGATAGAGAACATTCTCCTCATTGTAAGCAGAAGACTTCTGAGCCAGCAGTTCATTCAATTCGTTGAGCTCCTCACGCTTATTGACCACCTGCATTTCCAGCTCCGAGAGAATGCCCGCGGACTGGTCAAACTCCGGCCTGAGGGCGTCTATTTCACTGCCAAGGGTCTCTATGCGCTCTTCTATATCTTCCCGCTTGGTCTCATTGGAGTTCAGCAAATTGCTGTACTGCTCTTGCTTGGTCTGGATAGACACAAAGGTTTCATTGATTCGGTTGATTTCCACCTGAAGTTCCTCCAATAGGCTTGTCTGAGTCGATTTTTTTAGTTGCTCCAGCTCATTGAGATTTTCATTGAGGTTAGATTTGGCCTGTTCCTGTTTCTTAGTCAGGATTTTGATTTCTGCGGCTAATTTCTCCAGATTTTTAGCCCTTCCAATTCGCTTTCCTTCGAAGAGTCCGACGGAGCCTCCGGACATGGAAAACTTCCTTTTGGTGATCTTTCCACTCTTGTCTACAAAAACGACATCATCATCTTCTGTTGATGGAGCTTCATTTTCATAGATGTATACATTGTCCAGCAGATGAGCGATTAATTTGCGGTACTTCTCATCATACTCCACCACCTCCGTTGCAGGGCGGGTATTGGCAAAAATGTGTGCCGAGTTGGCGTGGTATTTCTCCAGCTGATCCAACACGAAAAAATGAGCCCTTCCTCTGGATGAGTCGCTCAGCAGGTTGACAGCCTTAAGCGCATCTTCCCGGGTCTCCACCACATAGTAGTTCATATATGGCTCCAGGAAATTTTCGATACTGATCCTGTATTCTTCAGGACAGGCAATGACATCCGAGAGGAGAGGTGCGTTTTTCCATTGGTTGCTCTTTTTGAGAAACTTGATGGCTTCCGGAAATCCCTCGAGGCTATCTACCAGGGACTTGGTGAGATTATATTCGTTTTGTCTCGAGTCCAGCTTCCGGTTGACCTGTGTGAGTTCCTCACGTATCAGATCGATCCGCTGCTGATTGGATTCTATTTTGTCTTTCAGGGCTGTTTCCTTGGCTTTCAAAGCCTGAAACTCCTCCGTTTTGGCTTCTTTCTCTTTCTGGATTTCAGCCAGCTTTTGGTCAAAGTCCTTCAAACTTTCACTTTGGATCGAAGAATCTTCACGGGATCGGTTGAGTTCACTTTGTAGTGACTTTATCTGTACCTCCTTGATTTCCAGGTCTTTTCCTACCTGATAAACCTGCTCGCGCTTGGTGTTGTATTGTTGATTGTACTCATTCAGGATTTCCTGAGCTTCCTGAGTTTTGGCTTTTTGTGCATCATAGTCGGCCTGGAGCTGCTCTAGTTTATTGCCTATGTCAGAAAGGATCTGACGCGCCTGATCACTTTCTTTATCCAAACTTTTGAGGGAGAACGCTGCCCGTTCATTGCTTAGCTTATCCTGCGAGAGCTGCTCTTGTAGTTTTTCTATCTTATCCTGAAGATACCGCTGCCGCTCATTCTTGATTTTCTTCTCACTCTCATAATTTCTGATTTTACCCACGTGCTCATTGAGCGTCTTCTGCCTGGAAGACAGAAGCTTTTCCTTCCCGATCAATTCGGCCTTGGTTTTCTCCAAATTGGCCTCTTTTTCCAGTAGTTGGGTGTTCAGTGAGTTCTTCCGGTCAGACTCCTCAGTGATTCGTTTTTCTATACTTTCGAATACCGCATTCTGATCTCCGATAGATTTCTTCGCAAGGGCGATGCTGTACTGCTTGTATTCCTCTTTTATTTCATAGTACTTCTTAGCCTGGCGAGCCTGCTTTTCCAGTGATTTGAGGTTCTTATCGATTTCGAAAAGCAAATCTTCTACACGATCCAGGTCGGCATCAGTGTCCTGAAGCTTACGCATGGTTTCCTTTTTCCTGATCTTAAACTTGGAAATGCCAGCCGCCTCTTCAAAAAGGCTCCTTCTGGAATTGTCTTTATCATTCAGGAGGTCATCCACCATCTTCAGCTCAATGATAGCGTAGGTGTTAGAGGCGATTCCCGTGTCCAGAAAGAGGTTGGTAATGTCCTTTAACCGGCAAGGCACGTTGTTGAGCAGGTATTCACTTTCTCCCGAGCGGAAGTAGCGTCTTGTGATCGTGACGTTGGAGTACTCGGTGGGGATCAGGTTTTTGGTGTTGTTGAAGGTGAGCGAAACTTCTGCCAGCTGGGTAGCTTTCCTTGCTTTGGTGCCGTTGAAGATCACATTCTCCATTTTGTCGGACCGAAGGACACGTGTCTTCTGCTCACCAAGCACCCATCTGATCGAATCCACCACATTCGACTTGCCACATCCATTGGGTCCTACGATGCCTGTAATGCCCTCATCAAAATTAATGGTAACTTTATCAGCAAAACTCTTGAATCCCTTTATTTCTAAACGTGTTAATTGCATGAAGTGCTTGTGATGTTGAGCTCGAATGAAGCTAACAAATTTAGAATTAATTTTATATTTTACGACGTATATGGATGATATTCAATTCTGGCTTTACCTGGCATTTGCTGCGATATATTTCATCACCCGAATGATGAAAAAGAAGAACGCCCCGGAACCCACTCAAAGTGCTGAAAGGGAATCGGAACACCCCGAAAGACGTACCCGGCCGGTTTCCTTTGAGGACCTCCTGAAGGAGTTTACAGAGGGCAAACAAGAACCGGAGCCCGAAGCACCTGAGCCTGTAGAGGCTCGGCAGTTGGTCAAGGAGCGGGAGTGGGTGGCTCAGCAAAAGCCAAAAGAATTTGAAGAAGGCCGCACACGCCGATTTGCCGATGAGGAGAGTAGACGCGTCTATGAGGAATCCATCCGATTGGCAGAAGGTTCTGATCTGGAGTTTAAACGTGATGAGCATTTTAAATCTAAAATGCAACGTCAGCAGGATGAGGGTGACCAACAATCGTTGGGTGCTGACATTAAATCCATGCTGCAGGATGCTGATTCAGCTAAGAAAGCGGTCATTCTGAGTGAGATACTCAATCGGAAATATTAAAAGAGAAAGTTAAAATCCCCAAATAAAAAAGCCCTTCAGGAATTTCCTGAAGGGCTTTTGCTTTTATGACCGTTTGGTTACCGGCACATAATCTCTTTCGTTTTCCCCGACATATACTTGTCTTGGTCTTCCGATAGGTTCTTTGTTTTCGCGCATTTCCTTCCACTGAGCAATCCAACCAGGGAGACGTCCCAGGGCGAACATCACGGTAAACATCTCTGCTGGTATTCCCAGCGCTCTGTAGATGATGCCAGAGTAGAAGTCAACGTTAGGGTACAGCTTTCTATCCACGAAGTACTGATCTTCCAGGGCTTCTCGTTCCAGGCCTTTGGCGATATCCAGTACGGGATCATTAACGCCCAATTTCTCCAACACATCATCAGCCGCCTTCTTGATGATTTTGGCACGAGGATCAAAGTTTTTATATACCCTGTGACCAAATCCCATCAGACGGAAAGGATCGTCTTTATCTTTGGCCTTAGCCATCCATTTCTTAGTATCTCCACCATCTGCCTTGATGGCTTCCAGCATTTCAATTACTGCAGTGTTAGCACCACCATGAAGTGGACCCCAGAGTGCATTGATACCCGCTGAAAGCGAAGCATATAGGCTGGCCTGAGAGCTTCCCACAATACGAACAGTAGAAGCGGAGCAGTTTTGCTCATGATCGGCATGTAGAATCAGTAATTTATCCAAAGCTTTCACCACCACAGGATCTACGTTGTATTCTTCAGTAGGTAAGCCAAACATCATTTTCATGAAGTTGGCACAATAATCAAGTCTGTTATCCGGATAAACCACTGGATGACCCATTTGATTTTTGTAAGACCATGCAGCGAAAGTCGGCATCTTAGCGATGATTCTGATGATGCTCAGGTTCACATCGTCACCTGATCTGTTCGGATCAAGACTCTGAGGATAAAAAGCAGTCAGAGAAGTTACCAGAGAGGAGAGCACTCCCATCGGGTGAGCCGTAGAAGGGAAGCCATCCAATAGTTTCTTAATGTCCTCATGCACCAGGGTATGATTGGTGATCTGAGATTTAAAGGCCTCAAACTGAGAAGCTTCAGGCAGGTTGCCATAGATCAATAAATACGCTACCTCAAGGAAAGTAGATTTTTCCGCCAGCTGCTCGATGGGGTATCCACGATATCTCAGGATTCCTTTCTCACCATCCAGGAAAGTAATAGCACTTTTCGTGGATCCGGTGTTTTTGAAACCCGGGTCAATGGTAATGACACCTGACTGTCCTCTTAGTTGACTAATATCAATTGCTTTTTCCTTCTCGGTTCCTTCAATAAGAGGCAGCTCATAACTTTTACCATCTACTTTGATTTCGGCTGTATTCGACATCTGCTTGCGTGTTTATTAATTGCTAGAATTTACTCTAAAATAATTATTTATCCTCATTTAACCCCTGGAGGCACTTTCTGTTTGGCGAAAATTAATTCCCGCCTAAAATTAATGGAAGACCTTCTTTTCCACTACCAATCACGATAACTTTTGAGTTAGGAGAAGTAGAAATATCAATGGTGGCCTCAATGCCTCTCATTTTCAATAGTTCATCCGTCAAACTGCTATTGATAATCTTGTTGGCAACTGCCTCTCCTTCAGCGGCAATTCGCTTTCTCTCAGCTTCACTTTTTTCCTTATCCAACCTAAATTGATAGGCGAGGGCTTCCTGTTCCTGAGTTAGTTTATTTTCGATGGCTAATCTGATTTGCTCTGGAAGTTTGATAGACCTGATCAGCAATGCTCTCATTTCGATGTTATTGCCAGGCGCACCCAGTATGGCATCTGTCTCAGTTTTTATAGAACCCTCTACCTCTGGTCTTTTGGTGGAGTAAATTTCTTCGGCAGTGTATCTACCCATCACCTGTCTTACAGTAGAGCGTACTTCAGGGATGACTAGTCTACGTATATAATCCAATCTAAAAGTCTCATAAATTTCTCCTATGCTGTCGTATACCGGGTGAAATCTCACGGTGATGTCAACATTGATGTTCAAACCATTCTTATCCAGAACATCCATGGTTTCTTCTATTTGGTTTTCAGTCACATCATAGATGTAAGCATCACTCCAGGGCACCTTTCCGTGAAAGCCTGGACCGATAACATTTGATTTGTCAAGTTCACCTGTCAATGTGTTGAAAATGACTGCTCTTTCTCCAGATTTTACTTTATATATTATGCTATTGGAGATGGTGAGTAAAACAATAAGAACGATTGCTGTGATTATAATAAGGGGTAGGTATTTACGATTATCCATTTTGTGGTTTTGGTATAAATGAAACGTAAAGTTAATACGGGGAACCTTATCTATTGGCGAATACCAAGATCTAAAGTAAAATTATTGATTTTTCAAATTATTTTAATTTTCATTGCAAAATATCATGTAATTTGCATCATTTCATAAATAAAATAACAATGAGAGCTACACTGAAGCTATTGAAGGAGACTTTGGGTAAACCATATGAGGACTTAGAGTACCTACTGAATGCCCTAAAAGAGATTTTGTTAGAAAATGGAGAGGAAACCATGGCTTCTCAAATCCCCTGGATTAACGACATCCCGGAGCTGGCTTCTCAGGAACTCACGGAGAAGCACATACAGTTATACTCGCTTGTTTTTCAGCTGGTCAACATGGTGGAAATCAATGGTGCAGTACAGCACAGAAGGAGCCTGGAAGATCAGGACTTGGCCTCCGTGAATGGTTTGTGGGCCAACAATCTACAGAAGCTAAAGGCTCATAATATCGATGAAAGAGACATTGCCATACGTCTTAAGGACATCAGGGTAGAGCCTGTACTTACGGCACACCCAACAGAGGCCAAAAGAGCTACGGTGCTGGAGCACCATCGGGAATTGTATCTACTGATGGTGAACAGGGAGAACTCCATGTACACCAAGAAGGAAATTGCCAACATTCGACATAACATCAAGCAGACACTTTACAGGTTATGGAAAACCGGGGAGATTTTCCTGGAGAAGCCGGATGTACAATCAGAGCTTCGAAACATTATGCACTACCTCATCAATGTGTTCCCTGAGGTAATCCCTGTGATGGATCGGAGAATGATTCAGGCGTGGGAAGATCAAGGGTTTAAAGCCCAAACCATCTATGAACTCAATGCCTGGCCAAAACTTTCATTTGGAGACTGGGTAGGAGGAGACCGGGATGGTCACCCCTTGGTCACAGAGCAGGTAACAGAAGAGACGCTTAAGTCATTGAGGCTCAATGCTATTGTAGTGATCAGGAGAAAGCTTACCGACCTGGTAAGACACCTCAGCTTCACTGCAGAAATGGATGAGGTAAATGCTGACTTAAAGAAGCGAATGCTTCAGATTCAGTCTGAGCTTGGACCAAGAGGGGATGAGGCGTTCTCGAGAAACAGAGGTGAAGCATTCCGACAATTTGTGAATGTACTGATTACCAAACTACCTGTGGACACACGACGTGGACACGCCACCGAGATCATGGAGTATCCCGGATGTTATGTGGAATCCAAGGAACTTTTGAATGATTTGAAGTTGCTTCAAAAGGCGATGGTAGAATATGGTTCTAAATCCATCGCTTATGACGATATACATACGGCGATCAGAAGCGTAGAAACCTTTGGGTTTCACCTGGCCAAAGTGGATGTAAGACAAAATAGTGCGTTCCATGATAAAGCCATGCAGCAGCTTTTGGAAGCCGCGGGTTTTGAGAAAACCAATTACCCTGAGTGGAGTGAAGAGGAACGAATTGAATTCATCAATCAGGAATTGAAATCCAACAGACCTTTTACCCACCAGAAAATCAAACTGGGACCCAATGCCGAGGCTGTGGTTAATTGCTACCGGGTATTGGAAAGTCATATCTCCAAATACGGAACAGATTCCATTGGATCATTGATTGTGAGTATGACCAGGAGTGTTTCTGATTTGCTGTTGGTTTATCTTCTCGCCAGAGAAGCTGGTCTCACCAGACAAACCAAGGAAGGCCTGGTGTCAGAGCTGCCGGTGGTGCCGCTTCTGGAAACCATTGAGGATCTGGAAAATGGACCTGACATCATGAGGGGATTTTTGCAACATCCATTCACCCAGCGCAGCCTGAATCACTTCAAGCAAAAAGAAGAACTGGATAAACCAGTGCAGCAGGTGATGGTGGGCTATAGCGATAGCAACAAGGATGGCGGGATTATGGCCAGCCAATGGAACCTTTATAAAGCACAATCCAGATTGTATGAAACAGGGAAGAACTTTGATGTGAAAATTAGATTTTTCCACGGTAAAGGAGGCTCTATCAGTCGTGGTGCTGGCCCTACACACTATTTTATCAACTCGCTCCCACACTCAAGTATCGGAGGAGACCTGAGGCTCACGGAGCAGGGAGAAACCATTGCTCAAAAGTATGCGAACAAGGTCAATGCTGAGTATAACATTGAATTGTTGATGGCCAGTACGGCGGCCACGGCTATACTTAGTCAGTTTACGGAGCGTAAGCCACATCCGCTGGCGCATGTACTCCAAAAGCTGGCTGACGACAGTAAAACGCATTATGAAAACCTGATGCGGGAAGATGGGTTTATCCCATATTTCAGAGAAGCCACGCCTATTGACGCAATTGAAACAAGTAAAATTGGGTCAAGACCAGCCAAGAGAACGGGAGCCAACTCGTTGGAAGACCTCCGGGCCATTCCCTGGGTATTCTCATGGAGCCAGTCGCGCTACAATATGACCAGCTGGTATGGTTTGGGTACTGCCCTGAGTGAGTTGAGGGACAAGGACAATAAGTCTTATGAAGAATTCAAAAAGGTCCTGGTCTATGATCCGTTTATCAGGTACGTACTCACCAATGTGGATACCAGTTTGGCTGCGACTGACGAAGAGGTGATGACCGAATATGCCTCACTGGTCAGCGACACGAAACTCAGAGATAAATTTCTTAACCTTTTCCTGGGAGAATTGGCACTCACCAGAGAGATGCTCATGGATCTGCTCGGAAAGGACATTGAGAAACGAAGGAAGAATCATTATTATTCCAATCAGCTCCGAGCTTCGCTCATGATGTATTTGCACAAGCGCCAGGTGAAATTGCTGGCCAAGTGGAGAAAGGAAAAGGCTGCCAACGATCCGGCTGCTGAGATCACTCAGACGCAGCTGATGCTTACCATCAATGGTATAGCATCAGCCATGAGAAACACAGGTTGATCAAACATACCACAAAGAATCAAAAGAGCGCCGCAGCAATGTGGCGCTTTTTTTTTGAGTCGTTTTTCGGAGGATTTCCTGCAAAAGCGGCTCTGAATAGCTAACATCAGGTAATTATTAAGCGCTAAAAAGGAAAGACCCATACTTTTCAGGAGAGCACTAAAATCCTTTAACCGCTCTTTCAAATCAACTTTTTGCCATTTATCAAAAAATCAAACCGGCGTTCCAACGGAATGATTTCACAGCGTGTATTTGCTTGATTAACAACCATAAATTAATCCAATATGAAACACGTATGCATGATTGTTTTACTCACCATTTTATGCAGCCACTACACTCTAATATATGGGCAAAATCCTTTTGATCAACCCCGGGCATATCCCATTCCGATCGATCAAAACAAATCGGGATCACGAGCTCCTCTGGATACTCAAGAGGAAACCAAACAGGGTCATTCCTTTTTGCAGCCACAAAACGGCCCGATGATTCCGGGTTTCCAGAATGCACAAAGTAACCTATTTCAATCGGATGGAACCTCACCACAGATTAGAACCTGCTTTACTGTAGAAAACGAGCAGAAGTTGAGGGAAAAGTATGCAGGTAGGTTGTCTACTGACGATTTTGAAGCACGGCTTTCCAGGCAACTCGCCTTGTCAAGAATGTCTGCTGATCCTGAGACCATTTATCAAATTCCCACCATCGTTCATGTGGTCCACAGCGGCGAACCCCGAGGTACCGGGTCCAATATCAGTCGGGAGCAGATTATGTCGCAGTTTGATGTCCTTAATGAAGATTTTAGGAGATTGGGTGCCGGATACAACGAACATCCTGACGGAGCGGACATCAATATAGAGTTTGTACCCGTTCTGACTGATCCTTATGGCAACCTTCTGGAAGAGCCGGGTGTTGATCGCATTTCTGGTTATAGTTCCTCTTACAGTTATACAGTGATCGAGGAAGAGTTAAAACCCAATACCCAATGGGATCCCTATCGCTTCTTTAATATTTGGGTACTCGACTTTGGTGGCTCAGGCTTACTGGGATATGCCCAGTTTCCTAACCTATCCGGATTAGACGGGCTTCCTGAGGATGGCTTTGATTTCACTGATGGTATTGTAATCGGCTACCAATTTTTTGGGCGTACAGGTCAGGTATCTGCCCCCTTTGATCTGGGGAGAACGACCACCCATGAAGTTGGCCACTGGCTCGGTCTTCGCCACATCTGGGGCGATGGAGGTTGTGATATGGATGACTACTGTGAAGACACGCCTGTCGCAGACGGTCCCAATCGATCGTGCGAGACCAGAGACAGCTGCCCGGGAGGCGGCCCTGATATGATTGAAAACTACATGGACTACAGTACAGATGGCTGTATGAATATTTTCACTAAAGATCAGCGCATGCGTATGCGAACGGTCATGGAGATGAGCCCTATGCGGAATGCGCTCATTGTTTGTCAGCTTGCACCACCCGCTGTAGCAGGGAGCAACACGGCTGAAATGCCGCTTTCGTGGTATGAATATACCGCTGCAGATCATGAGGTGGTTACAATATCCTCAATGGGGGCCATCGTAGATACCAAGCTTTCGCTGTTCAGGGAGTGTCATACACTGCCGATTAGTGAAAGTGATGATGCTTATGGTACGCAGCAGTCGGAGCTTTCTATTGTACTTCAGGCTGGAGAAACCATCAAAATCCTTTGGGAGAACAGACAATTTGACCCGTTCACCTGGCAATTGACTACTAGTACTCCCGAAGAAGGAGCTGCTTGTGGGGTGGCTGCCATGGCGCTGGAGGGCAATAATACGCTTCCGACCACCTCTTTGGGAACCTACTGGTATCGGTTTAGTCCGGATGCGGACCATCAAAAAATCACCATTTCAGCTGGCGATATGAGCTTTAATGTGTACGGAAATGACTGCAATCAACTCAAATATATTAAGGGTGGAAGGGGCATGCTGACCGTGTTTGATGTAAGTGCCGATCAGAGCCTTTATATATCGTTTGAGCCTCAGGGTGGCAATGTAGACTGGACACTTCACACCACCTCCATCAGGAGCGGTGAGGCGTGCAGTGATGCGGTCAACGCCACGGAGGGACAAAACATCATTCCATATGATGCTCCGTTTGAGTATTGGTACACCTTCACAATGCCTGCTACTGGGAACCTTATCTTGCACAGTGCAGAAACCTCAACCGAATCAGTTGACTTAAAGGTCTTCAATGAATGCGGTGGCTTTCTACTGGGGAGTACAGCCGGTGACGGGGTGGAGCTTACTACAGCTTTAGAAGAAGGTGAAACTGTTAAAATAGTATGGGAAAGTACCTCAGCAGTAGCTGGTTATGAGTGGGTGCTGACAGCTTCACCCTTCGAAAATGGTGAGGTGTGTTCAGTCGCCAGGGAGGTTCAGGCAGGATTAAACCATACTGATGGAGCACCACAGTGGTTTAGCTTCACTACCACCAAACATAGTAATCTGGTTATCAGCTCTATAGGGCTAACAGATGTGAATACACATCTGATGATCAAGCGGGAATGCGATGGTCAGATTTTTATGGATAATGATGAGGGGCATGATACCCATTACGATTTCTATGATCAGGCACAGCTTGTTTTGTATGGGGTGCAGGCGGGAGAAACCTTTTATATTTTATGGTCAGAGAAATGGTCTTACGAAGGATTTGACTGGACCATAGAAGAAATTGACCCCCTTCCGGGAGACAACTGCGGTACCGCTGTTCAAGCCCATACCGGAACTAATCAGGTGACAGTGGATCGGGATCACTACTATTTTGGACATTTATATTGGAATAAATATACCGTTCCTGCCAATGGAAAAACCATTACAGCCTTCAGTAGTGAGCCGGTGGAGATGGCCATTTTTGTCAATAATGATTGCCAGCGATTTAGTTGGGTAGATAGCGGGCAGGGAAAGGGACGTGCTGTTGATCTTCCTGCCGGAACAGAGCTCGTGTTTATCTGGAGTCTTGACTACTTCAATGAAAACTTCACCTGGGAGTTAACTGTAGAGAATATCCAGGCGGGTGATCATTGTGAACACCCAATCAGCGCCGTGAAAGGGGACAATATTTCGGAGAGCGCTCCTGTTTGGTATGACTATCAAATGGCAGAAGATGGAAGTTTGAAAGTATCCTATCAGGGTGATTATATCGATGGCAGTCCTTTTGTCGCTATCCTGGATGGTTGTACCAACGCCGACCTTCTTTATAGCGGAGTGGGGGAAGCATTTGTGTCCGGACTATCCAAGGGGCAGGAGGTATCCATTTACTGGTCAATTAACTATCCTTTTCCGGGAATTAAGTGGAAACTGGAGGAAATCCCGGTTCGGCAGGGTGATCGATGTGAAGACCCACTGGTGGCAAGCTATGGACTGAACCATGCAGAGTATGCTACTCAATGGTTTACCTATACCGTGGAGACTGCCGGGAACTACACCATTTCATCTATGCCGTTTACTTACTCCAATACCCTGCTATCAGTGTACGATGGTTGTGATGGAAATTTACTGGCAAGCAATGACAACATATTGGTGCTGGATGATTGGATCGAATATTTTCAAAGCAGTGTAACGCTTGAAAACCTGGAGGTTGGTCAAACTCTGCTGATCAAATGGGACGGAGCGTACTCTTATGAGGCTTTTAATTGGGAAATTGTTACAGATCAGCCGAGACAAGGGGATTCGTGTGAAGATCCACTATTGGCTGTAGAAGGGGTCAACAATGGGATGAGGCCAATGCCCGCATGGTTTACTTTCACCATGCCTGAAACTAACTCATTTTCAGTGAGTTCAGTTGGCTACACATCAAATGATACTTATGTGGAAATCTATGATGCATGTGATGGTGAACTCATTGCTTACAGTTATGATTATGGTGGTGATCCTCAGAGCTTTGCCTACCTGCCTGAACTAGAGGCAGGTCGAACTGTCTACATCAGGTGGGCGAACAGCATGAACTCTGCCCAGTATTCCTTTGACTGGAGGTTATTCGTGGGAGATCCAGAGCTAGGTATTTTCTGCGAGTCTCCTGATCAGGCCCATGAAGGCGTGAATACCGTGCCAGACTATGTGAGCAATTTCTACTGGTTTTCATATACGATGCCAGAGGACGACAAAAAGCTGGTGGTCTCCAGACTGGACCTTTCCACAGCACGCTACCGCACCATAGGTGTGACTCCTGAGTGTAGCACATTGAGCAGCTATGCCATCAGTGAAGACCGGGTGGAGGTGAAAGGACTCATGGCTGGAGATGAAGTGTTGATCTTTTTTGGTGAGTTAATCGATGGAACCCGCCCAGGCTTTGACTGGGGTCTGGAGGTTGTGGAGATGGAAAGTGGCGACCATTGCGATACTGCCATGGAGGTACTTCCTGGATTATATGAGTTTAGAGGTGCTCCAAAATGGTACGAATATACCTTGCCAAAAGCCGGTGATGTCACTTTGACTTCTATCGGTTTGAATAATGTATCATATGCCAACTCATACATTGAAGTGTATGACGCATGTGATGGAAATTTGATAGCAGCTAATGATGACCCAGAGAATGTAGCGGTTCACAGCATGGCTGAAGTGATCATAGAAGACCTGGAAGCAGGGCAGAAGCTTTTGATCAAGTGGGGTAGCGAACCTTTTCAAACTGACTTCAACTGGATGCTAAGTGTGGCCGCTGACAATGAGGCTCCTACGCTTGCTGATCATCACTTTTCCTTGTCAAAATTCACGACAGGGCATCTCATAGGCACACTATCGGCGGAAGACCCTGATGATGATGAGCTTATTTATCAGATCATCAATGGCAATGAGGATGGTGCCTTTTCACTGTCCAATACAGGGGAATTCAGGATCGCTGATGTCACCAAATTACCTGCAGTTGGAGGAGAAAGAACGCTAACTGTGAGTGTATCTGATCGCATAGCCCAACCCGCCGAAGCCACGCTCACCATCGATATGGTGCTGGCTGTTGAACAGCAACATGCGGGGGTTGTGGTGTTTCCTAACCCGGCTACAGACAGATTGTATTTAAGACTGGCAAGTCAGGTCAAGGTCTATGAGAGCTATTTTGTTGATTTGACAGGGAGAATAGTCCGGGTAAATAATGCCAGGGAAACTGAAATTTCCCTACTTGGCCTAGGGCAGGGTATCTATTTCTTAAAGTTGCAAACCACTAATGGACCCGTTGATTTTAGGGTAATAGTGAAATAGTACCTACGAGCATTGATTCCTACAAAAAAGACCGGCAATGCCGGTCTTTTTATGGGTTATTTCTGGATACAGAAGATTCAGATTCTTCACGCCATTTGCAGCCCAAAACCTTCCGTTACCGGGTCAGGCTATCCGCCGCTTCACCCAGCTTTTTGTCCAGGGTCCAAAGGGCAAGGTCATTGCGAAGGGCGGCCGCCAGAATATAGCAATCAATCAATCCAATCCCGTGGGCATAAAACTTATGTTCATTCGAGAGATTTCCTGCATGAATGAATAAATCAGTCTCGTCTACTGCAGGCAGGTTTTCCCAAAGGGTGATAACCAGTTCTCTCTCTCTTTTGTTCTTTACACCCTGCAAAAGCTCACCAAAGACTGCACTTACGGCATATATTTCCTTCCTTTTCAAATAGGATTTCAGGATGGCCGTGAGATCCGAATCTGAGTTCCTGAGGAAAGAAATCCAAACCGAGGTATCCACCAAAATCATCTGTTTCTGTTCAGGTTGCGGATACCATAGGCTGCCATGTCTTCATTGAAGACAAAAGGTTCTTTCTCAACTTCATCAATTACTTTATCGATGTTCTTGTTTCGGAGGTACTCTTTGAGTGCAATGGTGATGCTATCGGTGATGTTTCTCCCACCGGTAGCTTCCTTGATTTTATCAATCAAATCGTCTTCTATGAGTGCTGTGACTTTCATGATCGTATAGTTTATCGTACAAAATACGATAAACTATACGATTTTTCAAAGCATTTCTTCATTTTTCACTTCACCTCACTCAGTCCTTAAATGGACTCAGATCAAGGGCTTCCATTTGCTCTTTATATTGAGCCCAATTAGCAGCCAGGTAATCATCCGTCTTTTGGTTAGCCACCTCCATCACCGACTTGAATTTCGCCACCATGGCCTTTTCTGTCCTTGTGGGCACATGCAGACCGTTGGACAGGTAGAAGTAAGCTGTTCCGTAATAACTGTCGACATTGTCCGTCTGATCTGCGGTGATTCCCTGTCGGTCATCTTCCTTACCGAGGTACAGATCCAGCAGGCTGTTCAGGGTATCCTTTGTTTCCTTCGAGCGCTTGAGTTCAGCTTCAAAAGCCTTTTCATTCTTGGCTTTCATGCGTTTGGTTAATTCATCAATGATCGTCAGCTTCTCTTTGATCTGCTCCACGCGACCGAGAGCCAGTTCTTTCTCTGATTCCAACGCCTTGAGGGCTTCATACCTTGCCTGGAGTGCTTCCGTAGAAACGTCCATTCGGGGATCAAACTTCACCTCCACCTGAGTTTCGGATGATTCTCCAGCATAGGACAGACGTAGTTTGTAAGTTCCCGGCATCACATCCACGCCTCCGGGCTCACGTTTGTTATCCAGCTCTTTGCGAGAAAGGCTATTCACACCTTTTTCATCGAGTTTCCAGTACATTCTGTTCACACCATTCTTTTCGGGCACCTTTTGCTTTATGGTTCTGATCAGGTTGCCCTCCAGGGTAAACACCTCTAAGGTTAATGAATCCAGTCCTTTCTTCTCATCTTCCTCTTTGGAAGTATCCTTTTCACTTTCATCCTTTTTGGGGACGTTGATCACGTAGGAGATCATGGCACCGCTCTTCCTGTTTTCTCCATTGAACATAGCGTCGGCCCCAAATCGGGTACCTGCAGGTTGCTGCCAAATGGCATTGTAAGCGGCAGGTGGTTCAAAAAGATGAATCGGCTTACTCAGTATGCTGATACCCGCAGATGCCAGCGCGCGCAATGGACGTATGTCATCAATGACGTATGCAGCCCGACCAAAAGTCCCAATCACCAAGTCATGTTCACGTGGATGAATCACCATATCCATGGTATTCACGGTAGGGTAGTCATTGGTCCATTTCGTCCAGGTATTAGCAGCATCAATGGAGAGATAAAGCCCGTCATCAGTTCCCAGAAACATCAGTTTTGGCTCTACAGGATCCTGAATGATCGATAGCGCATAGCCAGTCACGTCATTTTCATCCACTATTCTCTCCCAGGTTTTGCCATAGTTGGTGGTGTGATAGGCATATGGCCTGAAATCAAAGTTTCGGTAGTTGTTGGCAATCACAAAAGCCTCACCTGCATTTTTATTAGACACCTGTATTTGCGGGATCCAGACATTTACAGGAAGGTTTTTAATGTTTTGAGACACTCTAGTCCAGGTCTTTCCTCCGTCTCGGGTCAACTGGATATTTCCGTCATCCGTACTTACCCAGAGCACGTCTTTTTCCAACACACTGGGGGTAATGGCCAATATGGTACAATAATTCTCTGCTCCGGTGGCATCCATGGTAAGCCCACCACTCTCATCCTGCTTTTGCTTACTCTTATCATTGGTGGTAAGATCCGGGGAAATGATGTCCCAGGTTTGACCTTTGTCTGTGCTTTTGTGCACAAACTGGCTACCAAAGTAGAGGGTCTTGCTGTCAAAAGGATCCTGACCGATGGCTGCATTCCAGTTGAATCGAAGCTTCACATCCAATTCGGGTGCGTGGGGTTTCACATATTCGAAATGGCCGGTTTTCAAGTCATATCGGCCTACCCAGCCTTCCTGGGCCATAGAGAACCCATATCGGTTATCGTCCCGATCAGGTACCACGTCAAAGCCGTCACCAAAGGAAACTTCCTGCCAGTAGCTGTTTCTGATGCCCTGGTCTTTCCATACATAAGCAGGGCCGGCCCATGAGCCATTGTCCTGCATACCTCCGTAAACATTGTATGGAAAATCATTGTCTACCGAAATGTGGTAAAACTGTGCCACCGGTAGATTCTGAACAAACCGCCAGGTCGTGCCCCGGTCTCTGGAGATATTCAGCCCTCCATCATTTCCCTCTATGATATAATTGGGATCAGAGGGGTGAATCCACCAGGCATGGTGATCAGGATGTACACCTCGTGTGGTGTTGTAGGCGGGCATCAGCTGATCAAAAGACCGGCCACCATCAGTACTTACGTTGATGTAGGTATAGACCGTATAGAGCCTGTTTTCATTCACCGGATCTACGAAAATGTCTGCATAGTAGAAAGGTCGGTTACCAATCTCGCTCTTATCATTCACTTTGGTCCATTTGAAACCTCCATCTTCTGACTTGTAAAGCGCGTTCTTTTTAGACTCTACCAGGGCGTACACAATCTTAGGATTGCTGGGAGCAATGGCCAGCCCCATACGCCCAAGATCACCTTTGGGCAACCCATCTTCATCGGTTCTCTTCACCCAGTTTTCGCCACCATCATGAGTCACATACAAGCCTGATCCTGGCCCTCCGGAAGTGAAAAACCAGGGCTGTCGGTAATGCTCCCACATGGCCACCATGAGCTTGTTGGGGTTGGAAGGGTCCATCACCAGGTCTGCGGCTCCGGTCTTATCGTTCACATAGAGGATTTTCTTCCAGGTTTTGCCACCATCCGTGGTTTTGAATACTCCGCGCTCGGGATGGATACCCCAGGGGGAGCCAATGGCCCCTACATACACGGTATTTGGGTTTTGTGGGTCGATGATGATTCGATGAATATTTCGGGTTTTGTCCAGACCAGACTTAATCCAGTTCTTGCCTCCGTCAAGGCTCTTATAAATCCCGTCTCCACCATTCAGTGAATTTCTAGGATTGCCTTCACCTGTACCTACCCAAATCACTGAAGGATTAGACTGTTGAATGGCCACGGCCCCAATGGAAGCGGTAGTCTGTTTGTCAAAGATGGGTTCCCACGCGGTACCACCACTTTCCGACTTCCATAGACCTCCGGATGCGGTACCTGCATAGATCACCTCAGGCCGACTATTCACCACGTCAATGGCGGTGACACGTCCGGCCATGCCAGCCGGCCCTATACTCCTTGGTTGTATCCCTTTGAGTAACTCCATGTCCACCTTTTGGGAATATACCAGCAAGGGAAGGGTGATTAGGAGGTAAGTAAAATATCTTTTCATAGTTGCTTAATTTGGAAGTGATAAACCTACGCAAAAATGTCAAAGTCCTTGCCCGGGTATTACTTGATCGGGTGATTTTTGATGCGAATGAAATGACATGACAGGACAATAATTACTCCAAATGCCTCAACGCTGACATTTGAAAAGTCACTTTTGGCGAGCGACTCCCTAAATTTATCTCATGAGGTACCGTGAAATGTATTTACTCTGCCTGCTTTCCCTTGCATCATGCATAGGCACAGACTTTATAGATGATCCAAAGGATGCCACCATTCTCACTGAGGTGACCAGTATCAGCTTGAAAGTGGGAGAGACTGCTCAGATAGAGGCCACCTATTATTACAATATGTGGGTGGCAAAAGAAGATGCTGAGCTCATCTGGCAAAGCAATGACCGGAGTGTGGCTTCGGTAGATCAAAGTGGAAAAGTGACTGCTGTAGGAAAAGGCCAGACTAAAATTCAGATCAGCTATGCCAATGAAGAAACCGTAACGGTGGATGTAACTGTAGTAGAAAACACAGACGATGTGGCCCGGGTGCAAATCACAGCACCAGGGAGCTCTCTGATGATCAATGAGACGATCCAACTCACTGCCAGGGCATTTACCATGGATGATGTAGAAATCACAGACAAACCAGTGATCTGGACTTCTGCCAATGAAACCCTCGCCACGGTGAACAGCTCAGGACTGGTGACTGCCCATTCCAATGGCATTGTATCCATCACGGCGGAGATAGAAGAGGTAAAAAGTCCGCCTTTGCAGCTCATGATTGGCACGCAGGCTCGTTCAGGTGTTTTTGAAGGGAGCGGGAGCTATAAGGCAGTGGGTACTGCCACTCTGTTTATTGACGATAATGACCAGTTGATTCTTACTTTCAGTGCAGACTTTGAGACGAGCTTTGCACTGGGAACTTTCGTATACCTGGCCAACTCTACCAGCGGCACAGTGGTGCGCTCACAGGGTCTGGAAATCGCAGAGGTAACTACCAATGGCGCCAAGACCTATAACGTGAGTCTGGTAAACTCCAGCGTGGGACTGAATGACTATAACTATGTGATTCTTCTCTGTAAGCCCGCCAGCATCACTTTCGGATCCGCAGCACTCAACTAGCACTATGAATCAGAAAAAGCACATACTCGCATCCATTTTACTGTCAATCTCCCTGCAGACGATTGCCGGAGGGGGATGGGTTTATCAGAAAAATAAAGGCTTCCTGAAGCTGGGTCAGAATATGATTCGCTCCCAGTACTTTTTCGATTCGGGGGGAAACATTACCGATATTCCCACAGTGAGTCTTTATACCACCAGTTTCTATGGCGAGTATGGACTTTCGGATCGATTCAATGCTATCTTGTATGTTCCATTTTTCGTGAGATCTACACTGAATCGTGTGGAGTTTAACCAAAGTGGGAGCACCATACCAGGTGATGAGATCAACTCCTTTGGCGATACTAATATCGGGCTGAAATATGGCATGTTTCAGAACCAGCCTGTTCATCTGTCCGCCAGTCTGATCTTGGGATTACCATTTGGATCATCGGAGATCTCCAGTGATCGTATTCTCCAAACCGGTGATGGTGAGTTCAATCAGCTACTGAAATTGGAAGCCAGTCACTCTATCAGTGGTACCCCCGCCTACATCACGGGTATTTTGGGTTTCAATAACAGAACCCAGGGCTTTTCTGATGAGTTTCACTATGGTGGAGAGATCGGGGTGTCTTTGAATCAGTTCACCACACTGTTGAAGGTTTACAGTGTCAACTCGCTGTATAATGGCGATGCAGACACGTCTAATGCCAATGGCGTCTTTGCCAACAACACCGAGTACATGTCCTTCACGCCAGAACTGATTTACTCCATGGATAATGGCTTTGGCTTTGCGGCCTCTGCCGGTTTTGCCTCGTCAGGCAAACGTATCCTTGCCGCTCCCAACTTTGGGATTGGTGTATTCCTCTTGCTTTAGAACTGGATGCTCACACCAAAATACGGAGAGACATATTTGGTAGGCTTGTAACCACCATCCGCTGTAGGAGTGAAGGCCCAGTAGTAGTCAAACCCGGCAGCCAGGAATTTATTAAGGTGGTAAATCACCCTTAGTTTGGCCAGGGAGCGTTCATCAAACTTAAAGGTGTCTCCAAGGTCTGTGAGGTTTCCTTTGATGTAGCTACCGTGAAATGAAAACTTATCCGCCAGTCTGTCCAGGTCTGCATTGACCCTTACGGTTGCGGGTGTAGCTTCGGTGACGTCATCCGGAATCATCAGACTACCGCCCAGCTGTACTTTCTTCAAAATGTGGCCGGTGAGACTTCCGTAGAAGCCACTCATTTTCTCTGCGCCACCCAGTGCATAGATTCTAGCGTCTTTGTTAATTTCATATGTGGCATCAAAAAACTGCGGTAAGTAATGGTCTGAGTAGTTCAGCCGCTCTATGCGAACGTCAGTACTGAGGATATCCGCGATGAAATGGAATCGAAAGTTGATACCCACACTGGCGCCACTTCCATTTTCAAAGCCATCAGACATGATAGAGGGCTCATTGGTGGTGGCGTAGTTCGACTCCAAAGAGTCTGTAAGTGCTTCAGATGTTACATTTAGTTTAGAATAGGTAGCGAAAAGGTCGATCTGAATAAACGGTACCCGCAACAAAGTGACCCCCATATCTAACCCAAAAGCACCAATACCATTCCTGGTAAACAGATATGAGGTAGACGTGCTATCGCTGGCCACTATCTTCGACTGGTCTTTATCCCGGACGATGGTCGCTCCAAACTCGAAGGTTCTTACAATAGGAATCGGTGTCCAGGCCATCGGTCTTACGTAGGGCCGGATGGCAAAAAGATTAAAAGACCCTGGACTGAAATCGCTATAGACTCCATCAATGCCCGCAAGTCCTTTCACATTCAAGTCATAGTGAAGACCCACTTTTCGCTTTTCAAAACTGGTAGAGTTGGTGTAGTTATTGATCAGACCACCAAAACCAACCATGGTATTATTGAGCTGGCCTACCTTTACACACACAGGATCAGCCTTTTGCACCCCATATCGGATGTAAGTGATGAGCCTTGCTGCTCCTACACCATCTTTAAAAATCTCCGTACGGATAGATTGGTCATCCAGGCCATACAGCACTGGCACATTGAGGCCAACACCTACTTTCCCGATCGAAAACTCCGGGTTCAGTACCAAGCCCACAAAGTACTGATCGTCTATCTGGGTGACTGTGAGTCCACCATCAAATGAACCTCCACCACTTTCTGTTCCCATCCCTGAGCGAAAGTCTTGCACAGGTGGTGCACCTGATCGATCCTTGCGCTCTTTCTTTTCTTTGGGCGCTTTCTCGATCTCGGGCTCCTGATACTCTTCTTCATCCACCTCTTCCAGCGGTTCTTTCTCGATAGGCTTATCCAGACTATCCACCCGATATTGGACCTCTTCCTGAGGTGCTTCTTCCAGCGAATCAAGGGGAAGATCCTCTACCTGCTGAAGGCTGTCAACCGGTGACTCGTCTATCAACGTATCTGCCGGAGGTGTATAGATTACTTCCTCTTCTGGCTGTACAGGCTCATAAACGGGTACAGTCTTTACTTCAGGGGCATCATTCTTCTTCTTTTTCTTTTTCTTCTTTTTGTTATCCTCCCACAAATAGGAGTAGTCAGCATAAGGGTCTGCCTCCGTATCCTGTGCCCAAACAGGCACCGACAAACTCAACAAAAAAACTGAAAAGAAAAGATAAATTAGGGCTCGATTCATCGCTGGTGAAAATTCAATTGGAAGTAAAAATAATGCAAATACCCGAAACTAGGATACTTTGATTAGGTAGTAGTTCTTTTTGCCTTTTTGCGCCAGGAGGTATTTGCCTTGCAGCAAATCATAATTGACTGCTGCCTCGGAGGACTCCACTTTCACTTTATTAATGCTGACGCCACCACCTTTGATCATTTTGCGAGCTTCCCCTTTGGAAGGAAACACTACGCCCTGCGTCAATTCACTCAGCAAATCGGTGACGTTGGCAACTGCTTCGTACTCCGCTTTGGAGATTTCTACCTGCGGCACCCCCTCAAAAACCTGCAGCAGGGTCTTTTCATTGATAGCCGTGAGGTCTTCTGTGGTAGATTTCCCAAACAGGATATCTGAGGCCTTGATGGCCATTTCCAAATCCGCCTGAGAATGTGTGCTAACCGTGATTTCCTCAGCTAGTTTCTTTTGCAAGGCTCGCTGATGTGGTGCTTCCCGATGTGTGGCTATCAGTGATTCGATTTCCTCTTTGGAGAGGAACGTGAAGATTTTGACGTACTTCTCTGCATCTGCATCGGAGGTATTGAGCCAGTACTGGTAAAACTGGTAAGGAGAAGTGCGCTCGGCATCCAGCCAGATATTACCGCCTTCAGTTTTCCCAAACTTGGTGCCGTCTGCCTTGGTGATCAGCGGACAAGTGAGGGCATAGGCCTTACCACCGCCGATGCGACGGATCAACTCTGTGCCCGTGGTGATGTTCCCCCACTGGTCGCTACCGCCCATCTGTAGCGTACACTGAGCTTCTTTGTAAAGATGCAAAAAGTCATACCCCTGCACCAACTGGTAGGTGAACTCTGTAAAACTCATGCCATCAGATGATTCTGAGGACAAGCGCTTTTTCACTGAGTCTTTGGCCATCATATAGTTGACAGTGATGTGCTTACCCACGTCGCGAATGAAGCCGAGGAAGGAGAAGTCCTTCATCCAGTCGTAGTTGTTGACCAGCACAGCAGCATTGGGTGCATCTGAGTCAAAATCCAGAAACCTGGATAGCTGCGACTTGATGGCATCCTGATTATGACGGAGGGTTTTTTCATCCAAAAGATTTCGTTCGGCAGATTTCCCGGAAGGGTCACCGATCATACCTGTCGCACCCCCAATAAGGGCATATGGCTTATGCCCGCATTGCTGAAAATGCTTCAGCATCATCACACCCACCAGGTGACCAATGTGCAGAGAGTCGGCAGTAGGATCAATGCCGAGATAAGCAGATCGCATGCTTTCCATCAGGTGTTCGTCCGTCTCTGGCATGATGTCCTGAATCATGCCTCTCCATTTTAGTTCTGCTACGAAATCTTTCATTTGTGATTTTTGATTTGCGCAAAAATAGGAGGCCTTTTCTATTTTGGGCGTTTTATTGGGAGCAAATTGTCAAATAAGGAGTTAGGGTGGACAACCGAGCATTAACTTACCTCTTGGCTTCATATCTACTCGGTTGGGCTTATTTCACTTGAAAAATCATCATTATAAGGATGGAATGAAATTAACCTGCCTGATTTTTCAACTTCTAGCCTATAATAAACTCCGTCATAGTAGATACTCCTTTTTCCCATCCTCCGAAAATTTGTATCATAAGTTGCGAAATGTTCTAGAAATTCTGGATACACTTTTCTCACGACCATATTGACAATATTTCGGATGTCGTCAATTTTGTATCTAAAAATGGTTTTCTCTTCAAATCGTTCACCTACTTTGGTCTCTTTCACATGCCTGCAGTAGGTGTGTAGAAACCTTTCAAAATCCCACCATATTGGTCGTTTGTATGGTAGAATGAGTTCCTCGTCAAAAAGTACAGCTTCGGTAACTAAGTTATTCAATGGAGACTCATAAATCCGGGCAACTTCCTTAAACTTCTCACTTGATTTAATTAACTCATTATTGATTAGCTCAATTCTCCTTACACTTCTATCATTGAGATATTTCACTAAGTCTTTCTTATCTTTTTCTTCAGCCTTTTTATTTAGGTACTTAGAGCGTTTGTAATAATAGTCAGATGGAAGTTCGACTAAGGGTTCATTATCTGTGGTAAGTTGCTTTTCTATTTCATCAGCAATTGACGGATCATAAAATTTGAGCATTCCCAGAAGCTCTACTTTCTCCTTTGGAATAAGGTCATATTGGGATGCCAATCTTCTTTTTAAAAATCCAATATGAAACAGATCTTGATTAATCTTTGACGTATCAACTTCTAGGTTAATCGTGTTAGGTATCTCTCTTACTCCTCGTTTTCTGAATCTATTTTCTGTTCTACTCCAATTAAAGCATTGGATAGACAAAATTTCGCTACAATTGATTCCGTCTTTGTCAAGTACGACTCTTTGTTCCTCAGTGAGTTCTTCTAACTCTGATGGTTTGAATTTTATGGGTCGGCTCGTTCTTGGAATTTCTTTCTGCTTAAGGACTTGTTCCATTTCTTTCCTTTCTTCCAATGTATACATGAAAGTTCCCATAAGCGTTAATCCGAAACCCTTGAAAGAATTGGAATTAAAATGAAAGGTTAAAGTCACAAAACAATCAAACTGTCCAAATTGACTATATATCTCTTCTGATGATAAATTCATGATATGTTAAAACAACATCCGATATACGTATGACACGCACCAAACAACAGATCACCCCAAGCTAGCAGAATAACCATTACAAGTCAAGTATTAATTTTCAGTAGGTTGACTAGTTGCTCATCAGCGGGTCCCAGAATCAGAAATCTTTTGTACCAGTTCCCCGCTCTGAATTCTCGCCAAACCGGACATAAAACACTGTTCGATTGTTCGGTTATGAACGTCCAGTGAAGTAATGCAAGTCCTTATCCACTTGTTTTACAGTGCGTTATGGTTATTGGCACAATGATTGGCTTTTGGGAAGCAAGGTCAAAACTCATCATATACTCACCCAATACCTGATTCGTCATGCTTAAGAACTTCCTAAAAGTCGCCCTCCGTAACCTCCTGAAAAACAAGGTCTATGTGGCCATCAACATCGTGGGGCTGGGCCTCGCACTTGCCTGCTGTATAGTGGCTTATCTGAACTCTAAGCAGAACTGGGACTTTGACAAGAGTCACACGCAGATTGATCACATCTATAAGATCCATAACCTCCGGGAAACTCAGGGGGATCTGATAGAATATGGCCGCATTCCCATGCCCATGGCCGATGCCATCAGGAATGACCTGGCGGGTGCAGATCGGGTCTTTCGCTTCGAAAGTCACGTGTTTACGGTTAGGGATGTGAACATGGATAAGGTGTTTAACACAAGTGTCTGCTATGCCGATCCGGGATTGATCGAGTCCTTCACTTTTCCGGCAGTCACCGGTGATCCACTGGCATATCACAAACTGGACCAGGCGGTGGTGACAGAGGAGTATGCCCGTAAGTTCTATGAGAATGAAGACCCCATTGGAAAAGTGCTCACGGTCTTTGACGATACCGGCATGAGTTTCAACTTCACCATAGCAGGAGTGGTGGAAGCTCCACCACAAAACTCCTCCGTGCATTTTGAAATCCTCACTTCATTTGAAAATCGGTTTCGGATGTATGATGACAATGTGAAAGGAAACTGGGGGGCTTTTGCGCAAAACACCTTCGTGTATTTCAATGACCCCAACCAGGCAAAAACCTTTGAGCCATTACTGGATCAATACCTGGCGGTTCAGCAGGAGGCCCGACCGGATTTCACCATTGCCCGGTTTGTCCTTAGCCCCATGAACAACCACGCCCAGATATCAAGGCAGCTCCGATGGGACAACCTGCGCAATGCCATGCCGCCTGCGGCCATTCTTACTCCCCAGGTGATGGCGCTGTTGATTTTGCTCGTGGCTTGTTTCAATTTCACCAATACTGCCATTGCCAACTCCAACCGCCGACTGAAAGAAATAGGGGTGCGAAAAGTGCTCGGAGGCACCAGAAGACAGCTGATTAAGCAGTTCATGACGGAAAACCTCACTGTATGTCTTTTGGCCTTGTTAATGTCTTTGGGGATTGCGTCCTACCTGGTGCCTGCCTATGGTGCCATGTGGCAGGGACTCGATCTCCAGCTGGATCTCACCCAGGATTTTAAATTCTATTTGTTTCTGGTAGGCCTGCTGGTGTTCACCACTTTACTCGCCGGGTTTTATCCATCGCTGTACATCAGTCGCTACAAACCTGTGAGCATCCTCCGCGGGAGCCTCAGCATTGGTGGAGCAGGCAAGCTAACGAAAGTGTTGCTGGCCACTCAGTACGCCTTCACTGTGATCGCCATTTTCGCCAGCGTGGCTTTCATTCAAAATGCCCGCTATCAGGAAACCCTGGACATGGGCTTTAACCGTGATCAGATCATAGGAGTGAGCCTGCTAAACGAAACCCAGCAGCAGAAAATTTATGGTTCCATGCTGGCTAACCCTGACATAGAGCAAATAGCCAGTGCCAAGAACCACATAGGCAGGGGAAACTATGGTGCGCTCCTCAAAAATCAGGATTTGGAAGTTCAGACCAACATGCTCGACGTAGGGATCAACTATATCGAAGCGATGGGCCTGAAAATTGTGAATGGCAGGTCCTTTTCCAAAGAACTGGAAGCCTCTGACAGTCAAAACTCCCTGGTTGTAAATGAACGGGCGGTGGAAGAGTTTGGCTGGACCAACCCGATTGGTCAGCGGGTCTATCTCAATGATTCCACTACACTCACAGTGGTAGGAGTGGTGAAGAATTTCTACATGTATGGTTTTTGGGCGCCAATAGAGCCTACAGCCATGCGCCTGAAAAGCCTCAAGTTTCAGGACGACGGTACCTACAGTTTCATGGTGGCTAAGGTCAACATCAATCATGTGAAAGAGGTCTATGACTACCTGGAAACCGAATGGAACAGTAAAATCCCCACCAAGACTTTTGCAGGGTTTTATCAGGATGACCTGCTCAGGGAAGCCAAGGAGGTGAATAACAACATCCTCATGATCTTTGGCTTTCTGGGCACCGTAGCTTTTGTGCTTTCCTGTCTTGGGCTTTATACCCTGGTGTCTATCAACCTGATCAAGAGAACCAAAGAAATCGGTGTGCGCAAGGTACTGGGGGGTAGTGTAGGGCACATTGTCTACCTGATCAGCAGAAGTTACTTCTTACTGCTTTTCATCTCCTCAGTAATAGGGGTCACCGCCGGATTTTATCTCGTAGATGGACTCATTGGCTCCATATTTAACAACTATAAACCAATGGATCTCTTCACTTTCGGGATTCCATCCACCACCATCATAGTGGTATCACTTATGATTGCGGGATTCAGAACCCTCAAATCTGCGATGGTCAATCCAGTGAATTCCATTAGGTATGAGTAAGAGCGATGGCCCTAAGAAACTAAACTCAAAACCTGTGTTTTGCTTTAAGAGTAAAACACAGGTTTTTTTCTTTAATCCTTTGAAATTGACCACCACCTAGACTTCCCCTTCGGGAAAACTTCCACATACAGCTAATTAACAATCTCAGAACTGTGTGCATTAATTGAATGGGTGTTTGACGGGTTTTTACAAAAGTCGGATAAAATACAACTGAAATTAATTAAACTTTGCTTTCGACTTGAAGTGTGAACAGTTGAATCGTCATTCGCTCTAAGAGAGAATAGTACTAAACCGCCTTTATGAAACCCTCTACTCAATATACCAAAAGCGGCCGTATCAATATTGCCTATCAGGTATTTGGCTCAGGCACTATTGACTTGGTCTATATCCCAGGTTGGGTATCCAACATTGATTGGATGTGGGCTTGTCCGGAATTGGTCCATTTCCTATATGAACTGGGTAAAATATGTCGGGTTATTTTATTTGATAAAAGGGGGACTGGTCTGTCAGACCGAGTAGTGGAACTCTCCACACTAGAAGAGCGAATGGATGATTTGAGAGCCGTGATGGATGCCGTGGGGGCCGAAAAAGCCATACTCTTCGGGCATTCTGAGGGTGGTTCCGTTTCCGCTTTGTTTGCAGCTACGTATCCCAATCGCACTATTTCACTCATCACATTTGGAGTTTTTGCCAAGAGGAGATATGCACCTGATTATCCCTGGGCACCTACAGATGAGCAACGACAGCAGGTGTATGACATGATAGAAAACAGCTGGGGCGGTGGCGAAATGAATCTCGAAACGCTCGCTCCATCAAAAGCTAAAGATCCCATTTTTATGGATTGGCTGGCCAACTACTTAAGATCAGGGGCAAGTCCTAGTGCTGCACTTGTCCTCACTAAAACCAACACTGAGGTGGATATCGTTGATATTTTAGGATCCATTAAGGTGCCTACCCTTATGATGCAAAGAACCAATGATGTTGATGTGAAAATTGAAGAGGGAAGGTTTATAGCCCAGCGCATTGCCGGCGCAAGGTTTGTGGAGTTTGATGGTGATGATCACTTATTTTGGGCAGGGAATACCGAAGAGGTTCTCAATGAAATGAAAGCATTTATCCTCAATGTAAAACCTCGGCCAAATTACGAGAGGCAGCTTTTTACCATTATGGCCGGGCGAATTCTTTCATCATACAAGGGAGATAATGAGCTTCTGCAACTCATTAACCGATTGGTGGTACAGTATAGGGGGAAAGTCATTCGGTTTAATCAGGACACCTTTATTGCTTCATTTCAAGGCCCAAGCAAAGCTGTACATTGTGGCATAGCCCTAATAGATACCTTTGAGTCCCTTGATTTAAAGGTTTGCGTCGGTGTTCATATCAAAGAAATGCCAGTGGATCAGGCCCATTTCATTAGCAATGAAACCGGGAGCTTTGTGACGTCCATGCTTAAACAGGCCGGGCCTAGTCAAATACTGATCACCCAAACAGTGAAACATCTCTTGTCTGGAGCAGGCTTGAATTTCGCTCAACACAATACTGTTTTTGAAACAACAACCGCCAACCACCTTTTGCTTTATAGCGTCACTGATCAACTTAATTACCAAAACGAGTATACTAGCCAACCGACTCTTGCCAGGCAAAATGATTCATTTCTCGAAAATATCCTTCAGTGTATCGAAAGTCACATGAGCAATGAGAAGTTCGGAGTAGATATGCTATGCAAGGAGGTGGGAATTAGTGAAAGACAGCTGCAGAGAAAGCTTAAGTCCATCACCAACAAATCACCCAATCAGATGATCTCTTCTGTGCGGTTACATAAGGCCAAAGAATTGATCTTGAGTAATCATGAAGGAATCGCCGAAGTAGCATTCCAAACAGGCTTTGCAAGCCCTTCTTATTTTTCTAAGTGCTTCAAAAGGGAATTTGGGCATAGCCCATCAGATTTGTTGAGCTAAGGCTTAATTCTCCCTATCATGTCGGATTTCCTACAGTTGCACGTTAACTATCGCATGGCTGATCAATCAAAAGACACACTGGCTAAGAAGGAGGTTGTGGTGTGGGGAGTTTGTAATCATATGATCCGGCGCCTCCTTTCAAACCTATTCGAGATGGTTGGTGACAAAATGTCGTAAAGTTTACAGTGGGAAATAATCGCACCTAAGAGTGTCGGAAATTTCCAATCAAATGCCGGAAAACTGATAGTTAGAAAGCATTAAAGAAATGATTTTTGTCTCGTGAAATTAGAAGAACATCCAATGAACGATCGAGTCCTTAGATTGCTATATGTACTAACGTTTCTTCTGGCCACATCCTGCCAGTGGGAACAAATGAACCCAAAAATAGATTGCTCAACCTCCCCAGTGGTTATTGCAACATTGGAAGTTCAGGCATCTCAGTGCGACTCACCTGTAGGCAGCTTTGCGGTGGCTGCCTCTGGTGGGGAGCCTCCTTATACTTTTACATCTGCTGGCAAGACCAATGTGGATGGAATATTCGCCAATATGGAAGCTGGATCATATATCGTAGTGGCAACAGATGCAAATGACTGCTCCGACGAGCTTTCAGTTTCCATTGAAAACACTGGTGGAGTAAATCTTACCGAAGTAATTACTAATAATGCTGGTTGTGGGACTACAGATGGCAGCATACGAGTGAATGCTACTGGAGGAATGGAACCCTATTCTTATCAGATCGATAACGGAGAAGTGCAAATTGGGAACACTTTTGAGGGGCTGGGGCTTGGGACTTATTCGGTTGCGGTGATTGATCAGAACGGATGTGAAAGTGCGCAAAGTGTGGAGATCAATTCTGGGGTGAGTTATGAAGCTTCCATAAAAAGCATCATTGAAAACAATTGTGCCATTTCTGGATGCCACAATGGTAGCGTTTCACCGAACTTCACTTCATTCAGCACCATACAATCAAGAGCCAGTTCCATCAAAACAAAAACCGGTAACAAATCAATGCCTAAAGGCTCTAGTCTCTCTCAGCAACAGATTGATCTGATAAGTTGCTGGGTAAATGATGGTGCTCTGAACAATTAATCAATTGCCTAACTATTTATTCTTAATTAAACTACCATGTTGAAGATCGGAATACTATCACTGGTAATGGCATTATGTGCCATTGCTCAAATATCCGCCCAAGGGCCAATTTTAGACCGTAAAGGCACAGCCTCATTTTTCTCGGAAGCGCCTTTAGAAAACATTGAGGCCATTAATAAGGAGGTGCTAGGTGCTATTGATCTTAACAAAGGCACATTGGCAGTCTCAATGTTGATCAAAGGTTTTCATTTTGATAAAAGCCTGATGGAGGAACATTTCAATGAAAACTATCTCGAGTCTGAGAAATTCCCAAAGGCTACCTTTAAGGGGCAAATCAAAAACTTCGCTGATCTGGACTTCTCGAATAGCGGAAGTTTCGAGGCAGAGGTATCTGGCGAAATTGAAATCCATGGCGTGAAGAAGCCCCTCACAACAGTGGTGAAATTTGCCAGGACAGCAGCTACCCTGACCGCAGCCACTAATTTCGAACTCTCTGTGGCAGAGTTTGATATTGAAATCCCCTCACTCGTGTTTCAAAATATCGCCGAGGTGGTGGAAGTAAAAGCATTGTTCAACTTCTCACTTTGAAATCATGCTAAAACATTGTTTATCTATATCAATCGCTCTGATATTTTCACTCACCTTAGCTGCTCAGGATGACCTGTTGTCAATGCTGGAGGATGAACGAGGGGATCAAAAGACATTGACTGAGGCCACCTTTAAGGGAACGAGACTTATTAATGGACATTCTATAGAAACCCGAAAAAAGGGGGTCATGGATTTTATTATTGCTCACCGCTTCGGTACCATCGATGGTGGTGGCTATGAACTTTTTGGGTTAGACAATGCCACCATCCGAATCGGGCTGGAGTATGCACTAAACGATCGACTCTACCTTGGGTTAGGTAGAAGTTCGTTCGAAAAGACCTATGACAGCTTTATTAAGTATCGAATAGTGCGTCAATCTACCGGAAAGGGTAATAGTCCCTTTTCCGCGACATGGTTGAGCTCTATTGCACTCAAGACACTAAAGGATCCAGAATATGATCTTAGTTTGGCAAATAGACTTGCCAATACACATTCTCTGCTCCTGGCCAGAAAACTCAACAGCAGTATTTCTCTTCAATTGGTACCCACATGGGTACATAGGAATTTGATCAGGGCGGAGGACATAAACAATGATATTTTTGCTCTCGGAATGGGGGGTAGGGTTAAGTTTTCACAGCGACTGGCCCTTTGTGTAGAATATTATCACCAGTTCCAGCAACTCAATGAAAACACAAGGAATTCATTGGCCATAGGGATAGATTTGGAGACGGGTGGCCATGTGTTTCAACTTCAGTTTACCAATGCCACGTCAATGGTTCCAAAAGGGTTCATTTCTGAAACTACCAATAACTTCTTTGATGGCGAAATCCATTTTGGTTTTAACATATCAAGAACGTTTCAGGTCAATTAGCAGTGATAGCTTTCGGTAGGGTCAAAAATTATTTCACGGAAGCTCTGATTGTTTATTTCTATTTATCGTTTAAGGTTTAAAATAACCTAAAATGGACGATAAAATACTATACACCGCTTATCACATTGCTGACAGGATAGATGTGGCGAACTACCGGCTACTTCATCCGGAGCACCTGATCACCAAAAGCTCCCTTGAGCTGTATTACCAATTAGACATCACACGATACGTCTATATCGTGAGCTATGGTGCTGTGGTGTTTGCAGGAATGACGCAGCCCGATATCGAAGAGTACCTCAAGCTCTTGAAGGCTTCATCCATTCGTCCTAAAAGCAGCGTGACATCTGATGATCTGGAGATTTTACTTGGTGAGAGAGAGGATGAAATCACCCTGAGTTTTGACACCCTTGCACTCGGCACTTTTAATCATTCTGTGAACAAGATGATCATGATGCACCTGGCGCAATCCGTGGCTCTTGATCATTTTAATGGCCTCAGTCAGTCTATTCTTAGTGAAATCAAGGCCTATACGCACGACATGCAGGTATATGGCAAAGTGAAACTGAGTCAGAAGAAAGCGATGAGCTTTATTGGCAAAACATTGAATACCAAAAACACCATTGCCGAAAACCTTTACATTCTGGATAGTCCGGATGTAGCCTGGGAAAATGAATACCTCGACAGACTTCATGACACACTGGTGCGTCATTTCGAACTGGTGCCACGCTACAGGGAGATCGACAATACCCTGAAGATTGTAGAGGATAATCTCACGGTGTATATGTCCTATAACCACCACCGGGAGAGCAGTCGCCTGGAATGGATCATTATTATCCTCATCATCATTGAGGTGCTTGATACCTTCGCTAGTAAACTCTTTTAGTGGGGCCTAGTCTGCGTCTTTTCTGATTCGTGCACTGTCCCATTGATGGTCATTGTCCACGATACCTCTTTTCAAGTCTTCCTCGAGCAGCTTCTCTTGCTGCTCCATTTCCTCTCTTACCTTAAAGACATACTGGTCGCTGTTCATTGGTTCAGCTGCCAGTCTTCTGAGGCTTTCCTCGTCGTATTTGATAAAGTTCTGAGCCTGCCGGTGTACGGTGTATCTTCTAAAACCCATATGATGGAGAACATCACTAGCCAATCGCACGGATGTTTCTAGGGATTCCCGATAGACGTTGGAAATACCCATGTTCAATAGCTCAGAGGCATCGAATCGACTTTTAGCCCGCATCATGAGTTTCACTTGCGGGTATTTTTCGCGTATGAGACTCGCCAGGCTTATGCTGGCATCAGGGTTGTCAATGGCGCAAATCAACAGTTCGGCTTCCGCTATCCCAGCTGATTCCAAAAGTTCAATTCTGGTGGCATCCCCATAATACACTTCAAAACCCATCTTTCTCAGAATATCCACCCTGTTGGAATCATGATCGAGTATAGTGGCCTCTATACCATATGATCTCAAAAAGCGACCGATGGTACTGCCGAAGTGTCCAAACCCGATCAGGATAATCTTATGTGATTTGGCAATGTGATCCATTTTCCTGGGCTCGGACTGTCTGGTACCCACTTTAGGCAGTATGAACCGCTCGTTGACAATGCCAAGAATAGGGGCCAACGTCATGGAAAGGGCCGTCACCACCAGCATCATGTCCAGATCCACACGATCCAGGATGTTGAGCTGGAAAGCGAAGGACAGTAAAACAAACGCAAATTCCCCAATTTGAGCGAGTCCAATGCTCAGGAGCAGTTTTTGATCCATTTTCATTTTGAAAAAGGTACCCACCAAAAACAGGACAATGGCCTTCAGTACAATGACACCAAACACCAATCCACTAATCATCAGTGGGTTATCACCAATGACGATAAAATTGATTGAAGCACCCACGGCCATAAAAAACAAACCCAACAGCAGCCCTTTGAAAGGCTCCAGGTCACTCTCAAGTTCATGCTTGAACTCACTGGTGGCCAATACTACTCCACCCAAAAAAGCCCCAAGTGCCGGACTTAATCCCACGAGCTCCATGGTGAATGCAAGCCCCAAAACAATCAGTAGGGCCGAGGCGGTCAGTAGCTCCCGCAAGCGGGTAGTTGCCACAAGCCTGAGTACAGGCACGATCAGGTACCGGCCAGCAACAACCACCAGCACCACGGAAAGGAATACCCCCAGGGTTTGAATTCCCAATGGCAAATTCTCGAGGATATAGGTATGCGATTCACCTTCATGACCTCCGGCTACTTCTGTGGGTGCAGAGTTGGTCAGCAGTGGAATGATCGCCAGCATGGGGATGACGATAATGTCCTGAAATAGAAGCACAGAAAAGGCGGAAGAGCCAAAAGACGTGTCCATCAGTCCCTTTTCCTTGATGGTCTGGAGGACGATCGCCGTAGAAGACAACACCACAGCCATCGAAATCACGAGGGATACCTGCCAGCTAAAACCCATGGTTAAAAAGGCCAGGTAAAACAGCAGCAGGGTGATGGCCACCTGAGAGCCACCCATTCCCACAATAGTCTTTCTCATTTTCCAGAAGCTCTTCGGCTCAATTTCCAGGCCGATGAGGAAAAGCATAATAACCACCCCGAATTCAGCAAAGTGAAGGATGTCTTCCCCCTCTTCACCCACAAAACCGAGTACGTACGGACCGATCAGTATCCCCGCAAGGAGGTACCCGAGCACAGAACTTAAGCCAAAGCGTTTGGCAATGGGAACACAAATGATGGCACCCGCCAGAAAGATAATTGCCTGAAATAAAATACTTCCACTCATATCACATTAGGTTTTTGAGTTCCTCCACATCATTGAAATAGTCACATTTACCCACCTCCCTGGGAGTCACCCCTTGCAGGAGCAAGGTTATCAGCGCATCGTACTGGGCGGCGTACTTCGCCAGGTCATTGTCCGACAGCCGATGCGTACCCAGGATCGCAAAGGGAGGGAGATAATCCATCCCACATAGCCTGGCGGTCTGCTCAAAAGGCCTTAAAAATTCATTAACCGTATAGTGATTGCGTCCTTCCGCACAATAAACCTCCCTGGATCCACCCAGAGTAAGTACGTTGAGTGCCTGCTTGCCTTTGAGGGCATTCCCCTCAGGTCCATAGGCCCACTTAAACTCCAGTACTACATCGATCCATTGCTTCATTAATGGGGGACAACTGTACCAATAGAAGGGGTGATGCCAAATGATGATGTCATGCTTGGCCAATAGCTCCTTTTCGAATACTACATCAATGTTAAAATCGGGATAACGCTCATACAGATCGTGGAACGTGACGCTGGATCGCTTCCTTATTTTCTCCACCAGCAATTTATTGACTCGGGATCTTTCAAATTTGGGGTGAGCAAACAAGACGAGTATTTTAGACATAATCTGGACGATTGATTCACTTGAAAACTGATCAGTTACAATTATAGCCTTTCAAACTCAATTTTGAGCGTCAGACTCAGGATGCCTTGATACTTCCTTTTGAATCATGAGAGTCGGTCATTTCACTAGAGCATGCATACAATATCTGATAAAATGAGACTTTTCACAGGGGACAAGGGGGAGAACTCCCTAACTTGCAGCCTTGTTTCGCTATGACATCCTTTCAATATGTTTGATGGTTCAGATTTCCCAAAACCCTTAGATGAGGCCCTTTTTGACCAGTGGTTGGAGAACGGTCGCCAGAGTAAAATTAGCTATGGCTTCCTCTTGATCGTTTGGGACGCTTTTGAGGCGGCATATCAGCCGGTTTACGCAGAGCGACGCGAGCAGATGCAGGAGTATCAGCGATATCAGGAATCCACAGGGCGCGAGTCCCTGGTCGCAGCTTATAACCTGTACTCCGAGTCCAGAATTGGGTAGGAGAGATCCTGAGTTTACCAGGATCAAGCTTTGAGTTAGTCATTCCGGTTTGTGAGGCTCGAGCAATGCCTTAATCTCACTTTCACTTCAGATCAATAGAGATTCCGGTATATCGTGCAGCGCTACACATCGAAAAGTGGAATGACGAAAGGTTGAGTTTGAACGATTACTTTTTTAGGATAATTTGCTGAAATTGCAAGTAACAGCTTGATTCCCATTCAGGCTCTAATTACCTCATGAAGCAAATCGTCCAAAAATGCATTCTTGTTTTCTGCTTTTTGAATCAACCAGCGTATTCACAAGATAAAAAGCTGATATTCAATCATATATCACTGGATGAAGGATTGCCAAATGTCCCAATTAATTGTATTACTCAGGATAGCTATGGCTACATATGGTTGGGAACTACCGAGGGCCTCTTTATGTATAACGGCTATAATTTCACCAGATATACATATAATGACTCCACAAGTATTTCTGGCAATTATATCAATGCCATCATTGAAGATGCTAACAAGGATATACTCATTGGTACGAATGGACGTGGGTTCTGTATTTACAATAGAGAAAGCGAACAGTTTGAAGGTTTCTCTCATCGTGATGATGTACCCGAAAGTATTATTAATAACACCATCAAGAGTATTTTTCAGGATTCGAAAGGAAATATCTGGATAGGTACACTTGGGGGCGGGGTAGACATCTTTGATAAGGAGAAAAAGATCTTTCGGCATTTAACGACACCTGGCAGCACCTACAGTGAACGACACGTTTCCTCTTTTGCCGAAGACAACTCGGGAAAAATATGGGTTGGACACTATGAAGGAGATTTGTGCTATTATCCATCTGCACAAAGTGAACTCGTATGTATGACTGATTCCCTGGAGGAAAAGGTAAGCATAGACGGATATTTAAAGTACCTGTATGTGGATTCCAACAACGAGCTATGGATTGGCAGTGTTAGCTCGGGTCTCTATAGGTATAACATTGGCACAAAACAAGTCAGACACTATATTCAGGGTGATGCGTCTGGTGACCTCACAAGCAATATCGTAACTGCCATTCAGGAGCTTTCACCTGGTATTTTAGCCATTGGTACTGATGGTGGCGGGTTGGAATTACTCCATACGGATTCAGAAACATTCGAACATTATCAACACAACCCAGGTAATAAAAACGGAATCAGCAGCAATGCCATACACTCGGTTTACATAGATAATGACAAAAATCTCTGGCTGGGAACATTCCGAGAAGGACTGAACCTGGCATCTAAAAATATTGAGAAATTTGTAGCCCATTCAGTACGAACAGATGCAAATGATGGCTTGAGTCAGAAGTCTGTGCTTGCATTGCTGGAAGTGGATAATGAAACCCTTCTGATCGGAACAGATGGTGGCGGCCTGAATATTTATAATAGGCCCCATCAATCCTTTTTGCACCTCAAACACTCACAGGATAATAAAAAGAGTATAGGTGGAAATGTCGTGAAAGCCTTATTTAAAGATTCGAAAGGCTACATATGGGTAGGCACCTATGGCAACGGAATCGATCGATACGACCTACAATCCAATTCATTCGAGCATAATGCCGAAATACCCGGTATACCAGAAGATATAAAAGATACCAACATCTGGAACATCACAGAGGATCATAATCAAAATATTTGGATGGGCACATTGGGTGGTGGACTTTTTAGGTATAACCTAAATACGAAACAATTCAGGCGGTATATTCACGACCCTGAAGACCCGGCGAGTATTTCGCACTTTCAGGTGATGTGCACCTTAGTCGATCACCAAGGCATGGTATGGATTGGCACAGAAGATGCCGGGCTTGACCGATATGATCCTCAATGTGACTGCTTTGAACATTTCAGCAACCGCCCGGATGACCCTGGCAGTATCCCCAGTAATTTCATTCGGACACTTTTTGAGGATTCCAAAGGCCAGTTATGTATTGGCACGGAAGGAAATGGCCTGGTTATTCTAAAGAACAATGGCACATTTGCCAGATACGATGGAGTATCAGGATTTGCTTCCAACACCGTTTATTCCGTTCTGGAGGATGACCAATACCAATTGTGGCTAGGCACGACGAAGGGGTTAACCAAGCTCAATACTGTTAATGGTACTATTAAGAACTACAGTACCAACAACAACCTTCAGGGCGATTTATTCAACATGAGTTCGTGCCTTCGAACAAGCGATGGCACCTTGTTTTTTGGGGGGATCAACGGGTTCAATGAAATCCATCCAACCCAATTTGAACTGAGCAACACTGAGCCACACCTGGAGATTACAAACCTCCGGATTCTCAATAAGTCAGTCAAAGTGGGGGAGAAGATCAATGATCGAATAGTATTGAAAAAATCTTTAGCCCTCACCTCAGAATTGGATCTGACCTTCAAAGATAAGACGGTATCCCTTGAGTTTGCTGCCATAGACTACACCAACCCCCGGATGATCAGGTATAAATACATGCTGGAAGGGTTCGATGATGAATGGAATCTTGTCAATTTGGAGAAACGATTCGCCACATATACCAATTTGCCAAGTGGGGAGTATCAATTTATGGTGATGGCCGCCGGCCCTGATGGTATCTGGTCTGACAATGTACGCACCCTTACTATCCGTGTAGCTCCTCCATTCTGGAATACTCTGTGGTTTCGATGTTTGATCTTCATCGCTTTAGCCATGACGGTTACCGCCTGGTATCGAACCAGAGTGATTAAACGAGAGCGCATATTGAAACAAGAGCGACTGGCTGCTGAGAAAGAAATCATCAAACTGCAAAATGAAAATCTGGAAGCCACTTTAGTTAATCAAAACTCCAAACTTACTACCTCTATTCTGCACATTGCCCACAAAAACAAGGTATTACGAAACATAAAAGAGGAATTACAAAATGTTTCAAATACCATTTCGGCACCTGTTAAAAACCAATACCTCAGGCTAGTCAGATCGGTAGAGCGGGAAATTGCCGATGACGAAAACTGGCAACAATTTGAAATTCATTTCAACGAAACACATCACCAATTCATTCAGCGTTTACACGAGAAGCATGCTGGCTTAACTAAATCGCACCTGCAAATGTGCCTCTTTATTCGGCTGAATATTCAGACCAAAGAGATTGCAAACATTCTTAACATCTCAGTACGTGGAGTGGAGAAAAGTCGCTACCGCCTGCGCAAAAAGCTAGGCTTGTCTTCAAGTGAGAGTATTACAGATTACCTCCTTACCTTATAACTACACTTTACGTCTCCCCCCTTCAGTTACTTAGGTTAGTGAATTTAATTGCCTGATTATCAGATAGTAACAATTCTGTCCATCTTTTGTCGTAGGCCTGAATTTCTGTGCAGGCAATCCTTTCAGCTATCTTCTGCACCATGTTTTACTAAACCATAAACCTAATATTATGAGAAAATCTTCTTCAGTTTTGAAACCCCTCAGGGCATCTGAAATGCATGACCCAAACAAGGTAGCCCGGGGAAACTTTTCCGGACACTTACCAGTCAGCCTTATTTGTCTGATAATTCTCTTGTGCTCACAGTTAGAAGTACTTGCTGACCGAGGCAGGCCACATATCAATAGCGACAGTGGCTTCAACCGTTTACTGACCGACAAAAACACTCCGCTTCGTGGAGTAAGTTTGTCTTGGGATGGCGGAGACAATGCAACTCATACCGGCGCCGCTGTTATGCCAACTCAGAGTCAACTCAATGCTCTTTCTACGGTTTACGGACTCAACAGTCTTCATGTGTACCTTGAAATGGATTGCCCGATAGGTGGTCATAATCACGTAGTAGGCCAAAATGCTGCAATTTGCGACCAGTTGGTAGAAATGACAGCCCAAGCTAATCTTTATCTGATTATCACCATTGGATGCGGGAATAACAATGGGCAAATTGCCAGTATGGCATGGGCTCAACAGTTCTGGAATTTCTATGCACCACGGTATAAGGATCGCACCCATGTAATATATGAAACACATAACGAACCGGGTCCTTATAACCCTGCTGCTTGGTCAACTTCCGATTGGGAAAATCAAGTCGTACTTTACAATACGATAAGGTCTAAAGCACCTAATACTCATATTATGACTTGTTCATTTATGTCTTTCAATTCTGGTCGTGAAGCATTGGACGGAATTGGTTACATGCGCTGGAGAGGTGTTGACTTTAGCAATGCTTCAGTTGCCTTTCACGGATATGAAACCATGGCTTCTGTAGATGCGTGTATTTCAGAGTTCAAATATGATACAGGTGGTGGCATGACACCAGCTTTGATTTGCACGGAGTTTGATCCAGGTACTTCTTATAGTGGTTTCAACAACATGATAGAAAGTCATCAGTTGGGATGGCTTGAATTTACATTTCTCGGAGCGAGTGATGGTGATCTGCAATGGTTCAAAGGTGCTATGGATGACAATAATGTCGTCTGGACCCCTGATTATGGCAATTGGCCTACAGCCAGTGCCGGAGGTCCCATCGGGCAGACAATTGGGATTAGGGGGAGTAACGGACTATACGTAAGCTCAGAAAACGGCTTATCACCCATGAATTGCGATCGTCAGTCCCCGCAGGAATGGGAACAGTTCACCGTAGTGGATGCCGGCAATGGGCTTATCGCCCTTCGCGGGAATAATGGCCGGTACGTTTCTTCAGAAAATGGGCAATCAGGCATCCTATGCAACCGACTGTCTATTGGTGATTGGGAAGCTTTTTCCTGGGTCGATTTTGGGAATGGCACTTTTGGATTACAAGGCAACAATGGTCGATTCGTATCCTCGGAAGACGGAAATTCCGAAATGATGTGCAATAGGATCACTGCCGATATCTGGGAGAAATTTACCTGGGAGGTAGCCTCAGGCGCCAGAGTGACCACAGGTGAAATCGTGAAACTGCAAACTGATGCAGAGGTTAAAATCTACCCAAACCCGGCGGTTGAATCTTTCACAATCGATGCAGCGGACTTTGATCAGGTAAAAGTAGTAGACTTAAGTGGTCGCACAGTCTATTCATCGCTCTTAGAAACCGGACAGCTCAAAGTGTCAAGCTTAAGTTCAGGTGCGTATGTGGTGATACTATCAAGTCCAGAACAAACCATATCTAAAAAGTTGGTTATTAAGTAGTTACCATAAATTCTAGTAGGGTGATCAGAAACTCCGGATCGTTTTCATTCTAATCCGGAGATTCTGACACCCCATCCTCACAACATCTGATAATTACCATTCAATGACTTAAAATCGATCATCATGACTAAAAAAAGATACTTAATATATTTATCCGCACTGTTCTATTTCTTCATTTTTAATCTTCACGGTCAGGATATAAAAGTGATGTCATATAACATGCAACAGCCATACGGAACCAACTGGGACAGTAGAGTTGATAATGCAGCGAGCATCATCAACACACATCAGCCTGATATTTTGGGCACACAAGAGCTACATGGCTATATGCGAGATCAAATCCTGGGCAGGACTTCAGGGTACTCGACCTACGGAATAAGCCGTGAGTGCGATGGTTCAGGTGAGAGTTCATACATTTTTTACAAAACCAATAAATACGATGTAGATTATGCCAACAGTGGTACTTTTTGGCTCAAAGATGACTATTGGAATTGTGGAAGGGGGTACGATCCGGATTATAATAGGGTTGTTACTTATGTACGCTTCAGGGACAAGGCCACCGGAAATCATTTTTATGTTTATAACAGCCATTTTCCTATGGTATCATACCACGGTGCACGCGTTCAGAGTGCGGAACTGCTTTGTCAGCGTGCCATTAATCGAGCAATTAAAGATCCGGTGATTTTTACCGGTGATTTTAACTCCACAGAAGGCGAAATAAATCCTATTGAATACATCAAAAATGGGAGTTCGCTCAAAATGCGTGATACCTATCGCGAGGTATACCCAACGGGCTCGGTCACCACTGGATTTGGTACCCGCCTCGATTATATTTTTATAGAAAATCAAAGTTCCAATTCAACATTAAGCACTTACGTAGTTAACTCACCCGTAGCGTCTGACCACCTACCCATCGTGGCCACTGTAAGGATAGGCGGACATTCGAATTTGCCCATAGGGCAGACTATTTGGCTCCAGAACGGCAATAAATATGTCAGCTCCAATGATGGCGGATCTCCCATTACATGCGACAGACCTTCCGTGCAGGACTGGGAAAAATTCCTGGTAGTGGATGCGGGAGGCGGACGAGTTGCCTTAAAAGGCTCCAACGGAAAGTATGTAAGTTGTGAGAATGGCTATTCAGCAATGACCTGCAATCGCGTGAGCTATGATGACTGGGAAAAGTTTGAATGGGTTGCTGTGAGTTCAGATGAGGTGGCACTCTTTGGGTTTAACAACAAATATGTCTCATCCGAAAATGGTTCAACCTCCGGAATGAATTGCAATAGACATGCCTATCAGGGTTGGGAAGTTTTCAGGTGGGGCACTGCCAACCCATCAGCCAGAGTGGGAGACGAGGTTGTTGAATTGTCGGTTGAAAATAGTTTTTACCCAAATCCCTGTGTCGACAAATTAACATTTGCCAATTCAGAACCCAATGTTTCATTGTCGATTTACAGTTTATCCGGCCATTTGCTCCTGGACAGGACATATAAGGAAGGCAAACATGACATTGATGTTTCGGATTTTAAGGAAGGTATTTATGTAGCTAAGGTGCAGAAAGAGGGGCAGACCCAAACAGTTAAGCTTTACAAGAAATAACTTCAGTATGACCACAAAGATGGTAAATACCATATAAGATGAACAAATGACCAATCCTGAGATGAGGTTCCCTCATCTCAGATGGTCTTTATTCCAGAAGAACTTTGAGCAAAGGCCTGACTAACCGAATAGACGAAACTATCCCTGAGCCAGTTTCTTGTGCCACAACCAGTAGGAGATCAACACAGTCGCAATCGCGACAAACATAATCAGCATGGCAGGTTCAAATCCTCCCACCCCGACAACAAAGGTTCATAAGAACCCAAAAGCCTGCAAATCTTACGATTTGCGGGCTTTTTTATTTTTTACGTATCAGTTCGATTTAGACAATTTCAGCAAAAATGAGACCTATCCGGTGAACCAAATGAATGGTTTATTTTAGTTCACCAGATTGATACAAATAGCTGTAAAACAGATAGTTGCATCGCATAATTTGAACTGTTTTAGGTCTGTTTGAGTGACCTTGTGGAAGCAGTTCACCACGAGAGGAATCATTTTAACACAAACACTCAAAAGCTGAATTGTCATGAGAACTACAAACACCTTCGGAGTTCAGTTCATCACAAGAACGAACAAGGCCAAA